>CARYFM010000001.1 GCA_949101405.1 uncultured Candidatus Saccharibacteria bacterium
AATGTAGATAGCTACTTAAAACTTAGAGGCTGTTCTAAGTTCGTTTATTGAACCCCGAGAAAAGATATTTGCGACACAATCCAAAAAATATGATATAATGGAAACAGTATTTCCTATGTTGTGGTGGGATTAGCTCAGATGGTTAGAGCGTCTGATTGTGGTCCAGAAGGTCGTCGGTTCAATTCCGATATCCCACCCCAGGAAATACCGCAAGTTACATGCGAGTGTAGTACAGCGGCTAGTATGCAAGTTTTCCAAACTTGAGATGAGAGTTCGATTCTCTCCACTCGCACCAAATATTGACTTTTTTAGAAATGTGTGCTATAATAAGAGGATAGGCTGATGAAGCCTATTTTTGTGGTTTTATACACCTCACAATAAGCAACAAAAAATAAATACGGCACTGACTGTCTACTATCTGGCTACTGGAAGAAGCAAAGATAGGCTGCGGCACCAACTACTGCGCCAAGAATAATTGTGAATAAAATCAAGAGGAATAGCGGGACTTTAGAACGGCGACTGACAGGAACAATCACTGTCGGTCGTTGTGGCAAGTCTTGACGAGCATCGGTTTTGGATTTATTTTTCTTAGCATAAATATTCTTGCGACCAGACTTACCGGATTTCTCCTCAACCATCGGGCGCTCGATTTTGGTCTGACCGTGAGCAGCATTATCAGAAAGCGGACGCTTTTCTACATTGACTGATTTGAGGAATGGAGACTGGCCTCCAAGAGCGTAACGGTTATTATCGACTGGTTTTTTCTTGGACAGAAAGCTGTAGTTTGAAGTGTTGTCGGCTTTGATGTTGGGAGCAGCTTTACCATGTCCAGCAGCTACAGTTTGTGCTTTGAGGCGACCGATTGGCGCCTTGTCACCCATTGGCTCTGGCACGCGTGAAGCATGATAATCCTCTACTACTCCAAGTTCAGCCAAGTCAGCGCGGTGACGAGCTAAGTTTATCTTGGGGGGAGTCGCCATTACGTAAGCATTATCAGTAGCCACACCGGTAGGAGTGGCGCTAGCGTAACCTTTGGGGGCAGAGCGGAATTTTGGCTTAGGACCAAGTGCGGTAGCCGCAGCGGCTGGCCACAGGGGTGCCGCCTTACTCTTTGATGTTCGGTGCGAACCACCATTACCACCGCCCACCATCTGAGGGTCTCGCAGTGGTCCAGTTGGGCGCGGCACTCGAGCAGGGGTGATAGGTTTAGGTGCAGATTTAACCATTTGAGCGGGCGCTTTAGTTGGCAAGGCTTTAGAGCCTGATAAAATCTGGACTTCTAAGGCACCGTTATTATCCGTGGTACTCGGCAGAGACTTTGCGCCACTAGCTAAATGCTTGGTGTGCTGACCGGGGTTAATGGTGTTTGGCTGGATAATTTGCGCATCGCCTGGGCGGCGTGAAAGTAAACCGCTTAGTTTGCTAATTCGAGCCGAACCGCCGACTGGCCGTGCCACTTGAGCCATGCGAGCATTCGGTGGCAATACTACTGGCGCCGACTTTGGACGAGCCAATGAACCAAGTTTGAGTGAAGTGCGAATAACTGGAATTTCTTGTTCGGAGTGGGCAGACTGAGTAGATTTTTTGTGGGCAGCCTTGGGCAAGCGTGAGGCAAGCGGATCAAAAGAGTTGGCTGGCTCGGTCTCGGTAGCTGAGGGGCGAGGCGACTTGGCGCGTTGCAACAAAGCCGCAGCAGACGTACGCGAAGTATCGATGTTTTTCTGAATTGAACCGTGGTGCAAATTAGCTGCGGACTTGGAATTACGCCCTGTGTCCTGACTGGCGGCGGCATTCACGGCTTCTCTGGCTGATGGAGCTAGAATTGGCTCCATCTGCTGGGCTTGCTCAGCATACATAGCGTTGATAGCGTCTTTAGCAGACGTAACGGGCGCAGGGGAGGGTTTTTCTGAAGTTTCTATCTTGGTGGTCTTATTAGTTTTATTGGCGACAAAATCCATCTGGCGGTGCATAATACCGTTCTGCCCAGATTGTTTTTGCGCGCCCTGTTCCATTAATCCTGTACTTTCTTAGCGGTTTCGATAATTTCTGCAAATTGATCTGCCACCAGGCTAGCACCGCCCACCAACAAACCATTAATACCAGGTACAGTGAGATAAGCACCAGCATTAGATGGGTTGACGCTACCACCATAGAGAACTGGAATATTTTCACCTGCTTCTTTGCCATAAGTCTCGGTAAGCGTGCGACGAATAAATTTGGCGATATCTGCGATTTCGTCGGGAGAAGCCAAATGAGCGCCAGTCGTGGTACTGATAGCCCAAATTGGCTCATAAGCAATAATAACTTTAGAAATATCCTCGGTCGACACTTCAGACAGCCCACCCAAAAGCTGGTCGCGCACTACATCATGGGTTTCACCAAAAGTATGCTCGGTCTCGGTCTCACCAATACAAAGGATAGGGGTGATTTGGTTGCGCAAAGCTGCTGCTACCGAGGCGCGGATGTCTTTGTCGCTAGCATGAAAGAGCTGACGACGCTCAGAATGTCCAATAATGCAATAATCAACTAAGCCACGCAGCTGTGTAAAAGAAACTTCTCCAGTATAAGCGCCAAAATCATGTGGATTGGCAGATTGTGCTGCTAGGCGTAATTTTTTACGGTCAACCTGCAAAGATAAAGGTTGCAGAGCCACCAAAGATGGTGCAACAATTACCTCCACACTCCGGAAAGCCCGGATTTTTTGTTGCAGTTTATGAAGATAGACGGAAGACTCCCCGACCGAAAAGTTCATCTTCCAATTGCCCACGATATATGATTTCATAAGTCAATTATAGCACATTCTGGTACTCTTTTACCATTTCCCTATGCGTGTTTGCAGAGGAGTAGCGGCGACTTTCTATGCGGTGACGCCAAGAATCCCACGTAAAGCGTAGACAGTATCTTCGTGGGAACGCACGGTAATAGTATCAACCCCCATTTGCACTACCGGATAATCGTTACCACCAGGCTGAGTCATATCGCCAAAATACAAAACCTCGGATTTATCAACTTTTAACTCCTCCAAGAGGTGTTTCATGCCAAATTCTTTGTTCATGCCGGGTGCAGCTACGTTGATGGATGTGGTACCACCGATTTCATAGAGAAATCCTGGTAGGAGTTTCTGACATTCGTCGACAATCGCTTGGCGTTTTTTGCAGTCTGGGTCCCAATCGTATTTCTCAGAAGTGCCCATGGCTTGACCAAGTGCCGAAAAAGTGACCTGAGAAAGGCGGTTTTCGATAATTTGGTCGCCTGGCAATAAATTATCAGCCTCCCAATAGCCAAGTTTCTTGGCTGCTTGCTCTAATACTGTTGTGATTTTTACAACATCTTCTTCTTTGAGTGGGTAATTGTAGACTTGTGTCCAATCGTGATTATCCAAATCATAGCGGTAATATTGCGTACCTTGCGCTACAAAAAGATGCAAATGAATAAGTTGCTCCTCGGTAACGTTAGCTTTCTCGAGTTCATCTACAATTTGGATGATAAATTGTTCAAACTTTTGGCCTGAAATCGGACAGATTTCGTAAAAATCAAGACATTTCACTAGGAGTTCGGCAATTTCTGGTGGGATTGGGGTTTTGGCAATGTTGAGAGTTTGGTCGATATCAAATGCTAATACTTTTTTCATAGTATGAGTATAACATGATTTGATCATAATGGATTTAATAGCCTTTCTATTGACATTTTTGGTTATGTGTGCTATAATTAAAGTATGGGGTATGTTTGGTGTTTTACCCCTGCATCTAGTTAAAAAGGAGGTGATTGTCATTAGTAGACAATCAAAGTTGTTGTATGAGTCGGCTAATATTTTATGCTGGTTCCGAATTGTCGTAAGCCTAAGCTTAGCCATGATAACGGAAAAACATGTAATATGGGCTATCTTGTTTACGCTGGCGTTTTTAAGTGACGCCGTAGACGGGTGGTGCTATCGCAAGTTTGCAAGCGATCAGCCATATCGACATTGGTTCAACCGCTTGCCGATTACAATGGATCCGTTGGCGGATTTTTGTCTCGTAATCGGCGGAATTATCCATGTTATGGATAATAAACCCATGGGTTTATTAGTTGTGACGATAGTGACGATAATAGACTTGATTTGGCAATGGCTAGGAAAGCGCTCCACGGATCGTGTATTCACTATATCAATGACAACCTTGACATATGTTTGGTTTGTTTTGATGGTGTTAACAGTGGCTGGAGTGTGGCGGTGCAACTTTGAGCCATATTGGCTCGTTGGATTTATTGTAACTGTAGTGATATTTTATATTGTCTGGTTTAAAACGCGAATAAAGAGCCGGGCAATTCGCAGAAGGGGGTAGGAAAATGAGCATACGCACAAAAGTTATTCTGGGAGCAATACTGTTAAATGCAATTACTTTTACGCTGACGAGGATATGGTGGGCTCTGCACGGTGAACTTGCAGCAACTTTGGAAACCCACATTGAGAATCCAGAGGATAAGACTATGACTTATCTGATCGCTGGCAATTTGAATCAAGCGGACACGGCTTTTGATTTTATGAAGTCGGAGTTTGGGGAGAATTATACCTTTGTGCAATTTAGCACCAAGGGCTGGAGCCCTAAGGCAACAGCAAAATTGATTGCACAGGATATAAAAGAACATAGTTACGAAGCCAGAGTTTTTACAATCTCCTTAGGAGATCATGTGGCAAGGTATCTCGAACGCGACCTTGGCAGCACAATTAAAGTCTACGCAATCAACCCGTGTCCAACTCGTGAAGCCCTCCAGTCTCCATTGGGGGCAGTATTAAAGTTTGCTTCACCAGTAGCAGAATTGGCTTGCCATGCATGTGGGTGGGCGAGCTATTTGCCGGTTGTGCCAAGTTGGGGCGGACAATATTCTCCAATCTTACTGATTGATCAGTATTGGAGCATCTGTTATGACTCTCCTCCGCTGGTGACTAGCAATACTTATGGGCTGGTCTGCAGCGAGTACGACACCCTGCTGGATAATAACGTGCTGGAGTACTTTTATCTTGACGCTGATATTGAATATATCGACTGCGGTCACTCCGATGTCGTGAACAGCGCAGAAAAGTATTATAACGCCATATGTAATTTATTGGAAAATGAATAAAGTGCCCCTTCGGGGGCATTTTTCATGAATTATGATATAATCATTCTATGAATTTATCGGAAGAACTAATCTGGCGCGGTTTCTGCGCCGAAACTACCATCAAAGATGCAACAGAACTAGATAACCGAGCAAACAAGAAATTTTATTGGGGTGCCGACCCGTCGGCTGATTCCCTAACGATTGGTAACCTGGCGGCAGCCATGATGTGCGCTTGTTTTGTGCGACATGGCTATCAGCCATATCTGTTGGTGGGCGGTGCCACGGGGCAGATTGGCGACCCAAAAGATAACGGTGAGCGCGACTTGAAGCCGCTGGAAGAAGTGGAGCACAATAAGGCTTGCATTGGCGCGCAGATGCGCAAGATTGTGCAGAGTGACGAGCTGGTGATGGTGGACAACTATGACTGGTTCAAGGATATGAACTATCTGACGTTTTTGCGCGAAGTTGGTAAGGCGTTCTCGATGACACAGCTCCTTGATCGTCAGTTTGTGCAGAACCGGATTGGCGAAGGTGGTAGTGGAATTTCTTATGCTGAATTTTCTTATACTTTGATTCAGGGATATGACTTTTTGCATCTTTTCCGCGAATATGGCGTAGATTTGCAACTATGTGGGGCAGACCAATTCGGTAACTGTTCCAGTGGTATCCATTTGATTAAGCGCCTAGAGGGGGCAACTGCCGATGCTTGGAGCACACCACTAATTATTGACCCAGTTACTGGGCGAAAATTCGGTAAGTCAGAGGGCAATGCAGTCTGGCTTTCGTCAGGAAGGACTTCAATTTTCGATTTTTACCAGTTCTGGATTAACCAGCCAGATAGTGCAGTGGAATATTTGTTGAAGATTTACACGTTGCTAGAAAGACCAGAAGTGGCAGAGATTTTGCGCCAGCAGGTTGAACATCCAGAGCAACGAGTGGCACAAAAGGCACTGGCAAAGGGTGTGACAGAAGTAGTACATGGCAAAGCTGCGGCAGAGGCGGTGATTGCGCTGAGCGAGCGGCTGTTTACGGAAGATTTATCGAGTTTGTCTGGTGAAGAAATTGCGGAACTTGGTGAATATTTAGCCAAGGGGCAGATGGGCTCGCAGTTGTTTGATATTTTGGTGAAAACTGGTCTCGCGAGCAGCAAAACCGAAGCGCGCAAGTTGACTACCGCTGGAGCAATCACTGTAAATGGCACAAAAGTGGCTGAAGACGTGTCAGTGGATCAAATTGCGATCGTGAAGCGGGGCAAGAATAAGTTTGCCGTAGTGATGTAGAAATCTTGGCAGCAGAAAACCCGCTCAGTATCCTGGGTGGGTTTTGCTTGTGGTTATAGACGTGAAATGAACTGAAGAAATGAAATAACACTGCAAAATATTACATGGGTGTATCAATATAGCCCGAAACGATCTCATTAGCTAATGAGTCTTCTGTGATGATGTTATCTTGCTGACCGCCAGCGGTTTGAGTGTTACCATGAAAGCATGGGTCGTCTGCTGCGCTATTGTATCGGGCAACAGCTGAGGCCGAAGCCTGAGGCTTAGCAAAACAGAACATCATTAAAATTACACACGCCATCACGCCAACTGGAATAATTTTTCTTGTTGGAGTTTGGTTGATGCGTTCTACTTTGAACCTGAGGCCAAACTTTTTTGCTGTTCTACGTACTACCACTATTGACCAGAGCCGATCCGAAAACGCTGAAAGCCAAATACACTGAGTATACATTTTTGCCGCATATGACTTTGCATCGTCCTGTAAAGTTTCATACTTATCTCCTACTTTCTCCATGGTATAGTTGTAATCTTTTGTCACAACTAGGGTTTTCCGGATGAAGTCTTTCTGCAGGAAAGCTTTAAAGTCTTGAGCTGAGAATGCTACGTTAGAACAACCAGGATGGTTGTGAACTTTTATGATTTCATCCCCTCGGTAGCATATATTACGCCAATCTTCCGCAGTGATACTGCACTCATGAGGTGATAGAAGTGTGCCTTCGGCTAATTTTCTTCCTTCAAGGTCGAAGCACGCAGTGTACTCTAACTCATTGTTCCTGATATTCTCCATAACTTCCTGAATATTGCTACCATGATTTGAAGCAACAGGCTCATGATTAGGTCTAGAATCTTGCGTTTCAGTTACTTCTTTGGGCATATCAGAACATCCAATGATTGCCATGAATACTGCTAACAACCCTAAATAAACCAGCCCAATCATGAGAATAAGAAGTGCCTCAACAAGTATCAAGCGCACATGAAGCTGATAATGGATAAAATTAGCCGTCACATACATAAGCGGTATAATGCCAATAATCCCAATGTAGCATAACAATACTAGAACAGATTTAATTTTTACCTTCATAACTTTTACCCCCTATTTTCTTGAAGATCACGTCGTAAACTTTTAATGTACTTCAGAGGCGTATCCTAAGACGCCTCTTTTTGATTATCAAAAAGCTTTGCGGCGCGTGAATACACCTTATGTTTTCATTGTAGCACAGAATTGTAAAATTGTCAATAGTGTTTGTGGTAAAAGTGGGGTTTGGCAAGAAAATTGGCATTATAGCACGATTTTGTCAAAAGATACAAGCGCAAGTTTGATGAAACGAGAAAGAAACCCCGTAATAAAGTGACAGCAAAATGACAATTCCCCGCTAGGTATGGTAGATTTTATGGTGTTTGTGGTATAATTAATACATGGTAAAAACTGCGAATCACTCTGGTAGCAAGCCTACCAAAAGAGAAAAAATGGGGGTTTATTCTAGCTTGGTGACAGACCGCACGCGGAAACTGGCAAAATCAGTAAAGAGCAAGGCTTCTCAAGTTACAAAGAAGAAAGCCGCATCAAATAAAAACACCGATTTGCGACCTTTGCCCAAGGAACAACCTGCGCGGTTTTTTGCGCATTTTCGGTGGGAACGGATTAAGGCATACTGGTTTTCCAAGGAAGGTTTGAAGCGAATTGGGAAAATTATCGCTGCTTGTGTCTTGCTTGGTATTATTTTGGTAGGTTTTTTGTTCGTGTACTATAAGAGTCAGTTGAAAGAAATTCAGTTAAGTAATTTGACGATTTCTGAGACGGTGAACACCTATCTGGATCGTAACGGCGTAGTACTCTGGGAAGACAAAGGTGATGCGGATTATCGCTTGGTAGTGGAGGGTGACCAAATTTCTACTTATGTGCGTCAAGCAACGGTGGCAATTGAAGACCGTAGTTTTTATAGCCACCCTGGGGTTGACCTTTCGGCGTTGGTGCGCGCAGCGTTGTCGACCTTGACTGGTCGGGGCGTACAAGGTGGTTCTACGTTGACGCAGCAGTTGATTAAACAGTTATTCTTCTCGGATGAGGCAGCTTCGGAAAACCGTGGTGGTATTGCGCGTAAGGTGAAAGAGTTGATTTTGTCGATTGAGCTGGAAAAGATGTATAGTAAAGAGCAGATCATTACCATGTATCTGAACGAGTCGCCCTATGGCGGTCGACGAAATGGAATTGAAAGTGCAGCGCAGACTTATTTTGGTAAGAGCGCGAAAGATTTGAATCTAGCCGAGTCGGCTTTGCTCGCGGCAATTCCAAACAACCCAGCAATTTTGAATCCATACTATGAACCAGGCAACGAGGCCTTGATTGCACGCCAGCACAAGACTTTGGATGTAATGGCGGAGATGGGATATATTTCTGCAGAAGAGGCGGCAGAAGCTAAGGAAGTACCAATTTTGGATCAAATATTACCAGAATCAACCCAGTACGACAATATCAAAGCGCCACATTTTGTGATGGAGGTGAAAAAGCAGCTCGAAGAGAAATACGGCATCCAAACGATGCGCACAGGTGGATATACCATCAAGACGACATTAGATTACCGTGCTCAAGAGATGGCAGAAGCAGCTGTGGCGGAAGGCGCAAAGAGTCTAAATACAAATGGTAGTGACAATATTGCCTTAGCGTCAGTTGATACCGAGACTGCGCAAGTGATTGCCATGGTAGGGTCAGTAGATTGGAATACGCCAGTTTATGGTGAGGTGAATGCAGCAACTTCTCCGCTAGAGCCGGGCTCTTCAATCAAGCCGTTGCTGGATTTTACACCACTGTTCTCGTTGACTGGCGACCAAGTTTACGGTCCAGGCACTGTACTAAAAGATGAAAATATTGATGCAATTTATTGTGCAGGCTATACTGGGCAATGTGCGTTGCGCAACTTTACTGGTAAGTTTTATGGCAATGTAACGGTGCGGCAAGCATTAGGTAACTCCTTAAACATCCCGGCAGCAAAAGCACTGGCAATCGTAGGAATTGAAAATGCGCTAGAGATTTTACATGGTCTAGGGGACAAGAATTACTGTGCCGATGGTGGTGCGGCGGGTTTGTCTATGGCGATCGGTAGCGGTTGTACCGTATTGCCGGTAGAACATGCTAATGCCTATGCTTCACTAGCCAGAGGCGGAGTCTATAAAGATTTGGCCTATGTGCTTGAGGTGAAAGACCAGAGTGGCAAGGTATTGGAAACCTGGCAGGATGCGGAAGGTGAGCGAATTGTAGATGAACAAGTAGCCTATGAGATTTCTGATATTCTGGGTGATGCTAGCGCACGGCAATTAGTATTTGGGGCTTCTGGTTCGGCTCCAGGATTTGTAATTAATGGTGTGTGGACTGGGACTAAAACTGGTACATCTACCACATCCAATAGTGCAGTGGCAAAAGATTTATGGATGGCAAGCTATTCCACAGCAATCGCTACAGTAGTATGGAATGGTAACCATGACGGCTCTGGATTGCGTAGCAGTACCAATAACGTGACGCGAATTGTCGTGAATAGTTACATGAGTAATGTGCATAAGAATCTTTATGCCCAGGAAGGTAAGTGGAAGTCGGGAGACAAACCTGTAAAACCAGCTGGTATTCAGACTTTGACTATTGGTGGAAAGACTGATATTTGGCCAAGTTGGTACAGCGATAAGAACTCCGGCATCGTGAAAGAGACTGTGGCGTTTAATAAGAAAAATGGTCTTCGGGCAGCAGATTGTACACCGGAAAGTCAGCGTATAGAGTTGGAGTTAACTAAGTATGTAGATCCGGTGTCTAAGACGGAGACTTGGCATGTGCCTGACGGCTATAACTATGATGAGGTAGATACCTGTGAGAATGTAAGTGCCGAGATTGGAATTACGCGTCGGGTTTCTAGCACTAGGGATGTATTAGAGATTAAATTGACACCAGGTTCAAGTGACTTGGCAACTTACCGCATCCTAGTGGATGGCAAAGAAGCCTCCAAGGGTCAGGTGACAGCTGATATCCTTAAAAATGGGCTAGTTTATACTGTGCTGGGCACTGAGAAGAATGTAACTGTGGAAGTAACGGATGCTGATGGCAAGACAGTGCGTAAGGCATTTACATCATTTACTTCCGGCGGAACCGATGGGGGAGGCTCCACACAGACGCAGTAGTGACTACGTACATAGCAATTCTGCTCTCACCTAGGTGAGAGCAGAATTTGTTTAATGTGAACGACGAGTGGGTTTTTTAGAATTATTTGCCGTCCTTGATTCTGGTTTGGACCGAGTAGTAGATTTAGTTGAAGTTTTTTGACTAGCACGGGTTTTGGTGGTTTTGGCAAACATCATTGTGCCTGCGGCAGTTTGGTTAACCCGCACAAACTCCACTTCGATCTCTTCACCAATTTTTTTGCTGGCATGATCAACTACAACCATTGTACCGTCTTTGAGATATGCCACACCTTGGTCTATTCCGCTGCCAGTAGCAACAATTTTGACCTTAGCGGTTTCGCCTGGTAGATATTCGTTACGCAGAACTAGAGCTAGGGCGTTAAGGTTAAGGGTATCGATATGCTCGGTGGCGGCAACCTTTTCCAGATTAAAATCATTGGTGAGGATAGCACCACGGTTGGCTTTCGCGAGCTCGAGCAAGCGATTGTCGACTGGTGTGCGATCAAGTTGATCGCCTAAAATAGTAACGTCGAAATAAATTACGCGCTCGAGCTCGCGCACGGCGTCAAGCCCCGCACGGGCGCGCAGACGCTTATCATGATCCTTGCCGTCGGCCAGAAGCTGCAACTCTTGAATTACGCTGCGTGGCACAATCAAGTTATCCCCAATGAAGCCAGTCTGAGCGACGGCAAGCAAACGCGGATCCATCAAGGCCGAAGTGTCAACATAGACTTTGCGTTTTTGGTTAGACCCCGAAAAAGGGGTTTTAATGTTTTTGATAGTTATAATTGTAGTTTCTGCCAAAATCAGCAGCGTAATAATTAATATAAATAATTCCATTGTTTTTTATTCTAGCATATTAATTGTTGATATTAGTGATTTTTACGTATCTAGCACCCCAAAAGCATGGCCTCATTCAAGGCTATACTCTTATATTATCACAGATACAAACTTTTGTCAATACTAAACTTCTGCTCGGCGGGCGAACTTTAATCAACGACCTAATCTACGCCGTGTTCATGAGCATAATTAGCATTATCATCAATAATTTTTTGATATTTTTCTACCAAATCATCGCGTTTTTCCAACTTAGCAATATCCATGGCTAAATGATAGCGCGAAGCGTGATTGACACTCAGCATTTGGAATGGAGTGGTAGTGCTGCCATGCTCCTCAAAACCATGAACATGTAACCGGCTAGGTAAAGCATAATTAGTGAGAATTTGTTGCAAAGTTGCTGGATAACCGTGAAAATTAGCAATAATGGGCTTATCTGTAGTGAACAGTTTGTCAAAATTTGCCTGCGAGAGCTTATTATCGGTAGTACCAATAGCGTTATATGACAGAGCAGCGATATTAACAAACCGAAACTTTTTGTTTGAGAAATCTTGACGAAGAAGCTCAATGGCTTTAATAGCCTCGCAAGAGACAATATCGCCAGCACCGACCAAAACGTAATCTGGCTCGCCTTCATCTGAAATAAAATCAAAAATACTTGCGCCACTATGACTGAGCTGGTCATCAGCTTGGTGAGAATTAAGCCAGCGAGGCTGATCGGTTTTGTTAAATGTTGTAAGGTTCACAACATTCTTAGAACGCATCATGTAGATAAACGCGGCTTCGGCAGCAACATCATCCACTGGAAAAAGACAGTTACTAAGATTGCTAGGGAGGCAAAGTAAAGTAGAAATTAGGGCAGGCGACTGATGGGTGAAGCCATTGTGATCCTGGCGCCAACAGGTACTGGTGGAAAGAAGGTTGGCGGCGGGGTAGCTAGGACGCCATTTAACCTGACTGGATTGATCGAGAAATTTGAGATGCTGGAGTACTTGGGAAGTGATAATAGAAAAGAAGGCTTCATAGCTTGTCATCATGGCAGTACCACCAGCAATCAAATGGCCGACCATGCAAGCGAAGAGGGTGTTCTCGGAGAGCAATTCGATAATTTGGCCATCAAAAGATTCTGGCAAATCGAAATCTCGGCGTGCTAAATCCCAGGCTCGAGCGGAGACCTCAAAAACAGCGTCGAGCTTATTGCTGGTGGTTTCATCTGGTGAGAAAAGATAAAAATCATCATGCTTAGACATATAGTCCGCCATAATCGCGCCGATACTGCGGGCGGGCGAGAATTTTTCGCTACCAGGATGGTCAACAATATCAATCATAGTGTAAATCCTTTCTCGGAGTTGAAAAGTTCGGTAAAATGATAACTTTCGAGCCATTTTTGCAATGCCTTAAGTTCATCAGGATTAGTCTTGGCATCTGGAAGCGGAATTTGGTGAGCTAAATAATTGCCGGCAACCTTGCGACCATTAACTTCCTGCGGACCAGTGGCGCCTTTTTCGGTACGTAAAATTAGAAATGGATGTTCATACTTGGCAGCACGGTCTAAAGCATCCTGAAAGACCTCGGCACTATCCCCATGAATAGCGACTGGAGTATAACCAAAGCCGCGGACCAGCTCGTGAAGCTCGCGCTCGGATTTACGACCGTAAAGCGTGGGGGCAGAAATTTTGTAACCGTTAAGATGCAAAACTGGAATTACCTGACCATGAGCACGATGGTTGCCAACTAATTTGACAAGGTTGAGCGAAGACAAGGCAGTGGCAGTTTCTAATTCTCCATCACCGAGCATTACGGCTACAGTACGTTCGGGATGACCAAGAACATAACCATAGGCAGCGCCAAGAGCATAGCCTAATTCCCCGCCCTCACAAATGACTCCGGGAGTAAATGGGCTGGCGTGTGACGGAAAACCGTCTGGCCAAGAAAAATTACGACAAACGTAAGCAATACCACTAGCGTCGCGTTTGGCTTTGGAATCGACTTTTTCTAAATCTCCATCAATGAATAAATTAGCTTGTAGGGCTGGAAAGCCATGACCTGGGCCGAGTATAAAAGAGAAATTTGGATCGACTACTGATGTGTCAGGCTCAGCTTCTTCCGTTTCTACTAATTTAGCACCAACTGCAAAGGGGTTAATGGTCTGAGCAGATTTTTGAGGTTTGGATACTGGATGAGTAATTTGCTGCTCTTTACTAAAGTAGGCTCGTAAATTAGCATAAGCAACATTAATGCCGTGACAAGTACCCCAATGGCCCAAAAGCCGAGGTTTAATATCGTCAGGTACAAGCGGCTGTTCTAACAAGAAATCGCTTTGTAAAAATAGCTGCGCTACTACCAGATAATCGCAGGCACGGATGCGACGACCAATGCGAGCTAAAACTTTCCCATCATGACTCTTCATATGTATTTATTGTAGCACTTTTTAGCGCAAGCGCAAAGAGTCAAAGGAAAATTATTGGTGTTTGACTTTAACCATGGCGGCGCGGATGACAGCACCATCATAAAGATAACCTGGGCGCAGGGTTTCAGCGATGACTTCAGAGTCACCTTCGTTATCTTCGACAGAAATTGCCTCATGAAGATCTGGGTTAAATTCGGTACCAGGCCGAGAGTCAATTTGAGTGAGCCCAAGACTAGACAGAGTTTTATCTAAACTCTTGCGCAATGGAGCCAGTTGCTCACTGTAGGCATCAATTGCACGAGAAAAATCGTCAACTAATGGCAAGAACTTGACGACAGTGGCATATTTAGCTGAAGCCATAGCCTGGTTTTTTTGCACTTCAACTTGCTTACGGAAGTTTTCAAAATCGGCGCGGGTACGTTGCAAATCGTTAGTGAGTTCTGCAAGTGCAGCTTCAGCAGGATTTGGGCATTCTACGACATCCTCTGTAGTATTATCTGGTGCGGGTGTTACGGCGGGTTCTTTAACTTCAACTTTGGACTTTTTCATATTCTCTCCTTAGATTATTTTAATGCGAGCGCGGTTTCAAGCATACCACCAGCCTGACGAACAAGCGACATGACTTTGGCGTAGTTCTGACGAGTTGGGCCTAACACCCCAATGTAACTGCGATCGGAATATGGCGAACGAAAACGGCTAATGATGAGTGAAACTTGCGAGGTTTTGCCAATGGGGTTTTCTTGGCCAATGAAAATATTGAGCGGTTGGCCAGGAGCAGCCTCGCGTAGCCAAGGCTCAAGATTGTCTAATAACTTGGCTACAGCTTGTACGCGTTGATTGTCTAAAAATTCCGGTTGCGTAAACAACCTAGCAATGCCAGACATGTAGAGCTGGTCGCCGATGGTGGCAAGCCCAAGATTGCCAGTAAGCTCGACTAATGAATCAACGGCACCACGGATGGCAAAATCAGCCCGCTCCTGCGAACTAATGCGCACTTCAAGGACACGATTACTGCGCTCGAGGGGTTTGTCTTCGTTATTACCACGAAGCTGTTCTACATCCGATACACGCTCGGGCTGTTCCGCGAGAGCATTAACATAATAACGATAACCAGAGTCAGTTGGAACACGACCAGCTGATGTATGTGGTTGAGCAATATAGCCATACTCTTCTAGGCGAGCCATTTCTGCACGAATTGTAGCCGAAGAGACATTAAAAAGTTTAGCCAAAGTAACACTCCCTACCGGTGTGGCAATTTCGGCGTACTCTTCAATAATTGCAAAGAGAATTTCCTCTTGGCGTTTGCTGAGATTCATGTGTATTATTATATGCGATTAGCACTCTTTTGGCAAGACTGCTATTTGATGGACGTTATTCACAGGTTTTACACAGTATATTAATAAGTTTTACACAAGTTATCCACAGCTACAGGCATCTAATTAATAATTTCATAAGATATGTTATAATGCGTTTATGGAAGAGCAGTTACAACTAATCAAAAAATGGCTTGGCACGGGTAGTATTAATATATTTGGTTTGCCAATGAGCGGTAAAGATACAGTGGGGGTACGTTTAGCTGAGGCGATTAATGGTAAGTTTTTATCGTCAGGCTTGATTGCTCGAACTTTGGAAAAATCAACCAACCAGAATATTACTGGTGGTGGTAAATTGATGCCTTCAAACTTGTTCTACGATTGGGTGTTGCCGTATTTTGAAAAGAAGGAATTATGGGAGTATCCTTTAGTTTTGTCTTCAATTGGACGCTGGGAAGGTGAGGAGAACCAGGTGATGAGCGTGGCTAAAGCTAGCGGTCATCCAATTCGTGCAGTAATCATGTTACAACTTTCAGAACAAGATGCTATTGAGCGCTGGGAGGCGGCGAAACTATTGAATGATCGTGGTTTGCGTGAAGACGACACTAATCCAGAGGTTTTTCAGACGCGAATTAATGAGTACCGTGAAAAAACTGTTCCTGTTCTACGACATTATCAGGAGTTAGGGCTTCTTGTGCCGGTGAAAGCTGATGTACCACGCGACCAAGTTTTTGCGAACGTGGTAGAAGCGTTGACGAGTTTTGCGAGCCGTACGGGCGATCTCGTGGCGGAACTGTAAGATAATATAGACTACACCCAGCATAACTAGTAGAATAACAAGCCCAAAAGCCGCAAAGGTTGAAGTACTAGAGTTGGTGGCTGGGATGAGCGCATAACCAGCACCATCGTTTTCGGCTTTGATTTTACGGCAACGATTGGTTTCAGGATTACGTTCATAGCCTTCAGCGCAGGGCTTGGGTTCTGTGGTGGAAGATTCAAGTTTTTTACAACGTCCGGTCAACGGATTGCGATATTTTCCAGCTGGGCATTCAGTAGAGGTATTATTAGACGTAAGGGTAACCGTGATGCAATTGCCTGTAGCGGGATTTATTACTTTACCGGTTGGGCAAGTGCGAAATTCTTGGTAGACATTGATACTACCGGGAGTAGGAGCATAAGTTAAGCTCCAAGATTCTGAACCATCCGCTTCAATGAATTTAGCATAAGAAGTGGCTTTCTTTTGTCCGTGTGAGTAAATCAGTATATCTACCGTTGAGCCATCAATATCAAGTAGTTCAATACTGTTGGTGGAATTGGGATTCTTGGTAATGGAGAATTGTGGCGTAAATTGATGAGGATAAATTACAAAATACCCGTCTGGTGATATATTTCCATTTAAAGAATAAAGTTTCTTTTTATAAATTAGTGTGCAACCGCTAAGGTTTATTGGTTGGTCGGTTGCATTATAGAGCTCAATAAATTGCTCAGTTTGGCTTTCGGCATAATAAGATAGAACTTCTGTAAACTCTAGCCCACGACAGTGAGCGGTCGGAGTTTCTTCTGGAGTATTGGGAAGCTCGGAGTTATCAATGTCGTCCGGTTCTAGTGGTAACTGTAGCGTAGGGTGTAAAGGATCATAATGTAACTCATAGCTAGTAAACCAATGTATAAATTCTCCAGAAACGTCATCTCGCACGAGTGTGGAAGGGGCTTTGCTGTCGAAAACTGCAGAACAACTATCTTCTTTTGACCAACAAACACGATCAATTACTTGACCATTATATAGGAGTTCAAGGTTAGCGTTGGACATAGCTAAAGTCGTAGTATAAACCATTTCAGCATCTGCACCGTTGCTAGTGCGTGCCAAGCGTAAGAGGAGAAACTCGCCGACCATGGAACTCCCTTCAGAAAAGTCAACTAAGGTTGTTTGCTTACCGCTAGAATTAGTGTAGCGAAGCGAATAGCCGGCGAGCGAGAGTGAGGCGTCGGTATTGTTCTGAAGTTCGACGAACTCGCCGACGTCGCGAATTCCATCAATAGTATATCCAGGGTTGATAGCTTTAATAATTAAATTAGTGTTTTGTACAGGAAGATCAGTCGTAGGTTGAGATACATTGGGCGCGTCTGGTATTGTTGAGGATGTTAGGTTCGGATTAATATTCGAAATCGTAGTACCATTTTTAGCAGAAGCAGTAAAAGATTCCTTAATACTTATGGTATTCTGGAAATTTAAACCAAATAACAGCACACTACCGATAATAATTTTTATGCTTAGATGGGGTATTATTTTCTTCATGACGGGAGTGTAGCACAAATTTGAAAAATTTAGCAAGCATAAGTGTGATATAATGTGAATATGGAAATGGTCGTTCCCTATAGTGAGGTGTTTTTGGCCGCTGTAATTCATGCGACTTTACAGTTGGAACTTGGGGCTTTGCTGTTGCTATATCATGCTAGTATTGGTAAGCACGTACGTAAAAAAACAAAGCATTTGGTGAGTAGTTATATTTCTGGGATTGGGACTTTGATTTTGTTAAGCCTAGCTACAGTAGCATTTGTGTTGGACCGTTATTTTGGCAAAACATTGTATGCTGAAGAATTGATAATCATCGTATGTATGCTAGTGGCACTAGCAATTATCGCGTGGATGTTTTATTATCGTCGCGGTCGTAGCACAGAACTTTGGTTGCCGCGCAGTGTGGCAAAATTCATTGATAAACGCGCTAAATTAACTAATAGTAACACTGAGGCGTTTTCTTTAGGGCTGCTAACAAGTTTTGCAGAAATGCCATTTGCTCTGATTTTGTTGGTAGTTGCCGCAAATAGTATTTTAGAATTACCGCATTTACATCAGCTAATTGCAATTGGGATGTATACAATTGTGGCAATTCTGCCATCCGTAATTCTGCGTTTGGCAATTCGTAAAGGACAAACGGTGGTAGATATCCAGAGGTGGCGCGTCAAACATAAGACTTTTTTCCGAATTTTAACTGGAGTAGGCTTCTTGGTGCTGGCAAGTTTTATCTTTACTTTTGAGGTACTCGCATGATGAAAAAAAATATTTTATCAAGGCGCAAAGTCAAAACCCCACAGAGTTTTGCTTTTAGCGAAGAGAAACTAGTGGCTGATATTTTGCAGGAGGCTAAGTTATTACATCTTCCGCAGAGCACTGCGGAACTAATTGCAAATAAGGTTGTAGCATGCGTAGCAAAATGGGCAAGTAAACGTACGGTGGTAACTGTTGATGATATTAATCGAAGAGTGGCTTTGGAAGCAGCAAAGTATAATGCGGATTTGGCTTATGTTTATCAAAATCGTGGTAAAATAATATAAGATATGGTGGGTAAAAACTAAATGGCAAGATGCGATTATCAATACCTGGTGGTAGGTAGTGGTGCGGCTGGTAGTGCAGCGGCTTTGATGGCTGCTGGTATGGGATTTAAGACGGCCGTCGTGGAATCAGACCGCTGGGGTGGAACAACATTGAATTATCGTGACATTCCCTATGGAGCGGCGCTGGGTTTCGGTCAGCTCTATGCTGAGGCCGTGGCTGGATCACGCTTTGGCATGTCGAGCACGACTTTACGCTATAACTATCCTACTGTGTTAAATTGGCAGGCAGCAGCTGTACGGCGAGCTGGTGGTGGCAGCCGTAAAGTATTTGAGAATGCGGGTATAGACTGCTACCATGGCTTTGCGCAGTTTATTAGTTCACATGAGATTGCTGTTGGTAATCAACAGATCAGCAGTGAAAAGTTTTTGATTGCTACTGGCACAAATGTGGCTGTGAACGGGATTTCTGGCATTGATACAGTAAATTGCTGGTCACCAGATACAGCACTAAGAATGGCTAAACTACCGAAAGTAATTGGCGTGATTGGTGGCGGTTCAACAGGATGCGAACTAGCAGAATATTTTGCTGCGCTAGGAGTGAACGTGGTTCTAATTGAGGCACAGGAACGATTATTGCCACGTGAGGATGTAGAAGTAAGCGAAGTGATTGAAAAACATTTGAAAGATCGTTTCGGTGTAAAAATTTTGTATAATTCTCGGGTGATAGCGTTGCAGCAGGACGCTGGCAGTCAACAAATTATTTTTATTCGTGGCGGGCAAGAGAAGTCAATGCGTGTAGAGGCAATTGTGTTAGCCACTACACCAGAGCCGACCACAGATATCGGTCTAGAAAATGCCGGGGTGAAGTTTTCTTATCGTGGAATTGATGTAAACCAAAGTTTACGTACCTCGAATGGACATATTTGGGCAGCAGGTGATGTGATTGGTGGAGAAAGCTCTACCGAAAAAGCAACCTATGAAGGTAAGTTAGCAACCTTAAATGCTTTGCGCGGTGCGGGAAATGTGGTGAATTATACTGGTTTCGTGCGGATGACGAATACTTTGCCACGTGTAGCGAAGGTAGGTCTGAATGAACTCGAGTGTGCACAAATTAAACAAAGATATAAGTCGACTATCGTGCCATTGGAATCGATTAGCGCATCTAATACAAATGATTTTCGGGCGGGTTTTGTAAAATTATTAATAAATTCGCGAATGCAAATTATTGGAGCTACTGTGGTGTCACCAGAGGCGGACTTAGTAATCCAAGAAGTGGTTTTAGCGATTCGTAGTGGACTAAAAATTGAGGAATTAGCTGGAACACCTCATGTCGCTACAGGCTGGGCTGAAGCGGTGCGAATGGCGGCGCGAGAGTTAACTTAGTCTGATTTACATTTCCTGAACAATGGTGCCGCTGCGGCGTTTGAGAGCAAGTTCAAGGTTGTCGGGATTAGTAATAATCCCGACCCTTTTCTTGCTCGCAAACGCCGCCACCGCTTGGATTTTTGGCAGCATTGAGCCTACGCCAAAATGCCCAGACTTGATATGCTCGATGACTTCGCGAGGAGTAAGCATGCCGAGAGCGATTTGGTCGGGTTGTCCAAAGTTGAGATAAGCACATGGAACAGCAGTTACAGATACAAAAATGTCTGCCTTAACTAACTCAGCAAGCTTAGCGGCGGCGAGGTCTTTGTCGATGACGGCGTCTACTCCTTTGAGGACTTTAAGAACTTTGGTACGAAAAACTGGGATACCGCCGCCGCCGACGGCGATTACAATCGTGCCGTTCTGAACTAGCGACATGATTTCTTTGCGCTCCACGATATCAATCGGTTTTGGTGACGGCACGACGCGGCGATAGCCGCGGCCGGCGTCCTCACGCATTTCCCAACCACGCAGTTTGGTTAAATGAATAGCTTCCTTTTCATCATAAAACTCACCGATTGGTTTGGTAGGATGGCGGAAAGCCGGATCATTGCGATCAACTACGACTTGAGTCACCACGCTAATTACTTTTTTGCGCTGGCGATTTCGTGCAAAAGCATTATCGATGGCCTGCGCGAGCCAATAACCAATCTGTCCCTGGCTCATAGCCACGGCGGTTTCTAACGGCATGGCTGGAGCAGAAGCAGTACTAGCATTTTCCTCATGCACCAAAATGTTGCCCACCTGCGGACCATTACCATGGGCGATAATGATTTCATATTTTTCCGAAAGCTTGACAATAATCTCACCAATTTTATTAGCCACAGCTTTTTGAGCTTCGGCTGTTACTTCACCATTTTGTTGCAAGGCGTTGCCGCCTAGCGCAATCACCACCCTAGTTTTACTCATTTTTTACCTTTTTTAATATAGGTATCTTCCTTTTCTAACGTCGCACGCAAAGTATATTCACGACAATGATTTTCCGAATTACAATTAGCGACCTCATAACTATATGAACTCCCCTCAATACCTAAATTGGCTCCTAGCGGATCAGTAAACAATTCTGGGTCAATCACAGGTAAAATTTCCTCATCAATCTCGGCAGGATAATAACCGTATTTAGGGTAATAATACTCTTCCAGGGCATAATACATTGCATTAATAGCGGTCTTACGCTCGTCATCGCGATCCATTGCTTCAACATTGGCCTTCTGGATGAAGAAAATTACCAAGAGCAACGCCGCAAATGCGCCCACCACCATGAGTTCAAGGACAGTAAAGCCTTTTTTATCTTTCATGTAATTATTATAGCATGTTATAGTAATTTTGTGGATATACGTCCATGGAGCCCAAAAGTAGCCCGAGTTCACTCCTCCGCTGACTCCCGGTCTCCGCATAAAAGATCGTGAAGTTCTCCTCTAAAGCTCCGGAAGAGAAGTGTGAGGCTTGAACAAGTTTTGGGCTACGGCATAAAACCTAGTTAATTGAACTTCTAGACCCGCGCGAGATTGTGGGGCGGCTAATTGGTATCTGGAGTTCCGTGCGCAGCGGGCGCCTAAATCTGACTGTGTCGGCTGGTACCCTTGGGAACGCTGGCATCAACGGCTACGAGTGGTCGTCGCGTGGGGCGGCGTATACTTCTAGTACCTCGGCTGCCGCTTACAACCTCGAATTCAATGATTCGACGGTCTACCCGTCGAACGGCCCGAACAATCGCTGGAACGGTTTCCCCCTCCGCTGCCTGACTAGTATGCCGCGGCGGGGTGCCGATCTTACACTATCAAAAAAGATGCTGTTATTCACAACATCTTTTTTGAATAATGTCAATGGTAGTACCGACTGGGTTCGAACCAGTGACCTTGGGCTTATGAGTCCCACGCTCTAACCAACTGAGCTACGGTACCATGTGGATTTTATTATAACACAAATACTCAATTGTGGGTGATTTTTTATTCTATGGTATAATATATATTATGATAAGGAACGTGGTTTTTGATGTTGGTAGCGTGCTTGTAGATGAACTTGGTGCGAAGTCTCAAAAACATTTGACTCAGCAACAGATAGATAATTTGCAAAAAATAATCTTTTCTAAAGAATTTGAGGCGGTCATACTCGGAGATATGACTACTGCGCAGTATATAGAAGGCCTAATTAAAGACTTTCCACAATATGAACAAGAGGTTCATGCCATTCTAGACTTTCGTGACCCAAAAAGCATATCCATGCCAAAGAGGCCAGAGATGGTTGACTTGTTATATCGTATACGCCAAAATGGATATAAAGTTTTCTTTTTATCTGATATGATCGATGCAACTTATAATTATCTGCGTGATATTTTAGAAGATTTTGATGGAGGAGTATTTTCTTATCAAGAGCATGTTAGGAAGCCCAATGTAAAGATATTCGAAATTTTAATCAACCGATATAATTTAGATGTTGCTGAAACAATTTTCTTTGATGATAAACCATCCAATGTTGATGCAGCAAAATCCCTTGGCATGCAGGCGGTAGTTTTTACAAACATTAATGATGTTCTCAACGCATTATCACTGAACTATGGTTAGTGATAAGATTTTGATTTTGTATTCGCAAAATCAAAAGATCGGGCGTCACCTCAGAAAAGCTAGAGCAAGCTCTGCTTTTTACTCGCCTCCTACGATTTTCGAACCAAAACGAACGAACTGCCCAAACATTATAAAAATACGACCCGCTGGGTCTTATTTTTATAATGGCGGAAGGGACAAGGGGCAGGAAGTCTCACTGCGTTCGACATCCAGTCTGCTTTCTCAAAAACCTTCCTGGCGGAAGGGACAGGATTCGAACCTGCGAAGCTATTAACTTGCCGGTTTTCAAGACCGGTGCCATCAACCACTCGGCCACCCTTCCTCTTTGATTGTAGCATATCTTGACTTTTATTACAACTTGTGATAGAATGAAAGCATAAGCTGCTTGCGTCGGCTGTGTTTTGGTGAAGTAATATCATATTCTTAGGGGATTTGAGTTGATTTTCTCTGCGGCGTCTGTTAAGATTGTAGTAACTATAGGAGGTTACAGATGAGAGGTGAATATCGACCATACAGCGAGAGAACACCAGACGAGCAGTACAAAAACCTGATTCGAGCGGTTTTGCAGCATGGTATCAAAGGACCGTCACCAATGGTGGACGAGAGTGGTAAAGAAGTAGACTCGATAGACTTATTGGGTGCCCCAGTGATGCGTTTTGATATTCTGAAGAATGGTGTGCCGTTTTTGACTGAGCGTGATATTAAGTTCTGGAAGACTCCAATCGGTGAACTACTTGGTTTTATCAATGGTGCGCGTACGCAAGAAGAACTGGAAGAGTTCCACTGTAAATGGTGGAAAAATTGGTGTACTGAAAAGAAGTGTGCTAAGCGTGGTCTAGAACCTGGCGATTTGGGTCCTGGGTCCTATGGGGCAGCATTTGCGAGTTTTCCAACTGCTGAGGGTAAGACTTACAATCAATTTGCGGAAATCATTAAGCAAATGAAAGAACGTCCAGAACTCAAGACACATTTGATTTCGCCCTGGATTCCACAATATATTATTCGCAATAAAGATCATCAGCAAAAGGTGGTGGTATGTCCGTGCCATGGGTGGATGCATTTTCGCATTTTGAATGGCAAATTACACTTAGTGATGTTCCAAAGAAGTTGTGATGTGTTGATTGGTTGTCCGAGCAACTGGGTACAATATTCAGCTCTACTCCTGGCGATGTCCGAGGTGTTAGACTTGGAACCAGGAGAGTTTGTGCATATGGTTTCTGATGCGCATATTTATGAAAATCAATTACCGTGGGCTGAGGAGATTTTGGCACGTGAAAGTAAGCCATTCCCTACTCTAAAAATTGTGAATAGCCATGATAATATCTTTGACTATCGTATAGACGATTTTGAGCTGAGTGATTATAATCCTGAACCTGCAATTAAAGGAATACCGGTGACGATTTAATATGGATGAGAACTGGCTAGCAAACGTAAAAATTGCTCATAAAACTGGGCAAAAGGTGGGTTTGGTACAAGGATCGTGGGATTTGTTCCATTTAGGACATTTGCGCTATATCATGAAAGCGAGAGCATTATGTGATTTTCTAGTAATTGCAATGGATAGTGATGAAAAAATCCGTAAGCGAAAAGGGCCAACTAGGCCAGTGATTCCGGAGGGCGAACGCTACGAATTTATTAAGTTACTCAATATTGCGGATGCGATTGTCGTCAAGCAAGCTGCTGAGCCAAAATGGCATTTGATTAAAACGGTACGTCCAGATGTGCTGATTGCGATCAAAGAGAATTATTCTGATGAGCAGATTGAGCAATTGAAAAAATATTGTGGAGATGTAGCGGTGCTACCGCGGCAAGCCAAAACTTCTACTTCGGACAAAATTCGTCAGATTACTTTGAATAGTCGCTTGCGCAAAGTGGAGGGAGTAGAAGAGAAGGTGGCTAAAGCGGCGGCTGGCATGAAACGACGAATTCATTATTCTAAAGAAATGCCAGAACCGATTCCGGGGTTACTAAAAGAATTGCGAAATTCCACAGATGATGTTTGTCCGGTGGCGGCGGCGTGTTTTTGGAATGGCCAATGGGTCTATGCGACAAATCAAATTGATTTTACGATTCCTGAATATGACGTGACTAATCGCACAGAGCTGTTTTACGACACGGTGGAACATTCAGAAATTGCCTTATTGAAAAAGTTAGGTAAAGCAAAAAGTTTGGAGAATATACCGATTTATATCACCCTGTTCCCTTGTGATAAATGTATGAAAGTTTTAGCTGATAAGGGCGTAAAAGAAATTTATTATCTAGAAGATCATCCCGAAAGAAATTGGAGCAAGCGCTCACATGCTTTAGCTGAGAAGAAAGGCATTAAGACGACTTGTTTAATTAAGGAGGAGAATGAATAGCTATAAATACATCTACCCACCAAATGCGCGACATCAAGAACAGCTAGATATAATGTTGCAGATGGAAGCCGCCGATAAAGACCCGATGGCAGAAGAAAATGTTGATCAAGAAGTGCAGCCAACTATCTTTCGCACGAAATATTGGTATGTATCGAATAATCGTTATCCACGCCCAGGAAGTGAAATTTCGTTTTTGATTGTGGCAGTTGGTCCAGTGTATCAAATCGAGGATATCTCACCAGAAATGTGGCTAGACTTACAGCAAATCTGGCAGAAGCTGGTGAAAGAATACAATGTGGCGGGTGGAGGAATTTGTATGAGATTTGGCGACCCAGCCAAATCGGGAGCGTCGTTGACGAGGTTACACGTACATATCATTATGCCTGAAGATGGTGAAAAGGTACGGTTCCCGATTGGTGGTCAGGCAAAATTAGATGAAGGTTTACATTTATAAAAAATAGCCCAAGTGGGGCTATTTTTTATTGGTTTGTATGCACGTTGTATGGACATTGTATATACAACGTATTGCAGTCGTGGAAAACTTAGGCTATTCAGCATTGGTGTGTACGGCAGTGACGTCGTCGCAATCATCAAGTGCATCTAGAAGTTTTTCTAGCTTTTCGCCATCAACATCATTTACGGCAACCGTGCTAGTTGGGACATATTTAAGTTCGGCATTAGTAACCGTGAGACCAGCATTAAGTAGACTAGCGCGAACTTTCATCAAATCAGATGGGGCAGTCAGTACAATTAAGCCCTCATCAGTTTCGTCAACATCTTCGGCACCAGCATCAAGTGCAGTCATCATAGTGTCTTCGCTTTTTTCGGCAACTTCAATCCAGCCTTTGCGAGCAAATTGAAACATCACTGAACCTGGATCAGCCATGCGACCGCCATTCTTGTTCAAAGTATTGCGAACTTCAGGCATGGTGCGATTTTTGTTGTCTGTGGCAACTTCAATAATAATCCCTACACCACCTAGGCCGTATCCCTCGTAGGTTTCTTCAATCAGAGCAGCAGCGGTTTTGTCAGCCACACGAGCAATGGCGCGTTCAATATTTGCCTTTGGCATATTGGCCTGACGGGCTTTTTCTAACATCATAGCCAGTGACGGGTTCATGCTTGGGTCAGTGCCAGCACGGGCAGCGATGGCAATTTGATTAGCAATTTTCGTGAATAGCGCTCCGCGCTTAGCGTCGACTACAGCTTTTTGACGCTTGGTAGTAGCCCATTTGCTATGTCCAGACATTTGAGGTCTCCCTTCCGTTAATTATAATTTATCCGAATTCTGGTAATATTATAGCATATCTTTGGTAATTGTGATAGTGGCGCCACTACTAATCTGACCCGATAAGATAAATTTGGCAACAAGGTTCTCAACAGTTTTCTGAACAATACGACGCATGGGGCGAGCACCCATTTGTGGATCATAACCGCGTTCAATCAAAATCTGTTTAGCTTCGTCGGTGAGATTAACCGAAATTTTTTGTGGTGCAAGAGTTTTATTAACCGATGCAATCATTAAATCTACTACCCGCATCAGATCCGTCTTACTGAGGGGCGTGAAGACACAAATTTCATCAAAACGGTTAAGGAATTCTGGCTTGAAATGGCCTTCGGTAATTAAAGCATTAATAAGTTCATCTTTTACCACTTCAAGTTTCTGGCCTTCAGCAACGTAATTGCGAATCTGGTTGGCACCAGCATTGGACGTAGCAATCACAATAGTGTCGCGGAAAGAAACCTCATGATTTTTGGTATCGCGCAAAATACCTTCGTCGAGCATTTGCAGAAGCGTGGTAAGAACTTGAGGGTGAGCCTTTTCGATTTCATCTAGCAATACAACCGAAAAAGGGCGCTTCATAACCTGAGCGGTCAAACTTTCACTATTTTCGGTTCCCTCTGCGATGAGGCGTAAAACATCATCGGCGGTGACATATTCGTTCAAATCAATTCGAACAATCTGGTCTTCGCCATGAAAATAAACTTCTGAGAGTGCTTTTGCAAGCTCGGTTTTACCTACACCAGTAGGTCCAAGAAAGAGAAAAGTACCAATAGGACGATTTTCATTACGCACGCCAGCTGCAGCGCGACGCAAAGCATCTGAAACCGCCTTAACGGCTTCGGACTGATTTACCATGCGCTGATGAATGAGATCTTCAAGTTGCAAAAGCATGGCGCGGTCTTCAACATCGGTAGTAGTTTGGACTCTGATGCCTTGAGTGTTTTCGATAGCGCGACCAACAGATTCTGCAGTGACAAATTGTTGCTCAGCATAATTACAGGCAGTTTCAAGTAGCCGAAATGCACGCCCAGGCATTTCAATATTGTGGATATATTTTTCACTTAAACGGTAAGCCTCTTGCAGCGCCCAATAAGTACAAACTACATGATATTTTTGCTCCAACATTGGCACTTTGTCTTGGAGGACTTTCATAGTCTCTTCGCGGTTGGCTGGAGGAACCATGATCTTATTGAGTGCGTTGGCTAGAGTACTATTTTTGGTAGAAATTTCGAGGAATTTTTGTTCATCCATGGTTAGGATAACACGTAGGCGTCCTGCTTCTAAAATTGGTAAAAGCACTTTAGACACATCAACCGAGCCAGTGCCTTCTTCAAAAAAGAGCTGAGCATTATCGAGAAAGATGATAATGTTTTTGGCGGCATAAGCTTCATTAAAAATACGCATAATTAAACCTTCTAACTGCCCAGGGCCACTAGCGGCAGAAATCAGGGCGGCAGCATCTAGCATAAAAACCTGACGATATTTAAGGTTGTTGGCGACCTTGGCATCAGCATCCATAATTTCACTAGCAAAGGCTTGCACAATTGTGCTCCGTCCAGAACCCTCTGGGCCAATAAGGGCAATATTCTGTTTGCCATCGTGCGAAAAAGCACTAATTATTTTTGCAACGATATCGCGATGAGTTGCAAGATGGACTTGAGTCTTAAGTTTGCCTTTATGCTGGGTGGACAAATTCCAACCAAACCGTTGCAAAGTGGGGATGTAGCCAAAGTTCAAATCTCGTGCGATTCCGCCGTCTCGACGACGTTCGCGCGCGCTTTTGACTAAACCGTGCAGGTGATTATACCAAATAATACCGGTATATAAATCTTGTAGTTCGAGACGCATTTCTCGGAGAATCTGTTCGTGCGCAGGATGATTCTGGATAATCGCTACGGCCAGCATGCCACCAGAAATGGTTTCGCCGTCAGTTTTTTGGTGAATTTCTCGCGCTGTAGCTAAAATTGGTTCCAGATCAGTCGTTAAATCATTGGCAATTTTTGACAAGAGATCGGGGGTTATACCAAAATGCAATGCTAAGAAATTACCACTACGCGTTTTGTATAATTCCCTAGCTAAGGTTTGCGGAGTAGAATTTCTGTCTAGCAAACGTAGGACATTAGCCGAAAGTAAGTCGTTAATATCATCAGTCGCTCCAAGAGGCACTGGGATAGCTTCGTGTTTAAGCCAATACATAAACATGAGGTCGAATATCGTCAAGCCCAGAAATAGCCAGCTAATACTATTGTGCTGTATAAATAATAGGTAAACAAAACTGCCAATAAAAGCAAAAATTAAAACCCAAAGTATAAGCTGCGGGACACTACCCTTAAAAAATTTACTAAAGCGAGCCTCCTTGGCGCGGACACTGTTGTAATCAAACTGGTTCATAGAAAAGTAACCTGCATTACAGTTAATATAACACAGCCAACTACAGCAAACGGAATCAATGGCCAAAGGACAACAAGTAATATACCGCCAATGGCCTGAATTACGATAGTAATAATACCAACTATAAGTAGCAGAAAACGGACGACGGCACCAATAACTCGCGACAAAAGTTTATCAAAAAATACTGAGAGCCACATACTGGGTGATGACGTAGTTTCTCCAGCAGAAATTTGTCGAAAAGGAGCAAACATGTTTCCTACCAATAAACGTAGTGAGAAGAAATCGGCAGCGTTTTTGAAGCGACTAACTAACTGAGCAGAAGAAAGTTTCCATCCCCTGGTGTACCACCACTGAATCATGCTGAAAGCTAACATAATATTAATTATACAGGATTAATACGAAAACGGTAAAGGTTTGTGGTGCCCGAGACAGGGGTTGAACCTGCACCTGATTGCTCAGACTAGCACCTGAAGCTAGCGCGTCTGCCAATTCCGCCACTCGGGCATAGAATTAGTATAGCACAGTTATAGGGGTGGGTTAAGTATTGACTTTTTTGATGATGTGTGCTATAATTAAAAGATAGGGTGCAGTTTGTGCTCTGCGCCAGGGGTTTTGTTGTTTTAGCGCAATTTAGCAGTGGCTGGGAGCTTAGCGTCCTTAAGGATTGGACTAAGCTCTTTTTCCTCTAGAGTCTCGTGCTTGAGCAATGCTTCGGCTAGCTTATCTAATACTGGACCGTTTGCTTTGAGGACGGCTTCGGCACGCATAGCGGCTTCATCAGATAGAATTTTGACTTCCTGGTCAATCAGTTCGGCGGTTTTTTCGGAATATGGTTTACCTGTGGAAATAGTATAATATCCAGTTTCACCTTCGGGGAAAACAAGATTGCGAGTGGCTTTACCCATTCCCTCTTCTACGACCATTTCTTTGCTTAGCTGGGCAACGTTTTGTAAGTCTGAGGATGCACCTGTGGTAACAGCTTCAGGGCCAAAAACGAGTTTCTCGGCAATACGACCACCCATAGCTCGCGCCAAAATATCTTTGAGCTCATAGATACTTTTATAGCTGCGGTCCTCTGGAGGCAGGAACCAAGTAACACCACCAGTGCGCCCCCGTGGGATAATTGTAACCTTATGCACTGGATCTGAATCTGGCAAAACATGGCCAACAATGGCGTGCCCGGCTTCATGGTAGGCTGTAATTTTACGCTCTTGTTCGTTCATCGCTTTGCTCTTGCGCTCTGGACCAATTGCCACGCGTTCAAAGGCTTCGGTGATATCGTTATTAGTGATTTCCTTGTGACCTTCACGAGCAGCAGTAATTGCCGCCTCATTGGCAATGTTAGCAAGATCAGCACCAGAAGTGCCAGCGGTCTTTGCAGCAAGCGCTTCAAGATTAACGTCTTTACTAACAGGCTTGTTTTTGAAATGGACATTCAAGATTTCTAGACGATCTTTGCGTTCTGGCAAAACAACATTGATATGGCGATCAAAACGACCTGGACGCAGCAAAGCTTTATCAAGCATATCTACGCGGTTAGTGGCTGCAATCACAATTACACCAGAATCATTATCAAAACCGTCCATCTCAACCAAGATTTGGTTGAGGGTTTGTTCGTCTTCGCGACCAGCACCACCGCGAGCATCACGTTTGTGAGCAACAGCATCAATCTCATCAATAAAGATGATGGAGGGGGCATTTTTCTTGGCCTTAGCAAAGAGGTCACGTACACGGGACGCACCTACGCCCACAAACATCTCAGCAAATTCGGAACCAGAAATACTAAAGAATGGAACTGAGGCTTCCCCAGCAACTGCGCGTGCCATGAGAGTTTTACCAGTACCAGGGTCGCCCGCTAACAGAACGCCACGTGGGATTTTGGCACCCAGCTTCTCGTATTTTTTTGGCTCTTTGAGGAAATCAACGACTTCTTCAAGATCCTGTTTGGCAGACTCATTACCAGCGACATCTTTGAAAGTAACGCGTTTTTTATCAGGACCATAAAGTTTGGCCTTAGCCTTACCAAAACCCATGGACTGATTATTCATAGACTGAGCTTGACGCATCATTGAACTGAAGAACAAGATGATAATAATAACTGGGACTACAATAATAGCAATATTGACAGCATAATCCCAAAAATTGGAGACTTCAACATACTCAATGGTGGGATATTTAGATTGACAAGTTGATAGCTCTTCGCCATTGAGACCAGCACACTGATCGATAAGGCCTTGCTCGTAGAGGGTGCCGGAAGGGTCTTTACGGGAAACTTGAGTATAGCGTTCTTCGCCTTTGAGAGTGATTTGCAGGTTGTTACCTTCGACCGTAATCTTGGCGATGTTGCCATTCTCATCGTTGGCACGAGCCAATACACTGGAAAGTGGTACTTCTTCGATTGATGACTGTGGGGCAGTCATAGAGGCAATGGCACCACAACATAGTAATAATATAATAGTGAAAGCGAGCCAACGAAATAAATTGCTGCTCTGGGTTGGTTTCTTCTTAATAGTTTGCGGCACAATACCTCCTGTTTAATCAATAAGCAAAACTCTAATAAAGACAAGGAAAATTCCCTTCTTATTATGATAGCATTCAGATAAGATAGCGTCAACGAGTGAAATGCAACGCCAAAAAAGTATGAAATCTGCTATAATATAGCATTATGCCTATGGATAATAAACAGCCCAAATATAAAGGTTTAAGCGAAGCTGAAGTCATAGCCGCGCGCACTAAATACGGTTCTAATGAGCTGGAGACCAAACGTAAATTAAATTTCGTACAGAAGATTTTGCATGTTTTTTCGGAGCCAATGTTTATTCTTTTGTTTGCTACGGCTAGTATTTATTTTATCCTAGGAGAGGTTACTGACGGTATAATTATGCTAGGTTGTGTCCTGTTTGTGAGCGGGATTGAGTTCGTACAAGAACAAAAAACTGATAAGGCCTTAGAGGCGCTAAAAACTTTATCTGCTATTAATATCCGCGTAATCCGCAATAATAAAATAGTAGTAATTGATAGCAAAGATTTGGTGGTGGGGGATATTGTGTTATTAGAAGAAGGTGACAAAATACCCGCAGATGGTTTAATCTTGGAGTTGCAAGGTCTAGGCGTAAATGAGTCGGCTCTAACTGGTGAATCCGAGGTAGTTTATAAAAAACTTGAAGATAACTCAGCTGAACATTTTAAACGCAATATTTGTTATGCGGGATGCGACGTAACAAATGGATCAGCGATTATTGAAGTTATAGCTGTGGGGCATAATACGGAATATGGTAAAATTGGTAGTGCTCTAAAATCTATAAAAAAGGTTCGTACTCCTCTGGAGAAACAGATTCGCAAATTAATCATAATATGCACAATTATTAGTTTGACTTTTTGTTTGATCGTAACGATTGTAAATTTCTTCTATAATGTTAATTTGGGACTGAAAGATCGTATTATTCAAGCAATTTTGTCGGGTATTACAATGGCAATGGCTACGATACCAGAAGAAATACCAGTAGTTTTGACAGTGTTTCTAGCAATGGGGGCATGGAAGTTGGCTAAACAAAAAGCTCTAACTAGAAATATGAAAGCCGTGGAAACGCTAGGTGCTATTACGGTGCTTTGTACTGATAAAACGGGCACCCTCACACAGAATAAAATGACGGTTCAGGACGTTTTTACGGAGGCTAAAGATTTTTCCCTCATTGCAGCTTTGGCTTGCCCTAGAACACCATATGACCCAATGGAAATTGCAATTCAAGAATATGCTCTGCAAAATGGTGTAAATAAGACAATTTACAAACACGATTTAGTACATGAATACGTTTTTAATAACGAAGATAAAATGATGGGGCAAATATGGGATTTGGATGGCAACAGAACATTATGTGTAAAAGGTGCATACGAAACCGTATTGCCACTTTGTGACTTGGCCAATTCTGTGCACGCTAAGATTGTAGAGCAGGCAAATGATTTTGCAAGGCTGGGATATAGAGTTTTGGCAATTGCAAAGCGTGAAAAGGTAGTGCAAATTCCAAATGAATTAGAGGATAATAAGTTAAGTTTCGTAGGATTAGTGGCTTTGGTTGATCCACCAAGAGTAGGGGTAAAAAATGCTATTGAATCCTGTCATAATGCTGGCATACGTATTATTATGATTACTGGCGATAATGGCGAAACTGCTGAGGGTATTGCTGGGAAAATTGGTCTTAGAAATTGTAGTGAAGTAATTACGGGCGCCGAACTAGAAACGATGAGCGATGCGGAACTTGTTGAGCGGGTAAAAACCACGAATATTTTTGCTCGCGTATATCCAAACCACAAAATGCGAATCGTAAAGGCTTTGCAGTCCAATAATGAGGTAGTAGCTATGACTGGTGATGGGGTAAATGATGCTCCGGCTCTGAAAAAGGCTGAGATTGGCATAGCAATGGGACAACGCGGAACCAATGTTGCAAAAGAAGCGGCAGATTTGATTTTAATGGATGATGATTTCACCACGATTGTCGACGCTATCGCAAATGGCAGGACAATCTATAATAACATAAAGAAAGCAATTGCTTATATTTTAGTAATTCATATACCAATCATTTTTGCCGCCCTATTTATACCTTTGGCGGGCCTACCACTCTTATTGCTACCCATACATGTTGTTTTATTGGAGCTAATTATCGACCCAACATCATCAATTGTTTTTCAAAGACTTAAGCCTGAGAGCAATGTGATGAATGAGAAGCCACGTAGACTAAATGAGTCTTTGTTGAATAGTCGCATGGTGATTCGGTGCCTTTTACAGGGTAGTATGATTTTTGCGGTAATGTTTGCAAGTTACTATTATTTAATAAAGACTGGTAACTCCCAAGAATTAGCGTCGACGTTTGCTTTTACGACTTTGATTTTCGCAAATGTATTAGTAGTGTATGTTTTACAATCGGATAATTTGGCTCTAGAAAACCTTATCTTAGATTTAAAAGATAAGGTAATCGTATTAATAAATTCAGTTATCATTATAGTGTTGATGTTACTGATTTATGTTCCCTTTTTGAGCCGACTTATAGGTATGACCCCATTAAGTCTAGTAGAGCTATTAGTAGCATTAGGTTTAGCAATTATGACAACTTTTGTATTTGATTTGTTTAAACTGTGGCGCAAAAAATAGGTATCTAGATAAGTTTTTAGAAAGTTTTAATAATAGGATGCCTAATGACGGTTTTTAACTTGTCGGGTGAGCATTTTCTAGGGTCACTAAGATATATTTCGTGGTGATAGCGCGGATTTTTAATGTCAAGTTGGTAACCTTGCTCCTGTATATAATCGTGCATAGTTTTCACCGTGGTCGGCTCTGAGTCATAACTACCAATGTGCATAGTTTGCACGCATAAGCCCTCATCATATTCAAAAAACTCGACTTTTGAGAAATCTTGCTTTTTCTTATGTGTGGCTTCTATAATAGACCAAGTAAAATCCTGTTCTACTACAAAATCTGGCAAGCGAATCATGGAAATGAAATTCATATCTTCCTTACGAGTATAATCTAGGCTATCCATATTTTCTTGCCACCATAACCCCTCAAGAGGCGGCACAACGAAATCAAAATAACCATTGATTTTATGATCGCCCAGTTTACTCATTTTGATCGTAAAAGCAACCGCATATAGTAAACCAATACTATTTTTATATTCCCCGTCTTCTATATTTGGGTTACCTTTACCGCGTACGGCAACATAGTGCATCTTAGGAATACGAATAATTGTAGGTTTATTTTTTGGTTGATAGAATTCTTTGTATTCTTTTTTATAATCAAACGCCATTTACGCAATTGTTTTAAATTAATGTTTTGATGTATGTTTTGTGAAACTTGACCTGAGGTATTAGTTTTTTCAATTTTTGTTACTCCTTTTATTCTTCAAATGCGTACTTCGTTGATTGGATTTTGTAGTTTTTTTCTTAGACTTGGCATTTTTTACGATGCGGTTAATGTCACTCTTAGACTTTAAAGTTTGGTGGACATTTTTCAATGATCTAGCGCTCGCACTTGGTTTTAGGTATTTTCGCAACGTAAAGAAAGTTGCGAAGGAGCCTGAGAAAATTAGTAGTGCTATCAGGACAAAACTTTGAGATAGAATGGCATTGGCGAAGTATTGTTCGAATAATGGCATTGCTTCACTAATAATTCCTGTATTAGGTACAAAAGCAATTTCACCAAGTGGCGGCAAATAGACTAAACCATCATCAATAATATCCGATGGAGGTAACGGTATTTCAGGATTATTCGGTTCTTCATCTGGTGTCTCCGGGTTATCTGGTTCTGTTATGTCCCCACTATCTTGACGACCAGTGTAATCAAGTTGTGTAGCATCATGTGTTATACCCGAAACGCCCAATAGTTCGGTGTAATAGCTAGTTACAGCTGCAATAGTGCCAGCTGAATGATTTGAAGTTTCTGCAAAATAGCGAAAATAGAGCGTATCTCCTTTCTGACCGTTTGGGCTCATTCTAAGCGGAGTAGAGAGTGTAAAACCGTCTAATGAATTAAGCGGTGCAGAAATATCTACCATCTGCCACGACGACTCGTCATCTGGCGTCTTTGTATAATATAAAGTTTTAATATCAAGCGGAATGTACCCGCTATTTGTTCCACTTTGCTCGTCACCGTCTTCGTTCTTAATTGTAAAAGAGTCGGAAATGTATGCCGCTAGACGTTTCAAATCTAGTACGTTATTCGGATCACGATTAGTGATGCTTGTATCGTATTGCACAAGATTGCCGCCATTGTCACCAACTGTACTAATAATTTTGCCATCAAGATTACAATCCGCTGAGATTGGCCAATCCATTCCTGTAACAGTTATTTTAGTATTAGAGGAGTCAGTACTACGCTCAGCATAAAAGAAATCTAAGTTGACTACGTCTCCTGGCTCAAGCCCAATATCTAGAGTTTTTACTTCAACGTTCTTGAAGTTTTCTCGAATTTTTGTATTATATGGTCCAACGCAAGACGGAAAGTCACCGTAATCCTTTTCCCGCATACAGGCAGTCCAACTATCGTCACGTACTGTTAGGTCGTTCACCTTTTCTACATAAGTCGTCAGGGTTCCATCTTTATTAATACGAAATCGACCATTTATTGCTCCATGTAGCCCACCGATATCAAGTACTAACCGATTATTGAGAAAAAACCATACATCATCATCGCCAGAAAATTCAAACAGCTCTTCACCATTTGCCCTAACTTTAATTGCAAAATTCAGATGCGCCGTAAAATTAAAATTATGATACTCGCCATCTACTCCTTTTAGTTTAACATCAGCTTCATCAAGACCAGGCACATCATCGATTGGATAAATGTTTTGCCCACCATAGGTATAGGAATTATCACCTGTACGTGTAAAAGTTACGGTGCGCCCATCAATTCGCCTAGAAATCCCAGGCACCTCATGGAACCAACGATAAAAATTATCAGTTGGCAAGACTGGATCGTGGCCAGTAACATTCATTGTGAGAGCATCGTGGTTGACCTTCCAGGACTCCTCACTATCTGAGAAAGCTGGGATTGGTAATCCATCGGAGCCTAGATGATTCTTAACTATACCCGGTAAAACACCGTGTGTCCAATAGCCACAAGTTGCCCATTCAAATTGGTGATTTTCTGCACCACATGCATCCGCTTTTTGATCCCAATAAGTGATTGGTAGTGTGATTGTATCTGGCTGTTCGAGCGAAGCTACTTTCCAAGTTGCGGGAACACCGTCGCGATTCTCTACCGTTTCCAGAGACATAGCCCGTACAATTGATGAAATACCTATTATTGCTAGCACGAAGAAAGATGCGCAGGTTGCTGCACGTGCCACCAAACATATTCGACGTTTCATGAGCTTTTGTTTAGATTTTTTCATAGGATTCTTTCTATGTAAACATAAGTTTCATAAACATCGTAACATATGTGTAATGTAGTGTCAATTTGGTTGGGTTTATTGGTAGTGAGATACGGATGAAAATAGGAATCAACTTAAGTAAGAACTTATGGAAAATGACTTATCTGGGGATTTAACAAAAATTGAGGGATACGAGTAAAATTCCAACAGTCTAGCCAGTGGATTAGGGAGCAGCCAAAACAGAATTATATAATTCTGTTTTGTGGGCTAATGGAGATTTTCTTTGGAAAAGAAAATCTGCTCAATTTACAGTTGTTGGATACACGAAAATCGCATTTATATAAACTGTGGTCAGACGTGGTTTGTTCGGCTTTAACAAAGTTTCATGGTATTAGTTTTTAGAAGTTAATGAGCTATAAGTGCTTATCTCACTAGAGAAACCAAAAAAGGAGTTTGCGATTATAACTGGAGGGCAGATTTTGAATATTGCTAATCTACGGTCTATATATTCCGAATCTCATGCGCTAACAATACTACAATCACATCTAAACAAACTATTTGCCGAAACTTTCTATAATGAGTTTGCTAATTTTCTTTTCCTCTTCTTTTTCTTGCTCTAGCCATTGTTTTCGCAATTCTAATGCTTCAATAGAGGTATCGTCAAATCTCCACACGCCATTTTTGCTCGTGTATCCTAATTTCCTTAAGATTGCTATTGCTATGTTACGTTTTACAGAAAGTGCTTGCATTATTTTCTTTAGCTTCCATGCCTTATTTGTTTCAAGCAATAATCTAATTTGCTTAAGGCTATGTAAACCATTATTCTTAAAATCTTTAACCATTTTGCGATAATTAGCAAAACTTACTAGACGATCTTTCAGCTGCAGTCCGCCTTCCACATTGGCTAATATCCCAATAAAAGAAAAAATACCATTAATTAGTATTCCGAGGTCTAAATCACCCGGACCGCCCAGACCGTCAGGCGTTTCTACTATTATATGATTTACGTCTCCGGATATATAGCCAGCTTCCCTTAATTCTATTATTCTCTTATATGTCCAATCATAGGTCAGTGGTTCGCATTCATGCTCGTTTAAAAACTTTATATTACCATCATTTTCTAGGTCATAGCCAATTCCATAAGGCATAGCCAACTTTTCTTTAGATGTTCTGTCGCTCAGGTATATACTTATTGGTTGATTTTCATGTACTTTTTCTAACCAGTTTGGCATTTTCCCTAATGACAGCTCTATGACTTTTGTTGCAATCTCCCTCATGGAGCTATTTAATCCTATCATAAGCTGCACAGTAAAATTGTAACGATGGTATCTTCCCTCTTCAAAAACAGTCGAAAAGTATGTTACTTTTATTATATGCTTAAGTCTAATAATTCGCCGACTCTTATTTATCTTGGCATTCATGTTGGAATTATATCACAAAAGAAGTTTTAAAATTCGTTGCAACTGTACTTCAGCTCAACTAAATACCATAGACCCGAATTGCTTTGTCAGCTCCCATTATTTTTTATGTACTATGATTTTTACGGTGGATTGGAAGCTTGAAACGACATCCGGTCATAGCGTAGTTTGAACAGCCTAAGAATTCCCCGTATGGCCCATTTCTTTTAATGAGACGACCTCCACACTCTGGACACTCAAAACGTTCATCTTTAATTTCTCGTTGGTGCGTTTCTTGCAATTCTCGGATAAATTCGGACTCCAAACCTTTCACTGTCACAACGAAGACCTTTTTCTTTGCCCTAGTTAGCGCCACATAGAAGAGTCTACGTTCTTCAGCATATGGAAATTCTTCTTGATTTTTTAATAATAAATGAAGAATTGTCGAATCTTGAATTTTGGTAGGAAATCCAGCTTTGGTATTTTTATTATTGATGATAAAAATATAATCAGCCTGTAGACCTTTTGATTTGTGTGCAGTAAGAAAACTGATATCTAAGTCTGGGCGACGTGAGTATTTTACAGTGACTAGCCCACTTTGATTATCATAGTAATAATTTAGAAAGTCTTGGTTATCTAGCAGATTGACATCAAATGCATATCGACCAATTAAGAAAACACTGCTATCTTTTGGCAAATGCTGAATTTTGTCGAACATGAATTGAATCGCATATCTATCCGTATAACCATTAATCTCACCAAAAGCCAAAATGTCAGCAACCCTATGGCTAACAATTTTCTTTTTTATTTGTTTTGGATTGCGCATTATAAAATCGCTACTAATTTCCACAAGCTGAGGAGAAAAACGATAGGTAGTTTCAATCTTACTTGTTACCGAACTTCCCCAATAATGCTCAAAATTTAAAATATAATCTATATCGCTTCCAGCAAATCGATAAATACTTTGCCAATCATCACCAACGCAAAATAATTTGTACGGACTTGAATTTCGTAAAGTTTTAAGCAGACTATAACGCGAAGAGGATATGTCTTGATATTCATCAACGATGACGTACTTATAATTGTGAGTATATTTCCCCTTCTCAATGTAACTTGCAGCAAGATTTATCATATCATTAAAATCGATCTCGTTATGTTCAATAAGATATTTTGAATACTCTTCAAAAATCAGCTCCACTAATGACAATAAATCTCTTTCGGCACAAATTGGGCTCTTTTGATAAAGATACTCTATTGAATACTGATTACTTTTGGCTAGGTTAATAATCGTTTCAAAAAGAGAAACAATGTTGTCGAAATTACTTTTGCTATTTTGAGAAACTATATCCCATAATTCCTGTGGTTCTATTGGAGAAAATTTAACTCCTTGTTTTTCTAGATTATTCCTTAAATTGCACAACAATATGTCTTCTGATTTTTCATACGCAAAACATTCAACCAGTTTAGTGTGGTTTCTCTCATGCAATTTCCTTTTCCAATTCATCGATGCACGATAGGCCCCCTGCGCCCTCATTCCATGATTACTACTAAAATACTCTGGAACTTCAAACTTTCGATTTACGCCAAAATATTCAATATAAATATCATATTCTGGAAGGTAGAAATCTGGATAATACTGCCCGTATTCTTCGTTACGAGTGTCGATTTTGTATGGGTGCTCGTAAATATATTTGACGCCGTTTTCAAAGAGAAAATTAGCGATATCCATTTCACCATAGCTCTTAACTTTTTCACCACTAAGTGTAGCTGGAGGATTTAGCCTAATATATTCCTCATATTCATTCTGGGATTTAAAGTCAAACTCACTTCTAGCATTATTAAAACTATAAATGAAATAATGACTGAGTGTTTGTAGATATTTTATCCCCGATATTTTATCTTGAAGTTGTTCTCTGATAAATTTATGAAGATTGATCTTTGTGATTTTTGGCACAGTTTTCTCTACTTTAGAAATAATCGAAAGGCCAAGTTTATGAAAAGTCATAGCATCAAGTTCAGCACCAGTCTCCATCGCAATTCTCTCAGACATTTCGGAGGCGGAAGCGTTCGTAAAAGAAAGGGCTAAAATTTCTTCCGGCTTACACTCGCCAGATTTTAGAAGATATTTTATTTTTCCTAAGATAGTTGTAGTTTTGCCTGTACCAGCCCCAGCAATAACTAGCTGATTATCAACGTCTTCAGCTATACACTTCAATTGCTGGCGATCTAGCTTTCTTCCCTCAACTTCACCTATCAAGTTTTGAATTTGCTCAATTCGTGATTCTAGAATGATTTTGTTGTGTTCTAGAATATGCTGTTTTAACTGTTGCGGAAAGGATTTCAGTAAGATAATTTTATTTTCTAGGGTTTTGTAGTGTGCTGTTCGTCTTAGCCCATGTAATCTTACATTGCTAACCTCATTAATGAGGTTAGCGTAGTGACTCTTCCAATCATCAACTTCAGTTACTTTTATATATGTTTTAGGGTTACCAAAAATACAATCGACTTCTTTTGCGGCTTCATCAATGCGTCTTATTAGTTGGTCGCATTTATCATTGTTCGCCTTCTTCCGCTGACGATATTCAACGATAATTTTCTTTAGGAAAAACATTATGTGCTATATTATATACTTTTCTATAGAGGTATCAACCAGCACCGTCCACAGGGTAAACCTGCGGACGGATTATTATAACATATTTCTTTATTTCTGTCCATGGTCGGGCACAGTTCACTCGGCTATAACAGTTTTTCTAGAGGGAAGCGATACATATTAGCCCATTATGACCACACGTCATATTGTAAAACATTAAATAGTATTATATAATTATAAAGTAAATATGGACAGCTATTACTCAAATAAGCCGATTAATCACACCGAGGACGACCTATATAATAGAGCGTCCTTTGCTAAAGATGTCGTACAAATGCTGTCTAGTCTTAAGAATAATGAGAATTACATTGTTGGTATCTATGCAAAATGGGGTTTTGGAAAAACTTCTGCCATTAACTTAATTAGTGAAGAACTTAATAGCAGCAAGGAATTTATCTCTGTCAATATCGATGCATGGTCGTTAGGTGGTCAATCCGAAAAAGTACTATGGCAAATTCTGAAGGAAGTTTATGAGAAGCTTGCAGGCAAAACAATAGAGAAAAAGATTGGAAAGTTTGGTAAATGGCTACGCAATCTTTCAGCAGCCAAGCTGCCATTTGATATCGACCACGAGTTAGATATGAATCATGGCGGTCGCAAAGAAACTAAAATTTCCTCTGGAAGAATTCTAAATAGTATGAGCTTTATCGGCAACTTAATGGAGTCGAGCAATAACATAGCGGCAGCTAAAGACAAGATGGACAAGGCTATACAGGCAAGCAACAAGAAGGCGATAGTCTTCATTGATAATATAGACAGACTTGATAAATCACAGATTGTAGAAGTATTTCGCTTATTGATCACAATAGCCGATTACGCTGGTATAACTTATATTCTACCATTCGATAAAAACTTTGTGTGTTCTGCTATTGAAGAAAGTTTACCGTCCAATCAAAGTGGTTCTGAATATGTCGAAAAAATTATACAAATACCCATTCATTTACCAATGCTATCTAGAACTACTCTTGACAAGGCATTTACTACACTATTAACAAGGTTATTTGAGGAGCATTCTATAAAAATCAGCAAAGAGGAGGTTGGGCGATTCCAGTCATTATACTACTATTACGAGATAAATAAATATCTTCAATCTCCAAGAAATATAAACCAAATAATTAATGCTCTACGTTTTACGTTACCAATGAAGCTCGGTGAAGTGAATGCGGTAGATTTAATCATATTAGAAATTATTCGTGTATTTGATGAGCCGTTTTATAAAAGAATCAGAGACAGCAAAAATATGCTAGTTCAAAATAAAAATTCGCTTTCAAGCTATACACTCGATGACGAACATAAAGAGCGTAAAACCGATATAGAAAAAGTATTTGATACTAATAACTTAAAGGTAATTAAGCAGTTGTTCCCATTTGTTGGTGAAATTTATAATAGTGCAGGTGTGGAAAATTACGATTCATTGCGTAGGGCTCAAAGACTCGGATCGGAGTATTATTTCGATCGCTTCTTCGGCTCTCTAGATGAAATCAATGACGTGTCAGACCAGAAAATTTTACAACTCCTAAACGATTCTGCAGACAAGCAGGCTATCGATAAAAACATGGCGAATATCAACTCGCAAAATATTGATATTGCTCTACGAATTATATCGGATCGCTGCAATCTGATTAAAAATAAGCTTGCCTTTTGTGAGAGTCTTCTGGATTTAGTCAATAATGAGAAGTTGATGCGGTCTCGTTCGGCATCATTAATGATTAGTACATTCGATTTAGTGCTATTTACCATAGACGCTATCTTGGAAAAATCTAGCGGTAGGCTTGGTGATTACTCTACTTTGCTTAAATATAATTTTGCGAAAGACAGAATATATATGATCCCCTATCTAATACGACAAGTTGTGCTATATAGCAACCCAAATAATGCTCATAAGGCGGCAATATTAGGACAGGAGGATCTAGAACAATATAAGACAACAGCCTTGGACATTATTCGTAAAATTGCAAAAAGCGATAAAATGCCCCTCAATACAACTGAAGATTACGCATTTTTGTATTCGTATTGGGCAAACTTTGGTGAGAAATATGAAATTAGTAATTATGTTAAAAAGCACGTTAAGACTGCCGATATGGCCATAGACTTCATGTCTCAGTTTTTGAGCAAATGGTCTGCCATGGGAGATAGCGTATATCACAGGAGCGACTTTGATAAGGAAACATATCAAAAGGTATGTAGATATATTGAACCAGATTATTTCTATACCTTAATTATAAAAGACAAAAAGTATAGCCAATATAGGGGCATAGCAAAAGATACAATCATTTCCTTCGAGGATCACTGGAACGAAGATGCTAAGGCAATTGCAGAAGTCGGAAATGAGCATAGTGATGAGTTCAGAAAAGTAGTAGCACAAAGATTTATCTATATGTTTGAGAATTTAGATGAAGAATCGCAAACTGCATCAAAATAAAAACATTTAATCTGTAATCCTCAAATAATAAGTTAAATCCTCACTCTTCCAATTCTCAAGCACCCAATTATGATATTCTTCCCAAAGTTCGGCATAGAGTTGACTGAGTTTTGTGTTCTGTTCTTCATACCAATACCAGCATTTATGGTTAAGTACCATTGAGAGCTCCGTTCCGTAAATACAATCGGTGCTCCACTCCGCTTTGGCCTGTCTATAAGTATCTCGTATAGCTTCTTCACCAAATAGCTCTGCTATACTAAAGTCTTCCCAGAAAGTAGTTTGACACTCATAATCTAATAACTTCATAACTTAAACTTCCTTATAAAGTTATCGACTGTACCATATTCCGCTTCAACGTATCTTTTATAAGTGTTATAGCTAAGTATAATATCTCGGTATTCTCGGCTAGTAATACCGCAGGCTTCTATCGCCTTATCAGCCTCCATAACCATATTGTACCTACCACTTCGGCGGACTTTCTCGTACTTATAGAAATTTGGCTTCCAATCTTTGTTGACAATCATATCTAAATATATTATAGTATATATTCAAAGCAAAGGCAAACATTATCGGTTTTCCTTATAATTAGCTAAGACTCGGAACTAAGTCACACAAAAATACACGCTCTAAGCAACTTAGAATGTGCTCCTGCGTCCGAAATTCACAAACTCAAGTATTTACCCAACTTTTGCGTATAATTGCCGTTTTGCCGTTGTAGCGTTGTGGAAGTTGAAAAATGCTATTTTAACTTCTTTTCTAGGCTTTCAATGTCTTTTTCTAGTTTTTCCCGAAATTCCCAGGACATATCATTACCCCATTTGCACTTTTCAGCTTCCTTATATAACTTCCACGCACGTAAGCGGTCTCTTTCTATACCCTCGCCTTTCTCATACATCTGCGCCATGCTGGCCATTGCGTAAAAATCACCATTGTCTCGAGCCATTTTGTAGTATTCTAGTGCCTTTTTCTCGTCCTTAGGTACACCGTTTCCAGTCGCATAAATATTCCCAAGGTTATTTGCCGCATAACGTTTATCGCCTTTTTCTATTGCCAGCTCATAATACTTAATTGCGGTTTTGATATCTTTCTCTAGCGAGCCATAGCCTTCTTGGTAGAAAAGCCCCAAATTATAATATGCGTCCGCCTCGTCCCATCTCTCGGCGATATACCGATAGACTTTATAAGCCAAATCTCGATTCTGTGAATAAGTTTTTCCAGCGTCTAACTCGTAAGCATAACGAAAGAGTATATTTACGATCTCGTCACCATTTGCCCTATCAAAGTAATCTTCGTGGCGCTCGAACTTCTTATCTTTCGCTAGTTTTTGGGCAATCTTCTCCGCTAATTTCTCCTGCTCACTCACACACTCAGCTCGTCGTACACAGCCAGTCATATCGATATACATAACCATATTTTGGTTTTCTCGTGGCAGACTGACGAGCAAAACTTGCTTACGTTCTTGGTTAAAAATCTGTTCAAATTCTTCAGCGGAAACTTCGTCCAAACAATCGTCCACAATTAGTATCTTCATTTCGCCAATAAGTTCTTTCGCCTCGCTCTCATGGTCTTTATATTCCGATACATGATCGTCGCCATACATTAAATCGCAATAATTCCGATATTGCATAATACGAGCCGTCAATTCCAAATCCAACGGAGTAAAAGTCTTCTTCCAGCCATCCAGATTATCGTGCGAGAGTAGCCAAAGTGTTTTCCGGTATAACTCAATCTGTCGACCAGCTACTTTGCCGAAATCATATGTTGGCCAATCTTTCTCGCCTTTCTCTAGAATACTTTTTTTGGCTTCAAGGGCTTGTTTATGGTATTTCTGATTCACTTTTACTAAGTGGTAGCGACTATCTGGGTAGATAACTTCGTAATCAGTCTTATCGTCTTCCAACTTCTCACTACTCACGAAACCATATTTGCCGTCTTTCGTGACAATAAACTCACATGGATCGTTCATACATCCAAACGAAACTCGGAAAATGATTTCTTGGTCCGCCTTATCGGATCTTTTTGAATGCTGCCTCTCTGCTTCCTCGAATATCGCATCAAATTGCACTAAACCATCCCCCTTAAAGCGATACTTATTTTGATAAACTAAATCGTGCTTCTCGGTATGAAATTCTTCACGAGGTTTACCAATATAAGTCGCAAAAGACCCTCGCTTCACAATAGACAACACTTTATTGCCTAATTGGGCTATAAAATCGTCAATTGGGTTAGAAGTTTCTGTATTAAACGTTTGCCACATAATTTTATCGCCTTGCGAGTACGCAACTTCACAAAACTGCCCCATATTCATAGCTGAGTATGAAGGGTATTGTGTGTCAGGATAGCTAAGAACGAAAATAATGTCATGAGAAGCAATCTCCGCAAGTGCCTCTCTCAAATCATGAGTGCGATTACAACTTTCTCGTTCTATGTCAATATATTTTTCGCTCATATCTACTCTAATTATCCTATATTTCCATGCTCTCGGCAAATTTTAGTTCGCATTATAGCCGAATTTAGGGTTGCGAGTTAAAAGCAACTCCTTCCACCAAGACTCTCTCGCAATAATCGTTTCGTCATCGGTTGTAGATTTATAAATATCAAGAATTGAGTAGCGGAAGTTGTATTTTATGTAATCTAAACCTTGTTCTTCAACTAAGGCTTTCAATTCCTTATTTCCACCATGTCCATTTTCTACATAGCTACACCACCGACCAAGTAGCATGTCGTCGCCATAAGCCGAACCAACATAACGTTTATTTGTGGCGGTATCAGTTATAAGGTAAACTGCTTTCTGATTTTTCAGGGCAATTTGCCAAGTTTTAAGATTTAAGACGTGCTTTAACTCCGACCAAGACAAGTTCACGTTTTCGTAGTCTGGAAACTCCGCTTCTATTTTGTCATAGGGTTGCTCAAGAATGGTTTTGACAGTTATAGTGTTGATAATGTTTTCGCTACGCACTACAACATTTCTACCCTTATCTTCATAATGAACTATGAGCCGACCAAAAAGCGGGGCATATTAAGCAAAACTTTTCTCGTCAACGTCAATAAGGGGCTTGCTATTATCGAGCACTTTATAAGCATTAACTAGTAGCCAATCCTTGTCGGAGGAATACGGTATAAAGCAAAACGCAATATCGCCATTGGAAAAGCGTTTAATATGTGCGTCTGGGTTGTGCGTTTTGACAGATTCTTTCACAACGGAAACTTCGCCAGAACGGTACATTGTGAGTAAATTAAAATACCTAGAATTCTCGCCAAGTTTAGATCTAACTTCTGGAATCCAAGGATCGGCATCATATTGCCAATTACTATTGAAGACGAGCTTAAGTTTACTCATATCTTCGCTTGTTAGGTGTAATAGTTCTGTAAATTTTATAGCACTCATTTTGCTCGTCCTTTCTGGTCGCCCTAATAACAAAAATGCGACCATGTACTTAGTCGCTTAAACCTTAACAAACTCAGCTCCAAGAACCTAATTTGCGTACATAGCCGCATTTCTCCTTGGAGCTAGTGGCATTGGAAGCCATTAGCCTGAGAGTTAATTAAGATTTAAGCAATACTATTGTATCATATTATGCCCTAGATGGGAAGCCATATTCCCAACAGAGGTCAGAGTTGACTTTTACAGAGGTGAGTATTAGAATAATAGTAATGACTACAAGGCAAGAAAAAATTCAGTATGTTGTAGATTTGCTTAGGGAGCAAGTTCAAAGCGAGATTAACCCTACACTTCCCCTAGCACTAAGCTCCGATAATTGTAAAAATATAACTCCGCAAGATTTAATACAAGTTTTAGAGTTTTTAGAACAACAACCGAACTGCCTCACTCTGGAGTATCGACATAGGTATCGTAATGAGCGTGAACTATACGATGATTTATGGAGCGACCTTCAAGAGTTTAAAGAAATAGTATCTGATATTCCAGGAGCATATGAGGCTCATATTCAAGAACAGCTTGAAATAGTTGACTGCTCGGTAAAACTTTTACCGGATTTTGATTCCGGAGTTCAGAACGCATTAGCTGGCAAAAATAATTGTATACCCACAAAAGGTACAGATATCGCATTAAGGCTTTTATTGGATGGTGAAGACCAAGTAATTATTAAAATTGTAGGAATCGGAAAACAATACAAGGTAAAAAATCTAAGTAGAAGCTCCATCTATCAAGGAATTATGGTATATGCTGGGCAACATCAAAACACTACTTTCAAACCCGCCGAAATTTGTAAAAGCACCTATAATACTTATGACTTATTAAAACGTATTTTCGGGCATACGGCTATTTATAAGGCATTTTTTACAATCTCTGGTGAAAACGGCTCAGAGCTAACTGCCAACTTCCAGCCAACCTATGACGATCTTAAAGTAGCGAATACTAGTGTTCAAATTATTAGAGATGTTTTGGAAGATCTAAAGTCAAAATAAACATTAGACAGCCTATAGAGGGTTGTTTTTGTTCGTACTAACGAATAACTAACGCTTTACTAACATAGTACTAACACGCCATAACACAACTTAACGTGGGTCAAATATATCGGCGTTAGTGTTGTTGAGCTGTGAAATAATAAGGGTAGATTCAATTAAAACAAGAATCTAAAAATAATATCAAATTAAATCAAAGAAAGGAAGCCCTTGTGGACAAGGTTTTTGATGCCAAAAATCTGAAGCACCTCAGAAAGCTCGTAAAGAAAACTGTCGGTCTCGAATTAAATGACGACGATCTCTACGATTGCGCCGTGTCGGTTGTTAGATTTACGTCTGCGAAGATCTTACGTTCACGAGAGTACCTTTCTCAGGAGGAAAATAATGGCGGAAACGCCCGAAAATAAACCGAAAACATTAGCAGAAGAAGCTGTCGAGCAAATCAAAACTCAAAATACACTCTTCTTCGACCAGCAACAAGAACCGTATATCGCTCTGGACAAGAAAGGTGGTCGGGTTATTAAACTAATGTCTAAAGAGTTTGAACGTTGGCTACGTAACTTCTTAATTAAAAAATACCAGAGGTTTCAGGGGCTAGATGCGATTGTAGAGATTGTTCGCACAATGCTAGTTTATGAAGCCGAGATGAGTGGCGAATATCATGAGTTAAATACTCGACTGTGCCGTATCGACGATCACAAAGGCAACCCAGTAGAGATTGTTTATGACGTAGGAGACGGGACTCACGCCATCAGTATTAAGCCAGGAGAGTGGTCAATTCAAGATGTACCAATCGCCTTTCTTCACCATCGCCACCAAAAGCCACAATGCCTACCAAAACAGCATAAAGATTGTAGTATTGAGCCACTACGAAACTTGCTGTCGGAGTTTAGGGATGATCGAGAGTGGCTTGTAATCATGGCATATATTATTAGCCTGTATGTTCCAGACATTCCAAAGCCATTGTTAGTATTATCGGGTGATAACGGTAGCGGTAAGACCTTAACGGCGAGACGTATCGTCGAACTCGTAGAGTGCTCTTCGCTAGAGAGCGGTTTGCCATTAATTAAAAATGGCCAAGAACTTATGCGCCTAGCTAATAAAAATGCTATCTTAATGCTGGACAATTTGAGCAATATATCAGTATCGTTAAGTGACGACCTGTGTCGTATCTCAACTGGAGCTAGTCTTGCTAAGAGATCCCTTTTTACGGATGACGATGACTGGTTTTGTGAGGTCTGCCGTCCAGTAATCATTACGGGCATTCCATCAACTCTTATTGAGAGAGAGGACACTTTAGATCGCACTATTCCAGTTAAGGTTAGTCGTATTTCGGAAACTAAACGCAAGACGCAAGCTGAGCTAGACTCTGAATTCGCAAAGCTAAAACCGTACCTACTAGGTAGTATCTATAACACGCTTAGCAAGGCTCTTAAACTTTTACCATCCGTAAGGCTTGAAAAATTACCAAGGCTAGCTGATTGGTATGTCCTTTCCTACGTAATCTGTGAAAGCATGGATGGTCATACTGGACAAGAATTTGTAGAAGCATATGAGTCCATTCTCGATAGACAGACTGAAATTGCAATTGCATCTTCGCTGGTTAGTCAAGCTTGCCGTCTTCTAACCTCGCAAACTGGCAAATGGGAAGGTTCAGCCTCGCAACTACACGAACTTAAACTTGTTCATGAAGATTGTCATTCCATTGATTACGAGGATCGCTGCTATTTATTAAACAATCCAAGTTGGCCACGCACTCCATCCACATTGGGTAAACAGTTGGAGCGCGCTAAGTCAACGCTGGAGAGTATTGGCATTAAAGTAGACAACAAACACTACAGGTTTGGACAAAGGCATATAACCCTAACCGACACAAAGTGGGCAGAGTCTAACAAGCCTGAAGCTAAGCCCGCAAACACAAACTAAGGAATAACGAAAAATGACACAGATTCGAGGCTCGCCGCAAAAGAGCCAATATGGATACAGATAAAGTTTAACAAGGAAAAAGCTAAAATGAAGGAAGAAAAAGATCCAAAAATTCTCAAATTGAAGAATCTAAAGGTGGCATTTGCTAACCTTGACAACAAAGACCAACTAGGAAAGTCTATTCTGGTAGTCGTTGATGACCCAGTTATCGAAGAAAAAATCAAGACATGGGTCAGCGTAAATAAAATCGGAAAAGACGATCCAGGTGTAGCAAAATTCAACGAATATGAAGGGCAAAAACGCTTTAAATTCAAACTCACAAACAACACAGAGGTAGTCGATATGGCTGGACAAGACGCTATGGACGGTCTTAACTATGGGGCGGTTGTGTCAATCGTAGCTAAAGCCTACGAGTATCACCATAAACAATTCGGAAGTGGCGTGAGCCAGTCATTACAAACCGTAATCGTCATGAAGTCCGCTGTTAATGAAGCAAAAGCTATGACAGCAAGCTTCCTAGATGAATTAAATCAAGAAGTGAGCGGAGCCGAATCGGATGTAGCCCCGAAAGATATTCCGGAAGATGACTTCGACCTAGACAGCATTCCATTTTAATTTAAAGGAGAAAAAATGAAGAACAAATGAAAAATGTAAGGAAATTTAGCAAGATGAAGAATCAAAAAACACGCCTACCGCTCTTAATGAAGGTAGATTCCGAAGAAACTGGCGAACTGGTAAGATTCGTGAAGTTTAACAGTAAAGATTTTATTAAAAGTTTAGAGAGAGCACTAGCAAAGTATCCCGAATTCCGCCCACCCTATACTACCGCTGATATGCCAGCCTGCGTTCTAGACTACAGAGTATTTCCGGATTTAGGACGAAAAGGCGGTTTCATTCTTTTTATGGATTTTTTACCTGGCGATAAAGCATACAACTATATTAAGGAGCAAGAAGATTAAATGAGTAAGACGACAGAGTTTAGCAATACATTAGAAAATCAAGAAAAACACCTACCACCACTCGTTAGTGTAAACGATATTTACGAAGGTGAAAACGGTAAGCCCGAATGCGAAGAATTCGGTATTAGGGAAATCGGAGAGAGGCTTGAGTATGATCTATTACAGATCTCTGATTTTCAGTCGCCACATACTACCATCGACAAGCCAGCGCATATTCTTAGTTATGGTGTAATTCCTGAGCCAGACGAAAGAGGTGTCTTTACAGCTTATCTAGAGTTCTTGCCTGGCGATAAAGCGCCACAATACTATGAAAAAATCTTAAAGAAGTTAAGAGTCGTACCGCAAAGCGATAACGGTACATCGGCAAAACGGCAAAAAGCGTAAGACTTTTAGCTATTAGCCATAAAAACGTAAGTACATAGCCCCTCTATAAAACAAGTTCGACTCGCAAAGACGAGGGGCTATCTTTTTACAGCAAAATAAAAGATAATTAGTGTCAAGGAGACAAAAATAATGAGTATAACAAACGTAAACCCAAAAGACCTAAAGTTTATTATCTACGCTCGTAAATCTACGGAAGGTGAAGATCGTCAAATGGCTTCACTTCCAGACCAGCTAGATATTGCGAAACAAATTGTAGCGAAGAATAAATACAAAGTAGTTAAGATTTTCCAAGAAGCAGCTTCTGCTAGTAAATGTAATAATCGCCCGAAGTTTGACCAAATGGTTCGCATGATTGAACAAGGCAAGGCTAATGGTATCATCTGCTGGCAGATAAACCGTCTTGCTCGCAACCCTAAAGAAAGCGGTATTGTTCAGCAGCTTTTAATTGAAGGCAGGTTAAAACTAATTCATACTAATGACCGAGTATATCGCCCAGGAGATAATGTTATGATTCTTGGCGTTGAGACGAGTATGGCTACTCAGTATTCTATCGACCTTAGCAAAAACGTCACTAGAGGTGTACGAAGTAAAAACAAGCATGGCCATTGTACTTATGTTGCTCCGCAAGGCTATCTCAATAAGCGAGATAGAGACACCAATCAGCCAATCATTGAGATTGACCCAAACCGTTTTTATGTACTTCAACGGATGTTTAAGTTATATTTGACCGGAAATTATAGTGTGCCAGATTTGCTCAGTATTTTGAACTACGATTACCACTTTACTACCTTAAAACATAAGAAGCGTGGCGGCAAGCCTTTAACTTTGGCTGGTCTATATGGTATTCTAGAGAACCCGTTCTACATGGGTAAGATTCGAGATATTGAAGATAGAAATGTCTTTCATCAAGGAGCATGGCAACCTATGATTACCGAAGACGAATATTGGAGGGTTCAACGTTTAAGGAGTAAATATGCCGAAGACCATAACTTAAGACCGACTACCCTTGTAAAATCTGCTAGATATGAACTTAAAGGGCTACTTAGTTGCGCTCATTGTGGATGTTCCATTATTGGTGAACATCACGATCGTCTAGTTTCTGACGGTACATATAATGACCACTTGTATTATAAGTGTACTAAGAAAAGCCCCTACCGCGAATGTAATATGCACGGTGGGATTAGCGAGAAAGAAGCCTTTAGGCAAATTGACGCACTCCTCGACCACTATACGCTTCACCCATTACTCTACCAATGGGCTATGGAAATTCTAGATAGTATAAGAGAGAAAGAGCTATTAGAGAGATATGATATCGCCAAAATCAAAAATGCCAGTATGGATGATTGCGAGAAAGAATTTCACGAACTGGTAAAAATGCGTAGACGTAATCTCATTAACGACGAGCAATTTGAAAGAGAAGCTAAGCTTCTTCAAAATCTAATGGACGATATTAAACGCTCAGCCGAAGACAACGAGGAACGTCAGCGTAAATGGTATGAGATTATTGGTAAAACTCTTAACACACTTACAAGCCCTAAAGAAAAGTTCGATTTAGCAGATGATATCGGCGAGCGTAGAGCGATTCTACTATCTATCGGTCCAAACGCCACTCTCCGCCAAATTGATAATATTAACGAGCTAGGAAAAGAAGCAATTGTTATTCCACAAAAATCCGCAAGGGCCAGAACGGCAAAACTTATAGAGGTAAAACCGTACAAATGGATTGAGATTATAGATAAAGGCAAAAGACAAATTGAAGAAGAATTCTTCAAAAATGCTGAATCTGGGGACAGAACAAGAAAAACACCCTTTTTACAGGGGTCAAGTACATTAAAACCACATTTATTTCAGCTGTGGTCGGGGCGACAGGACTTGAACCTGCGACCTCAGCGTCCCAAACGCTGCGCGCTACCAACTGTGCTACGCCCCGGTCTATAATACTAAAATGGCGGAACCGACGAGACTCGAACCCGCGACCTCCGCCGTGACAGGGCGGCGCTCTAACCAACTGAGCTACGATTCCATTACTTTCATTATAACTCAAGTCAAGAGAAAGTGCAAGGGGGAAGTTTCGTCTGCTATAATTGAACAACTGAGGTGTTCGTGCTAAAATAAATCTAAGTCAGGGATTGGCGCAGTTGGTAGCGCGCACGCCTGGGGGGCGTGAGGTCGCCAGTTCAAGTCTGGTATCCCTGACCATATAGGAATAAGCATGACAAAAGCAATTATATATGACTTCGATGGGACTTTGACTCCTGATGATTTACCAAAATTTGAGATTTTAGAAAAAGCTGGGCTTGAAAATGGGATGTATAACCCAAAATTTATGCAAATGTCTAGTGTGCTAGCCAAGCAAAAGGGCTTAGAAATGTTTGAGGCCATGATTTTAACAATTTTGGATATAGTTCATGGAGCTGGAATAAAAACGACTAGGCAAAATATAGCACTTGGAGCTGATAAGCGAACTTATAATCCTGGTGTAGAGGAATTCATGTGCACCCTGCAAGAAAAAGGTGTAAAGAATTATATTTTGAGTTCTGGCGCCAAAGATTACCTTCAACAGACTATGGTTGCGCCATATTGTGAATCGATTTATGCATCAACTTTAGAGTATAATGGTGAAGGCGAGGCAGTTGGTACAAAGATAGTGATGACGATATCTCAGAAAGCAAAAACTCTAGAGAATATCGCAGACGAGGTAAATGGTAATAAGTATGATTGTTCTGGAATGTTTTATATTGGCGATGGACCGACTGATTTGTACGCGATGGAGTTCATTAAGGTGCACGGCGGCAAAAATATCTTAGTATATCATGACGTAAATGGTGATAATGTTGCCAAAATGCGTAAAACTGGTGTCGTAGATCATTTTGTGCAGGCTGATTTTTGCTCTGGTAGCGAATTGTGGCAATTGGTTGTCGGATAGCTCAATTCATCCCTCCATACCTCATATGTTATAATGTACTTATGAGAAAATATGTTCCGAAGTGGGCTAGTTTAATCCCAAAAGAGGCGCAGTGTGTTTTTTCTGGTAAAATTTATGATGTGTATCAGTGGCCGCAAGAAATGTACGATGGCTCTACTGCGACTTTTGAGATGTTGCGCCGACCAGATACAGTGAAGATTATTGGGATTTTAACACCAACGGAGCAAGCTTGCCTAAAAAACGTTGTTAAAATTACAACATCTGAAGAAGATCGGGTGGTAATTACCAAACAAAAACAGCCACGCAAAGATTGGTTTTATGATTATCCGGGTGGAAGAGTAGACACAGAAGATGTGAATGAACTCGCTGGCGCAAAACGCGAAATGCTAGAGGAGGCTGGGCTAGAATTTGAGAATTGGAAATTAGTTGATGTTAAGCAACCGTTTAATAAAATTGATTGGCTGGTTTATACTTTTGTAGCAAATGGTCTAAAATCACAACATCTTCAAAAGTTGGATGCGGGAGAAATGATTGAACTCGAGCTTGCGACTGTTCCAGAAATTAAAAGCCTTAGTCAGAACAAAGATTCACAGTATCTACGATTTAAGTATTTTGATAAACTTGATTCTGTAAAAAGTTTACTGGAGTTGGCAGAACTAAAATGAACGGTATTTTCGATAAACGCACTCAAATTTTGTTAGATTTCATTGTAAATCTGGCGACCTTTTTAGTTATAATCAATTTTGGTTGCCTATTGTTATCTTGGTTAGTAGAATTTGCAGTGTCGATGGTAAACTTTTACACAAACAATAGCTGGAGTGAAGTTACTGAAGTAATAAACACAACATGGCCAACATTACGTTTAATTGTAGGAATAAGCTCGATTTTTATTTCCCTGTTACTAACTTATAACAAATTACGTCCAAGTTTTATGGCATTAGATCTGCCTGAGGCTGCTATTTCTTCACAGGATGTGCCAAATATCAATGGCTTTGACCCAGCGACTAAACAGCGATTAGAGAGCGTCTTAGCGACGTTAATCAAAATGCTATCAATTGCGCTGTTAGCGGTAGTATTTCTAGACGTTGCGCGGTTTGTCTTAACTCATAGTGAAGGGATTTTGTCGTCTGGTTCAATCCCTGTTATAGTAATTGGCCTACCCGTAATAATAGGGCTAGTTATACTAAGAATTATAATTCACAACAAATAATTGCATCTTATTAGCGGATTTGGTAATAGAAAAAACAGGGGTAGTAATAATTTGAACTTGTTCCGACGGAACAAGTTCAAATTTCTTTATAACATACCTTGGGTTTATTTAGCGTATTCAACGGCGCGGGTTTCGCGAATGACGTTAACTTTAATTACGCCAGGATAAGACATAGTGGCCTCAATCTTGTTGGCGATATCACGAGCAAGTTTGAGTGCAGATAGATCGTCAATTTGCTTAGGCTCAACAATTACTCGAATTTCCCTACCAGCAGAGATGGCATAGGCTTTATCGATGCCTGGGAAGCTAGTGGCGATGTTTTCTAAATCACGCATACGTTCAGCAAAGTTCTCTGCGGAAATATTGCGAGCGCCAGGGCGAGCAGCCGAAAGTGAGTCAACAATTTTAACAATGACGGCTTCTGGCGTAGTCGGTTCAATATCATCATGGTGTGCTGCCATGGCATGCACAACAGCATCTGGCATACCATATTTTTTAGCTAATTCAGCACCAATCTCAGCATGTTTCCCCTCAATCTTATGCGTAACAGCCTTACCAATGTCGTGAAGTAAGGTTGCAGTTTTAGCGACACGTTTGTTAGCGCCAATTTCTTCCGCAATCATACCAGCAATATGCGCCATTTCTACAGAGTGTAGCAACACGTTCTGTCCATAACTAGTGCGGAACTTAAGCTCACCTAATAGGTGGATGAGCTCACGAGGAATACCAACCACACCAACTTCACGAGCGGCATCTTCGCCAGCACGCATAACTTCCTTTTCAATTTCGCGCTCAGCTTTAGCAACGGCATCTTCAATAGAACTCGGATTAATACGCCCGTCTTTCATTAAACGTTCCAGAGCATAGCGCGCAACTTGGCGACGAATTGGATCAAAACTAGACAAAACCACCATACCAGGAGTATCGTCCACCATAATGTCTACACCAGTAGCCCGTTGCAAAGCCTGAATATTGCGACCTTCCTTACCAATGATACGACCTTTCATATCATCATCTGGGAGTTTGAGCGCAGTGACAGTGCGGTCAGCTGTGACTTCTGAGGACATACGCTCCATTGCGGTTAACAAAATTGCTTGAGCAGTTTCATCAATTTCGTGCTTAATTTCTTTTTGTTCCTTGGCAACCAGCCCAGCCAAATCCTGCTTGATGTCACGCTCGGTCATCTGCATTAACTTGTCGCGGGCATCCTCTTTTGACAAACCCGCAATTTTTTCTAACTTCTCCTGCTGCTTATTACGAATGTCACGAACTTCATTCTTGAGATCATCAAGCTCTTTTTCTTGTTTGGCAAGACGCTCGGTTTTTTGCTCCAGTTGATCGAGTTTATTGTCAAGATTAGCTTCACGCTCGCTCAAACGATTCTCAGTGTTTTTCCATTCGCGGCGACGTTCTGCTTCCTCCTGTTGTGATTTGGCAGCCATATCAGCAGCGTTAGTCTTAGCCTTGAGAACAATGTCTGAAGCTTCATTCTTGGCTTTGCGTACTAAATCGTCAGCCTTATTTTTGCCTCCATTTTCGTTCTTTTTGTTATACGCAAAAATTCCACCCGCACCGGCGGCAGCGCCAAGCACAAGGGCAATAATTACTAATACTACGGTCATAATGCACCTTTCCTAATTGTTGTGTTGACATTTTCCTCTATGCCAACGGGGTAACAAAATATAATAAAAATTAATAAATTTCCGTTTTAATTATAACACAAAAGTACATTACATGGTTATTTTGGGCTATTTACGTGGTGTGGAAATATTGGCTGGTCGGCCATAAACTGGTAAGATAATTTGATGTTTTACGCCATTCTGGTCAAATAGTGGTATTTGCAGTTGATCAGCCAAAGTGTTAACGATAGCTGCACCAATCCTGAGACCAGTGAAAGAACCTGGACCAGAGTAAAAAGTGATTTCTGAAATATCTGACCAGTTAGCCTGGTTTTCTTGTATCTTATCATTAATAAATTCTAAGATTTTTTCGGCCATGTCGTATTTACCGCTACGGGTGTATTCTTTTTGGTTAAGACGGAGAATACAAACATCAGTGGAAGTATCAAGATAGAGTTTCATTATTAGCTCCTACAATTGTACGACTACCATCTGCATTTAATCTGATTTCCAAATGATACTTATTTGTTGGTAATAAATCTGCCACGCCACCACCCCACTCGACCACTACCACTGAATTTGGTTCGGATAGAGATTCAGCAAGTTCATCGCGCATAATCCCAGGATCATCTAAACGATAGAAATCATAATGAATCAGTTCCCCGCCTGGAAAGGCATAACGTTTAGAAAGCGTGAAACTAGGACTAGTAATTGCTTCTTTGACGCCAAGCCCACTAGCTAAACCACGAGTAAAAGTGGTCTTGCCTGCACCAACGTCGCCTATTAGTTCGATCACGGCAGGCAGTTGTAACTTTTGAGCAAATCTTTGTCCAAAATCCAACATCTCATTTTCGGAATCGATTTTCATATTCACATTATATAATAAATACCTATAATTTTCTAGTTTTGAGATGAGCATGTGAACGCCAACGCTTAACTTTTGGGAGACATAAAATTAAAATCACTGGAATATAAAGCCAGAAGATATGTATATTACCAGATGGTAGTTCAAAAATAAACATGGATTTCTCACTCAGGAACTTTACCAGCCAAATATGACACCGTAAAAGTACAGTTGATAACCAACCGCTAAAACTGGCTAGCAAAGGTGCAAAACCTAAAGCTCCAGTTAAGAAAACTAATAACATGGCGTAGGGCAGGGTTGGTAAGATAAATAAATTCGCAATGAAAGATAATAATGAAAGAGTGCCAAAGCTATAAATTAAAATCGGAGCGCAAGTAATAGTAGTGGCTAGACTCGTAATAATCATATTGGCAAGCCAGGGCGGTTTTTTGCCACCGTAAAAGAACTTTTGCAAACGTGGCGCTACCAAAAGTAATGCTGTAAAGGAAGCAAAAGAAAGCTGCCAACCCAGATTAAGACAGTTTAATGGGCTAATAAGTAGTGTAAGCATAGCCACAAAAATTAACAAACGTAATGGTGTAAAACGTCGACCAAAATAACCAAAGCTGAGCGAAAGGCTAGATACAAGTGCCGCGCGCGTCATAGACGGCGTGAAGCCGACAATGAAGACAAAAATGCTAATTAGTAAAAGTGAACCGAGCAAGCCAGAAAATTTTGAGAGCTTGCCGAATATTTTCCGCGCGGCGCTTACCAGAATGCCTAAATGCGCTCCCGAAGCCACGATCACATGTGTCATACCTACGGCACGCAGGGTGTCCGCCAAATCGTCTGGCAATCCAGCTTTTAACCCTACTAAATAACCTAACCCTAGCTCAGCGGCTGGTGAAGGAATAAATTTCCGCACTTGCTCGGCAAAATCGGCTTTAAGTCGAGCAAAGACATCGCCGGTATCAGCACGACTTACCCCAATCAACTTTGGACGATAAAATGTTCCAGCAAAAGTACCAAATCCAGCACCCAGTGTGCCCTGCAAGGTAAGAATATCCGAGCGTTCAAGTTTGAGCCCAGAATTATTTAGTTTAATATAAAAAGTACCAGCGAGATTAATTCTATCATTTTGGTCATCAATGTACTGAAGCTGAGATAAATTCAGTGTAATTTGGCTAGCAGAATTATCTGGATCATCTTTAATTTTACCCATAATGGTAATTTCTTGTCCAACCAATTGTTGCCAAATAGATTGACTAGTAACTTCTGGCGCTAACCGATGATTCCCTACTATGAGCCCGGCAATAAAGGCCAGGCACAAGGTGTATCTTCGTGGCCAATGCAGACTACAAAGCAGAAGAAAAATTACTAGGACAAGCCACCACCAGTTCATGCATAATATTCGATTACTGATAACCGTAAAAACTACGCCAAAAATTATACCTACAAAGCCAGCGTAAAGCTGCCAAGAAGGATGAATTGAAAGTCGCAAATATTGCAAAACACGGCACATAGCCGGAGTGTAACAAAATTTACAAAAATTTAGCAAGCATAAGCATGATAAAAATTGGTTTTGGAAAATTTGTATATACATTGTACATACAAATTATATATAATGTATTACATCAACTTTTTGATAAACTGGTAGCTTTACGTGCCGACCGACGCTGTTTGGCGGCTAGGCGGCTCTTACGATAAGTAGCTAAGCCAGCATAAGCACCAGCCATCATACTCATGAGCAAGTTTGGCGTAATGGTTTGATCGCTAAAAGTATCAGTTTGAGATATGAGAGGATTAGTCGGGATATCATCTTGCATAAATTGCTGACTAATCGGCGCTTGCATATTACGTTCTAGGCCCAACAAAGATAAGTTGAGGTCGAAAACTAAATCATCAGCATCTTCTTGGGTGGCTTCAGGATTAGCAAGCAAAACCTTGGCTCGCTCAAGATTAGCCAAAACATTGGCGTAGGTGGAAGTAGTATAATCTCCAGCATCCAGTTTGGCGATATCCGATACTACCTCACGCAGAGCCGTCCAATCAGTGGCAGTAGTGGGACGTGTTGCCTTAGACATGGCAGCGAGAGCAATTGTGCCAAGGCGAGCATGGCGCCGGTTTGCCTCGACTGGATTTGGTTCGGAGTTAGTCACTGGTGGTTGTTCTGCTTCAAGTTGCAAACCAGCCGTAGCGAATTTAACTTCATCCATAGCATCCAAAATTTCTGGCAAAATAGCATTGGGTTTTTGTAAAATTGCCTGGGCTTTGACAATAGCCACTTGAAGTTCGCCAAATTGTTCTGCATATTCCGCCTGATAGTCTTTGAGAGCCAAGTCGCGCACCGCATCAATCATGAGATACAAGCTGGAACGAGCATCATTTAGGGCCGCCATAGCCAGTTCATCCTCTGTAGTTTCAGGTGCTAGATAACTATCAACTGGCAAATCAGACGATGCAACTTTTTCTTCGTCAATTATAGCTTCGGCTTCTATCGGTGGCTCAGCTAATTCTAGCGACGTTGATATAGTAGGCATTAACGTATCGGACAAGGATTGATCTAAAGCAGCCAAAATTACACTAGCCCCCAGTTCCATGATGCGTTGCATTTCGCCGGTGTTAATCTCTGGCTCTATTACTTCCAAATTTGTCGTAGTTGGTATTGGAGGTAGGGGTGGTGGAACGATTGGTGCAGATAAAGCAATATCAAGTTCATCCTCTGGTTCCTCCAACAAATCTATGTTGAGTTGCAAATCACAAAATACTGAATAAAGCTGGTTAAGTGATGCTGCTGGTTGCGCAGTGAGAGCCAACGCTGCGATAATAGCGTCTTTAAGCGCGTTATAACTGTAGGCCGAATATTCATGCGGATCGAGTTCCTGAGCTGTAGTGAGAACTGAGAGCATCTCGCCACGCAACTCATCGGCAATCTTTTCAATATTACGAATGGCATTTTTAATGCGCTTTTCTAGACGTAAAACTTGTTCTAGAGCGACTTGCTTACCTTCTTGTAGTAACTTTTCTCCAGCCTTAACTGCGCGGCGAATTGTGCCCACAACTTTGTTGGCCGCATCCTGCCACTCACCTAATTCATCGCCAATATATTCTTTATCTAAATAAGTTCGAGCATGAATCATTAAGTTTTCTAGAGCAGCGCACTCCAAAGCCAACTGTTCTACTGGATCTATCTGAACTTCAGGTGGATTAGGATTAATAACTTCAATTAACCCAGTAAGCCGATTAGATTCCAGATAAAATCCCTTGGCAAGATAATCACTTAACTCTGTGACCGATTGCGCTGAAAAACTGCCGCCAGATACTGCTATAGTTTGCTTATCCGAGTCTGTGTTGGGAACAAAACCATAGAAGACTCCGCTTGCCACTGTAAAAGTTCCGGCCTTGATTTCCAACCGACGCAAAGTCGCAGCCGAACCATACTTGGCTGCTAAATAACTTTGGTGGCTGGTATATTCCCCGCCGTCGATTTGTAGATAAATATCTCCAGCATACTCATCACTTTCCTCAATCTGGATAACCGCACCGACACCAACAGTATCATCCCAGCCGCTAGGGCTTCTAAGCTCACCAGTAGCAGTGAGTTTAGTGTTAGTAAAATCAAGACACCCAGACTTAACGCTAGCACCGGTTGCGCCAGAAATTTTCGCTGCTCCCACTTGCCATTTGGCAAAGCCAGCAGCCGACAATGCCACACCGTCTTCGGTATCTACTTCAATCACAGCATCATCAGCAATCGTAATCTGTGGGATATGCTCTCCTTGCCCGCGAATAAGCTGATTGACGCCGATCCCGTCGCGAGCAATAATTTTTCCCTGTAGGATAATTTTTACACCGTAAGCTGCCTGAAAATTGGCTGCTAAGTAAATGCCGTGAGCATGTGGCGCATATAAAGTCACTTCCTTGTCTAAAAGCAAACTAGCATAGTGCACGTTTTCGGCAGTCATTGCGCCTTTAATGCGCACACCACTAGAACTAGCGCCATTAGCCACAATACTGCCTTTACCAGTAATAGTAAGGCCACCGGTTTGCAAGTCAATAGCAGAAGCATTAGCCCGCAAGGAGGCAATTTTGTAACCATTGAGGTCTAGAGTAAGAGGTTCCTGGCGATTGATAACAATATCAGACATCGTAATGATATCACTAGAGAGCATAATTGTAGTGATAACAGGATTTTGGATGGCAGCCGTAAGTTCAGATTCGACTGCGACGTGTGCTGTATGCTGAGCCTCAAAAATTTCTCTAGCTTTTAGTCGTTCACTAGCAGCGTAGAGTTCACCCGGCAATAACGACCCTGAGGCCCATAATATTGCCAAAAATTCTGAAAGTTGTTCCGATTGCATGCTATAAAAACTTTCTTATCCATAACTCCACCAGTTATTGATATTATTATAGCAAAAAATGTAATAAAAATCAATTCAAAAGCAAGCCCTTGAATAAGGGATTACAATCATTTTAGCACAGAATAAGCATAAAGTCAATAGTAAACTAAGCCCCGACGCGATCTTTGGAATTCTTGCGGGTAGCGTTATGTTCTACATATTCAATGATTTTTTCAGCAACATTACGTCCCGTGACCTTTTCGATACCAAATCCAGGAGAAGCGTTAACTTCAAGCACGAGTGGACCTTTGCTAGAACGCATTAAATCCACACCAGCTACATGTAGACCCATTGCCTTAGCCGCTTTGACAGCAATGCGCTTTTCTTCAGGGGTAAGTTTGACGCTTGTACCTTCCCCGCCCTTGTGAAGATTACTACGAAAATCATCGTCCAGAGATTGGCGTTTCATGCTAGCAACCACGCGTGAACCCACGACAAAAGCACGAATATCGGTACCAGCGGACTCTTTGATATACTCCTGGAGCAAGATATTGGTGCCATCTTCGTTATAGAGATAAAATGCCTGAAGGGCAGACTTGGCGGCCTTTTTAGTATCGGCTAAAACCACACCATTACCATGCGTACCAGTGGCAAGCTTAATAATCACTGGCAGACCAATCTGATCAAGCAAATCGTCAATATCGGTAGTGTTGCGACTGACCAAAGTCTTTGGAGTATCGACACCAGCTTTAGTCAAAATCTGTTGCGAACGTAATTTATCGCGAGCACGAGTGATAGCGATGGAACTAGAAACCATCCAGGCACCTTCCATTTCAAGTTGGCGCACTACAGCGCAACCATAGCGGGTCATACTATTGGAAATTCGTGGAATCACGGCGTCAAATTTGCTTAATTTTTCTCCCTTGTAGAGGACATAGGAGTGTTTCTCATCAAGCGATAGATAGCAGTTCTTGTACTTAATCACGCGTACCTTATGCCCACGCTTTTCGGCCTCGGCCACTAAGCGCTGGGTAGAGTAATTGGCATTGCCATTAGATAAAATCGCAATTTTCATAATGATTAGATTATACAACACGGAGTAAAAAAAGTCAATAGAGTAGAACTAAAACATGCTATACTTGATGTATGATTGATTTTTATAGTTTGCCTGACGAAGCATTACCTGTATCAATGCGTGCTTTGCGAAAAATGCTGCAAGAACGAGGTTGGAAAGCAGAAAAGTTAGTGCTTGAAGGTCCAAATGATATACTTTTGACGCGCCCAGATGGAAAAGAAATTCGCATTGCCTCAAGCACGCCACCAACAACTAGTGTATTTGCCTTGCATTTGGCAGATAATAAATTGGCAAGTTATAGTCTATTACAAAAAATTGGTGTACCGCAACCCGAGACAATAGTATTGAATTCTAGAGATGATACAAAACAATTACTAGAGAAATATGGCACAATTGTGATTAAACCTGCCGATGGAGCACACGGACGTGGAGTGTCGACTGGGATCACACAGCTAGATCAGGTAGAGCCGGCGATTCAGAAAGCGGTTAATGCTTCTCCGGCTATGAAGATTGCTATTGCTCAACCACAGCTGCCACTTGATGCCTTGGAACTGCGTATCATCTACATTAACTATCAGTTTGTTGAAGCGATTGCGCGCATCCCAGCGCAGGTAACTGGTGATGGTAAACACACTTTGATTGAGCTAGTCGATTTAGAGAATTCAACTATCAGAACCGAACCATACAAGAGTGACTTAGCGTATATCGACCGGGCGATGGCGGTCAATTTCCTGGGCAAGCGCCAAGGAAAAATCCCGGCAGTTGGTGAAAAAGTACGAGTGGTGGCAAGTTGCAACGTAGGACAGGGTGGTTCGGCACAAGATTATTCGGCATTAATTACAGATGAAATGAAGCTGATATCTGAAAAAATTGCAAAAGCCACACAACTTCCGGTTATTGGTATCGATTTTTACGGCGATCAAGTGATTGAATTTAATGCTTGCCCTTCACTGTATTATCCAACTAGAAATGAAACCGCCACAAAAGCAGTGACTAAATATATTGACTACCTAGAACAATTGTAAGAGTTACATATATTTAGCGTGAAATGCTTTAGGATCAGCCCGTAGTTCAGCTTCAAGATCAGAATTATCCATTTTTGGTGGACGTTTAGTCTCTGTGTGTGCAACATCAACCAAAAAACGGTTTTTGAGAGTTTTGCGACCAATTAAAATTGGGAAATTATTACTACTGCGATCATAAAGTGTAAAGCTGGCTTTGATACGTTTTCCCACAGCCATCATTGGTAAGCTAACACGGTAACGTACAGTGACCTGTCCAGTTGAGTTACGCACGCGTTGCACCTTATAATCTTTAGTCGTTAGTACTTTGCCCGTGTAAAATGGGCTTTCTGGGCCAAACAGACAAAACTCTAGCTGATTTTGGGCGTTAATTTGAATATTGCTAGCCCAAACCGAAGACGAATCTGCACCAGTATCAATCTTAGCTGGCACTTTTTTAATGCCGGCTAAGGTGACTAGGGCGTTACTGCCGATAATGGTGAGATTTTTGGTACTCATTCTTCCATTATAGCATACACACTGTATTTTGTCAATAAAATATGTGGGTTTTAGCCCCAGAAGCCGCGCTTTTTAGCCTTAGTGCCGCCACGGAACTCTTCGAGGAGCTCCTTTTGACGTTTGGTGAGGGTTTTTGGAGTCTCAACAATGACAGTAACAATGTGAGGACCGCGATCGCCGTCGCTACGCATGAGCGGAACGCCATGGCCGGAAAGTTTGAAAGGGGTGCCCGACTGCGTACCAGCGGGAATACGCATGCGGACGTCGCCATCAACAGTTTCAACGTCGACGGTGGTGCCAAGGGCCGCATCGACCATGGAGATGCGGGCTTCAGAAAGGATAATCGTACCCTCGCGCGTGAGACGCTTATGTGGTTTAACGCGAATAAAGACATAAAGATCGCCCTTGGCACCACCTTTAGGCGCGGCGCCGCCTTTACCATTAAGGCGAATGGACATGCCGTCATCAATACCAGCAGGAATCTTCACCTTGAGATCTTTACCGTCGGCACTAACGACTTTGGTCGTGCCAAATACGGCCTCTTCAAAAGTTAGTGTGACTGTGGTGCGATAGTCGGCGCCGCGCGCAGGGCGGCGGGGGCCACCGCCAAAACCAAAAATCGAGCCCAAAATATCGTCGAGGCCCCCGCCGCCCCCACCAAAATCGAAGTTGAAATTCTGGAAGCCGCCACTCTGGAAAGGGTTGCCGCCCATACCAGCATTACCCCCTACACCAGCGTGGCCGAATTGGTCATAACGAGCACGCTTCTGTTTATCTGACAAAACTTCATGTGCTTCGGATATTTCCTTGAATTTATCTTCAGCTTCTTTGTTCCCAGGGTTTTTGTCGGGATGATATTTAACCGCTAACTTGCGGTAAGCTTTTTTAATCTCATCATCAGAAGCGTTTTTGGAAACGCCCAGAATCTCATAATAATCTTTTTTTGCCATGATATAATATATTTAACCTTTAGATGTAGTGGTCCTTAAATGTCAAACTTGACTAAACTTTGAAGAAGTCTTGACGCTAATTAAAAAGTTTGCTAGAATAGGATTGTGATTAATGGTTATCGCTTGTTCTTAGAACGAGCGATTTCTATTTTGATGAACGGCTTGTTCAGGACGTAAATAGTCAAAGCCATAAATCTACCCTCCTTTCTCCCAGATCTATAAAGAGCTGTCGCCACTACCTGTAAATTATCTTATCACAAGCCCCCAAAATAAACAACGCTGGAATTAGCACTTAGTACGTAAGATTGCTAAAGTGTGGCGTACTGAGAGCCGATATTCAGGGTGTATGCGCAAAAATTCGTCCACGGCACGACTAGAGCCTGGGAGCTCGGGATTATTATAGTCATGCACAACCATAATCCCCTGTTTAACGAGGCGTGGGGTCACCAATTTGAGGCTGGTTTTGATTGACCCATAAAGATCGCCATCGAGAAAGGCAAAAGCGATCTGATGAGGCAGATCTTGATCGATCAAATCGTCGAACCAGGCTTTTTTAATTACGACATTGCGCAGATTGGCACGCCGAATCTTTTCTACCACTTCGCGCTTGGTAACAAATAATTCTCCAGCCCGGAAATTCTGGCCAGCACCAGAAGCATCTTCGATAGTCTTCTCTGGCAAACCAGCAAAGGAATCATAAAGCCAGAGTCGGCGCTGGGGAGTTTTACATGGATTTTCCACATAGTCTACAGATGTTTTGCACTCTATTTCTTGATTTTTACACAAGTTATCAACAGGTTTTCCACAGTTTTTTAAATTTTGGTTACTTTGAGCTAGCAATTTACCCAATAAAACTGAAGTTTCCCCTTTATAGCAGCCCAACTCTACAAAATCGCCGGGCAAAGTCAGACATTGCTTAGCTAATTCCAAAATCGTTGCAGTTTCTTGATTTGTAATTTGGTCGTTATTCATAGTTTTACCATTGACATTTCTGATAATGTATGCTACAATTAAAGCAGGTGGGGTATACATAGTGCCCTTGCTATTGATTTTGTTGTCCCTAAAACAACTGATAGCACATTGATGGTTGTAGGTCTTGAATAATTATAACCCAAACCTAATGGCTGTCAAATCAGAAAAGGAGGTATGGTATGGGAAAAGAAGAATTTACGTTTGTTTTTGCGCCCTCAGCACATGAAATTGAGGAGTCGCGAGATAGACATCACCGAGCGGCTTGGGCATGGCTTATCATTGCTTTTGCATAATTAAGTAAATACAGAACAGTCAACATATTAATACCTCCCTGTTGCAGGGAGGTATAGCTTTTTGTTTTTTATTGAAAACATTACTCTTTGCAAGAGTGAGTTTTGGAGGTTAAGCGCTCAATAACATCTTAGCGCGACGCAGCATTTCTGCGGTCTCGTCGGTAGCAATAACATAAATTGGTTTACTACCAGAGGCGGAAATGAGTGCATGGCGCTTATCTGTAAGACCTTCATCATTTTTGGCGGCATTAATCTTGAAACCGAGATATTCGAGACCAGCCACAACATCACGACGAATCATGCTGTTACGTTCACCGACAGTAGCAGTAAAAATAAGTTCATCTACGCCATGCATGGCGGCAGCTAGCTGCCCAATGATGACTTGCAAACGATAGATATACATGTCATAAGCCAAAGCAGCTCTTTCGTCACCTTGATCACGCTTGCAGATGATCTCACGCATATCATCAGTACCACCGACACCCTTGAGACCACATTCTTTGTTAAGGTAAGCCTCCAGGCCTTCATTATCAAGCTTGAGCTCACGAGCAATCGCAAGAGCGGCAGCAGGGTCGATATCACCGCACCGAGTCGCCATCATCAAGCCCCCGTTAGGTGAGTAGCCGATGGTGGTATCAACGGATTTACCGTTCTGGATAGCAGTGGCTGAGGAGCCAGAACCGATATGACAAACAATGACTTTTTCAGCTTCAAGATTAGCCTCTTTGAGATATTCGCGGATAGAGCCAATCGAAAGACCGTGGTAACCTGTGCGGTAAACATCAATACGATCAGCGAGGTCTTTGTCAAAAGCGTAATACTTATGAACATCATCGCGAGTAGTGTGGAAGGCAGAGTCAGAAACGGCAATCACGGGAGTATCGCCAAAAGTTTTAACACAAGCCTCAATCTCAGCAGCAGCAACTGGAACGTGGAGCGGAGCACGCTTTTTGGCAGCATCGAGACGCTTCAAACAATCTTCATCGACGACATGGTCTTCAGCAAAATAGGTGCCTGGAGCGGCAACCCGAGCCACAATAGCATCGAGCTTAGAAGTAGCACTGATATAGCCCTCGTCGTCTAAAATATCTCGGACATATTTGACAGTATCAGTCAATTTCTTAAATTTTTGGTCTAATTTCTGTTTAGTCCCATCTTTTTTGATGGTACAAACCACATCTTTGCCTTCCATCTCAAAGTGTAAACTACAAACTTCGTCATCGCCCTTGTAGAGACCGTACTTACGAGAAGACGAGCCAGGGTTGGTTACAAGAAATAGTTTTTCCATAAAAATAACTCCTTTTCTTGATTGTAGCATATAATAGGTATAAATGGAGGTACTATGAAAAGGTTTTTCACTTATTTATTGTATGGTTTGCCCGTGATTTTCTTTGTGGTATGCTATTTTTTGATGACGGTATGGGGTGAGGATATTATCCAAGGGGCGGGCACGGCGCCGGATATTTGGAATGATATTACTGGGGCATTCCGGCATAATTCTCGACTGTCCGATATGTACGCTTGGACGGTGATAAATTTCTTTGATTTTCAGTATAGTTTTGGGGCAGATACGATTTTTCGACTAATTGACGTAGTAATGGCAACAGGTATAATTTATCTTCTTACAAGTTTAATTTTGGGTCACTGGCCAAAATTAAAACTGAAAGATTCCCTAATATTTGCTTTTTGTTTTCTAGCGATTTTTGTGACGCCGCATGGCTATACGCTTTATCGTGGGTTTTCGGTAATTCATAATTATCTGATTATCGGGCTTTCTGCTGTAGCATTTGGGTTGCCTTTTTTGCGTAGCTTTTCCGGACAAGCCGTACCAAAAATATATCAAAAATGGTGGTTTGCATTATTAATTGGCTTGGTTTTTGGAATGTCATCCAATATCACGCCAGTTGCTTTTCTGATTAGTTTCGTACTAATAAAACTTTGGCAAGTCTTCAAAGGAAAAACTTGGAAACAAGCGTGGCGCCTACCGGTCTGGCAGGTTTGGATGTTGGTCGGGATGATGATAACGCTAGTTATAGCGTATATATTTGGCGCAGGAGTATCAACTTACGCTAATAATCCAGTCTATACCGAGACATATGATTATTTGGCGTTTTCTGAGATTTGGGCTAACTTTTGCGATGCGGTGATGCGAATTATTAAGCATTTACTAGTAAACTTTGGCTATAGTTTTGGCTTGATTGGCGTAGCAGCGGTAGTCATGGGCGGTATGGCTTGGATAATCGGCAAAATCAGAGGAGTAAGGTTCCGGATTTTGCCCGAAAATCTAATGGAGCAAAAAGTAATTGCGGCCTGTGTGATCTTCGCGGCAGTGTATTTGCTCTGTGGGTCGCAAATTATGATGCCAGTACGCCTAGCCTTACCAGCATACTTAGCCTTGGTGATAGTACTAGGTGTTTTGGTCTACGATTGGTGGATAAAAACTAGGTTGGTAGAAAATATAGCGTTGGGTATGCTGATGAGTGTAATTATGCTAGCGATGGTTATTATTAAGGCGGATTTTGCACTAGAGTACCGCGCGCAGATGGCGGAGGTTTTGACGGCGATTGAGGGCGCGCCGGGCGAAGTAGTTTACATCAGCCCAGAGATAGCGAAGCCGAAAAAACTGCCCTTTATTAACCTAGGACAGGATGAAACTTTTGCTGAATGGGCATTACCATATATGACAGTGTATGGGAAAGATGTGAGAAGTATGTAAAAAGCGAGGTATTCGCAGGCAAAGTGCTATTTAGGAGGGTAAATGGCTACCATTGTCTGCGAGTATCTCGCCTTAAACTACATAAGCTAAGCTTATGCTCCCATTGTAGCACAGATGTATATTTTTGTCAATAGGGTTTATGCTATATTTTGATATTTTGCAAGAATAACAGGGGTAGAAATTTATTTGCTTTATCGCTAATCCTATGATATCGATAATTATTTTGTTCGGGTGAACAGTGGAAAACTTTGACTAAGTTTATGCGGTTTGTGATATGATGATTTTATTACAAAAATACCCCATTCAGGGGTATTTTTTGCTGAGGTGGGGTAGACTATTTATTATCTACGACTTCACCTTCGACGGCTTCACCATCATCGTTACTACCATTATCCATTGGCTCGGCAGTGGGTTTTTCCTCGGAGTTGGATTGGTACATTTTAGCACCAATTGGCATTAAGACGTTGTTGATGGTCTTAACTGCTTCTTCGAGTTTTTCCTTATCGGCGCTGGAATCGTTGAGAACTTTTTTAGCCTCCTCTACAGCATCCTTGATAGCCTTAGTGTCGTCCTCGGAGATTTTGTCCTTAAACTCGTCGGGCATCTTTTCCGCTTGATAAATAGCATTCTCAAGCTGATTCTTAGCGTCAATGGCTTCACGTTTCTTCTTGTCTTCGTCAGCGTGAGCCTCGGCCTCTTTTTGAGCCTTTTCGATGTCTTCCTTGCTCATGTTGCCAGAGTTTTGGATGGTAATAGATTGCTCCTTACCAGTTCCCTTATCCTTTGCAGTAACATTTAAGATACCATTGGCATCAAGGTTGAAAGTCACTTCGATCTGTGGCACACCACGAGGCGCTGGGGCAATACCATCCAAAATGAAACGACCGAGGGATTTGTTGTCGGCGGCCATTTCACGCTCGCCCTGCAAGACGTGGATCTCGACCTGCGGTTGATTATCAGCAGCAGTGGAGAAAACCTCAGACTTGCTAGTTGGAATAGTGGTGTTGCGCTCAATTAACTTAGTAGAAACACCGCCCATAGTCTCGATACCAAGAGAGAGTGGAGTAACGTCTAGCAAGAGAACGTCTTTGACATCGCCCTGCAAGACACCACCTTGGATAGCAGCACCTACAGCCACAACCTCGTCAGGGTTAACACCCTGCATAGGGTCTTTGCCGAAAATCTTTTTAACTTCTTCGATTACGGCAGGCATGCGAGTCATACCACCAACCATCACTACTTCGTCGATATCTTTAGCAGTGAGTTTGGCGTCTTTGAGAGCTTTCTCTACAGGCTCGGCGAGACGCTCGAGGAGTGGCTTAACCAACTCTTCGAGTTTGGCTCGAGTAAGGGTGTATTCAAAATGCTTTGGACCATCGGCATCAGCAGTCAAGAACGGTAGGTTGATTTCTACTTCTTTGGCGCTAGAAAGCTCTTTTTTAGCTTTTTCGGCTTCGTCTTTGACACGCTGCATGGCAGCAGCATCGTCTTTGATGTCGATGCCAGACTCTTTCTTGAACTCATCAAGCAGGAAGTTGACAATAATGTTGTCGAAATCTTCACCACCAAGATGAGTATCACCATTAGTAGACTTAACTTCAAACACACCATCGCCAAGTTCTAGGATAGAGACGTCGAAAGTACCACCACCAAGGTCGAAAACAGCAATCTGCTCGTCCTTTTTGCTCTCAAGACCGTAGGCAAGAGCGGCAGCGGTAGGCTCATTAATAATACGCTTGACCTCAAGACCAGCGATTTTGCCAGCATCTTTGGTGGCCTGACGCTGAGAATCGTCGAAATAAGCTGGAACAGTAATAATAGCCTCAGTAACCTTTTCGCCGAGGAAAGCCTCTGCGTCGGCTTTAATCTTGGAAAGAATCATGGCAGAAATTTCTTCTGGGGTATATTCTTTACCATCCATTTCTACGGCTACACCATTGCCCTTTTTGACAATCTTATATGGCATAATATCGAGGTCGCGCTGAACTTCTTTGTCATCAAACTTGCGACCAATGAGACGTTTAATACCATAAATAGTGTTCTTTGGGTTGGTGACACGCTGGCGTTGAGCAACTTTGCCCACGAGACGATCGCCTTTCTTGGTGACAGCAACCACTGATGGCGTAGTGCGGTCGCCTTCGGCATTAGCAATGACTTCCGGCTTTCCTGCAACCATGTAGGCAAAAGCGGAGTTGGTGGTACCGAGGTCGATACCAATGATTTTTGACATAATAATTCCTTTCTTTAATGCACAATTAAAGCAGCTGGGGTGAGTTTTAAATATCACCTGAGGCATCCGTTCCCGCGCCCGTCCACACGGGGCGTTCACTCTGCGCTGCGCGTGTGCTCGCGCTTTTAATGCCTCAGAAAATCTTTAAAACTCACTTCTACCACTAAATCAATGCTATTAAATAACAAAATCTTAATTCCATGTTATATCATTAGCAGTCGTATGTCAAGACTGCTAATTACTCTGATTGTAGCAAATTAGCAGTCAAGTGTCAAGAGTGCTAATTTGCTGACATTAAAATCGGCTTTTTGGCTCGATGATACGAGATTTTTGGCACCCTAAGATGCAGACGACGCAGATTCCGCCACCGATAAGGGCGGCAATCATATCCCACATGGTATCAGCTACACCAGATTTAACTAATTCTTGCATATGACCGCCAAAAATTTGGTCGTAGAGGAATTCATAACATTCCCACCCAACAGCCACAAGCGCTATAGCGCCCATGAGAAAGAGGGCCTGGAACCATTTATTATTCTTGTGGTCGCCATTCCGATGTGTATGCAAAGCAAAAAGCTCTTGAGCGACAGCGGCTACTAGAACTCCGGAGAAGAAATGCACAATTTTGTCATAATAAGAATCGTTATCCGCTGCAACAAGTACTTCACTATACCAGTTTAAGTCAATACCCAAGACCAACGCAACAATTAAGAACACCTCGTATGCTAGCACTAAAGGGAGGCTAAAGTTAACTTTGACTAACCTAAAGAAGTCCGGCACATAAGGAAAAACCACTGTGGCAAGATAACTCAGAGGTTTAGTCCAAAAATTTGGCGCGACTAACCAACCAACGAGCATTAGAATTCCAGTAAGCGAGATTAGAAGTTTCAGAATGCGAATAAAAATTGCCAACCGTTTCATGTGCTCTATTTTACCATATTTTGTAACCAAAATCTGGCTCATATTGGTAGAAATTGGGGTTATGGCGGTACTTTAATATAAACGGTGAAGCCCCGCCATATAAGGCGGGGCTTGGTCTACATGGGTAGATTGTATTCGTTGAGAATTGTGAGCGGCACGACAAGACCAGCTTTATAATTTCCGACCGCTTGAAGAACAAGTTCCCGGCTGCGCAATTTTTTCTGAGCGTCTAGCTTACAGATTGCACTCTCGGAAAAATAACGCTGAGACTTGATTTCTTTGTGGTCAAAGTCAAAAACTTCGCCGGTTAATTCGGCCACAAATACTATAAGCAAACACGGGTCGTCATTATGTTTACCATGTTTGATGGCACAAATTCCTTTAAGCTTAACTCCTCTTCCCAACTCTTCTTGAGCTTCGCGCACGGCCGCGTCAATAAATTGTTCATCTTCTTCACAACTACCGGATGGAATGTTCCACATGTCTTCGACATCATGCCAAACACCGTTAATACGAGCGCGTAGCTCCTCAACCAGTAGAAATTCGTTTTGGTCATTTACAACAATTACGCCAGCACGAAACCAAGAATCACCCCACCTTTTGCGGTGCGCTTTAGTACAATTGAGCCGAAAAAGTTCACTACGATCTGTAATGATTTTTGGAATTTTAATCCGAGCGTGTATGCTATCTACCTTTTTGCAAATGTACCGATAAATACCCACTTTCTTTTCACCTCCTTTAATAATGGGTATAAATTAAAACATGCGGTTTACTCCATTGGAGTAAACCGCATTCGAATGCGGTTTACTCCATTGGAGTAAACCGCATTCGAATGCGCAGATGGTAGATGATCATTTTTTAACACCGGGCCAAGGGTTTATCTGGTTGATGTCTCTTTTACGTGACCTGAACTCATTGTAAACATTGATGCTGTCCATTACAGATTCCGGACTACGCAGGACACCAGCGTCATTCAGAGCCCGAATACCATCAATGGAAAATTTGCAGGTTTCGGAGATTTCCGCTGTCTTATGAGACTCCGGACCAGAGATACTTTTCATCAGATAGGTCGGCATCATGTATTTCTTCTCCCAACGAACGTAGAGGAGACCGAGTAGTTTAGCCGAGTGCCCTGTCTCCTCCTTGATTTCACGGGCAAGACCTTCTTCAAAACTCTCGTTCTGTGCGATACGTCCAGCCGGAATATTCCAGCCGCCGTCACCATCTGTCCATCCTTCTGAATCACATCTTCCGGTCTCAACCAGCCACTTTTTAAAATTTTCGTCCTTGACTTTCTTGATGTTCACCCGAGACTCGTGCACCAGGAGCATTTTCCCAGTCTTATCATCCATGACAAGCGCGGCTGCCCTGAACCAAGGTAAACCATACTGATCGATTGTAGGCTGCATGGCAGGATCGTATTCGGGGTTCAGACCGAATACATCAGCCAACCACTTGATAGCCTCATTTTTTAACTCAGGGAAGCAGGTTTCCGGTACAATAATTTTGGACATTTTTGTCCCCCTTTCTTGGCTTTTTGCCACAAATATTGTCCAAAATAACACACTACGAAATTTAATCATCTTTCATCTGTAAATGTGCTATTTCGGGACGACGTTACGCTCATAATTTTGAGGAACATCGTCAAAATCTCTCCTCCATAGAGGATTATTATCAATATAGCACAGAATTTTGAATTTGTCAATATGCTTACTGTGTTGACTTCCTATAACATTGCGCTATAATAAGGGTATGCAGATATTGACCGACCCGGAGAGGGGCGGTTTTTAGTTTTAGGAGACGAGTTAAAGTCATCTAACCAAGAAAGGAGAAAAATGGAAGGTTTAGATTTGAAACAACTTAGTGCAATGGTGAATGTGATTGCTGAGGAAAAAGGTTTACCTGAGGATGCCGTGCTTGATGTAGTGCAGATGGCGATTGCAGCTGCTTGGCGACGCGATAATGGCGACAAAGATATGAACGTGCGGGCTTTGCTTGACACTAAGACCGGCAAGGCTACGGTATTTGTGGAGCGCGAGGTGATTGAAGATGATGTTGCTTATAATCCAGCTACCGAGATTCCACTATCTGAAGCCGTTAAAGTGAAAAAAGATGCCCAGGTAGGTGATGTAATTGAAGAATCCTCTGAAGTGAAAGAGTTTGGACGCGTGGCGGCGATGACTGCCAAACAAGTGGTGGTGCAGCGCTTGCGCGAAGCTGAGCGAGATGCAGTTTTGACGGCCTTTGAGGATAAAATTGGCACTGTGATGACTGGTGTAGTAGCCAGAGTGGAGCCACGTGTAGTGCGAATTGACCTGGGCAAGGCTTCGGGGATTATGCCACGTAGTGAGCAAATTGATGGTGAATATTACACCGTAGGTGAACGAATTAAGGTTTATATTAAGGGCGTTGAGCATGACGATACGCGAGCACAACTAATTCTTTCGCGTGGAAATGCAGAATTTATTGAATATCTTTTCCGTCAGGAAGTTCCAGAGCTAGAAAATGGTTCAGTGGAAATTCGCGGGATTGCACGTGAAGCCGGACGTCGCACAAAGATTGCAGTGATGTCAACAGTACCAGGCGTGGATCCAGTGGGGACTTTCGTGGGTGGGCGCGGTATGCGCGTGCAGGCGATTATGAATGAGATTGGCGATCGCGAGAAGATTGATATCATCAACTGGAGTGAAAACCCCTCTGAGTACATCCGTGAGGCTTTGAGCCCAGCTGAAGTAATGAAGGTGGAGATTGAAGGCAAAAAGGCTAAGGTTTATGTGACCGAAGACCAGCAGTCAATTGCAATTGGTCGCCAGGGTCAGAATGTACGTTTAGCTTCTAAGCTGACTGGATATGAGATTGATATCGAATTAGCCAAAGCCCCAGAGAAGAAAAAGCGCAAAAATGCGGAAGATTCCCTCTTGAATGCTTTGAATGAAGCAGATGAAGAAAGCCCAGCCGAGGGAAGTCGAGATTGACGGCGAAGAAGAAATGAGTAGCACGGAAGAATAGAATTCGTGAGAATAAAGATTGGCGGTACCCACTGGGCGCCGCCTTTCAGTTTTTTCAGATGGCAGTTTGGTGATTATAAATCAGTGTCAAGATTAAGCGGGCTATTAAACAGCACTACGGTTGTAGGGCAAGCCCCGATACGATCAGAAAGATTGTCAAGGTGTTCTCCGTTATACTCGTCGGCAAACGTGCAGAAATCAATGATAATTGCATTTAGATAATAGCTAATATCTATAGCATCGCCAATGATTTCACCATGAAAATCTGAGTATTCACCATGTGCTAAATACAAATCGGTTAATGGTGTAACTAGGTACCCGCCCGTGCACACAACGCCATTCTCATCTTTAGCAGTAATCGTAATTACGCCGGTTTCGCCTGCTGCAACCATATCCGGATAACTAACATTAATCGCAATCTTGTGCCCATCACCCATAAAGCTAATAGGTAAGGGTAAACTGATGCGATAATTCGTGTTAGCAATCCAGCGACTACCTTCTACCGGTTCTACCCAATCGAATGACGAATGTAAGCTTATACCCGCTTCTGTGCGAGACTGCACATCCAATTGAGCAATATCTTCTGCCTCTTTGTAGAACCGCATTTCATTCCCGGTGAGTCGATCCTCAAAGCTGTCATCAGATTCTTCTGAATCAGTATTGCTAACGATAGTTTCCTTTTGGCAAGGTAACAGCCCTATCTTATTTACGACCGTAAATAAGATAGCCATGGCTATCATTCCACTGATAAAACCTTTGGTAAATCTGCCTTTGGTTACCTGTACTTTGCTGTTCTGTGAATTCATCATAATTATTCCTCCTAGAATTTAAAATTAGGGGAAATCCAAAACTACCGATCTGGTAATATACTACTGGATAATCCCCTCAGTTATCAGTTACTTTAATTTTAGCACAGATACTTAATTTTGTCAATAGTCTTTATGGTTATTTTGGCTAGTTTTGTCAAATAGTTTTATATAATTTTTTGTTCGTTAGTCAATATGAATTATGTCGCAGTGTTTGCACAGCTGTGGAAAAGTGGAAAAGTTGTGTTCGGTTTTTAGAGTGCGATGAATAGTTACTTCGTGCGCAGCGGGTATGTTAATTTGACAACTACTACTGGCACTTTAAGATACGTTGGTCAGAACGGTGGTTGGTGGTCGTCGCACGGTACTGCCACTACTGGTGCGCATGCTCTCGACTTCAATAATACTATTACTCATCCGTCGGCAGGTCCGAACAGTCGTTACCACGCTTTCCCCCTCCGCTGCCTGAGTACTGTATTAGGGATGTGAGGAGAGGTATGATGAGCCAAATAAAGTTTTTCGGTCTAGTCGGTGGTTTGAAGGACAGCACGATTGGGGATATGATGTGATTGAGCTAGACAGCCAAAATGGTGACACCAGCTCCGGGGGGAGAAACTGAATGTCACCATTTTGGTGGCGGGAGTTGGATTTGAACCAACGACCTTTTGGTTATGAGCCAAACGAGCTACCAGGCTGCTCTATCCCGCGATACGACTTAATTATACATCAACTATTTGGATAATGCAATAGGTTTTTCGTTCCCTTGCAAGGCAAAATAGAGTAATGGTGGTAGAAGGTAGATTTGGAGGGCGTTGGGGAGGCCAGAGAAGAATTGTAACGTCACAAGATAGGCAACCATAAGCGATAATAACAGCGGCAGGGCGGGATGTTGCCAGAAGGTAGAGGTGGGTTTGGTGGTGGCGCTACGACCATCGACAAATTTGGCTGGGAAAATTTGAGGGCAAAAGGCGAGAAGGAGGCTGAAAACAATCAAAATAATACCGATGAGGCCGAGCTCAAGCAGGAGGCTAATGGGCTGATTTTGGACGATTTCTTTAGGTGTGGTGATAACTTCAGGGAAGGCACGGTGCATAGCAGTGCCAGCGGAGCCGAGACCGACACCAAAAAGGATGCTATAGCGATTGTAGTTTATCACCGTGTAAGAAGCACAGGTGTCGTTGAAAAATGAGTTATGTGGGCAGTCATGCCCGATACGAACCGTCCTGAGATTGGCACCAGGAGCAGCAAACCAAGTTTGGAGAGCGATAGAGTTAAGGCCGAGGCGAATATCGGTAGATTCGGCAATGTAACCGTCAAATTTAGACTCTTCCATTCGCTGTGCTACCAGAGAAGATGGATGTTCTGTGGCATATTCGTGAAGAACCTGGTTAACTTCTTCACGAATAGTAATTTCTTGCGGGCGCAGATCAATAATACCGAGCGAGAGCTGGTGGATAGATTTAGTAACGCCAGAGACAAAAGTTTCGCGCGTAGGGCCAACAACGGAGAAAATTCCCTGAGCTATAAGCGTAAAAATAAAGGCAGTAACTGGTATAAAGATTAACGCGGGGCGAAACTTGTGTTGAGCAATGGTAAAAATGAGTAAAATGACTAAAGCAACTGCGAAAGCGTAAATCGCGCCACGGGAAAAGGTGAGGAAAAGGGTGGAGGAAAATAAGAAAGCCAAAACAGCAACGGTGGCTACTCGTATTTTTGGTTTTGTTAATATCCATAATGAGAGGAGGGTGGGAGCGAGAAGGAGATTGCCCATGAATTGGGGTTCAATGGCAAAACCAGAAGGATGTGGAAAACCAAAAGTTTGCGAAACGCAGCCAACGCAGAGTAAGGTATGTTCCCTGGCAATGCCACAAACGTCTAAAATACATTGTCCCCAGCAAACCACACAGATAATGATACAAGATATAAAGAAAGCTTTGAGTAAGGTAGGACGAAACTTGGATGGTAGACCAAAAAGTGGCGAGAGATAGACGATAGCAAAGATTGCAAAAAAGAGTAGCCAAATGATGCCAGCTGTAAGAATGGCGCGAGTATGATTGGACGACCAAAAAATAGAGAGTGTGGCATAGAGTGGAAAGAGAGCGAAGAGGAAAAATTTACGATCGCTAATCCCTTTATACTGGCTTTCTGTAGCAGGTCTAGTTTTATCGGAATCCGCTCCAGCGCCCGTCCGCACGGGGCTGTCGCTCTTCGCTGTGCGCGTGCTCGCTCTTTTAATTCCGATAAAACTAGACCTGCTACAGGAGACCATCCCTACAAAGGCAATTATGTCAAATATTACTAGCCAAATAAGGGGAAGAGAGAGTTCAAAGTTCATGGAGGAATTGCTGCCAAGACGAATCACTGGGTAATACGAAAAGAAGAGAATGGCGGGTAAAATATAGAGCAGACCAAAATACAGTTTGCGGAAGGGTTTCATGAGTGCTGTACTCCAGATTTGATAATTTTAGTAATTCCCTGAGTGAAATTTTCTGCAGAAAATTTCACGGCTGATTGGCTAACTGTGGCGGAATGAAATTTTTTGGAGCTGAATTCATGCAAAGCTTTGGTGAGAGAATCTACGTTTTGTTTGGCAAAAAGTAGACCATTCTTCCCTGGTAGGATCATGTCACGACTACCGCCTTCAGCAAATGCAATGACCGGGCAGCCTGCGGCTAAAGCTTCGACGGGAGCAATACCAAATGGCTCAAGGCTAGGAAAGATATAGGCGGATGATGATTGTAAATGCTGGGCTAGTTCGGCGGTCTGAACCCAAGGGATAAATTTGATAAGTGACGAACCTTTGGCTAGACGAACGAGATTTTGATGCTCTGGGCCATCACCGATAACTGTAAGCGGTTGCTGAGTTTGGAGACAGGCTTGGATGGCGAGGTCGACACGTTTCCAGGTGACTTGGCGACAAGAAATTACAAAACCAGAACGTTTTTTAGGCTTTTTGGGAACAAATTTCTGATAATCTACCGATGGATAAATCACCTTAGCTTGGCGATGATAGTATTTCTGGATCTGGTCGGCGGCATAATTTGAGATGGTAACGAATTGATCTGGCTGCTGGGCAGCGCGATAGTCAGCTTTTCTCAGAGGCTTAACCAAGATTTTGAGACCGAGACGAGCGAGCGGATTCAGAATGCCAAAACCAGGATTTTGAAGATATTGATCGTAAAATTGCCAGTAATATTGCGTGGGAACATGACAATAACAGAGGTGAAAGGCGGACTGGTATTGACTTTTTGAGCCATGCGTGCTATAATGAGGGGATAGGGTCTTTTTAGTCTTAACACTTTTAGCTTCGGCACCAGTGACAGAAATAACTAAATCGTAATTGGATAAATCCAGGTGCGAGAAATAGATTTGGCGAAAAACGCCAAGAAAACGGCGCAGACTGGCAGGAAAAAGATTAAGCCAGCCAGTGCGAACATCAGCATCATGAAACCAATCAATTTTTTTGGGACGGTATTGCGAAGTGTAGATTGGTGCATGAGGATAGAGATGGTGAAGCTCGAGGAGGACTTTTTCGGCGCCGCCGGGAGTAGTAAGCCAATCACAAACCAGAGCAACTTTCACTTTGCTCCCCTACGGAATAATACTGCGCCGATAGTGCGGAACATGATACGAAAGTCCATGCTAAGCGACCAATTCTGGATATAATAGAGATCTAGTGCGCGGCGTTCGTCAAAAGAAATATCTCGACGACCAGAGACCTGTGCGAGACCAGTAAGGCCAGACTTAACTGATAATAAGAGTGAACGGTCGCCATAGTGATGAAGTTCGCCAGGGACTAAAGCACGAGGGCCAACGAGAGAAATATCCCCACGCAGAACATTAAATAGCTGTGGTAACTCATCTAGTGAACTAGCGCGAAGAAACTTGCCAAGTTTGGTGATACGAGGATCGTTGGGGATTTTATCGCCGTTTTGACGATATTTTTTAATCAACTGCGGTTTACCCATTTTGGTAAAAGCTTCTTCAGGAGAAAGACCGCTATATTCAGGCTTCATAGAACGGAATTTGTAAATCTTAAAACGACGATTGTAACGCGAAAGGCGAGTTTCGGCATAAATAACTGGCGCTTTGGGGTCGGCAATCTTTTGCATAATCCAAATAATTCCCATAGGAACAGCAGCAATGATGAGGGCGACGATACTAAAAATCACATCGCAGAGACGTTTGACGACTTTGGCTCCACCAGCTAATGGTGTGATATTAACTAGGATTGCTGGCGTGTCTCCGATAAGTTCAAGCTCACCCATCTGGGAAGTGAGCATGGAATTGGATGGTACAAAGTAATATAAAAGATGGCGCTCAATCGCTTGGCGATAAACGTAATCTGTGTGACGATCATCGGTTTGAAAAATAACGTCGGGTTTGGCTTTGCGTAGGGCTTCTTTGAGTGAAGAATACTGCTTGCGACGCAGATCCTTAGGGATGTATTTAGCAGCAGAAACCACACCAGCCAGTGTAAAACCAGATTCGGGAAAAGCAGCGATATAGTCAGCAAGATATTCGGTATTTTTGGTGCTCCCTACAATTACGGCTCGTAAAATTGCGCGTTTGCTCTTGAGAATAAGTTTGCGTATCATACGTACTAGCCCGCGGAAGGTACATAGCAAAAGAAAACAAGAAATAACAGTATAAAGAGCCAGGATACGTACTGGGAATAGATCGACCAGCATGAAAAAATCGTAACTAATGATCGCCATAACACCAACTACAGACGCCAGGAAGAGGCGACCAATTTCTGACCAGCGATTACGACTGAGAAAAATAGACTTACGATAGAGCCCGAAAGCGGCCAAGATAATGATATAAATGGGCAACAATAACAGAAGTGAAGCGACAAATTTCCAGGGCTCAGATTCAAAATAAAAGGGTCGTTGATCGAGGTGAGTACGCATAAAATAGGCTAATAAAAAAGAGAGGCTAATAGCAAAAGCGTCGCCAAGGATGAGGCAAATCCGGAAAATTAACCCAAAATCTTTTTTCATAGCATAATTATAACATACTGCAGGAAATAACAGATGTGTGATAGAATAAGAGTAGAGATTTTGGAGGTTTTATGAAGAAAGTAAAAATTTTATTAACCGGTGGGACAGGATTTATTGGATCACATACGGCGGTAGAGCTGATTGAATCTGGGTACGAGGTGGAGATTTTGGACAATCTCTACAATAGCAAGATAGAGGCATTGGATCATATTGCAGAAATTACTGGCGTACGTCCGAAGTTTTATAAAGTGGATATTCGAGATAAGTCCGTAATGAAGCAAGTATTCGCCGAGGGTGAATTTGACGCGGTAATTCATTTTGCTGGGTTGAAAGCAGTGGCTGAATCAGTAGAAAAACCACTAGAATATTATGAAGTAAATATCGGTGGAACAATAAATTTGTTAGAATGCATGCAAGAACATAGCGTGCATAAGATTATCTTTTCGTCGTCGGCGACAGTGTATGGAGAGCCTGATTCCCCACTTTGTGTGGAGAGTTTGCCGGTGGGGCGAGATTTGGCTAATCCTTACGGTCGCACGAAATACTTTATTGAAGAAATTTTGCGTGATGTGGCAGTGTCAGATCCGAAGTTTCAGGTGACGATTTTGCGTTATTTCAACCCGATTGGAGCGCACGCTTCTGGATTGCTGGGCGAAGATCCGAATGATAAACCCAATAATTTAATGCCGATTGTAATGAAAGTAGCAGCTGGCGAAATCTCAGAATTGTCAATTTATGGCAACGATTACGACACACCAGATGGGACCTGCATTCGTGACTATATTCATGTGGTAGATTTAGCTAAAGGGCACGTGGCAGCGGTGGAGAAAATTGGGCAAGATGAGCAAGTACAAACATACAATCTGGGCACTGGACGCGGGTTATCAGTGATGGAGATTGTGAAGGCGTTTTCGAAAGCCAGTGGCAAAGCCTTGCCACATAAGGTAGTGGGGCGCCGAGCGGGAGACTTAGCGGCTTTATGTGCTGATCCGAGCCATGCTGAAGAAAAATTAAGTTGGAAAACTAAACTGACGATTGATGATGCGATGCGTGACACGATTAATTATCTGCAAAAGCAGGGCGCAAAATTAAAGTAGGGCTAATTCCCCTTCGTGCGCAGCGGGCGTATATATTTATCAATGTCTGCTGGTACTTTTAGAGGTGCTGGGCATTATGCTAATGGTTGGTCATCACATAGTGGCAATATTACATCTAATGCTTATTATCTTGAAATCTTTACTGCAGTCGAACCATCTCTAGGCCCTAATCAACGTTGGTTCGGTTTCTCCCTCCGCTGCCTGAGTACTGTATTAGGGATGTGAGGAGGAATTATTGTTGAGCAGCAACACAACGAATTGCTACGGGATCAGTAAATGGTTCATCGGAAAACCACACCGTATAGCTAGGTACAAAAATTCTGTCTGTGTACATTGAACTGCTGCCTTTTGCTGTACGCGAAGCATAATCATAACTACCAGAGAGGTAAAGCGGGGCATTAGCATTGGGCCTGGTGGGCATATTATACATATTAACCACCAAATTATGTAGACTTCCAGAGATATTGCCATTAGAGTTGCCGCCGAGTGGTAACTTCCAGCCTTTCGGGCAAATACTACTAGAATATTCTGCTCCATTAGCGGTGGCTGATGTTTGCGAACCAGCCAAAGCAATTCCGGCAGAATAAGTCATATTATCAGCACTCATAATATCGGAAGGAGGTGTCCATGTAGTAGTGACATCGCTATCAGATGAAGTAAGCGGCGTGCTTTTAGATAATCCCAAGGTCAAATTTTGTTGCATCCAGCAATTTCCATCTTTTAATTTTGCTACCTTGTATTTTTTGCCATCACGGTAGTCTATTAAGATTTTGCTATCACTATCGTTTGACCAGATCTTGCTAGCAGCGCAAATTTCTGGTTTGATATCTTGCATATAGTATAAATCATTAATGGAAACTGCTTGAATTGGGTTTACCACTACCGAAAGCATTATAGAGCCTTTATATAAACCAGCGGGTAAACTAGTATCAATCATGGTACCAAAGGTAATCTTATATGACTGCTGAGTAGATGAAGTGCTGGTTGAAAGAACCTCAGTGCTAGTATTAGATAATGGCGAATATTGATCAGTGTCGGTGGCGATATCATTCCCTATGTGATAGCCCCAAGTATTAGGAGTGAAATTTTCCATAGTAGTCTTAGTAGTAATCGTAGTGATTTCTTTGGTACCAGTACCGCTGGTAGGCTTCAATGCGGTTCCATCTACAGTATTGAGCAAAACTTTGAGTCCATCCCTACTATTAGTGGCAATATTCAAATCTGCAACACCCTTATTGAAATTCCCTGTAGATTTAGGGACAGCTTCAATATCTACTTTCTCTGATATTGCTATGGAAACTACAGGTTTCACCCAAATACGAGTTTCCGTATTAACATTTTCGGTGGCAAGTACGTCCTCTGGATTATCTGAGGTTTGAGCATGTGTCGGCTGATTGATTGGAAAGGACATTGCTGCTACTACTAAAAACAATAAGCTAATACTGACTTTGCCCCAAAAATTGATTTTCTTCTCCATTATTCCTCCATTTTGGTAACAAAAAGTATGGTATCACTCGCCTATACTTTTTACCTTAGATTTATATTGTTTTAGCCACCTCTGGTGTCGCCTATATTATATATGCAATCTATCTCACCAAACTATAAGGCCATGTTTGGGTACGTGAAGGAACTATCGCCAATACAAAAAGCGACACCGCGAGGTGTCTAAGCCGTTCATAACCATTTACGAAGAATTGATTATTTACGCGATGCCGCTTAAATGCAATTCTCCTATAAATGATTGTTCAAAATGAACTTATCCAAAAATTGGCTATGATTTGACTTAGACAATTCTATTATACCATAGTTTTGATAAACACAAGAGTTTTATCTAAAATATGCGTAGATTTTCCAGGCGATTTTAAAAACTGACAGCCCTAACAAAAGAGTGCGCATTGCAAGTCGGTCGCGATGTGTAGAATTGGGGTTTTTGAGCACCCAAGTTCTATGCTCACGCAAATACTGAATGATTTCCTGTTCAGTCTGGCGAAATTTAGTGCTTTCTATTGAAGTTGGCGTGATAAGCACCATCTGGCGCAAAATACTAAAACGAGCGTGCATGCGACGCAGATTAGTGACGTCTTGCAAACTGGGAAAATTCTGGTCGATCTCATCACACATTTGATCGGTTAGTTTGATGAGATCGAGTTTATTGAAGTTGAAGGATTGATGAATGATAGAATAGGAATTTTGATAATAATAGTAAAGTGAGGTGAGGGTATAAGAAATTTGTGGGCATTGCATGATGAGGCGATAGGTGGTACCAACGTCTTCGTAGAGTTTGCCTAGTGGGAACTGGACGGTTTTGAAAAGATCACGGTGATAGAGTTTTCCACAGGCAGACATAGTAAAGCCCTCTTCGAGCAACATGCGACGAAGGCATTCTTTGGTGGTGAGAGTTTGTTGGTTAACATTAGTACAACTTTTTGGCTCAGACTTGCTGTTTGGTGTAATTTCGGAGAAAGCGCAAATACGCACGGGTGTATCTGGTAAATTTATAAGCACCTCTAGCATGGCAGGAGCGATAGTATCGTCGGAATCAACAAAAGTAATGTACTCCCCCTTGGCAATTTTGAGGGCAGCATTACGAGCACTTGATAAACCGGCGTTCTCCTGGTGGATAACGTGAATTTTTTTATGCATTTTAGCAATCAGATCGCAAAGCTCACCAGCACCATCGGGTGAACCATCATTGACGATAATAATCTCAAAATTAGGGTAGGTTTGCGCCAAAATGGAGTCGATGCAACGCTGGAGGGTAGATTTAGTATTGTAAACTGGAACAATGACAGAAACATAAGGAGAACTAGTTTGACTAAAGGCATCATCGTAGCCGGAAGCAGTATTTTGGCTCAAGGAATCCGCTATAGCGCCAGTCCGTACGGGGCTGTCGCTCTTCGCTGCATGCGTGCTCGCTCTTTTAATTCCTTTTACCAAGGTGTTGCCTTTCATTAAAGCTGAGACTTAAGTTCATCAAATTTGGCTAGGGCGGCGGCGATAGTCTTATCCATGTCATAATAGGCGTATTCACCAAGGCGACCACCGAAGATAACTTTGGCGTCAGCCGCCGCCCGCGCGCGGTATTTCGCGAGTTTAGCGCGGTCATCGGCCGTGTTTACTGGGTAATAAGGTTCGTCGCCGAGGTGCCAAGTTTTGCTGTATTCACGGACGATGACCGTCTTACCAGAATCTGAAGCATAGGCTGTATTTGCAAATTCCGGACTATTACGCCGCTCGGGATGGAAGTGTTTAAATTCATGTATACGGGTGAATTTTGGCTCGAGATCGGCATAGTTCATTACCGGACAACCTTGAAAATCGTCCACGTCCAAAACTTCTTTTTCTAGATCAAGACTGCGCCAACTGAGCTCGCCAAATTCATAATTATAAAAGCGGTCGATTGGACCAGTATAAACTGTAAGAATGGAATTTTTACGCAACCGCTGAATCTCTGGGTCGGTAAAATAATCGGTCTCTAAACGAACTTCTAGCTTGTCGCCACAACTATCTACTATGTTCTGGAACCAGGCAGCATAACCATCAACAGGCAGACCTTCATAAGTATCTTGAAAATAGCGATTGTCGTAATTATAACGCACTGGCAAACGCTTAATGATTTCAGGGGAAAGTTCTTCGGCGGGGGTTTGCCATTGCTTAGCGGTATAATTTTTGATGAAGGCATCAAACAAGGGTTTGCCAATTAGCGAGATTCCCTGTTCGGCTAAATTTTTAGGGTCAGCTGGAGCGGAGGCGGCTTGTCCAGCGATTTTAACCTTAGCTTCATCTGGAGTATAGGCGGTTTGGAAGAATTGATTGATAGTACCGAGATTGATAGGTAGTGGATAAACCACGCCGTCATGGATGGTATAGACTTTGTGGATATAATTTGTAAAAGTCGTAAACTGATTAACATATTGCCAAACTTCTTCAAGTGAAGTATGGAAGAGATGTGCACCATATTTGTGACACTCGATGCCAGTCTCTGGGTCGAATTCGGAATAGCAGTTACCGCCAATATGGTTTCGCTTATCAATTAGCAGTACACGCTTACCAGCAACGTTAGTGAGGCGTTCGGCAATGGTGAGACCAAAGAGACCGGCACCAACGATTAAAACATCGTAATTCATAGAACTCCCTTCTTCATTTAATCCCATAAACCCTCGTAGGCCTTGGCGACAGTTTCCGGATTACCTTCAGTGGCAATTTTACCTTTTTCGATTAAAATGGCACGATTACAGAATTGGCGGACATTATCCATGGAATGAGTAACCAAAATCACAGTCTGTTTGCTGCCTTTGAGGCTAGAGAAATATTTGTTACATTTCTCTTGAAAAGCAGCATCGCCAACAGCTAGAACTTCGTCCAAAATTAGAATATCGCCCTTGGCACGAATAGCGATAGAGAAAGCCAAGCGGACTTGCATGCCAGAAGAATAATTTTTGAGTTTGGCATCCATAAAAGGCTCGAGCTCGGCAAATTGGACGATTTCTTCATACATAGCATCCATTTCTTTGTGCGAAAAGCCGAGCAGTGCTCCATTTAGATAGACGTTTTCGCGACCGGTTAACTCAGGATTAAAACCAACACCAAGTTCAATGAAAGGTACTAATGTACCATTAATTTCGACACTTCCCTGTTCTGGGTAATAAATTTGAGCGAGAATTTTGAGCAAAGTAGATTTACCAGAACCGTTGCGGCCCACAATACCAACAAATTCACCTTTTTTAATTTCAAAGCTAACATCATCGAGGACTTTTTGTTCGGTGTAGCCCTTGACACCCTTGAGCCAGTTAAAAATAGCTTGTTTGAGCCCAGCAGCGCGTTCAGTGGGTAAACGAAAGCTTTTGTGCAAATGACTGGCTTTGATGGCGAATTCTGTTGAATCGGATGATTTTGTATGTACATTGTCCATACAATGTATGTTATTTGTACTACATTTAGTAACTTTTTTGCGTGATTTAGACATTTAAACCTCCTCCGCGAAGCGTTTTGAGCGTTTTCGGAAAAATAGTGCAGCTAGTGCTAAAACTAGGAAAACAAGTAAAATTGGCACCATCTGAAGTGAGCCTGGTAGGATTTCCCACGCTGTGATAGTCTCGGTGGTAATTAGGTTATAGCGTACATCTTGGATAACTTGAGCAATTGGGTTAAGCATGATAATGCGGGCAGCGGTAAGACCAAAACTGCTAGATTCAAGCACCATGGATAACGGGTAAATAATAGGTATAGCGTAAAAAAGTGCTTGAATAAGAACATCCCAAATAGAAGTGACGTCGCGGTATTTGACATTGATGGCACCAAGCAAAAAAGAAATTCCTAATGAGAGAGTATAGAGCTCCAATACGAGAAAGGGTACAACAAACCAAGACCAAGACAGACTCACGCCATTGATAAGTGCAAAAATTACCACGACACACAGGTTGATGGCGAGGTTAATCAGCGCGGTGGCGGTAGCGGAGACTACCACAATATATTTAGGGAAGCTGATTTTACGCAAAAGATCGCCACGTTGGACGATGGCTTGGATCCCCTGCCCAGTGCACTCCGTAAAAAAGCTCCAGAGCACGGTACCGGTCAGCAAATAGACTGGATAATGCGGGATATCATTGCCCATGCGCAGAAGCTTGGCAAAGACAATATAAAGAATGGCAAAAGTGAGCAGAGGGCGCAAAACTGCCCAGAGATAGCCCAAAACCGAGCCTTGATAACGAAGTTTGAAGTCAGTTTTGACTAGTTCTCCAAGCAAGATGCGATTCTTGCGACAGAGGATGTGTGGAATTCCCATAACTTCTACCATTATAGCACAATCTCGCTAGGCTTGGGGTATGTTATAATTATAAGAGAGGAGAAAATATGAAGAAGAAAGTGGCCGTCTTAATCCCGTGCTATAACGAAGAGCAAACGATTGAAAAGGTGGTAAAAGATTTTCGAGCAGTATTGCCAGAAGCAGAAATTTATGTATATGATAATAATTCTACTGATAAAAGCGCGTCTCTAGCAAAAAAGGCAGGAGCAATCGTGCGCCAAGAGGTGCGGCAAGGCAAGGGCAATGTAATTCGAGCGATGTTTCGGGAGATTGATGCCGATTGTTATCTCATGGTAGATGGCGATGATACCTATGATGCTCAAGATGCAGTGCGAATGTGCGAAGATGTGCTTTCAGGTAAAGCGGATATGGTGATTGGTGATCGGCTTTCGGGGGCATATATGCAAGAGAATAAGCGCAAATTTCATAATTTCGGCAATGAACTGGTACGTTTTTTGATTAATCGACTATTTCACAGCAAAATTTGTGATATTATGACGGGTTATCGCGCATTTAGTTATGAATTCGTGAAGGGATTCCCGATTTTGTCGACTGGGTTTGCGATTGAGACCGAGATGACGATACATGCTGTAGATCGGAATTTTAAGATTTCTGAGATGACGATCGGCTATAAAGACCGCCCAGAAGGTAGTGAATCAAAACTAAATACTTATAGTGATGGGGCGCGGGTGCTATGGACGATCATGGTGCTATTTAGTGAATATAAGCCTTTGATTTTTTTCAATATAATGGCGGCGATAGCTTTGGCAATGGCAATAATTTTGGGTATTCCCGTGCTCAGTGATTACGTACAGACTGGATTAGTACCAAAGTTCCCTTCGCTGATCGTGTCAGGGATTATGGCAGTGATTGCTTTGTTACTTTCGATTACTGGCGTGATTTTGAACGCCGTGGCAAAGAAGCACCGACAGCTGTTTGAGCTTTATATGTATTCGGTGTATGCGTCACATAAAGAATTAAGCCGATAAATACTGGGGCTAAGATTACCACTGGATAAGCATAGCGGAAGATTGCGACTGGTGAGAGCAAAAGGGTGAGGTAGAGCCCAAAAACGAGGCTAAGTGGCAGGAGTAAGTTATATTTTTGCCGCATGATGACATAACCGATGGTAAACAAAAGTAGTAGACCGTAAGTACCGATTGAACATATTGTTGAGATAAGTGGGACTTCCATCCAACCACCGCCAAAGACGAATTTTTCGAGCTGGTGCGTGAGGCTAGGACTAATTGTCTGAGCAGTGACTGGTTTCATAGCGGGGTGATCCGGGGTGAGAAAAGCAGCAGTCATAACGAATCCAGGGTAGTTCATAAAATCGAGATTAATACGAGGGTCATTGTAGTTTTTGTTCGGATACCAATAACCAATTGAATTAAGCAAGAAAGCTTCGACATAATTTCCTGGATTTTTGAGACCGATTTTAGCCCATAAGGAGATGTAGCCACCGAGATCTTTACTAACAACTTCAGGGCGGAGTGAAGCTTTAGTAAAATCAGAAATTAGAGGATACTGCGGATAAAGCTCAAAGCCGGCATTAAGATCGTAATAATCTTTGAGAGAGGATAGTTCATCGGTATTAAAACTGTCAGGGTTGGCAAAATAGGCGCGGGCGAGCTGTTGTGAAGGGATACTGGAAATTTCTTGAACGGCGGTGGATTTTTGGACGTGGAAAATATCTAAAATTGGTCCGCTATAAATGAAGTAAACTATGACCGTACCTCCTAAGGCAAGAAACAGGGTTTTGCGTGGTCGTTTGTAGAAAATGGCTACGAATAGAAGCAAAATAATAAGACAATAAACACCATTATTACGAATAGCACACATGAGTAGGCTAAGGGCGACTATTTTAGCCAATGTAAAAGGCGAAATGTTTGTTTTGACATTTAGAGATATTTCTGCGAGGTTGATTGTCAGCAGGGCGAACAACCCAGTAAATAAAACGTCTTGAGCTGAACTAACAGCTATAGTGCCAAAAAATGGGATAAGGCTGAAGAAGATTATACTGAGAATATAGATAAGTTTGCTATGAGAAAGTCTGCTAGCAAAAGTGACAATACGTGCCTCGACATAGCAGACAAAACAAGCCTGCACGAACATTGCGATTGCCATACCAGCTTCGAAATTACCGAAAATTGCTTTCCCGAGATCAAGGAAACCAGCAAAAAGATAACCATAAAGCAAAGACCAGTGTGAAGTGATGATGCCGAGTGAAATCTGTTCGTTTTGAGAAGCCATATCGTAAGTATAAACTCCGGGGAAAAGAATTATCCAAATGACCATAGTGCTAAGAAACACGCAGCCAAGAGCGATAAAGAAGTGTTTGCGCTGGGGGGCAAAATTGCTAAGCTTGGATTGATTGAGTAGTGAAATAACGGTAGAAACGAAAGGATAAATAAAGAAATAAGCGCCGAGAGCCTTGGCGATAGTAGTGAGTTGCCAGACAATGTCATTATAGAATTCTAATTGCCCGCCAATAATCATAATAATGGCAAGGATACTGGAAGCAATTATAGTAAAGATTTGTTCCCTGCGCGATAGTGCGCTGGGTTTAAAATAAAAGATTATAAGACCGAAAAAAGCCAGCATCGGCAAGAAGTTGTTGGTGCTGAAGGTGGAATTTGTGAAACCAAACTTGAGTAACTGCGTGAAGCCCAGAGTACCCAAAAGCGCTAAGATGACGGTCAGAATATGACGATAATACTTAAGCCGCTGAAGTTTAGTGAAAGTTAGTTTATTCATATACTGCGATTATAACATACTTCGTATACTACGATTCTCTAGAGCGAATTAAGAATTTTTTGGTGAGTTTGGGGGCTTTTAGCATCATTTGAGCCAATAGCCAATATTTTGGACGGAAAGCGGAACGCTGGAGCAATCCGGAAGACCTAGCAGAACGAAGTTCGGATAAAGTGGTCTGGTAGAACTCTTGGGCAGCGGGCGCAGGTAAGCGGAGAATGTTCCAAAGGTAGTTACCGAATTTGACACCGACGATAGTAGGAGCAAGGTCAGACAGGAGTTGGTGCTCGCGCAAAAAGTCTTCGATGCTAGAATATTCTTCAACTACGCAATTAAGTTTGCTGGGACTCTTACTAGAGGAATTAGCATTATCAACACGATAATGTAGAAAAGCGTCAGTAGTAAGAATTACGCGTTGTGCTAAGGCCAATGTTTTGATGTTGAACCCTAGATCTTGATAAGATGCTCCTGGTGTAGGAAGAAACTCAAGGCGATTGTTTAATAAAAATTCACGCCGATAAATTCCTGACCAAATCGCAGGGGGGAGATGAAAAACAAAATGGTCCTGACGAGGATAGATGGTTTTACCAGTATCCTTGGGGCGAATAACGGCGTTTTGGTGATTCTGCTTATTTTCTAGGAAAAAGTAATTAGATTTAACAATGTCAGCGTGATGCCAGTTAGCAAGTTGGTAAAGTTTTTCAAAAGCGTTAAGCTCAAAATAATCGTCTGGCTCAAGGATAGCGATGTATTCACCGCGAGCAAGTTTGATTCCCTGGTTCATACTATCACCATATCCTGTGTTGGGTTTGTCGAGAATTACGATACGTGCGTCTTTACTGGCATATTCTTCAATAATTTTTAAAGAATTATCGGTAGAACCATCGTTAATGCAAATAATTTCAATATCTTGCAGGGTTTGGTTTACTAAACTATCTATGGCCTGACGCAGATATTTGGAGGCGTTGTAGATAGGAACTAAAATTGAGATTTTTGGCATAATATATTTATATTATAGCATGGCACAAAATGCCAACCTAATAAAGACAGATTTGGAGAGTGGAGCCAGAAAAACGAATCTGATCATTATTGAATGCGCTCCAGTCGTGAGATTGGCAATAATTTTTCCAGTCTTCGGTGGGGTTTTGCCTCTCAAAACTACGCTTCGTCCAGTAATTAAGCGAATTAATATCAGACCATTCAGTAGCATAGCTGGAAATATTGCCATCACCAATCTGAAAAATTCCTGAATAGGAATAGCTGATACCAGCGTCAGCTGCGGGCATAATGGTAGTAACCTCTGTTTGGTGCTCAGCTTCATATTCAGCAATAAGGCTAGTGATTTGAGCTGAACGATATTGATCAATAGCGGTTAATTCATAGTGGTTGATACTAATCGTGTTGAAACGGTAAAATTGCACAATTAGTAAACTAAGGCTGATAAATAGTAATGCATAGTTAGTGACTTGTGGTAATCGAAGAAAATGAGTGGAAGAAGTACTTGAGGACAAGATAATAGCTAAAAGTATGCCTGGCAATGACGCAAAAGCGTATGCTGTGCGTGGAACTATCCAAATTAAATCAGTAGATTGCGTAATTTGCGGAGCGACTGCTGCCAAGATAATAACAACGGTAAGATAGATGAGCATGGCGAAAGTCTGTAGAGTTTTATTGGTAAAGAGCTGTCTATGATAAGTTGAAGTTCCTAGCCAAATGACAATTATAGCTATAATTGTAACTGGCAAAAGCCAGTTTGGTAAAATATCAAAAGTAGTAAACAGCCCTCTGAGGCTGGTAAAAATTTTCTTTAATGAAGCGGAAAGAATAATTTCGCCACCGATGCGTCCAGTTGGAGTAATGCATTTGATAAGAATAAAGCTCGCCATTGCACCCACGGCATAAATAGCAACACTAATAGCAGTATTTTTGATAAAAATTTTGAAAGTTTTGGCCTGTTTGATAGTGAAAAGTGTAGCTAGAATGATAAAAATTCCAAGTGTTCCCTGGTAGCAAAACGCAGCAAGAATGCTGAAAACAAAGGCATATAATAGTGGACGCTTTTTGTGATCTATAAGAAAAGTAACGTAGAAATGGAGGGCGATAATGCAACAGAGCACGCCTGCAAGCATAATACCTTTCTCGACATACATGAAAAATTCAATAATAAACGAATTAAGAATTATAAGCAGTGGTAATATAAAGCTCCAAACTTGGTTGGCAATGAGATGTTTACGAATAAGCTCCCCTAAAAGGTAAAGTGCAGTAGTAAGACTAAAAATTGCTAGGAGAAAGCTAAGAAAATTGGCGACGCGAATGCCAAACCCGAGTATTTTAAAAATGTACGCAATAAAAGCCGTGAAAGGGCGACCGCTGCGCAAAAAATTAAAAACAATTCTGGCTGGGTCGTATGAGATATCGGCATAAGTGTCGGTAACAAAATCAAGTTTCATAAAAACGCTGAAGAAGAGTAAGGCTATAATGAAATATGCCCAAAGACGACGATCATGCAAACAACGCTTGAGTATAGAAATAACTCGTGACAACATTTGTGTTAATTATAGCACTTTACGTGTTGGACGAAAATCTTTGATATAATGGTGTCTAAGTTATGAAAAAAGAGGTGATTGAATTATCGGTTATTATTACGGCGCACGATGAGGGGTTGCTAGCGCATAAAACTATGTTAAGCATTTTGCGAGCACTAGAGATCTCAAGGGTAAATAAATATGAGATTATTGTGCATATTGACTGTGGGACAGATGATACTATCAAATATTTTCAACGTTATGTAGATGATAAACATTTTAAGATTATTCAGAATTGCTTTGGTGACTTGGGAGAATCACGTAATGCTGCAGTGAAGGTAGCGCGAGGAAAATATGTCCTATTTCGAGATGCTGATGATTTAGTATCTAATAATTATGTTGCGGAAGTACTGAAAATATTACGCACACATAAGGAAGACGTAGTGGTAGGAGTACAATATTGTTTGAGCTTTTGGGATTGTACCGGCAAGTTTTTGTTACAAGAATTACCGGATTCAACCACACGTGAAGAGAACGCAAAGTTGATATTTGGCGTAAATCCTTGGGGTTCGTCGTTGGCTGGCAAACGTGAAATTTTTTTGAAACATCATTATATCTCCACTAAGGATGGATTTGGGCATGAAGATTACGCTTTTAATATTGGGCTGATGGCAGACAATATTCCATATTACAGCGCCCCAGGTACGGTGCTTTTTTACCGTCGCAAAAATAATTCTTTGATCACGCAGAATTCTGGTAATCATGTAACTCAGCCTTACAGCGAACTTTTTGATTACAAAACTTGGCAAAAGTATGCGGAGCCTAAAGCATTTATTTGGGAACAAGAGTTCAAAGAGAAAAAGGTTTCGTTGTTGAAGAATATTTATCAAATGGCAAGACATGATAGTAAAGCTTTCAATGCGTTGATTCAACCAGTAGCAACCTTTGTACGTAAAGTAACTGGAAAAAAGCTAATAGAAGATGGAACCACTATACTAGCGCCAAAAATTCCTGATGCGGTACTGAAAGCCTGGAAAGAGCAATCTGATATCGAAATGCAACTTTTTCCCACAAAGCATTATCAAAAGTGTGGCTGGCTGGAATATAAATTGGATGCAGACCCAGCGAGATATCTGAGTCATGAATATTGGAAGTTATGCCAGCAGATTAAACATAAACCAGATTATATTTTTATTGTTCCTTGGATTGTGGCTGGAGGGTCAGATAAAGTGATGCTGAATTACATCACAGCACTACGTCAAATACACCCGGAATGGAAGATTACCGTAATTACAACTTCAGATAGCCAAAACACCTGGAAGGAACGATTGCCAGAAGAGGTTAATCTAATTGAATTTGGAAAGACTGTATCAAAAATACCGGACGAATATTGCAAAGACATGGTGATGACGCGATTGCTTATACAGCTTCAGTGTAAAAAAATCCATATCATTAACGCAGTTTATGGATATGAGTGGGTACAGAAACATTTAGAACTAGCAAAGACACAGTTTGAAATTTACGTATCATTATTCGCAGACGGACAATTTACGGATGGAACTGGTGGTTGGTGGGGATATGGCGACCCATATCTAGCCCGGATTTATACGGCCGTAAAAAAAGCGTTTACAGATAATCAAAATTACGTTGATAAGTTAATAAAAATGAACGCATTTGATTCTGAAAAAGTATTGCCGATATACCAGCCTATTGAAGTCCCAGCAATTCGGCATAAAATTAAAACTCATTTTAAAGACGATAAATTAAGGATTCTATGGGCAAGCCGTATTGTAGCTTCTAAAAATCCTGAATTGGTGGTGAGAATCGCGCGAAAATTAGCCCCCGAAAAGTACCAGATAGATGTATTTGGTCGGTTCGACGAGGATTATACAGATTTTAGTTTTCCAGAAGACGTTGCAACATTAACCTACAAAGGCGAATTTGATGGTTTTGATTCCCTACCAGTAGATGATTACGACGTACTGCTTTATACCTCGTATTCAGATGGTATGCCAAATGTGGTTTTGGAAGCGGCAGCGACAGGGCTACCGATAATTGCTAGTAATGTTGGAGGCGTAAGTAATTTAATCAGGAATAACGAGACAGGGTTTTTGATCGATAAAATTGAAGACGAAGACGAGTATATGAAGATTTTAGAAAAAATACATCAAAATCCAAAGGTACTTACCACAATAACTAATAATGTTACTCAATTATTACGTAAACAACATGATTGGAAAAAATTTCGTCAAGTTGTACGGGATGAATTTTAGAGCTTAGTAAAACGCCACCTCTGGTGTTGCCCACCGTGGGATTGCCAGAGAGTGATATTATTGCCATTAGCCACACCACCATTGAGGTCGACGACTTTAGTCTGTAAGCAAGCAGATGCGAGGCGATTATATCCATTGCCATCAGGATAGATATACCAGCGCGTACTGCAAGTAGTATTATTACTTTGTAATTGTACATTATCGCCATCAGCAGCATTCTGACTTGCTAGACCAAGATAGCGCTTGGTGAGCGTATTATAAATAGTATAGCTCCCATCATTAGCATTATATGTAAGCTGCCACTGTTGGTTTTGCCCACCGTGGGATTGCCAGAGAGCTACATTAGCACCATCTTTATTGTCACCATTGATAATATCAAAGGATGCAGTATCGGATAGCCGTGAAGTAATCAAATAGGTGCCGTTAGATAATGCAGGAGAGGCTGGCTTGATTGCCCACTGTTGGTTTTGCCCACCGTGGGATTGCCAGAGAGAAATCTTAGTGCCATCGTGGCCTGTCTTACTATTATAATCAAGGACGTATGGTACAGAACAGAGAGAATGTAGACTGTAAGCACCAGATTGGTTTTTGATGACCTTCCAACGTTGAGAACATGCGTCGTTAGCACTCCAAATAGTTATGGTAGTACCGTTTGATGCATTATTCCCATCAATAGCTAAACGTTTACCGGTGTAAAGATTAGTAATAGTATAATAATCTCCTGAAGCATTATATTGGAATTGCCAAATTTGGTTGTCTAGAGTTTGATGTTTTCGCCAACTAGAGATAGTCGCACCGTTAGTACTGCTTCCACCATTAATGTCAAGGACTTGATTTTGATTAATTACAGAAGCAATGTGGTAAATACCATTATTGATGGTAGGACCAGAATAGATGCTCCATTTCTGGTGCAGTCCGCCGTGCGTAGTCCAGAGAGCAATATTAAAATTATTATCAACATCTAGAACATAGCCAGCAGAGCAAACACTTTCAAAGGTAAGGTATTTATCTGGAGTTTGATAAATTCTCCATTTAGTATTGCAGGTGTTGTCTGCGTTAGAGGATTGAACATTGGTGCCGTCAGAAATGCTGCCTGGAGCACTGAGCACCTGATTGTTGGCAAGGTTAGTAATAGTATAATAACCTGTAGAACTGTCGCGCTTGATCTGCCAGCGCTGGGATTTAGTATTAGCGTTGGCTTCAAACGTTTGAGCATTGTTCCCAGAGATACCTATAGTACGATTGGATGTTTTAGCACTAGCAAAACCATACTCTCCATCCGGTATTACTACCTGTTCGCCATCTACCGCAACCTGAGTGCTGCCAAACCAATCAGTGAAATAGAGGTAGAAGTTGCGATTACCGTAAGCTGAACAACCATCACCAGCACCATAACCAGCAGCTAACGCCGCAGCATTGGGCTGGTATGGAGTATAGCGATATAGGGCAGCAGTGGCGCGATTCTCAATATAAACTTCGCTGCGACCACAGCTAGAATTTGGATTGTAACCAATGTAAACGCCTTTTTTCTGCTCTGGGTAGGCTGAATAGCCGTGATCTAATACATTGCGAAAGAGCGCCGCGGCGTTGCGCACTTGATTCTTAAAACCATAGTATTTAGTATTGCAAGCAGCGGTATCAGGGCAACCGTAACCAGTAGCCGAACGATACTGGCGAGTGTTTGGGTAGGTGTCACTAATTAAACTCTGCTCTTTTTCGAGTAGCACCAAGAGAACCTGAGGATTGATTCTATAATCTTGGGCGGCTTGGTAGATGATTTCGGCAGCAGTCTGCCCTTGACCAATTTCTACACCATCGCCAAAGCGCTCTTCTGAGAGGCAGACAAAATGCCCGTTTTCGAAATGCCAATCAAGATGTGGGTATTGTTGTTTAAGGCTTTGATACTGGCTATAATTGCGGTTGTTGCAAGGATTTTTCCGTGTAAGGAAAGCCTGAATATCATCTTTGGTCATAGCATTATAATTCCCCATCACAGCATCACTAATAATGTTGCCAGGCTTGAACCCGCTAAGTGAGGCTGCTGATGAGTGCTGCATACTACGTGCCGCCAAAAACGATAATGTGGAAACCATGCAAAAGATAAAGATTACCAAAACTAGGCTACGATATTTGCGCAAATCATCAATAGTACTTTTAACGCTCATAGTTCTACCTCATCAGTAATAATTCCCTGTTTGCCATCGCCAGAGAGATCAATTTCGATTTTATAAGTACCAGAGGCAAAACCAGTAACGGGAATTTCAAAAGCATCACAAATGGAAGCAGTAACATCAGGCATAGCGTCGCGTGAGGCGGTATAGACAATCTGTCCATTCGTATCTTTGAGAGAAATTGTGCAGTAACCTGGAGCTTGCAAATATTGGTCAATAACAGCCACTATGGTTAGAACACCGTCATCAACACCCTTACGTGTAAGCGAACCGGTAAGACGCTCCAAGGTGTTAGGGTCTTCACCCTCGTATTGCGTGGTTTTGTCAGGCTCTTCTTCGGTAGATTCGTCTGGTTTATCTGGCTTGGGGGTGGTTTCGGTATTACTTGATGGATTTTCATCAATCGGCACATCAACGGTAGTAGTGTTAGGCTTAATAAAAAGCAAAGCTAAAACTACAGCCACAGCCATAGCTAGAAAGAAAATAACGACTACCCACGGGCGCTGATAAACGGGCACACGGTGGGTACTTTTGTGTTTGGAAGTTTTTGTTTTGGACATGATTTTTCTCCTGATTCCAGTTTAACAAAGTTTTCTCAACTGTCAAGAAAGAGTTTACGTTTTTGTTGACTTTTTCAACAATGTGTGCTATAATAGAGAGATAGGGCTCAGAGGTCAAGTTCAAGGATTTTGGCGGCTTCATGAAGTACAGTTCTCTCTTGTGGCGTAGCAGTAATGATGGTCTGGCGGAATAATTCGACTGTCTCTGGATGAGTAAAGTCAATTACCTCTAGTGAACGGGCGGCGCCTGGGACTTTTTTGAGTGCGCCCTTAGCACAAAGATTATCAATATGCTCAGCTACTGCCGAGACCGAAGATAAACCTAATGCCGTCATGATTTCGCGGTAAGTAGGGGAGACACCGCGCGTACCGGTAAAATCATTGATAAAGTCAATAATAAGCGCTTGTTTTTTAGTCAATTTAATCGTCATATGTTATAATTAATTATAGGTTAAATTTGAAAATAGGTCAATTTAGGGTTAATGGGTAAGACAAGTATTGATGGTTTGGCTGTGCGAACCTCTAGTCCGAGGAGGGTTTCGGCGGCGGCGAGCTCAAAACGGATGGTGGGTGATATTGTAGTACCAGCTCGCCGCCGGTCGGCTGCGCCGCGCGCGGAAGATGAGCAATTCAAGAGTCGCTCGCGTGGCAGCGCGGCGCAGCCGGAGCGCGCTCCAGTCTTGGACGACTTTACTGATGATCTAGTTGAGAATGATTTTGGCGCAGTGGATGAGGCGGCTTGGTCGGAATTACTGGATGGTTTCGGCGATAACAAAGCCAAAAGTGAGGATTTGGGATTAGAACGACGTATTAAAAACAATTCCACCCGTCGGCGTGATAACGAAGCTGAGGAAGATGACGAGCCGCCAAAATCATCTCGTCGTGATAAAAAGAATAAACTATCAAAAAAACGCCGCTTTAAGATCAAGCATCCGATATTTTTGACGATTGTGATTATCCTAGTGGCTTTGGGTGTAACGGGCTTTGTGTGGGGAGATAGTCTAATCTCACGCATTACTAATGGGCAGTCTGGCCTATTCGGGGCAATTGGTGCGATGATTTCGAATGAGATTCCCTTTGAGACAGACGCTAATGGACGTACTAATGTCTTAGTATTTGGCACTGAGGGCTTTAACATGGATGGGGCAACAAATTATATTGATCGTGATAGCTCTGGTACACATGATGGCGCCCAGTTAACGGATTCTATTATGATTGTAAGTTTTGACCAAAAGACGCAAGATGTGGCTTTGCTAAGCTTGCCGCGAGACCTGAAAGTGCCAATGGCTTGCTCGGCGGGAAAAGTGAATGAAGTCTATTGGTGCAACAACCAAAACGGTACTAATGAAGAAGCTGGAGCTTTGGCACTAGCGGAACAATTGCGACAAGTGCTGGGGATTGAGTTCCAATATTGGGCACACGTAAACTGGGGAGCACTAATGGACATCGTGGATACATTGGGTGGCGTGACGGTGACTTTGGATGAAGACATTAACGATAAAGGTCACACTGGAACTGTGATTCAGGCAGGCGTACCAACACATATTAATGGTTTGCAAGCAGTGGCACTAGCACGAGCACGTTACGGAACTGCAGGCGGAGATTTTACCCGAGGTAATTCGCAGCAAAAAATTATGGAGGGTATTATCCAAGAATTATATACTAATGGAGTAAATATTACTGAGGCATTTAGTCTCTTGAACATCTTGGGTGATAACTTGCGATCTAATTTTTCGGCGGATAATATCAAGGCGGGAGTAAAACTTTTATCATCGTTTAATCCAAGTTCAATACGCAATGTATTACTGGTGGACTATATTAATAACGTATATCATGTAAAAACAGCGATGATTAATGGTATATCTTATGTGGTGCCACAAGAGGGCGCAGGCAATTATTCTAAGATTCAGGGTTTTGTGGCACAAATGCTAAGTAGTAATCCAGCAGTGCGTGAGGGTTCACAAGTAGCTGTTTATAACGCAACGGATACTGCAGGGGTGGCAAGCGCGGAACAGGCTGCGCTAGAAGCAGATGGCTACGCAGTGAGTCATATCGGTGATAGCGCAAATGAAAATTGTACTGAAAAATACTGTGTATACGCTTTGAATAGCGAAATGCCAGCCACCCAGGCGGCACTAGCAGAGCGATACGGAGTAGAAGTAAGAAGTGGAGCTGAGTTACCTGGGGATATTAATCCTGGTCTAGCGGATTTCGTGATAATTGTTGGACAAGCGGGAGAATAAGAATAATATTACTAAAACCTGGTCTTATAGACCAGGTTTTAGTAATATCTGCCCCTGTTAATGTCTAGCCCAACTTGTAACTCAATTACAAGTTGGGCTAGAATAACTAGTCTTTAATTTTTTCGATAATTAATTGGCGCTCACGGCCTTCGCCTTCAGAGTGGGTGGAGATATCAGAGTAATCTTGAGCAACCTTATGCACGATACGACGGTCGGCAGCATTGAGGTTGAGACGACGTGACTCACCGGTCTGACGGACTTCACGAATCCATTCTTCGGCTTGTTCAGCAATACGCTCAGCGCGCTGGCGCTTGTAATCAGCAACGTCGACATTTACACGAGTGAGTTCAGCCTCACGGCTAGTGAGAGCCATAGAAACAATGTGTTGTAAAGCGCGTAAATTATTGGCTTCACGACCAATTAAGAGTGAGTTCATAGACGTAGAAGGGATAGAAAGCTGGATAACCTCATCATCAACTGTAGAATCTACGGCTACATTCACACCAAAGAAAGACATGAGGTCTTCAAGGTACTTGGTAGCGAAACGAATTGATTCATCTTTATTCATAATTAACTCCTTTTCTTACGACTTTTGCCCAACCCACGTTTTTTGCTCTTGGCAGTAATACGGGTAACCTTAGCACCACCTTCTGCTTTGACGACTTTTCCTTCTTCAATTTTGTTGAGCTCTTTGATGATTTTCTTGTCGGCAGCAATCTCCATCTCTGATTCACTGCGTGAGAGGACGAATTTTTGCTGGAGACCTGTCATCAAGTTACTCACAAAATAATAGAAGACTAAAGCTCCAGGAAAGTTAATCATCAAGAGCAACATCATGATAGGCATCATCTTGGACATTTGACCCGACATCACAGCATTGAGCTCGGACTGGTCTGGCTCTTTGCCGTCTGCAGCCTCACGCATAATCTGGCGGAAAGATTTAGATTTACCAGATTTGCTAGATGGAAGGTGTTGCCGAGAAATCCAGTACTGGGTGAAAGCAGAGGCTAGGGCAAATACCATCATAATCAAAGCGCTAACCGAGGTAAAACCTGGTCGTACGCTGAGGTCAACAATATTAAAGAGTTTAGGTTGGAAATCATAACTTACTACCGCAGTATCAGAAATTTTTTGGTTCTTTTCTTCATCATTTAAATTGGAGTCGTTGCGGATGTTTTGGATAGTCTGTTGGTAAGAAAGATAGGGTTGTTGAAGCTGAATAACTTGGTCGACTTTATCAATTTGTGCAACAAAAGAATAGGCACGTTTTTCTAGATTGTCAGAAAGGTTGGGCTGCACCATTACTCGTACAGCAGTATAAAGAGCAATAAAGATCGGTAACTGAATAACCAAAGTTAACATTGAACGGAAGGGTTTAATATTGTTGCGCTTATAAAGATCCATCATCTGGAGCGACTCTAATTGGCGATTACCGTTGCAATTTTTCTTAATCTCAGCCAGTTCCGGCTGAATCTTGCGCATGAGACGGGTTTGATGGAGCTGGCGCTTAACAAGAGGCCACATAAAAATTTTAACTAAAAGTGTGAATAGGATAATTGCTAGACCAAAATCTCCAACAAAACCATAGACCACGAACAAAATGTTGGTGATTGGGCGAACAATCAGCATGTCAATTAACTCAAACATACTGTTATTATAACATACTTGTAGCCTATTTCCCTAACTGACGATATTTTTTATTAGTGGAAGCTTTTTAATAATAGCTGTAATCCCTAGACTGATAAACAAAACAATGATCGTATAAATAATAACACCAATGAAAGAGATTATAAACGGTACTGAGGAAAGTGGGCTAGTATAGTACATAATAAAACCATTAGCCCAAGTGGTAAGTGCGTAAATAATCAACATATGAATTAAATAAATTCCTAGAGTGTTGCGGGAAATAGTGCGGAAGATAATGTTATCTTGTCGCCAATTGAGGCTGAGGAAAAAGATGGAGATAGTAGTAATAAGAGCAAAGATTGTGTCATAGCCATACCAAATGTTATCCCAAATCTGCCCAGAAGCTTTGGAGTACATAAGACCGAGACCAAACAACCCTAACCAGCCAAGAATTAGACCACAAAGTGCGATGAGGTTACGCTTTTGACGGGCTATTGCCTTAATCTTGTCAAAGTAATAGGCTACGACCCCACCTAAACAGAAGTAGACAAAAGTATAGCCATACATACCACGAAAAGGATTAAAAATATTAAGAAAGTTGGTATCGGTATAGATAATTCCCTGATGATTAATAAAGCTAGAGTAAAACGTCATAAAGTTATTGAGCAGAGTATTGCCAAAAGTAATTATGGCGCAAATGAGCGTGAAGTAGATGAATGCTTGACGATGATGGTCGTAGGTAACCTTAAGAAGTGGGAAAAAGATATAAAGACAGACTAACGCCCCAAGATACCAGAGATGGGTGACGCCATATTTGAGCGAGGCAATAGTGTTGGAGAGACCATTAGCGGCAAGCTGATCACGATGTAAAAAGATGAGAAATGCCAATGTGAGGGCATACCAAAAAACAGCGATAAAAATAAACTTAATAATTTTACGGAAGTGGCGTTTGAGGTCAAAAGGACGGGTAAGTAAAAGATAACCATTAGCAAAGAAAAATAGCGGTACACAGACTGCGGTAATGGAGCGTAAAGCATAATGAAGATAAAATCCCACATTCGCCTCACTTAACGGCATATTTGCAATATGAGCAGTACAGTGACACAGGACTACGGAAAATATAGCAATGGTCTCTAGAAGGTCAATCCAAGCGATACGAGGCTTGGGGGTAATTGTGGAAGTTTTAGTCATTGAGTGAGACTCCGTTCTAAGAGTTCGTGAATCGCACGACGTAATTCCAAAAAAGGCATCTTGGCAATAGATTTATTAAAAACTACAAATAAACAATCTTGATAAGCGGTGAATTCTGGTAGTTCAAGCCGAATTGCTTCATAGATACGACGGCGAATACGGTTACGCCCAACCGCAGACTTAAGAACTTTTTTGGAGACTACTACGCCAAAACGCTGTTTATGATGAGTGTTTGGGGCGTAAACTAAAGACAAAAGTGGGGTACGGATAGTCTTTCCCTTTTGATAGACATAGCGTACACCACCACGCGAATGAAAACGATAGTTTTGTGATAGCATGGTACTATTATAACAAAAAGTAATCACTTTTATCCTTTTCGGGACACGCAGTCGTCTCGGCCCGTCGTTACGGGCGAGCCGCTGCTTCGTCCTCGCTCGTAAGCTCCGGAGATTCCCGAAAAGTACAACAGTGATTACTATCCAAATGTGGTATCGCTAGGCGGTAAGGCGGGCGCGACCTTTGATACGGCGGCGCTTGAGCACCTTTTGACCGGTCTTGGAATTGTTGCGCTTCATAAAGCCATGCTCGACTTTGCGTTGGCGCTTATGTGGTTGATAAGTTCGCTTTGGCATATAATTATTCTTTCTATATTAACAAATTCTTGTTCTAGTATACCGTAGATTTCCACTTTTTTCAAGAAGTTTTCCACATATTCCCTAGGTTCAAAGTAAAAACTGTGGAAAAGTCTACCCCTGTAATCAATGGTTGATATTATAACATACGGAAAACTGGGGTAAAAACTGTGGAAAAGTCGAAAAGAGTTTGCTATAATTGGGGTAGTTAAGGAGGAATGTCAGGGGTCATGTTTGATGTATGGAAAAATGTTTTGGCCGAAGTAGAGCAGTCGATTCCTCGTGAACAGTATTCAACTTGGTTTACTGGTACAGAATTAGTAAGCATTGATGACGGTGTAGTGACGATTGGTGTACCGAATGTCTTTAAGATTAAACAGCTAGAAAAGAAATATTTTGGGATTCTACGGGATGCGTTTTTACATAATAATGTAAATGTAATTGAGATCAGATATATTGTACAGAGTAATGTTAAGCCAAGAGTGCGGGCACGTGAAATACCAGTGGTGTCAAGTGCTGCCATGGTGCCTACTCAGGTTGCGCGTACAGTTGATAATGACCGAATATCAAGCATGAGTAAATCTTTCCAAACTGGCTTGAATCCGCGTTATTCCCTAGCAAATTTTGTGATTGGATCAAACAATGATTTAGCTGTAAGTGTGGCACGAAATATTATCGATCAGCCAGGTGGTAGTTATAATCCGTTTTTCTTGTATGGTGGACCTGGACTAGGCAAAACTCACTTAGTGCAAGCGATCGGAAATGAATTATTAGCTAAAAATCCCAAGTTAAAGGTATTATATACACCAGTATCGAGCTTTTATTCGGATTTTATTAAATCATTACAGAATAAAAAAAGCGATGAGTTTCGGCAGAAGTTTCGTAAACTAGACGTACTGATTATTGATGATTTTCAGATGATTATGAATAAAGACGCCTCACAGGTAGAGTTCTTTGATATTTTTAATGAGCTTTATAATCTGAGCAAGCAAGTAATCGTAACGTCGGATCGGTTACCAAACCAAATTAAATCAGTAGATGAACGCTTGGCGTCGAGGTTGACCTGGGCAGGAGCATATGATTTGCAGTTACCGCAATTTGAGGATAAATGCGCAATTCTGCGCGCAAAAGCTGAGTTTAGTGGAGTTGAAGTAGAAGATGAGGCGATTGAATACCTGGCAGAAAACGTAAAAACTAATATTCGTGACTTAGAGGGCGAGTTTAATCACTTGTTAGCTGTAGCAGAGTTAAAGAATATGTCGCCACTAGAAGTAATAAATGAAGGATATGTGAACACCGCACGTAATCCACAGGCGAAGACTTTATCACCTAAGCAAGTTATTGAAAAGGTAGCAAAATATTACAATATGACGCCTAAGGAAATGTGTAGTAAAAGTAGAGTGGCACATATTAAAAATGCACGGCAGGTGGCAATGTATATGTTATCCAAGGAACTTAGTATGAGCACGCCTAAAATTGCCATGGAAGTAGGAGTAAAGGATCATACTACCGTGATGCATGGTATTAAAAAGATCGAGGCCGACCTAAAACTTAATTTTAGTTTACGTGACCAAATTGCATCACTACGAGAGAAAATTTATGGTTAATTTGACTAAATTTTATTGTAATTATATAAAAACCGAACATGTTGGGCTTGATTTTGTGGAAAAGTTGTGGAGAAATCTGCGGGAAAGTTTGTGGAAAGATTTGCGAAAAAGTTTCCACAGGGTAGTGGATTTTGAAGTTTTACACAAAAATCTAGGGATTTTTGCACGCTTTGAGGAAGATTGTGGAAAGTTTTCCTGGTGGTTTTGCACACTGGTTTTTATCTGTAAACGTGGTGGTTTTGCACATTTTCCACAAAGCTTACTACTATAACTACTAAATATATTAAGGAAAGGAAAAAGATGGAAATTAAGATTCTTCAAGAAAAATTAGCAAAGGCATTAAATACAGTGAGTCGAGTTGCTGCGGGATCGAGAGCAACTTTGCCAATACTAAATAATGTTTTAATTAGGGTTGACGATAATAAGGTGTCTCTTACAACGACGAATTTAGATATGGCAGTAGTAAGTTATTTACCAGCTAGTCAGAGTAAGAATGGTGTAATAACTGCACCGGCGAGACTAATGGCGGAGTTTGTAGGTAATTTACCACATGGTGAAGTGGTGGAAATAGGTGCTTCGGCAGATAAAGTGACAATTAAGGCTGGTGGGTATACTTCAACGATTAACGGTACGCCGGCTGATGATTTTCCAGAATTACCAGAAATTGATGAGAGTAAGGTAGTAAAGTTCCAAATGAGCGCAGAGGACTTTAAGGCGGGGTTGTCTCAAGTAATGATTGCAGCGAGTAGTGATACTACGCGACCAGCGTTAACGGGTGTGTATTTTAATACCTTTGAGGGTAGTTTGTATTTGGCGGCAACAGACGGTTACCGCTTGGCGGAGCGTAAATTTATTGAAAAGGTGAATAGTGATGTGATGGCAATTGTGCCAGCAGCTTCTTTACAAGAGGTGTTGCGTTCCCTAAGTGACGATGTGACTGAGATTGAATTATGGTTTGATGAGGCGCAAGTAAGATTTCGCTTGGGCGAGATAGAGATTACGTCTAAGTTAATTGACGGGTCGTTCCCTGACTATCGACAGTTAATTCCAAAGCAAACTGAGATTAACTTAGTGCTGAAACGTGATGAGTTGGTACGTATTACTAAATTAGCGGCGCTATTTGCGAAAGAAGTAGGCGGGTCGATTGTGTGTGAGTCGAGTGTGGAGAATAAGAATTTTTCGGTGGCTTCGGTGGCAAATGAGTTGGGTGAGAATAATTCGGCAATAGAAACCGAAGTGGATACCGATGGTAAGGTAACTTTGAATTCACGTTTTTTGCTAGATGCGTTGAATGTACTGGGTGATAGTGAAATTGAATTTGGGTTCTCTAATAAACTTGACCCAATAGTTTTAAAAGGTAAAAAAGATAAGAATTATATACATATTATTATGCCACTTAAAGGCTAAAGATAAGAGCTGACTTTTTCTTTAGAATGTTTTTATGATTATTAAGCGGGTGAAATTGCAGAATTTTCGGAGTCATGATGGGTTTGTGTTGGATTGTGATACGCATACAACAAAGATAGTAGGCGAGAATGGTTGCGGGAAGACTTCAATTCTTGAAGCAATTTATGAAGCGATGCAAGGGAAAAGTTTTCGGGCGGTAGATCGAGAGATTGTGCGGCGAGGTGATGAGTTTTATCGTGTAGAGCTGGAATATGAAGATGGCCGTAAAGTAGTGGTGATATTTGATGGGGATAAAAAAGAGTTTTTGGTGGAAGATAAAAGAACACGGCGCTTACCGAAAAAGGCGAAATATCCAATTGTATTGTTTGAGCCAGATGACTTAAACTTAGTAGGTAGTAGTCCGACGAGCCGGCGGAATTATTTTGACCGAGTGTTTGGGCAATTGTCTGAAAGGTATAGCCTAGCTTTAATACGATATAATAAAGCTTTGAAACAAAGGAATGAATTATTGAAACGTGAAGTAATAAGTACAAGAGATGTGTTCTCTTGGGATGTGTTGTTGACGAAGTACGGAGCAGAATTATGTAGAGAACGGAAGGAGTTTATTGAAGAAATTAACAAAAAAATTACAGAAGTTTACCGTTCAATTGCGGAAAATGATGACGAAATTATGGTTGAGTACGTAACTGAGGTGGAATCGGAGAGCGGATTTTTAGCAGAGCTGGAACGAAATTTTGAACGAGATAGAATTTTAGGACATACGAGTTTTGGTGTACATCGGGATAATTACGAGTTTATTTTTAATCAGACAAAAGCTGATGGATCGGCAAGTCGGGGTGAAGTACGTTCAATGGTGATTGCACTAAAGTTTATTGAGGCAGAAATGGTTGTGAAGCGGATGGGGCGTTCCCCAGTGGTGTTGCTAGACGATGTGTTTTCTGAATTAGATGAAGTAAGACAAAAATGTTTGGTGAGAAATTTTAGGGATAATCAAATTATTTTAACAAGTGTGGGTAAGGGTAGGCTATAGGGGTGGATGAAGTTACTATCCTGTATAAATATAGAAAAGCGTCTTAGAATTTTATATCATTAGGGGCACGGCTTGGAGTTTGTTCGGAGCTTAGGTCGTTATAGATTATAGTATAATCATCAGGGTTAATCCCCTCTTCTTTTAGCTTTTTGATGGCGGCTTCATAGTTACCCCCAGTTTTGTCGTCTATAATAATAGTAACTTTATCGTTGGTAGATTTAGCGTTAATATCATATGAAGTGTATTCAGAATAGTTTTTGTCATAGTAGGAAATGCTTATAGGTAGGATTGAAAATATGGGATCATTGTATATTCCATTGGCAGTAAAACCATCAACACAATTAAAATTTTCGTAAATAATTTGTTCTTTTTTAGGACAAGTTGCCAATACTGGATAACTGATGTCTGCGAGATTAGGATTATTGGGGTTTGGTGACCATGTGACTTGGAAAGCATAGCTTTGTCGGAGTTCTTCAATATCAATAATAAAGCTGTCTGTATAGATATCGGTGTTTTTATTATAATAACCAGTGGTGCTACCATCACGGACTTTAGCACCAGATTTTGGTAACTTAGTGTCTGGATTGTTGTCAGAGACTATATTATATAGCGTATTAAAAATGGAGTCTTTGGTGTTTGTAGAGAAGTCTTTATAGTATTTTTCCAGGTTATTAACTTTGATTTGTTCACCGTAAGGGTTTTGGCGGAAGACTTGTATCAAAGTGAAGATTAGCAAAATGATAGCAGCAAAAATTGATAGTAGTATGATGATATGGATTGGTGTAAGTTCGGTAGGCTTTTTGGTTACAGATGAGCTGGTCCTATTTTGTGGTGTAGTAGTGGTGGGTTGTAAGTTTATGTTATTTGGTTGGAATTGATTATTCATTTTCGTAAATTCCATTTACTTTGTTAGGGTAAGCATAACGGTAACTACTAGTCATAAAGGTGCTAAGAGATGCTTCCCTAGCTTTAACACCGGCTTCACCAGCACCACAGGCAGCTTCGCCGATAACGATAGTATTAGTATTGGTATTTATACCAAGTACTACTCCAGTATGACCGCACGGTTTTTCATCATCCTTGCCTGTAATTGGGTTATGAAATTCACACATAGTTGAGCCACTAGATGTACTAAATATGGCATAAACTTGAGGTGTGCTGCCGCCGTCTGTAAATGCATATCCGCCGCTTAGTAGACCACCGACAATATCAGCGCCATTACCTAATCCGACCGTAATATGGTTAGTAATGTAATCATTAGTATACATATTAATAAAGTAGCGGGAGAAGGAGACGCAATTATAAGCTATACCACCGGCACAACTGTTGCTGGTCATACCATAAAGAGTTTTGAGGTCGGCGTTAGAAACGCCACGGACGGCATTTTTGTAAGCTTCCATGAATTCCTGAGCCTCTTGTAGATTCATGCCGTTAGCTCCAGCTTTGAGGCGACCGCCACCAGCACCAAGAATATAACATTCAATTGGTGAGCCACCGTCAGTGCCACCAAGAGAGACATAGATTGTGTAAGCTCCAGGACGCGAGGAAGTGGCAGTGTCGCTCCATTTCCCATCACCAACATACATACCTGGCCAGTTAGGATTCATATTCGGGCTGCTAGGGTCGCGGGCAGCGTCATATTTGTTCATGACGTAAGGTGAACCCTCACCGGTATTTGCCGCAGCGCTATCGAAACCCAGAGCGATGGCTTTATCGATATAGCGACTGGCTGTACCGTTATAGCGGAAGAAGAGGGTTTTGATGCCGGCTGGGGTACTTAGATCTAGACCAGAACCGTAATTGTTTGCTAAAAGACCTGCCATGATATCGGTTTGACGTTGAAATTCTTCGTCAGATATCTGGCCGGCTGGCAAGAAAGCGTTAGAGTTGGTCCCACCAGCTGTGTAGCTATATAACTGATATGCTCCTTGTCCGTTGGAGGGGTTAGCGCGTTTTGCGCTGTTTTCCATGACATGAATTGCGGCGATAATGCGCCAGTCAAAACCGTATTTTTGGGCAGCTTCTTGGTAAAAGGCTTGATTGGCCTGAATAGCGCTAGTGAGGGCGTTATCTAACACTTGAGCACCAGAGTAGTTGGAGTTGCTGCCGGGGAGACAAGAGTTACTATTATTGCCTGTTGGTGTGTAGTAATAGATTCCATTAGCATTGTAGAAATCGAGCGTACTCTCTGGTAATGGCGATACAGCGTCCGCGTAGGTTGGAACGCTTAGTACTACTGCAAGAAAGAAACTGAATGTAGATTGTATAATATGTTTTTTCATACAGTAAAGTTCCTGTTCCTAACATCGTTATATATAATATATTGATATTGGTTTAAACCCAGAACGACGAGATTGGTAGAAGAATTGTCTACTTTTTTAAGAGAGTTAGTTGAGGTGCGCGTGTATTCAATAATTAAATCGTTGCCGTTTCTAATTATATTTGTATTATTGAGTGCTATGCGGGTGTTTGCGTCATATTCTTGGAGATATTGATAATATTCGGCAACGGCAATAATTCCTTCAGCATCTTCTTTGGTGATGCCAGATACGCGAGAAATATATCCTGCAAAGCTATTATCTTGAGGATGTTCTTCGGCATACTTTTTGCGATATGCGGCTACAGGATTATTATATCCAGTTTCTTCATTGTTAATACCAGCGCCAATTTGTTCAGCAATATGCATATCCATGATATAAAGTTGATAATATTTATATTTATCTTCCCATTCAGGGTTAGTCATAGGGGAGCATTTTGCACCAGTAGCCCAGGCTTCATTTTCTGGGTAGCTAAAACTATTCATGATATCCACCACATTGCCAGCTATTGGTAAAGCATTAAGTATTACAGACCCAGTCTCTAGTTGATTAAGAATGTTAGCATCAAGCACACCGAATGGTGAGGTTCGATCGGCACAGAAAGAAATATATTTTGCAAGGTCGCCATCGGTTTTTACTGAACAGTTTTTACCATTACTGTCGCATTTAAGTTCGCTGTCAATTAATTGTGAGTATCTAGGATCATTAATGTCTGTTTCTAACGTAGACGTATCATTAAGTATAATTGGGTTGCAGTATATATCAGCAGCAACATCATCACCATAAGTCTCTTTTAGGTGTTGACAATCGCCAAAGGTATTGAGATAGGCGGTATCCTCGCCGTTGGCCTTGGCACTATTAGTGATGTTGGCAATAGCTGATGAGGTGGCGCTCATAATAGTTTGCACTGATGAAACTTTATTAGTTAAAGTGACTGGCAATAGGCTATGTATGATGCTGCCTAGGAATGTATTACTTGAAGTAATATCGAATGGGCTGCGGTTTATACGATCAAGTTCCGCTTCACGGGCGATAGTTTCTTGGTTTAGTTTGTTGTAAGCGAGTGCCTGTTCTTGGTTTGTTGGACCACCACCATTGTTATATTGTGAGGTTTTTGAGCCAGTGATAGCCAGTGCTTGAATAACACGCTCAGCGGCTGGGACACCTTCAGCATCTTGGTCTGGCGTACTAAATAAAGTTTGAGCGAGTTGCGGTACGAGAAATGCCATAAAACTGCTGACGGCAAAATTTAGTGTTATGCCTACGAAGAGAGTTTTAAAGAGTGACTTGATGCCTTGCCAGGCAACACCACCGGCTGCGACAACTTGTCCACCAGGCAGAATTGATAAACCTATACCAACGACTTGTGTAAGCAGATCAACTCCAGCTACAGCAGCCTGTAGCCCGACGCAAAAAGCGTTAGTGACATTAAAAGCTTTTAGTGACGTAATTGTGGCTTCAAGAGAGCGATTAAAACTATGAATGGCGGCATCTTTTTTATTGTATGGTTGATCTGATATAGTGGCGACCATATTTGAGCTTTGTACAAAGGATTTATTGTCGTAGGTTATTTCGCTACCAGTAACCACTAATGAGCCCTGCGGACAGTTATCTGTGCAGTTTATATCTCCGACATCACCCTCTATTTTTAAGTCAGTCAAGTCATCGACTTTTGTAGTAAAAGGTGTAGTCATACGGTTTAGTACGGCATTAATTGGCGATTCACTGCCAGAACCATCCATCATTTTACTGATTGGTTCCATATAGTTACTCAGCGCGTCGTGTGTGTAATTGACTGTGGCTACTCCAGTGATAACTATTGCAACCATAGTGGCAGCGCGCAGGATAGTACAACCATAGTTTACGACTTTACCAACTTTATCGGTTGCGCTTCTGAGATAGTCATTAGCGGCTTGGATATTGGCTCTAGTATTAGTGGTTTTGGCGGTGGCTGAGGTTTGACCGGTTTCTATACCAACGATTTCAGTTTTAGTGGTCCCATCTCCCTGATCAACTTCTTTGGTCACTTCATTTTCATTAGAAGCGGAGATGGTAGATGAGGTTTTGTTATCAAATAAATCTCCAGCAGTTTGGCGGTAGGAGGCATTGTCAAGATCACTGTTTCCGGTTTGTTTGTATTTGCTATAAGTATTGCCAGTGACGCCAAACCTATCATTCATTGTATTAATATTGGTGGTATCTTGCATACTAATAACTCGTCCATATGCAGCGTTAGTAACATCATTGCGAAATTCTGCACTGGAATTGTACATTTTACTAAAGTTTTCACCGCTCAAGTTTTGTCCTTTCCAGCTAATTGAATCCCCGCTAACAGTAAAATTTTCGGTTTTAGCAAAACGCTGTTTGAGCCAGTTGGGAATTTTTGAAAGTGAACTCAGAGCTTTGCCGGTGCGTTTGCCATCAAGGATATCACTTAGGACGCTAACGCGACGTTTATCATTTGCTGACCAGCTAAAATTAGATAGTTTAGTAGTACCGTGGTAAGAAAGCGCTGGTGCTAGCAAAGAATGCGAACTACCCAAAAATGCTCCGCCGCCGACAAGGAGGCTGATGATAACCATCATTGCAGCAATGCCGCTCTTTTTCTTGCTGAATTTACCCTTCCCTTTTCCGGTAGGGTTTTTGGTGAGACTTTTGCCGCTGACGTTGTTTTTCCATGAAGATTCAAAGGCCGGTTCTTTTTTAGAAATGGCGGAACTTTCGGAATTGCGTAGTAAATCTTTGGATTGGTTGGTTTTGCTATTGTCGGTGCTTTTTGGGGGTTTATTACTACTATTTGTGACACCAAAATTAGGGCGAATATTAGCACCTTCCATATCGTTGTATGGATCGTTGGGTGCTAAAACACTACTCCCGTTGGTATCATGCCTTGCCATTTGTCTATATTATCGCATGGGATAGTAATTTATGTCAATCTACTATCTGTCGCGATCCTCCGGTCTAGTAGTAATTAGGGATTCTTCGGTTTCGGAAGCGATAACTTGAATATGAACGTGGTTGGCGCCGGCAAAGAACAATCCTTGACCGACTGGGAAGTTGGCGAGGCGCTTACGCTCTTCGTCAGTAAGTTTGAATACATCAGATAAGACGTCGACAGCGGAAGCAGATTGTTTGAGCAATAATTGCATAGAGGAGTTAGCCACAATAGCGCGTCCCATTTTGCTACTCATAAAGTCTTCCACGTCTTGAGTAATAGTAGTGAGGCCAAGGTAGTACTTACGTGCACGTTTGGCAAGACTAAAGAGGAAGTTTGCGGAATCATCATATTTCATAAGTTGCCAAGCCTCATCTACAATCAAGAGGCGGCGTTTTTGCTGGGCACGGACAACGTTCCAAATATGTGACAGAATGATGTACATTGCTACTGGGCGCAGCTCATCTTCAAGGTCGCGGATGTTGAAAACAACCATGGTGTTATTGATGTCAACGTTAGATTGTTGTGAGAAGATACCCGCAAAGGTACCAGTAGTATATTTACGTAGGCGATTGGCTAATTGTGGACCGGTGCCGCCCATGTGCAGGAGGGTATCATATAGGTTGATGATAGTGGGGGGAACAGATTGGTGAGTGAGAGGGTCGCTAGTGATACCAGCACGAGCATAAGTATCAATGAGGGCTTGGTCGAGATCGGCCTCCTCATTAGCAGTTAGAGCTGGAACGACTTGTCCGTTGGGTCCGATTTGATTACCACCAAGCATGAGACGGAAAAGACCATGTAGAGTAACAAGGTTAGCGCGTAAGGCATCATTAGCATCTTCGTTATCAACCACTTTAGGTAAATCAAATGGGTTAATACGTACATCGGAGTTGAGGCTAAGGCGAATATAACTACCACCAACGGCGTCGCAGAGTTTTTGATATTCATTTTCTGGGTCTATGATGATGACTTCGGTGCCGATCATCATAGAACGAACGGCCTCGAGTTTAACTGCGAAAGATTTACCAGCACCAGACTTAGCAAAGACGACGAGGTTGGCATTTTCTAGACTAAAGCGGTCAAAGATAACTAGGCCATTATTGTGCATATTGATACCATACAAGATCCCCTTTTCCTGAGTGAGATCGGCAGAAGTGAAAGGAAAACTTGTGGAAATAGCGCCGGTGTTCATGTTGCGGCGGATTTGGAGCTGGTCGGTACACTGAGGCATAGTGCTGTTCATTCCTTGCTCTTGTTGAGAGCTGGCAACTTTAGAGAAAATCATTTGTTGCCCAAGTAAGGTTTCGATTTTATGTTGTACAAAGCCGAGTTCGTCGAGCGAATCAGCCCAGAGTGTGATATAGAGACCAAAACGGAAGAATTTTTCGGCACCGACTTGGAGTTTATCACGGAGTTCTTCGGCGTCGTTGATGGCGGCTTCTAGCTCAGGGTCGCGAACTTTACCTTTTTCTGCATTGACATTATAGCTAGCTTCGAGCTGGGTGACTTTTTTGCGAAGGTTCTTCATGACTACAGTGGTTTCTACAGGGTAGACATACATAGAAACATCGAGAACTTCATCAATATTAATGAGGCTAGAAATCCAGCCAGTATAAAGTGTACGAGGATAGCCATAAACATAAATTGTACGACCATATTTAGTACCGAGACGGAAGTATGAAGAATGAATTTCGATGGAGCTCGGAGAAATAAGGTCGCGGAGGGTATTAATTCCCTGTTCAAAGGCACGTTGGATTTCGGCGTCTTCGGCGGCTTGAGATTGGGCGGCAATGTCGGCAGCGGTAGATTGGGCTTTGGCGATTTTGGCAGCGCGTTTGGCGGCTCGTTTTTCTTTACTCATATGCTACTCCTTTGTTCCCTTTTTGACGTATGTAGTTGCTAGTTTGGTAAAATCGACTAATGGTTCGCGAACGGCGGTGTCGGGGTTGTTGAAGTTATAGAAGAGTTCGCTGAGCTCCTTAGTATTGAGGCGGACAGACTGAATACCAATCTGGAAGAGACCAGAGATAACGGTTTCAACGCGATTATTGAGTTCGTCGATGGCCTTATTATAAACATCGCGATTGATGCGTGTAACGTTTGGACTTTTATTTTTGCTAAATGTCTTGAAGAAATTTTTGGTTTGCTGGACAGCGGCTTCAAGGTCAGCGGAAGCATAATATGGGATAACAATGAAGAATGATTTATCCATAATATTGGCTTCTTGGGCGAGGATGTCAATGAAGTTAATATAATCGTCCATTAAAACGCCGAGGAGCATATTGTCATTGTTGCGACGCATCTGAATAAGGCGCTCGATATATGGTCCAATATCAACACGCTGGGAGCGGACGAGGATTTGGACGGTGAAGTTGAGGGAGTTAAGGAAGTTTTGGTAACTGTATTCTACACCTTCGCGTTCAGTTTCAGACATAAGGTCGAAGTTGATGGATTGGCAAGCGACGACGGCGCGGAATGAACCGTCTTTCATGATAACGAGACTGTCGCGGAGCTCAGAGAACATAAGGGTAGCTTGGGTGGAAATTGGGTTTTCGACGATTTGCGGGGCGACTGGTGCCATGGCGGGTTGTGATGCTACTAGTGGCTGTTGGGGTGCGATAGGCTGTTGTACTGTTGGTTGATTAGCTATTGGTTGGGCAGCGGGAATTTGGTTTACCATTGGTTGAACGGCATGTACTTGTCCAGCGAGAGCTGGATTTTGAGCCATAGCAAGTTGGGCTGGTACTCCTGGGGTGCCAGCTTGGGGGAGTGTAGTGCCATTGTAGCCTGGGCGAGTAGTTTGAGCAGTTTGCATTTGAGGTCGTTGCATGGGCTGAGCTACAGGATGAGCGGCGGCCATGGCACGAGCCTGAGCAGTACTGCCGTAACCTTGTGCTGTAGGTTGACCTTGAGGGATTTGATTATAATTTTGTGGGTTCATATAGCTCCTTAGTGTAGTGGTACGTAGACCTCAGTTTCGTTTTCGCGACGGATACGATCGGCTTGTTGTTGGATGGTTTCGATGGAAAAATCGGGATTGTGAGCAAGGTTACGCATTTGGGCGGTCTGATTTGAGGTGGTGTCGGGTTGTACAATAGTATTATTAGTGTTATTTGGGCGGGAGAGTGGCTGAATGACGTGTTGGCTATTGATGATTGAAGGGATAGTGGGGCGGCTAGTATTTGCAGCGGATTGCTGAATGGCGGCGCGCATTTGGTTGACTACTTCTTCGTGATGTTCTTGCTGCTCTTTAGTGATGAGATGATTAAGCCGGTTGGTGCCAGAACGGTCAAACATATCGATGGCATTATAGGCTTCAGCATAGAATTCATCACGCATGGGTGAACTGGCGTTTTTGATAGCATAGCCTTCCGAATCGACAATAGCGGCTAAGAAGGATAGACGGTGTCCAGCTTCTTCTTCGGTGATGTTGCGTACGCGATTTTCCTCGACTTTTTTGGGGGCAGCAATGAGGATGGTAGAGCCACTTTGACCGGTCATCCAGAAACGTTTACGGGGCTTAGTATAAAAAGAGAGGAGAGCGGCGAGGTAGGTTTCCATGGGTTGATCTTTTTTGAGAGGGAGTGCCATGATGAGGAAAAAGAAAGCAACCGGAAGTGGAATAATAGCGAGTAATGGAAAAATCTGAAAAAGACCAACGGCTGCTACAATTAATCCACCAACAAGCATGAGATAGACAAATTGTCGAAAAGAAAATGGCCCGAGTAATTTATCGTCGGCTTCAACATCTTGCGGTACTTTATAGGTTGCCATGGTTTTATTTTATCATAATATGATAGACAAAAGCAAAATAATGCCCACCAAAATTTCACCTCCCTGTAGGCTTAGGATAGGCGAAATAATGGGAATTGTCAACACCTTCTGCAGAAGGTGGAACAATTATCTATAATCGATGCTGTCTAGAAGGTCGTTGATTTCGGTTTGCATGCTGTTGATATAACTTTGCTCTAGGTTGTGAGACAAGTCGGTGGTACCTTGCGAATTCGCGGTGTATGCATCTATCCAATTATAGACGATATCACTAGCAGCTCTGGCATGAGGTGCCAGCGTTTCGTTGGAGTAGAAGGCGTTCATGATTTCTCCGCCGAGGGCTTCGATGCCGGCTGCGCCGTGAGTAGCGAAGATATTATCAATGAGCTCTTGGATACTTTCTGGATCATTGACTTTTTCTAAATAATCATCGGTTTCATTGCTACGTTCTACAGCTTGGTTGAACTTTTGGAAAGCTTGAGCCATTTCCACGTAAGCTTCATATTTTCTCTGTTCGTTTTCGTCATCAAAATAGGTCTTTTTATGATTCCCCATTGGTACGCCGTCTCTGTTGTTTTGACGTTGACTACTAGAAGTTTGTGGCGCACTTGTGGTTTGATAACCGAACCGTTCGTAGACTTCGTTGCGAGCTTCGTTGAGTTTGCGTTGAATGGAATTTGGATCTTTGGCGTCCAAGATGTCGTTGCCATTCTTAGGTTTGAAGCGTTCTTCAAATGGAGCATCCGGGTCGATACTGCGGCCACAGACATTGGCAGCAGATTCAATCAAATCATAGAAAGCAAGGGTGCCATCTGGTTTTTGGCTATCAAGTACGGTTGGTGAAGGACGGCGATTCATAGAGCCGATGAGTTTTTGTAGTACTTCTGGCATGATGGCATATTTTAGCCAATTGCGTTTATCCTCAGTAGTGATATTTGGATCGTTGCGGTCGATTTTATACCAGTAGGCTTCACCGTCTTCTTTATAACCTTTGCGATAGCCGTGTAGTGGCATACCGTTAACGTTAGAATAGAGCTCTAGGGTGGCGTCAGTGAAAATATCTTCAAAACGATTGCCTGGAGTAGCATTATCGCTGAGACTATCAATGATTCGCTTCCACCCCTTAATAACAATGGCATCGTTTTGAAGGATTTTGCCAGATTTTGCAGCTTTCCAGAGACTTTCAAGTTCGGCGATGCGATATTGCCCAACTGAGGTGATGTGCCCGTTATTAGCCTGGGCGGTAAGCATGGCGGTAACGGCAGCGTTGTGTTCGCCGTATTTACTTTCGAGCATAGCGGCAGTGATGGTGCTGTGATAGCGACGTAAGATGCCAGTGCGATCTTGACTAGCATATAGAGCAGCTAGACCAGTATACTCAGATGGTTGGCGTTTGAGACCGATTTCGGTGAGATAGCGCATATTGATTGGATCGCCAATAGCGATATCTTGACGTAGAAGTTCTTTCATATAGCCAGCGTCATCGTCATAGACTTTCTGGATGACATCACCTTCATCATCTTTGATTTCCATGTAGCGAACTTTCTTATAATTTTCGCGTTGACCCTGGTCGAGAGCCAAGTAGGCTTCTTTAGTGATTTCTTTACCGCTGGTTTTGTGAACGGCAACATATTTGCCCCATTCACGATGGCGTTTTCCAGGGAGAAGACGATAATCTGCATCTTCAATAACTTGTCCGTTCTCATCTTCTTCGTAACCGTCATCATTAATACGAGCTTTATCAAATGTCATACCGCGAAAGTCGCTCTTACTATAACCGAATTTATTGGCAACCACTAGGGCTTCACGACGGCGACGAGTTTCGATTTGGACACTACGATCAATGACCTGGCCAACAATGGAGGCTTCACCCAGGTGACCTAAGCTACTGGCAGCGCCACCAATGAGGCGGTTGAATTCATATGGAGAGCGCTCGCGATCTTTAGCAGCTTTGAGGTAACGATTGAGCAAATATGACTGATCTCCCATAGCGATGTTTTCGGCACGGAACTGTTGTTTGGTGGTGTCCAAGAAGGCTTCAGCACCTCTGGCGTTAAGACGTTTAGCGGCTTGGCCTTTGAAAGTGTCACCATATTCTGAAAGGTTATTGGCGTAATTCTGCTGAGCAGTAGCGGCAAGGGTTTTCTGAACGTCGGCCCGTTTGTGAAGACGAGTATGGCTATTGGCGTAGCCATTGAATAGGAAGTGACCACCTACTAAGGCATTACCTTCGGCATCGAGACCACGGTAAGATGCGGCGCGATTGTAGGCGCTAGTGGCAGCGCGGTTTTTGCGTAGGTCGGCGGCGGCAGCAGTGTCAAGTTCGCGACCAGTCTTGCGAGAGTCAAGGAAGCGGCGCAAGTGAGCGCCAGGCATGATGCTCTTGGCGAGATATTTTTGGCGGGCAAGCTCTTGGTGAGAGGCGGCCCAGCCAGCGGCGCCACCATGTATGGGGGCGCTGGCGCGGTGCAAGGCAGAGTTGATATTGCCAAGAATATTGCCGGACATCTTGAAAAGTGAGAAAGAGAGGAAGATAGGTAAGACTTGAACTATCATACCGATGAGCACGACAAAGAGGTTAGCTTCGGCACTGGCGATAATAGCCCAACCAGCGAGTTTGGATGCGCCAAAAAGAAAGCTAAACATAGGGTAAAAGAAGAGCATTTGGAAGAATAGGTCTTTCCACTTAGCGAACCACTTCTCAGTATTTGGCAGGAGATAGGCCAAAAATGCGAGGGGCGAGATCATGACAAGCATAATTATTAGACCTTGACGTAGGGCAATGGTGAATAGACCGATACCAAGAGAGATGACGGCGCCAATTAAGGCTAGTACAACACCCCAGAAGATGGCTTTGATGCCAGCAAACCCAGCAATGGCGACACCGAGGATGGCGCCACCAGCAGTGAGCGCTTGCGTGAAATCTGACCAAAGGACGTCTAGATGATAATCGAGATCGGTATTTTGGAGGATTCTAGTTTGGATCCCGCCGAGATAACCAGTGATACTGCTACCGACGATATTGCTAATATCGACAGCGATAGAACAAATGACAAAGCTGAGGTTAACTAAAATAATAGCAATGATAAGACGGGGTAAGACGCGCTTGACGCCGTAATTACTAATGCCAAGGCCAGTGATTTGCGAATAGATAACAATAATCATAAATATAATGAAAGCGATATTTGTGAGATCGCGGGCAACGCGCCAAACTTGGGTGATAGCGGAATCATTGTCAGTAGAAATTGGCTGAACAACTAGAAGTTGTTCAATAAATTCATAAAATGAGTCAACGAGGTTGCCAATTGCGCGGACAGTAGGGCAAAGAATCCAGGCGACGGAGTCGGTTTCGTCACTGCAAGGATTATAATCATCTTCAGACTCGGGTTCGTTCTCTTCTGGGGTGGTTTCTTCATTTTCATCAGCGTAGGCCGTTTGTAAGAATGGGTTGGATGTATTTTGAGTAGGAGCTAGAGTACTGGCAAAAGTGATGCCAAATGCTAGCACCATAGCTGATACGATTTTGAGAATCAGTTTTTTCATCTTATATACATTCCAAACAAGCCCAATATTTTGGGTACTCTGTAATTATAGCACGTGAGGGCATTATCGTCAAGAGTGAATAACATGATTTTTTGATAAAATCAATGCTTATGTTTAGTTTCTGAGAAGAAAGGGCTGATTTGGTGGTATTTTTGGAAATTTAGTGTTAAGATAAGGATATGAAACAGAAGATTTTGGCTTTTTTTGTGACAATATTGACGGTTTTTGGTTTTGTGAGTTTTATGGCGCCGACGCCGGTGGCGGCAGAAGAGTTTAATTGTGGCGCTCCAGAGTTTTTAGGGTTTAAGCCATGGTATGCAAGCTTGTGCACTGGGGATAAGCGAACTGATGAAATTAAACAGCCGGAAAAAGAGTCTGAGGTAGTAACATTTATTTGGACAGTAGTGCTGAATGTCTTGTATGATGTATTTTTGGCAGTGGGATATTTAGCGATCGGTTTTGTGATTTACGGTGGCTTCTTATATATTATGGCGCAGGGTGATCCGGGTAGAGCGGCTAAGGGGCAGAAGACGTTGACTACGGCGGTGGTTGGTACGATTTTGACGATGGCGGCGACGGTGATTGTAAATACAGCGAAGGTGGTGCTAGGGATTAATGGGAACGATTGGAAACAACCATTATTCCAACAACAGCAATTGCAAGATGCATTTAATTGGGCTTATACGGTAGCAGGAATTGTGGCAGTAGTGTTTATTATTAAGGGTGGGATTGAGTATGTAATATCGCGGGGTGACCCAGGTAAGACGCAGAAGGCGATGCGGGAGATTATATATGCAATTGTGGGGTTGGTGATTGTGTTACTAGCAGCAGCGATTACGACATTCGTGATTAATTCTACAGGTGGAGCATTGGAGGCGTAATGAAAAGGATTTATTTGAGTTTGGTGATGGTCGCAGTGATGTTGCTGGGGGGGTGTTTAGTGAATTCGCCCGCGATGGCCACAATTGGTAATATATGTGATGATGGTAACGATATACCGGATGACTTGAAGGAGACGGCGGGATGCAATGTAGAGGAAGATAAGACTGTGATGCCGATGGCAGTGTATTTGATTGATGTGGTTTTGAGTATTGTGGGCATAATTGCTGTTGGGGTGATTATTTATGGTGGTATAACATATATTATTAGTACGGGCGATGCAGCGAAATTGAATCGAGCAAAGAATTCTATTCTCTATGGCGTAATAGGTCTGGTGATAGCGATGTTGGCCTATGCTATTGTATATTTTGTGAGCCAGAGTATCTGGGGACAAGTTTAGTAGTTTATCTTAGTATTATCTATAGACTTTTTTTGAGTAATGATGTATGATAAGGACAGTATAGATAATTGAAAGGAAAATTAAAGAATATGAAAAAGGTTATTCTAAGCGCAATTGCTGTGGCGTTGACAGTATTGGGTTTGGGCGGTGTTGCTACTTTGAGCCCAGCGGCTTATGCTGCGGTTGTGTGTCCAGATGGATCTATGTCTACGACAGGTGACTTGAAAGGGTGTACTGATTTGAGTCAGAGTGGTGGCGTGTTTGAAGAGGATGATCTGATGAAGACATTAACAGTCATTATCAATGTGGTGGTAGGTGTGGTTGGATTTATTGCCGTGGTGATGATTATTATGGGTGGTATTAGTTTTGCTACTTCTCAAGGTGATACCTCAAAGGTAGCCAAGGCACGTAATACCATTCTCTACGGTGTAGTAGGTTTGGTAGTAGCATTGCTTGCGTTTGCGATTGTGAACTTTGTGCTTGGGGCGATTTTCGGAAATAATTAAGTAGTATTGATAGTAGGTACAAAAATATGAAGCTAAAAACTTTAGCTATGGTGGCTGCTCTTTGTCTTGGTAGTTTGATGGGTGTTTCTACCTTGTCTGCGGATACTTATGCTGAGTGTAAGTGCCCGCAAGGTAGTTTGCGTCCAGATGCAGAATGTACTTCCCTAGCTGAATGTAATCTCCCAGAGGATGCCCCAGGGACAGAAAAACCATTGATGGAACGTGTAGTAGATATTATCAATGCGATTGTTGGCGTGGTAAGTATCCTGGCGGTGATTGTGATTGTGATTGGCGGGATTCTCTTTGTAACGTCGACTGGTGAGGCTGCAAAGACCACGCGAGCACGTAATACAATTCTCTACGGTGTAGTAGGTTTGGTAGTAGCATTGCTTGCGTTTGCGATTGTGAACTTCGCAGTAGGTGCGGTGTTTAAGAATAAGTCTGGTGGTTCTGGGGGCGGTTCGGACAAAGATAGTACGTCAGAGACTGAGGGTCCTGCTGAGGACGATAAGTAGTGACCGTATTAGAAAAGAATTGTATCGTATAAGAAGAAAGTCATTTCGAGTGGAGTGACTTTCTTTGTTTTTTGTCTTTGTCTTAAAACGATGTATTCAGATCATAATGAAGGGTGTTTTTATTTTTTCAAAAGCGGAACGTTAGGCTGTAGGATTATACTTAGCATTATTAACTAAAAACCACCCCTCGCGGAGTGGTTTTAGTGTGTGAGTGAAAGAAAGTTTATTGAATAGCAATCTTGATAGGCGCTTCGACTTTTTCTTTCTCGAAAGTAATTGTAAGGACGCCATCTTTGAGCTCGGCTTTGACGGTCCCCTCTTCTTCTTTGACTTGGACTGGAAGAGCGATAGTACGAGAGAATTCGCCCCAGTAACACTCTTGGATATGCCAAGCAGTGGTATTTTCGTCTTCACCGCCACTAAGGATACCAGAAATGGTTAAAATATTGTCAGAAATGGTGACGTTAAGGTCAGACTTGGAAATACCAGCCGTGCGAGCCTTAACAACGAGTTTATCTGCGGTTTCGTAGACATCTACAGCGAGTTGTCCTGGGAAATCGTCAGTATTATCCCACCCATCATCTCCCCCATCTGATGGTTCAACGTCGAGGGCAGATTTGTCGCTTGAGTCAACGATTGATGAAGATTCTGGACTACTACTCTGGAACAATTCTGCTAGTTCTTCTTCCATCAGCATGTCGTCACTATTAGTACGAGCCATTGCTTGAATTACCTCCGTTATATATTGTTATGCTTTATTATAAGGGCTTTTTGGTGTAAAATCAATACTAATTATGAATTTCGTTGTGAATAATACAACAAAATGTAGGGTATTGGACCTACTTTGCCCGCACACCTGTAGGGGTTGTGGGCAATTGGGGGCGGTGGTTTGTGAACGTTGTAAAAAAAACTTAATAATGCCGGCGTTGCAGGTTTGTCCGCTTTGTCAACAATTACTTGCGGATGTAGTAAAAAATGATGCAACGTGGCAGGGCTATCGGTGTAAAGATTGTGATATGCCGTTTGAGGCGCTGTTTGTGGCTGGTTGGCGTGAGGGACTACTAGCAAAATTAGTGAAGGAGTATAAATATCAGGCAATTTGGGCGATACAGCAGGTATTGACGGAAGTCTTAAATGGAGCTATACCGAATTTGCCGGAGAATACAGTGGTAGTTCCCTTGCCAACAGTAGCACGACACGTGCGGGAAAGAGGTTTGGACCACACTTTGAGGTTAGCGAAGGCTTTGGCAAAGAAACGTGGTTGGAAGTGTCAGAAAACGCTAGCAAGAGCTGCAGACACAGTGCAAGTAGGTACAAAAGCGACGGAGCGCCATACGCAGGCAAAAAAGGCTTATATGGTGGCAAAAACACCTCAGGAAGAAGTGAACTATTTATTGCTAGATGATGTTTGGACAACGGGAGCCAGTATGTTGGCGGCAGCAGAGATTTTGCGAGCGGCAGGAGCAAAGCGGGTGATGGGGGTAGTGATTGCGATGGGGCGTGATAAGGCGATTGAACAGCAAAAAACCTGCTAGTAAATAGCAGGCTGGGGGTTTCAGGATAAATTAGGCAAAGAGATTAAGCAAAAGCACAGAAGTTTCAGTGTTTTGCTCTGGGGTGGGATTGATAGCATTAAGCACGAAATTGACGATGGCGTAAGCAAAGAAAGCGATAATGAGACCGAGCAGGGCATAGAGGATAGTGTTCTTAGCATCGGTGATTTTTTTGCTATCGCCACCAGAGATGATGTAGCGTAACCCGCCCCAAACGAGCATGGCAACAGAGATTGCACCAATGACATAAAGTGCGGTATTAGTAATGCGGTTAAAGACACCGTCGACACCAACGAGGTTTTCGGGCATGCCATCGGCGCGGGCCGCCTCGGCACCTTCTTGCACGGTAAGAGCCATGGCTTTGCCAGCGCACAAAGTAACCATAGTGCAAACGCCAGTGGTAATTTGTAGAATATTTTTCGTGAATTTCTTCATTGAATCTCTCGCAATTAAATTATTTTTGCGTCGGTGACGCACTCTCAATTTTTCCTATTATAGCATACTTTTTGCAGGATGAAGAAACTAGAGTATAATGATAGTAGTTAAGTGAGGTGAGATATGAAAAAAAGTGGAATAATTATTACGAGTTTGGTGCTACTCTTAGGGATAGCTGGGATTGTAACTTGTGGCGTGGTGGGGATAATAGAAGACGAAAAATCAAGACCGCAAGAAGTAGTATCAGAAGTGTTGCCGGCGCCAGAACTAGCAGGTGGTTTGCGTGGCGAGATGGGGATCGATAAGAACATTAACGAGAATACAATTGACCGATATTTAGGTCGTGACGATGTGGTATATCGTGATATGCGAATGCTAGTGGATGTGGCAAACTATGAGGCGATTGGTGGCGATTCTTATCTTTCTGGATATGTAAAGGGTTTTGAAGTAGTTCCCTATCCATTGTTGGTAAACGTGGAAGGATTGCCAGAAGCGGTAGGTAAAACCTATACTGGCTTGACGTTGTTTACTCAGGTGGATGGTAAATATACGCCGAATTATGCTGAATCAGTGGAGATTTTGGAGTATTTATTCCCGAAGGATAAGACGATTTTCTTGATGTGTGGTGGGGGCGGGTACGCTGGTATGACTAAGCAGATGTTGGTAAGTTTGGGTTGGGATGCTGAGCGAATTTATAATGTGGGCGGCTATTGGTACTATGATGGTGAAAATAATGTGAAAGTCAAGGATGGGGACGAATTCCGGTATTGGGAAGTTCCTTATCATGATATAAGGTTTGAGTTATTGCACAAATTATGAAAAATTTTTGGATAATTGGAGGTGCAGTTGTTGGTGTCGTGGCGTTTGGTGTGCTTCTGGCGGTGATTTTGTGTAGGGGTGGAGTGGGGAATTCTGGTATGGTGGATAAACCAGTGGAAAAGTTTGAGCTCTCTGAGGAGATGTATGATGACGGAGAGTTGGTAGAGATAACGGCGCGAGATTTTAATGAACTGGTGGCAGAGAAAAAGAGTTTTGTGGTAGTGTTGCATATGGTGATTTGCCCAGCTGAATTTCCGGTGACAAATTCAGCGAAAGAATTGGCGCACTCCGAAGGGATGGTGATTTATAGCCTGGTGGAAGATGAGTTTAAGCAGACTGAACTTGTGCGGGAGGTTAAATATTTACCATCAGTGGCATTGATTCGCGAGGGTGAGTTAATGGATTATTTAGATGCTGAGGCAGATGAGGATTTGTCATATTATAAGACTGCGGAGGGGCTAAAAGAGTGGATTGGGAAGTGGGTGAATAAGTAGAAGTCCACATCCCTAATACAGTACTCAGGCAGCGGAGGGGGAAAGCGTATCTTCGTTCATGAAGGTATGATGGTCGCGTGTTTTCAATTGTGATAAAAAATCCATAAGCATTAGAAACCGATATTTCTACTTGTGGTGTCCAGTATACGCCGAACATACCAGCACCACGATATGTCCCACCGCTTACTCCAGGCAAATTTATAAACCCGCTGCGCACGAAAAGTACTAAACCTATACCACTAGTACAGGTTTGAGAAAT
>CARYFM010000002.1 GCA_949101405.1 uncultured Candidatus Saccharibacteria bacterium
TGAAAGAAAAACCGTTCTGTAAGAATGAATAGGTTGAATCAATGTTACCATTATAGCACAGATAAGCATAAAAGTCAAGAGTTTTTGAAAGGACCAACTTATGCTAAAATAAAACCATGAGCGAATCGCAGGTGAATCAAACTTCAAATAACCAAAATCCTTCGGTTACTAGAGAGACTTCAAGTGGTGATAATCCGCCTATATCTCCAGCAACCCCAATACAAAAGCAGCCCACTATTATGCCCGGCGCCGGCGCCACAGTCACCGAAGACCCAGTCCAGTTCGACTCTGCGCATATTGGCACACGGACCGTCAAACGACAAGATCTGTTTGCCGCACAAAATCAAGCCGCAAGCGAGAAAAAAGCAAAAAATGCCAAAACTCGCAAAAAGGTTTTTATTGTCCTCGGTGTGATACTTGGAGTGGCCCTGGTTGGTCTAGGAGTTTGGTTGGCGGTTATGTTAACATCTCCCAAAAATGATTCCGAGCCAGATGACTCTTCTGGGATTGAAGCAACCATTACCGATGGTTCAGATGATGGCATTAGCAAAATGCTCGCATTAGCGCAAGCTAAATACGATAGCAACAAGCGTATTGTTGAAGTTGATCAGCTCTTCGCTGATGAAGCTGCAGTTACTAACCCAGATTATCTCAACCAGTTACACTTAGCGCAGATTCTATTCTACACTGGTAACGGCTTTTACCAACAATCAGCCGATTTATCTGACAAAATAGATACAGATAAATTGCCATTGTCCCAGAAGGGTACTTTCTATGACGCTATGTACAGTACTTACAATGGGCTCAAAGATAGTGTTAAGGCTGGTGAGTATTTTGCTCTCAGCTATGAAGTACAGGTAGAAATTCAAGGTTATGACGAAGGAGAGGACGGACGTGATGGTATCTAAAAAAATCAGAAACAGTTTGCTAGTCGGTGGCGTAGCAGTGATTGGTATTGTGGGGATTGCTGGCACGTTGCAACGAGTTTTTGCTGCTGCTGGCGGTAATGCCGGTAACGGTAATGGGGTTACTGGTGGTGGTTGCGGTAGCCCATCCAAAACTTCTTGGTTTGATACATGCTATGGTGCTACCTGGAAGTATTATTCTACCAGTTCAAATGAGGTTTCAATTAGTGGTAGTAACTCAGGTTCTGTGCAAGGCGGTACAATTAAAAATTGCGCTTACCAAGATGTTCCAAACGCTGATGGCACATCAACTCGCGTCGATATTGGCGGATACTATCGTCTCGGACTTGAAAAATACAATCCGAGTGTCTGGAATAGAGACCGCAATAACCCAGCCGCTGCTAGCCTTGGCGAACAAGTTGGTATTATTCGTAACGGAGATCTCAGGCTTCTTGGCGGGAATATTAATTTCGTCGTAGTTGGTGGCTCTATTACTCTAGATGACGCTAGTGCTAAATTCCAAACAGCAGTCAGCAAAGGTGTTGTACCTGATGGCGTGAGTTGGGATGGCGGCTTGGGCTGGTTCTGCTATAACGAGGAGTGGGGAACTCCTAATGATACGCCACCCGTCAACCCTCCTGACCCACCTGGACCAAGTGGAGGATCTGGTGGTGGATATTACTACGCTACATCAACTGTAGATATTCCTAGCCAGAGTCATGACGTCTCACATCATAATCAGACTTCTGAAGGTGAAGACGGAGAAGTGATTGTGAAACTTAGTACCGATCGCGACTCGTTCACTGGTAACTTCCAACATGCGCTATATTATAAACATACTGCTGGTTCTGGTAATTTTGATGACGCTATCACAAACTATACTGTCAAAGAGACTATTAACGGCGTGATTACACGTACTGATATTGAAGTGGATGATTTTCGTACGAATGGTGGATCAAACGCTAGCAAAACAGGAATCGCTCAGTCATCTGCTACAGTTAGCCTGGCAGAGGGCGAGAAGAAAACTGTCTGCCATATTATTGAATATAATCCAAAGACTATCTCTTTTACATCAGACTATGGCGGTTGGCGTACCATGAGCGGTTCTGGTAGCGGTAGCTCTAAAGCGTGCTATGAAATCACCCGTCCAGAAAACCCTCGCGGAAAAACTTGGTCTACTTCAACAATGCCACGTACGTCTGGATCAACCGATGGTACTATCATGTATACCGGAGAGGATGCCTCTATCGGTTGGGATGTGTGGGCTAAAAGCGTGCCTACCAGGCGCTATGCTGCTTACCGGGAAGTTGTTTATACCACCAAAGCTACTCAGAATTATTATAATGGTATTACTAGCGGTAACTTGACTACTGTACCGCGTAATCCGCGTGACCCTTGTACATACTATAATGGCAAGGCCGATAACGCAGGCTGCACTAATGTCTGGGATCGCAATGAGATTGCTTATAACAACGGCCCAGTAACCACAGAAACCAGTGCACCTAGTCGTCAGGCGAATATTGTTGTCCCAGACTATGTCGGCTACAAGTATTGCAACTCAGCTGGCTGGAAATTTGAATATTGGGTATCATACACTCAGAACGGCCAAGATAACTGGTTTAAAGAGAATAAAGACTACTGGACTACTTATGACGCTACCTGTCGTGCGATTGCTAAAAAACCAAGCCTTAGTATCTGGAACGGTAGTATATTGAGCAATGGTGGCGTCCGTACAGCTTTAGGGAGTCGGTATGATGATACGCGATTGGGTCGCTATATCAATGGTCGCGCCGATACCCTTTATGGGTCGTGGTCAGAATACTTGAGCGTAGTCAATAAAACAGTAAATGGTTTAGGCTCGGGTGCATCGCTTGCCCTTGGCAGCCGTACTTCGCTTGACCTCTTCATGAATTCTCCGTTGACGATTGCTAATAATACCTCCAATCTTGGTAACTCCGGAGTTTCTGCCAATACTACTTTACGTACCCGCCTCGACACTTTCCTCAAAAATCGCGCCATAGAGAGCGGTGAAGTTTACGAAGGGAATCGTACTAGTTTCCCCGTGAATAACCAAGATACCAACAGCCTCAATTTGGGTGACAATATCACGGCTAGCCGTATTGTCTATGTCAAAGGTGATTTAGAAATCAACCACAATATCAAACTAAACGTAGGCAATTATAATAATATCTATCAGGTACCACAGGTAGTTATCTTTGTAGATGGCAACGTCAGGGTGGCTAGCGATGTTACTCAAATTGACGCTTGGCTAATTATTAATGGTAACTTAGATACTTGTAGTGGATTTGTAGCTGGCAGTTATAATAATGATGGCTCGGTAGCGTCAGCCGGTAGTGAAGCTGACGCAGTCAACCGCATCAGCGGGGTTTGTAGCAAACAACTTGCATTCAATGGACCAGTAATGGCTAGCAGTCTTACCTTACATCGCTCATATGGCTCTGATCCTAAAATTCGTCGCAATGATGCTTATAAGGGTAGCAATGCGTTGCAGAATCTAAACGAGTGTACCGATGATAATAGTAGTGAATGTAGTAAACGTTACTCTGTGGGTGAGATCTTTAACTTCCGCGCCGACAGTTACCTCTGGGCTTATGCTCAAGCTGGTCGCTATGACTCAAGCTATACCGAAAGTTATTCACGGGAACTCGCTCCGAGGTACTAAGGCATTAGGGAATAAAAATGAAAACAGTTACTCATAAATCAAGATCCAAACGCGGCTTTACTTTAATCGAGGTTAGTATTTTTCTCGCCATTGCTGGATTGTTGTTGATTGGTGTGCTAGGCGGTACATATTCCAATATCGCCCGTCAACGCTACAATGATTCTGTACGCTCTTTTGCCGAGTTTTTCCGCCAGATGTATGCTGAAGTAATTAGCCCAGAAACCCTTGGCTCTGGCAATTCTAATATATCTGCGATTTATGGTAAAGTTATTGTTTTCGGTCTCGAATCACCAGACGATGAGGATTATAACGATCAAGACAATATTGTCTATACTGCGACGCTGGTCGGCAATGTTGATATTCCTGAGAGTGCCAACGGTGGCTTTATTAGTGAGCTTCAAGATGTTAATGCGCGTATTTTCTGTGGCAACACAACAGATGCCGATGAGGCTTCAAGCACCCTCTCGACTTACACCCCGCTCTGGGGTACCAAAATTCGCAACACCGATCTTAAGCCATTTCGTGGCACTATGATTATCGCTCGCTCACCCACGTCTGGTACAGTGCACACAGCATTCACTAGCGAGCAATTTGATATTAAAAATCATTGTGAGCCCGAAGACCAAAGTGCCAGCACGCTTTTTAACACTCAGCTCAAAGATAATCCCGGTGATTTTTCTACTGCGAATGACATTGATTTTTGCTTGCTGTCTGAGAATGATAATATTGTGCGAGACATCCGTATTGGTAAAGATGGTCGTAATACGTCGGCAGTTAATATTGTGCCAGATGATCCGGAGGAATCAAAATGTCAACGCTAAATTATCAATCTACCAAACGTGGCGATACAATTATCGAAGTAATGTTTGCAATTGCCGTTTTCTGCTTAGTGGCGATTATCTCGATCGCAGCCATGAACATGGGGGTGCACTCAGCTGAAAATGCCTTAGAGGTGGTGACCGCTCGCAACGAGCTTAACGCTCAAGCTGAGGCTCTACGTTTTATCCACAGTTCTTACATCTCCGAAAAAACACTACCAACTTTGAATGATCCAGCTTATCGACCCGGCGAAAAATATCAACAATATAAACAACTTTGGGATACTATTGTTCAGAATGCTATTACCCCAACTCAAGCTAAGGAAAGTGGCTTGCTGGATTTGGCTGATACCGTCAATAATAGTGATACTGGCGGTCAACTTCATACGCTTGGTTGTGAGCGTGTTTACGAATCCACAAACAATGGCACTCTGCTCAGTCGTAATAATGCCTTTATTCTCAATGCTCGCGACCTTAGCAGTCTAGATGCACTTGGCAATGCTGACGTTGCAATCTCTTACGTTAGCGCGCGCACTCCCAATGTTTTTGTTCCAGCCACCCTCAATGCTCGCATTATCTACAAAAGTGACCGATTAGGCGAAAACGGTGACTCTGTATCTCAGTTTACTGATGGCGGCATTATTTATAATCGGGTTCAGTTTGCCGAGGGAATCTGGGTGATTGCTGTTACTGATGGTAATGCTAACCCACAGTATTTTGATTTCTATATTGAAAGCTGCTGGTATGGTCCTAATACCACGTCACCCACAACACTTGATACGGTAATTCGCTTATATAACCCGGAGAATGTATAAAATGAAAAATCATCTTACCCACAAAAACACCAAACATACCCAGGCATTTTTTGCCAATTTTCCAGGGGTGAAAAAATCATCCAAAAATCTTACTCCCAAGCCTGACTATCATACTCACGTACGTTCGGGTTTTACTATGGTTGAACTTTCGCTTACCCTAGCTTTCATTGGTGTTCTTCTGATTACAATTGCTATTATCACAACTAACATTGTTTCAATTTATCAAAAAGGCATGACGCTTAAAGCCATTAATAGTGTTGGTCGTGGTTTGATTGATGAGCTCACTTCTGCAATTAATACCGCCCCGTCAGTTGATACTACCAGTCTTTGTAATAGTTTAGTCGCTGTTGGCCCAAATGGCGACCGCTCCAATATTGATAGGTGTATTAAGGATCATGCTTTTAATTATATTTTCCATGCTAGTACGAACGATGAGGGCGAGCAATATAATGGTGTTTTCTGCACTGGCTATTATTCATATATTTGGAACACATACTATAGTGAAACGTCTGAACAAAGTCATTCCTTAAAACTCAAGTACTTACCAATTGGTGCTACTAGTATGAGTGACGCCATCACGACGGAAGCTCCGCGCCTAATGCGCGTGGAAGATCGCAACTACCGTGTTTGCTCTGCAGTAATGAAATCCGACTATAATTCGAACTTTAGCTCTAATATGACGATAGACATCACTACCTTGGCTCACAGTACCGAAAGTAACCCGTTGCCCAACTATACAAAGACCCCGACCGAGGGTATGCTAGATGAGTTTGACCTCGATCTCACGCTTTATGAGTTTACGATTTTCCCAATTAGCCAAGATTCCGTTACGCTGCGCACCTACATGTCTGGTACCTTTATTTTGGCTACTTTACGAGGTGATGTTGATATTATGCGTAATGGAGATTACTGTTCTCTTGGTACTCAAATTGAAGACGAGGATGGTGATTTAGCCGGCGATACTGGATCGCTTAATAATCTGGGCTCAGAATTTAATTATTGCGCAATCAACAAATTTAATTTCGCCGCACGCACGGCAGGAGTATAATAGACTTATGAAACAAAGCACCTATAGTTCAACCAAAAAAGGCGTCGCCTCGCTCTATGTCGTTATCTTTGCTACGATTCTGTTTGGCGTCATTACCCTTAGTTTTATTCGGATTATTCTTTCTGAATCCACTCAGACCAGTAATGATGATCTGTCTCAGTCTGCTTACGATTCTGCCTTAGCTGGCGTCGAAGATGCTAAAATTGCTGTCAACCGCTACTACCAGTGTATGAGTAGTACAGATGGTAACCCAGATTCTTGTAGATTTGAAGACCTTTTCGGTGGTAACTGCGATGATTTCAAGCTCAAAGGCTACCTTGGCTACGATTACGATGGCGAAGTCCTTATTCAGGAGAGCAGTGGTAGTGCTTCCAGCAATAGTAATAATTCCGATCAGGCCTATACCTGTGTTATTCTATCTAATATTGTGTCGGATTATCGTTCTACACTTACCTCTGATACACGCACCCGTGTGGTTCCGTTAGGAATCGGCGCAAATGATCTTCATAAAGTTAAATATATTGAATTTAAATGGTATTCTGAGATTAACGGCACAGAGTTTAAGAACCTTAATCATAACGGGGCTTTAGCCGACAATAATCATTCCACCACCCCACCCACTATTTCGCTCACACTGCTCAAAACTCCCGCCAGTTTTAACTTAGAAAGTTTCAATAATAGTACTAGCCCTGATTACAGCACTATGATCTTACTCCCGAGTGAAGAAACTGATAGCGCTGCAACTAATGCTTTATCGCAGAACGAAATTAGCTCAGCCGGTAACTCTGATAAATCCGCTAACGGTGTTCCAATTGCCAACAATCCTTATCGCGTTAAATGCACTCATAGCGAATTTGCCTGCACCCTTACTTTAGGCACTTCTACTAGCCAGCTCAATTTTGCTTCGGGTGGCAATGCTATGCTTGTAGTTTCGCTACCATATGGTGATACGGTTACCGACTTTGCTGTAACTCTACGTGATGGCGAGGGCAAAGTCATACCTTTCGAGAATGTTCAAGTTAGTGTAGACTCCACTGGTCGTGCCAACCAACTATTACGCCGCGTGGAAACTCGCCTCGACCCAGCTGATATCTTCTTCCCTTATCCACAGTACGAAGTTGAACTTCATGGTGATAATGAAGACAGTTTGCTTAAATACTACTGGATCACGGCCAATTGTTGGACTGATCTCGGCTACTGCCGCAATAACGGTTCACTTGAATAGTAGTCAATTGTGCTATAATAAATGAAGTAATTAAAGGAGTTGTATGGCAAAAGAATTAGAACAATCCAGTAAAACTTGGAAAAACTTGGAAGCTGCCTTTGCTGGCGAATCCCAAGCCTCTATCAAATACGGTTATTTCTCTTCTCGAGCAAAAAAGGATGGCTATGAGCAAATTGCTGCTATCTTTGACGAGACTTCGCATAACGAAAAAGAACACGCCAAGATGTGGTACAAGCTCTTGCATGGCGGCGCCGTAGCCGACACTGCAACTAATTTAGCTGATGCAGCTAAAGGCGAAAACTACGAGTGGACTACTATGTACGAAGATTTCGCCAAGACTGCTCGTGAAGAGGGATATGAAGATATCGCTGTCAAATTTGAACAAGTAGCCGCTATCGAAAAAAGTCATGAAGAGCGCTACCTCAAACTTCACAATGAAGTTGAGCATGATGTTGTCTTCAAGAGCGAGGAAGTTACAATCTGGAAGTGTCGCAACTGTGGCTATGTCTTTACTGGTGAAGAAGCCCCAGAAGTTTGCCCAGTTTGTGCTCATCCCAAGGCTTTCTTCGAGCGCCTTGCTGAAAACTACTAGAAAAGATCAAAAAAGTCAGGGTTTAACCTTGACTTTTTTGATAATGTGTGCTACAATAAGAAGATATGATAGATAAAATTCGCAATATCGCTATTATTGCCCACGTCGACCACGGTAAAACTACTTTAGTTGATGGGCTACTTAAACAATCCCATACTTTTCGTGATAATCAGGCCGAAATGTCCCAAACCTTGATCATGGACTCTATGGATCAAGAGCACGAACGGGGAATTACAATTACTGCTAAGCAAACTTCAGTTTATTATAAAGACTATAAAATCAACATTATAGACACTCCAGGACACGCTGACTTTTCCGGTGAGGTAGAGCGCACGCTAAATATGGCTGATGGCGTTCTTTTGGTAGTAGATGCACAGGAAGGTCCAATGCCACAGACTAAATTTGTTCTGCAAAAGGCCTTGTCTTTGCATCTTAAACCGGTGGTTATTATCAATAAAATTGATAAGCCGGCCGCCAGAATTGATGAAGTAGAAAGTGAAATTGCCGACCTTTTCCTGGAACTTGCCAGTGACGAAAGTCAACTGAATTATCCAATTTATTATGCGATTGCTCGCGATGGCAAGGCTGGCAAGACTACAGATCTGGACAATGATTTGCATGTGATTTTTGAATCGATTATTAACGACATTCCAGCGCCAAAGATTGATGAAGATGCATCCAAGGGTGCCCAGCTGTTGGTGGCGGCACTGGCAGCAGACAGTTATTTAGGTAAATACGCTATTGGCAAAATTTTCCGTGGCAAGCTCAAAAAAAGTGAGACAGTAATTGTAATACATACCGATCCCGAAACTGGAGAGTTGCAAAATAGCCGCGCCAAGATTGAAAACGTTTTTGCCTATAAAGGTCTTGGTCGCGAAGAAGTGCCTGAGGCTACGGCTGGTGATATTGTAGCAGTATCTGGCATTGCGCAGGCTAATATTGGTGACACAATTGCTACTGGAGAAACTCCCGAGGCTTTACCTACGATTGAACTCGAACCACCTACACTGAGTATTTATATCGGACCAAACACCTCGCCGCTCAAAGGCCAAGAGGGTGAATTTACCACTTCTCGCCAAATTGCGGAACGTCTGGAACGTGAGCTGGAGACCAATATTGCCCTCAAAATTGTACCTGATGGTCTGGGTTACAAAGTTTCTGGTCGCGGCGAGTTACATCTCTCAGTCCTGATTGAAACCATGCGCCGTGAGGGTTATGAGCTAGAAACTGGTCGCCCGGAGGTGGTTTATAAGGAGCTTGACGGTATCAAGCAAGAGCCAGTGGAGGAACTTACAGTTGAAGTTGACCCAGAATTTGTAGGCGCAGTCAGTCAAGAATTAGGAATTCGTAAGGCAGAACTCAAAAGCCAGGAGCTTACCAGTACTGGTAGTACTCGTTTTGTCTATGAAATCACAACTGCGGCTCTAATTGGTTTACGCAATAATTTACTTACCGCTACTAAAGGTACAGCAATCATGTCCACTTTGCCAAATGGCTACCGTCCTGTAGAAGGGAAATATAAACCCGAGCGTAACGGCGCATTGATTGCCTTTGAACCTGGCACTAGCACGGCTTATGCTCTGGATGCTGCTCAGGCACGCGGAATTCTCTTTATTCCGCCTGGAGTGCCAGTGTATCAGGGTATGATTGTTGGTCTCAGCAACAAAAAAGACGACCTCGATATCAACGTTTGCAAGGAAAAACAACTAACCAACATGCGTACGCACGCTAGCGATGGCGCAATTCAGCTCACGCCATATACGCAGTATTCGCTGGAGCAGTGCATTGACTTCTTGCTCGATGACGAACTCTTAGAAGTAACACCAAAATCTCTGCGTTTGCGTAAGCGTCAATTAGACCCAGTCAAACGCAAACGCGAAGCTCGCTCTTAATAGGTGTTAAAATTAGACATAATGTAGATTTTTTGATAGGTCATCACCAAGTGGTGTACTTTATCAACCCGCTTCCTCACATCCCTAATACAGTACTCAGGCAGCGGAGGGAGAAAGCGAAATAGCGAGTATTCGGACCAGAAGATGAATCGACGGTAGTGGTATCTAAGGCAAGATTATATGCTACAGTATTTAATCCAGAGGCGTATGACGACCATAGGCGTCCAAATCCAGCTAATGCCCTTATCCAACCATCAGCTGTACTAACTCGCCCGCTGCGCACGAAGTAAAGAGGAAGTGTTTTTTATATTGCTAGCCCTGGCGCTTTTAAAAAACGCCAAGACATCAGTAATCACCCTACCTTCAACTTTTTACAAAATTTTGAAGGCGTCTTTCAGTATTAACCCCTGTTATGACAAAACGAAGCCTTCAAAAAATTAGAAAAATTTGAAGGCTTCGTGCGCAGCGGAGGAATCTACTTAACTAATAGTGCAGGAGCAACAGCACATGCTGGTCGAATGGCTAACTATGGTTCATTTTGGTCTTCACGCGGTGGTGCCGCTACTAATGCGTACTTCCTCAACTTTATTACTACTGGTGTCACCCCGTCGCTCGGCCCCTGGGAGCGCTGGCTCGGTTTCCCCCTCCGCTGCCTGAGTACTGTATTAGGGATATGAGAGGGCAGATAAATGATATAATATTTACATGTTAATTGACACGCATTGCCACCTGCACGATTCGGAGTGGTTTACGCCAGAGCAGGCGGAGCAGTTTTTGCGCGAAGCTCACGATAATAATGTGCAAAAAATTATCTGTATCGGCACTAATCCAGAAGACTCTTTTAATGCACGGGATTTCGCTGAATCACACGATGATGCCTATTGGACTTATGGTATTCATCCTGAATTTGCCACGGATGATAAGCTGTGGGATGAGGATATTTCGCTTCTTTTGGAGAGGATCCGGAGTTACGACGAGGAAGAGCGGCGCAACCCTGTAGCAACAGACGTCGCGGACGCGCCTCGAGGAAAGAAGGTGAAATGCTCTCGTGCGCCAGTTGCCATCGGTGAAGTTGGTCTGGATTATCATTATGATGGCTACGATCGTGCGGCGCAAATTCGCCTTTTTGAGCGCATGCTCCAGCTTGCTCTCGATCTACATCTGCCGGTTTCGCTCCATATTCGCGAAGCTTTTACCGATACCTTTGCCATACTAGACAACTTTCCGCAAATTACGGGCGTCGTGCATAGTTTCACTGGCTCCAAACGTGACCTGCGTCAGGCGCTGGAACGTGGCTTCTATATTGGCGTTAATGGTCTCTGTACTTATACTACCAACCCTTTACCTCCACTAGAAAAAATGGTCCTAGAAACTGACGCTCCATTCTTGACTCCAGCACCTTTCCGTGGTACAATAAACAAACCAGGATATGTTAAAGTAATTGCAACATATCTCACGGAAAAATTGGGTGTGGCAGAAGTAAATATAGTGGAGCAAACAACCCAAAATGCGAGAAACATTTTCCAAATCTAATTTTGACAGTTTAGATAAAGCCAGAATCTCTAATTTTTGCACGCCAGCCTCGGTTGAAATTTATCGTGAGTTGATGGGTGTAGCCCAGGAGATCGAAACATGCCGTGCGTCAGTTTAGGTTCTCACAGGACTTATAAAGCTAAAATCATGAAACCAGTAGACTCTGCGGTCAAGGAAGCAGAGCCAGTTTGCGTTGCAGATTTGACAAGTATTAGTCAAGAAACAGAACACCTTGTCAATGTTGCTGCCGTCGCAGAAGAAGTTTTGCAATCTGAGCAACTGCTTTCTAACCCACAGACCGTCACTATTACCTCTGCTGGTATCAAACCACTCAAGCAGCCCCTGTATTACAGAATCCAATCTGGGGTTTTGCGCCTGATGCAAGCCAAACGTTTGCGTCGTGCTGCAGTTAAGGCTGCTCGTCAGCCCCTTCACAAAACTGCACCTGTTGTACCTGATGCCCCAAATAAAGCCCCGACATCAGCACCTCAAATCTTGCTTGATGGTACTAAAGTACAGATTCGCACTCACCGTAGCTCTGTATCGCATATCGGTCAAAAAATTATCCAAGGTGATGTCAAACCCAACTTTCAACCTAAACCCACCCGTAAAGCCGCCCGCCTTTTCAAATCTACCAAAAAACTTACAGACCAAACCACCAAAAAAATTACCCTTGCCGCTCGCCAAATGCGTCGTCGCCCCAGCCGCGCCGAGCTTATTAACGCCGAATCAAAACTCGGTAGCACAATCTTTGGCCCAGTTCCAGACGGTCATCGTCGTGAGTTTTTTCACGACCGCGAAAATGTTTGGATTTGGCACGAAGACTGGCTTGACCATGAACGCCATCCACGCCAGCTCACTGTACGTTACGAAGTCCGACCTTCAGGCGTTTTCAAGAAGATTTCTGCTGGCAAATATGTTGAACTTAAGGGTACTGAACTGGAAAATTTTCGTCAAGCCACTAAGGTTTACCTTCATGTTATCAAACAAAAACTTTATCGTTACGCGAAATAATATATAATATAAGCATATGATTTATCTTGATCACGCCGCCGCTACGCCCGTTAGTCCGCAGGCTTTAAAAGCTATGTTGCCGTATTTTACGGAAGATTTTTTCAATCCTTCTGCGCCTTATCTGCCTGCCAAACATGTACGCGAGGCTTACGAATCGGCCAAAGATCAAGTTGCGCATTGCATAGGCGCAAAAGGTGTAGACTTAGTAATTACTGCTGGCGCCACCGAATCCATCAATCTCGCTTTTACTGCCTCTCATCATAAATCGCTTGTGCTTGCTATCGAACATACTGCTGTTCTTGCTGCCGCTAAATCTAAGAAATATGACTTAATTTCTGTTGATAAATTCGGGTTAATTCAGCTTGACGATTTGCGTCGTAAACTAGATGATGAAGTTGATTTCGTTTCGATTTCTCTAGCCAATAATGAGTTAGGTACTATCCAGCCGCTAGCGGAAGTCTCAGAAATCTTGCGCCAAGCTCGTCAAGATCGCTTGCAGAGAGGAATCACTACTCCACTTTATTTACATTCTGATGCTTCGCAGGCTCTAAATTTGATGGATATCAATGTTGCTCGCCTAGGAGTGGATTTGCTTACGCTTAACGCAGCTAAATGCAGTGGACCTAAAGGTATTGGAGCGCTTTATTTAGCACACGGTGTCAAAATTTCACCGCTTACTGTGGGTGGCGGGCAAGAACGCGGTTTGCGTTCTGGTACCGAAAACGTTCCTGGCGTTATTGGCTTTGCGACCGCTGCAACCGAAGCCAAGGCGCATCTATCATACCACCGTAAGCAATACCAAGAAATGGCTAAAGTTCTTCATCAAGAACTCGCACGTATTCCTATTGTAGCACAACATATAGAAAATGTCAAGCATGATCTTAATCTGGGAATATCACAGCCAATTTTCTTAGGTAATCCTAAACACCAGCTAGCGAGTTTCGTTCCAGTTTGTTTACCAGGAATTGACGCTGAACGCTTGATATATAAATTAGAACAGCAGGGAATTTTAGTTTCCACCGGTGCCGCCTGTGCTGCCAACAAGGGAACTAAATCTCATGTTTTAGCCGCAATCGGCCTCTCTGACGCCGAGATCGCAGGTAGCCTCCGCATTTCGCTTGGTAGTACCAATAATCTCGACCAAATCCGCCAAGCTGCCAAGATTATCTCTGACATAGTTCTGCGTGAATACTTCCGGGTGCAAAATTCTCTGCAAGGCATTAAAAGAGCGTCGAAGCTCGACGCGAAGAACGACAGCCCCGTAAAGACGGGCACTGGAGAGGATGCCTTGGTGGAGAATTTTGCACCCGAAGACAATTTGGAGAATTCTTATGCCTAAAGTCTATCTTGGCATGTCCGGCGGTGTTGATTCTTCAGTTTCTGCTGTCCTACTTAAAGAGCAAGGCTATGACGTCACTGGTATCTACATGAAAAACTGGTCCAAAGACCTACCTGGCATGAAATGCCCTTGGGCTGAAGATCTTGCCGATGCCAAGCGTGTAGCTGTGCAACTAGATTTAGACTTTGAAGTCTGGGATTTTGAGGATGATTATAAACAAAAAGTGGTAGATTATATGTTGTCCGAGTTCCAAAAAGGTCGCACGCCAAATCCTGACGTAATGTGTAACGAACAAATCAAATTCAAGCTTTTCTATGACCGCGCTATCCAAAACGGTGCTGATTTTATCGCTACTGGTCATTACGCACGTGTCGGTGCAGCACAGGATATTGAGAGCGCCACCGCTCCGGCGAGTAATCATTGCTCCGTTAATAATATTCGTCTAATGAGGGCTATCGACGAGAATAAAGATCAAACTTATTTTCTTTACCGTATGAGTAATGCGGCTACAGCTAAAACAATTTTTCCAGTAGGAAATCTAACTAAACCTGAAGTTAAGGCCCTCGCTGCGGATAAAGGTCTTGATGTTGCCACCAAAAAAGAGTCCATGGGCGTTTGTTTCGTAGGTGAAGTTGGTATGAAAGACTTTTTGCACGAATATCTTGAAACTCAACCTGGAGAAATTCGTGAGATCGAAACTGAAAAAGTCCTGGGCTATCATGATGGCGCTATTTTTTATACTATTGGCCAGCGCCATGGTTTATACTTAGGCGGTGGCTTACCATATTATGTTGTCAAAAAAGATCTGGCAAACAATATCGTTTATGTTTCTCGCAATCTTAATCATGGGTTGCTTTGGACGAACCAGCTTAAACTTGAGAATCTCCATCTTCGCACCGACCTACCCACCTCTGGCAAAATTCAGGTACGTCTCCGTCATCGCGCGCCGCTGCTTGAAGCCGCCGTTGTTCTTCGGGAATCCCCGCAGGCTGCGGTCAAAGACGAAGATGTGCGCCGCCCGCGACGGCGGGCTGGCACGGCATCGTGTCCCGAAGAAGCAACAAAGGGTTCAAGCAAACTCGGTGAACTGATATTTACTACACCCATCAAACGCCCCGCTCCTGGGCAATCTGTCGTGTTTTATGATGGTGAAATTTGCCTAGGCGGAGGAATCGTTGCTGAGTAGTATGTGCTAGAATAAGTCTTGTGGATACTCGTCCATGGGACCTCAAAGCAGCCTGAGTTCACTCCTCCGCTCGCCTACAGCTCCCAACAGTCAAGATCGTGAAGCGCCCCTCTTTAATTTTTAAGAGAATTTAGAGGTTTGTCTGCTTTTGGCTACGGCCCAAATCGTAAAAAGTCGCTTCTATCAATGGCCTATTCTTATTTCCGAGCTCGTATTCCGGGGTTCTTTCTGCGGGTTGGGTAGTCGTTGATTTTTTGGACATTTTTCCGTAGCACTTCGTGCGCAGCGGGTATGTCAACTTACCTAATACTGCTGGTACTTTGAGGAACGCTGGCATCAACGGCAACTGGTGGTCGTCGCGCGGTGATGCCGCTACCAATGCGTACAACCTCAACTTTAATGCTACTGGCGTCAACCCGTCGAACGGCCCGAATAACCGTTGGCATGGTTTCCCCCTCCGCTGCCTCTATTTGCCGCGGTGGGGTGCCGATCTTACGCCACCCATTTAGAGTAAAATGTGTTATAATTAAACAATGAATGCAAATGAAATCCGCCAAAAATTTTTAGATTTTCAAGTTAAGCACGGCCATAAAGTTATCCCACCTGCACCTTTAGTGCTCGAAAATGATCCTACTACTTTGTTTACTGGTTCTGGCATGCAGCCACTTTTGCCATATCTCTTAGGCCAGCCTCATCCTGAAGGCGTGCGTCTTACCGATTCTCAGCCTTCCATGCGCTTGCAAGATATCGAAGATGTGGGTGATCCGCGTCACACTACCGTTTTTGAAATGCTTGGTAACTGGTCGCTTGGAGATTATTTCAAAAAAGAGCAAATTCAGAATTATTTTGAGTTTCTCACAAAAGAAATTGGTTTAGATCCAGAGCGGATTTACGTAACTTGTTTTATCGGTGATGATAAATACGGCATCCCCAAAGATACCGAGGCTGCCGAGATTTGGCAAGAAGTTTTCAGAAATGCTGGCGTTGAAGCCAAAATTGCTGAAATCGGTAGTGCTCAGGATGGTGACAAGCGTGGTATCAAGCCAGGCGAACGGATTTTCTTCTACGATGACAAGGAGAACTGGTGGAGTCGTGGTGGTGGTATCGAAACCACTCCACTTGGCGACCCTTGCGGCCCTGATTCTGAGGTCTTTTATGATTTTGGTGAAGATAAGCAAGACGTAGCTAAATATGGACAAGCTCATCCAGCTTCCGATGGTGCTCGCTTTATGGAAATCGGTAACCAAGTCTTCATGCAATATAAGCGCAAAGAAGATGGCACTTTTGAGGAACTCGAACACAAGAACGTCGATTTTGGTGGTGGTCTAGAGCGTCTCGCTGCGGCAGCGATGGGTAGTTTTGATGTCTTCAAAATTTCATTAATGGCGCCAATCATTTCCAAACTTGAAGAGATTTCTCATAAGAATTATGACAATAATACTGACGAAATGCGTATTATCGCCGACCATCTTCGCGGCGCATACCTTTTAGCAGCCCAAGGTTTACAGCCTAGCAACAAGGCTCAGGGTTATGCCCTCCGACGTTTGGTGCGTCGTGCCGTACTCAAAGCTCTCGACCTTGGTATTGGACAAGAATTCCTTGCTCAGATTATCCCGGTAATTGCCGAAAATTATCAAGAACTATCTGACGATATTTTGCCATGTCGCGCGCAAGTACTAGATGTTCTCACAAAGGAAGAGGCTGCTTTCCGTAAAACCATTAACAAAGGCGTCAAAGAATTGCAAAAGATGGCTCAGACCGACACCACAATTGATGGACAAGAGCTATTTAAGCTACAGGACACTTATGGCTTCCCACTCGAACTCAGTGTCGAAGAAGTTTATAAGATGGGTCTAAACCTTTCTCAAAATTATCAAGATGAATTTGAAGCCGCTTTGAATGAACAACGTGAACGCAGTAAGACTGCATCGAAAGGTATGTTTAAAGGTGGTCTGTCAGATACTAGTGATCAAACCGTCAAATATCACACTGCTTGCCATCTGCTTCTGGCAGCATTGCAGCAGGAAATCGATCCTAGTATCGGTCAAAAAGGCAGCAATCTTACTCCAGAACGCTTGCGTTTTGACTTCAATATCGACCACAAACTTTCTCCAGAAGAAATCGCCAAAGTCGAAGCTCGTGTTAACGAATGGATTTCGGCAGATTTACCAGTAGTTTTTGCCGAATATGATAAAGATTATGCATTTGATAGTTTACACGCTCATGGTAGTTTCCGCGATCGCTATCCCGATCGAGTGACGGTTTATGCCGTTGGTGATGGTGACACGCCCGAAAACATTCAGACTCCAATTTCTATCGAAATCTGCGGTGGTCCACACGTCTCCAGAACTGGGGAATTAGGAAAATTCAAAATTACCAAAGAAGAATCTTCTAGCGCCGGCGTGCGGCGCATCAAAGCTGTGTTAGAATAAAACCAAGAAACAGAAGGTTGACGTTTTGAGCTTTTAGCGTTAGAATGAGAATATAAATTGGATTAGTTGTCCTTAGTCTTATGACTGAGGACAACTTTTATTTTAGATTCATCAGATAACTGAAAATCCAAAGATAAAGTAATCTTTTTCATACTCACCTTTCCTCACTTTCAAACTACTATTGACAAAATACTAAATCTATGCTACAATGAAGACATGACATACATAATTATGTCATCGCATAACTAAAGTTTGAATATAGCCACACTTACTGGTACCAGTATTTTTATGCAACGGGCATAAAAATACTCAGGCTTTAGTGTTTAATAGTCTACTCAGAGTAACTTTGCCCTCTGCATCCATTAACTTAGTGGAAGTTGAGGGCAAAGTTCAGAATTTGCCCAGAATTAGGACTCAGGAATTCAGAATATTCATTTAAGGAGGAACAAACATGAGCAAATTCACCAATCTTCAGTCTTTTGTCGAACCAAACACCACACTTTTCCCGCAGGAAGTTGATGTCATTCAGGCAATTATCCGTGAAACGTTGGCATTCCTTGGGGAACAGCCCACGCAGGGTACTTTTATCCTGGACGGACAGAAAACTGGCGAGGATGCGAAATGTATCTTACGCTTTAATCTAGAAGATGGTCCGGGAGTTTGGCAAATTGGTACCAATGGATGCGCCACCACAGATGCCTTAGCCGAGAGAGCAATTAATGGCATTTTGTCTTGGCCGAAACGGACGCCATATCCTTGGCCTGACGGGCACAGGCGCTCCAGTCAGTTTTCCAGCAAGGTCCATCATCGGTCAGAGTTAAGGGTGTTAGTTTTAAATACCACCTATGGGCGGTTTTTAGCGAGCTGCTACTTTGGCTTTTCTGAAAACCGGCAGAACAGAAACGTTGCGATATTAAATGCCGTAGCAGAAACTTTTGCCCAGATGGGAAAAGAGGACAAGGGCTTGCAGAATTCAGTACAGCAGACACGGGCTTGGGCTACGTCTCTCGACAAGGATGTTATCCAACTTGTTCAGCAGTTGTTTAAAGAATGCACCTTGCTGGAACTGGAAACCTGGCGTAACTGGCACGAGCCAGCAAACGGCTCTGGAGATTTGACACTGTTTTTTGAGTAGGCTAAAAACCGTCGCGGATTAAGTCCTCGGCGGTTTTTACATTTTTAGTCTTCTACCATTCGCTCATCATAGCGCATACGCGAAGCTGAGTGCCTTGCGCGGCGGCGATGATGGCGCAAATGTATTAAATAAAATGCCATTCCTAGCTGTACCACCGTAATAATCGCCGAGGCACCCAAAATGAAACCAACCCCTAAGTCATACATTGCTCCACAAAGCAGCATCCCAACAGCTTCACCAGCAAAACTCATCACATGTTTGACTGTGCTATAACTTAGTTGATGACGGTTATCCACTAGATTTATATAGCAACCATCGGTTACATCTTCATAAGCCGTAGAAATCAAAATCGACCAAGTAATTGCCAGCATCGAAACAAACGGGTCGTCCGCCAGAATTGCAATCACATAAGCCAGCAACCGAATTCCAAATTTCAAAATCAGCGTCAGATAATCATTCTTGGGCGTAAAGTATTTCAGCGCCAGCACACCCACCACATCGGACAATAATCCGACAATTAGCAAATAATTCGTCGCCGTACTGGCAGAAAAATCGAGATAATTTGTTAAAACCAGCATTTTTAGCCCCAGCGCCGCCGCAAACGACATTGCCGCCAAGAAAGCATAAATCATATAGCAAACTTGCAGCTTGCTCTTCAGGACATATTTCAGAATCGAATCGCCCCGCGGCGGTTCTTTTTCGGTCACCTGCACCTTGAAGCTCGACATTACCAAAATTGCCAAACAGAGAAAAATCACCGAAATCATCAAACAAGCATTATAGTCAATCAAATTTCCCAGTACACTTTGACCTAATACTACGCCACCAATTAGCACTCCAATATCGCGGAACCAGTATTCTACCAATTTGCGCTTACTATAAATCTGATTATTTTTGATGATAGTTGTGATTAAAGGGTAGACACTGGCCACAATCAGATAACTTGTGATGATATCTATCACCGTGCAGACGCTCATCGCTCCAAAGTTACCCGTGGCGTCTAACCCGCGCAGGACTAGCAAATCAATTAACTTGATACCTAAGACTACTGTCATAAAAGTTTTGAGATGGCGTACTTTGAGACGATAGCCCACAAAAATCACCCCTACGACGCTCAACATCAGTCCTAAGCTGGTCACCATGCTTACTTCAGTCGCTTCAAAACCGTTATCTTGTAGCCACAACTGGCGAAAATTTTCCCACAAGCCCACCGAAGTGCTAAAAAATGCCAACATCGCCAAAATCTTACGTTCGATTTTGGCTTTCTTGGATAGAGCACGGTGTCTTTTCATATTTTTGCAGCAAATAAATGTTTATTTTGAATGACCTTTTGCGACTATTCTAACATAAAAAGTATCGTTGTGGCAGAAAATGCTGAGGGTTTTGACATAAAAACGCCCCAGTTCGCTGTCTTTCGACTTTGAACTGGGGTTACGCCTATCTTATACTACCATGCCGCCAGCCGCTACACTATCTCGTGGATATCCCACATTGTCAGGTGGAAGTTTACCATCGGGATTGCTCTCAATGCACTGAGGTCGTACTCGAACCAATCGTCCGTGGTTGCTTCTTTGAGTGCCTCCTGTATTGTCCGCAGGAGGATTACGCATATAGCGACATCTTCCTCGGCTGTCAGAGCACTAAAGCAGATACGGATTTCGCCCCGGAAACCATTGGACCCAGTCACAGGAACCCTGATACCACCGGCAAAAACCGTGATACTAAATTTGTCGCGCAACCATTCATGATGGCGCCTCAATAACTGTCCGACATCCTCCAGTTTCTGGATTTCCTGAAACATTGGGTCATTTTTGACTTCGTAATATCGCAGGTAATTCAGTAATTCCTCCAAGTCCATCAGTCCAGTTGCTGCCCGATTGCACCACTGTGTCAGAGTTTTCATTTTTACCTCGCAAAAGCTGCCACTGGTGCCGTTGGACGCACGCAGATTAAAAACAGTCGGCTCCTCATAAGGATGCTTTGGGTCGTGGAAATCAGTGGCATTGTTGGCGCTGACAATCTCTAAATCGTCAATCTCAATCGCCGCCTGGAATCCGTTCGGCAGATTCTCGGCGAAATCCTTTTCGATTCGCGCCAGCCTCCGGGTCACTTTCGCCTTTACCGTGTTGAATTCCTTAGCATAGGACTCTGTACAACTGAAATTAGTGTTTATCATTTTTATTTCCTCCTGAAAAGTTCTCTACGGTTCACCGTAGGATATAAAGCCACGAAAAATCAAAAATAGCTTTATATCCTACGACGAATTACGTGATTTCTACAAAAAAGAAAGAAATAGAAATGTTTTCACATTAAAACAAGTAGGCTATTAATGTGCTTGTCAGGAAGATTCCTGCACTCTGTCCTTTCATTATAGCACACATACACTAAAATGTCAATAGTAGAACAATATAATTTTGAACCTTACCGAAAATACCATTTTCAAAAGATCGGCACCCCGCCGCGGCATAAAACCAGGCAGCGGAGGGAGAAACCGTTGTAACGATTGCTGTTGTTTGACGGAGCGACCGCGCCAGAAGTCTGTAAGTAAAGGTCATAAGCGTTGGTAGCAGTTGAATATGCCCGCGAAGACCACCAAACACCTTCGGCGCCAGCGTTCCTGAAAGTACCAGCAGTGTTAGGCAAGTTGATCCACCCGCTGCGCACTCGTCACACCAAGATAATCAAATCGCCATGATACCTCACAACTAGAACCGACACGAAAAACAGTTTATATAGAAGTTCATTTTTTAATATCTTTGTTCGTAATCAAAGCATATCTAGCCTTCATTTTCTCTTATTAAACTAAAAGGAGAACTTCACGATCTTTTTCCGAGAACCTCTAGCTGGCGGAGGAGTGAACTCTAGCCGCTTTTGGTGCCCATGGACTAATTCCACACTTTTATTGTAGCACTCTTGCCAAACCCCACTTTTACCACAAACACTATTGACAATTTTACAATTCTGTGCTACAATGTAAGTATAAGGACGTAGTATGTATACTACGAGCCACAAGTTTTTAACACATAAAACCTAGTGGCTCGTCAGAGCCCTTAGGTATATTAAAAGCTTGTGGTGTAAATAGTATAGTAATCCAAAAACTAATACACAGAAAGATATCATAGGAGGGAATTGATATGTTAGTTAAACAGTACAACCTGCGCGCTGATGTGGGCAACGAGGAATATCCATTTTGTATTTGCAATGTTAAGCCGAAAATATACAAAAGGCTTGATTATGCGGAGCCGCCCACCCCAGAAGAAATGGAAGCGCCAGCTTTAGAAATTATCCCAATGCTTGAAGATAAAGAAAAATTTTATACTCAACTTTCTACAGGCTATGTTGGTGATGATGAGTGTGATGCTCCTATTGGTGATGAGATTATGGAGGCAATGCGAGGCCAGAGCAAGGACTGGAAAGTTATACGTTGTGGTATGATGTTATGTGGTTTGGTATTTGTCATAGTGAATCCAAAGGTCTATGCTTCTGGAGTAAAGATTGAACCCGGCGATGAACTTTATGGTTCGTATGATGCGGAACTTGAAGGGGGTGAAGTTTATATATGGTTAGACCGCGAAACTGCTGGCGATACTGATTTTAAGTTGAAAGTCAAAAGATACAATAAGAAAGGCAAACTAAAGACGTTTCACAAATATCGCATTGCTGCATGGTCATATTCTGTTAAACTAACGGAATATGATAAACATTTTATACGCATCAGTGAAATCAAGTATGAAACAAAAGGTGATGAAGATAACAAAATCCATGTCAAAGAGTTTTATGGTTGAACTATTCATACACCACAAAGCAGAAACCGCCCAATATCATCGGGCGGTTTTCTCATACTCAAAACAAAATTGACAAAAAATCAATATCATGGTCAGGGTGATGAGACTTGAACTCACGACCTCGCAGTCCCGAACCGCGCGCGCTACCAACTGCGCCACACCCTGTCAAAACCTTCTAGATTTATCTATATTTTACCACAAAACATCAGGCGTGTTATAATAATCTCTATGAACAAGCGTACGGGAATTATTATTGCAGTTATTATCTTAATTTTCGCTGGATTTTTAGGCATTTCGATTTGGCAGGGGCGTAGTGCTGAAAACCCATCCGGCAGCGCCATAGTCGTGCCTTCATTGTCAGAGATTGAAGAAATTTCGCTAGGAAATAACTATAATGGCTATGACTTGAACAGTATAATTCCAGCCGATGGTTTTTCAGGGAATCTGCCAGAAAATATCAAGGGTGACGCTGATAAAGCCAAAGTAATTTTATATGAATATGCCGATTATCAATGTGAGCATTGTGCCGCGATGAACCCTTATCTCAACCAGATTCTGGAGGAGTATGGCGATAAGGTAGCATTAGTGTTTCGTACCTATATTATGCCCTATCATAATAATGGTGTAATTACGGCTGCCGCTGCTAACGCTGCAGCTATTCAAGGATATTGGCCTGAGATGAAGGATGTTTTGTTTGCTAACCAAAATGAGTGGTACTACGCTAAAGCTTCCGAAATGCCAGAGTATCTCGACCGTTATTTCGAGGCAGCAACTAACGGTAAGGGTGACCTTGAAAAATTTCATCAAGATATGCAGAGCGAAGCCGTCAAGCATAAAATTGCTTTTGATATGGGTCTGTCCGAGAAAGCTGATTTGCAATGGACACCATCTGTTTATGTTGGTGACAAATTTATGAATCAAAAGGAAATCGGTGGCACTTACGACGAATTTTTGCAAGCCATTCGTAATGAGATTGATAAGCAACTCAATAACTAAGATTACCCAAGCTCTCCCAGATATTGTGATATAATTACTATAGATATGGACGCAATCTTAGGAGGTCTAAACCCAGCTCAGCGTGAGGCGGTCGAAACTTTGACTGGTCCAGTTTTGGTGCTGGCAGGAGCTGGCTCGGGCAAGACTAAAGTCCTCACCCACCGTATCGCCAATCTAATTGCTCACGGCACTCGCCCAGACCAAATTCTTGCTGTCACTTTTACTAACAAAGCTGCTAATGAAATGCGCCAACGTTTGTGGGGGCTACTCGAGCGTCAGCGCGAAGATATGATTGGTCGTCAAGATTTGCAAGAGGAGTACGTACTGAAATTTGGGCAGGCCGCTGGGACTAACCCCAAGAACCAGAACGATGTCCCCAGAAGTTTTATGCCTTATATGGGGACATTCCACGGGATTTGCGTGCGGTTGCTACGGATCGAACATCAAGCAGCCGGTATCGCACGCAATTTTACGATTTATGATTCAGACGATCAGCTTACTCTAATTCGTCGCTTGCTACGTGACATGAAGCTCACCAAAGACAAAAGCCTCACTGCTAAAATCGTCCACGGTCAGATTTCGCATTGGCAAACTATAGGTATGACGCCAGCCGAAGCGCGTAAAGAGGCTTTTTATCCTAATCAAAAACAGACGGCTGAGGTTTTTGCCCGCTACGAGCAGGAAAAGCAGGCCGCTGATGCCTTAGATTTTGATGACTTATTGCTTAAAACTGCCAACCTTTTCCAGAACAATTCCGAAATTCGACACAAATGGCAACAAAAGTTTCGTCATATTTTGATTGACGAGTACCAAGACACCAACAGTGTGCAGTATCGCCTAATTAAATATTTAGTCAACGAAGAACGTAATATCTGTGTAGTAGGCGACGATTGGCAATCGATTTACTCTTGGCGGGGAGCGGATTTCACTAATATTCTTAATTTTGAGCGCGATTTTCCTGGCGCTAAGGTGGTAAAGTTAGAGCAAAATTACCGTAGTACTGGTAATATTCTGGCCGCCTCACAGCAGATTATCAATCAAAACAAGACTCGCACTGATAAAACTCTCTTTACCGAGGCTGGTAAGGGCGATCCAATTACCGTCGAGGGTCTGATGGATGAAACGGGAGAGGCTAATTATGTCGCTCGCCAAATTATGCGTCTTAGTCCGGGCAGAAATTATAGTGATTTTGCGATTCTCTATCGTACTAACGCCCAATCTTATGCTTTCGAGAAAGCCTTTATGGCTTTAAAAATTCCTTATAAAATCATTGGCGGTGTACGTTTTTATGACCGTAAAGAGGTGAAAGATGTTCTAGCGATTCTTAAATTATTAGTTAATCCACGTGATCGTGTTAGCCTAGAACGTTTAGCTAAAAATATTTTACCTGGCGTAGGGGCTTCGTCAGTAGAAAAAGTTTTTAGTTTTTTCGACACCAATCCCGATATGACTTTGCGTGAAGCGGCAGAAGTTTTGAGTGCTCGGGCCAAGGTATCTTTACTGCGCGTAGCGAATTTTATCGAGCAATACCAAGAACGCACAACCGATACTGACCTAAGCGAAGTACTGGGTGCAGCAGGCGCCGAGATTATGGCTGGTGCTACAGCATTAGTTCCACCCGAAGAAATCGTCGAGCAAGCTGTCAAATATTTTGATTTTGCCCATCTTGTCCATAGCGAGACTCCAGAAGGCAGCGAGCGTATGCAAAACCTCGAGGTTTTGGCAAGCAATGCTAGCGCCTACGTCTCAATTGACGAATTTTTGGCTGATGCCGCCCTGCTTAGTTCAGCTGACGAAACCACCGATAAAAATTCCGTCTCTTTGATGACTTTACATGCAGCCAAAGGTTTGGAATTTCCAGTGGTTTTCATTGTCGGTCTAGAAGAAGGGCTTTTCCCTAGTAGTCGCGCTGGAGAATCGGAGGAAGAACTAGAAGAAGAGCGTCGTTTAGCCTATGTAGGCATGACGCGTGCCATGAAAGATCTCTTTTTGACTTTTGCCAGCTCGCGCTACGCTTTTGGTGGCCGTACCTATAATGCCCCATCGCAGTTTTTGCTTGAACTTGGATATAATCCTTATGGCTCGGGTGGCTTTGGCGAATCCGGTGAATTTGATGTTGAGATAAGTAACGCTGATGCTGGGGCTCCAGGTATCTTTGGCGGTGACCCAGATGGGGAATTTAGCAACTTTGATAGTGATTTAGCCTCCGATTTCGACCCTTTCCCTGATGATTTACCAGTTTTTGAGGGCTAAATTTTAATAATAGCCATAAGAGGCTTGACAATTTAGCTTATCTTTGCTATAATAGGGGTGCAATGATTAAATTGCATTCAAAAGTTAGAAATTTTTGCTGCTTTGCGCTAATAGCACTAGCGGGCATAGTTTTGGCGGGCTCCTGTTTTTCTCGGAGCAGCGTGGCTTTTGCTGAAGACGAAAATTCTGATAATGAAATGCATTTTGTCACAATCTATGATGACGGTTCTTATCTTACCGTTAAAACTTCTGCACCCACCGTGAAAGACGCGCTCGAACGGGCTGACATTATGATCAATGATGCTGATTTAGTGGAACCAGCTTTGGACTCAGCCATTGATAATAATGAATACAATATCAATATTTATCGTGCTCGTCCTGCACTAGTGATTGATGGGATCAATCGGCGTTATATCATGACCGCAAGTTATGATCCTAAAACTATTGTACGTGAAGCGGGATTAACAATATATGACGGCGATCAAATTATATCTGAAGTAAACCAAAATTTTCTAGAAGCCGGAGCGGTATCGACCTATCGTGTAGAGCGTAATGGCGGACGCACCCTGACAGTAGAAGAAGTCATACCATATGCTACAGAGACCCGCTATGATTATAACTTGGCTAAAGGTGAGCGCCAACTAGAACAGGCGGGCGAGGATGGTCGGCGTGTTAGCATTTATACAGTGAAATTTGAAAATAATATTGAAGTTTCGCGTGAGTTAGTCTCTGAAACTGTGGCCTTGGAGCCTATACCAGAAATTATAGTGGTTGGAGCCAAGGCAGCAATTCCGCCAGAACGAGCGCAGTGTGCTAACTGGGCGCGTGAGGCTGGTGTGGCTGAAGAGGATTTGCAAGTTGCCCTTGATTTGATTTACCATGAGTCGGGATGCCGCTATAATGCAACTAACGCTTCTTCTGGGGCCTATGGCATACCTCAAGCCTTGCCGGGCAATAAGATGGCTAGCAAAGGCGGCGACTGGGAGACTAACCCAGTTACACAGATTCGCTGGATGATTGATTATGTAAAAGGACGCTACGGTGGTTGGCAAGAAGCTATGAACTTTTGGCGCTGTCTTGGTACCTGTACTTCGAAGAACGGTACCGTTAAAAACAAAACTAGTTATTGGTATTAAAATGAAAAATAATAAAGCTTTGGGGCAGCACTGGCTAAAAAATCGGGAAATTTTGGATGGAATTGCTCAATTAGCTCGAGAAGGTCAATCCGAAAATGCTGTGTGTCTGGAAATTGGCCCAGGTTTGGGTACCTTAACTTCCAGCCTTTTGCGTAGATTTCAAGAAGTAATTGCTGTAGAGTTCGACCAAAAACTAGCCGAGAATCTACCCAAATCTTTTCCAGGTAAGAACTTACGCGTCGTTCAAGGTGATATTCTACAAACGAACATTGCTCAGCTTGTTGGTGACCGAGACTATATTGCAGTAGGGAACATCCCATATTATATTACTTCGCCTATTGTACGTCATTTATTAGCTGCAGACCCAGCGCCGCAACAAATTGTACTTCTAATGCAAAAAGAGGTAGCAGAAAGAATTGCCGCTGAGCCAGGTAATCATAGTCTGCTTTCACTTTTTGTACAAAACCAGGCGGAAGCCGAGCTAGGACCTGTGGTAAAAGCGGCAGAGTTTACTCCACCGCCAAAAGTTGATAGCCAAGTAATTATTTTAAAACCTCTCGATGAATCGCTAATTTCAACAGCAGCGCTAAAATTAGCCAGTCAAGGTTTTAGTAACCCGCGCAAAAAGCTAAGCGCAAACCTCGCTACTGTTAGCCAAACTAAGGCAGAATGGGAAGCCATTTTGCAACAATGTAGTATTAATCCAGCGGCTCGAGCGCAGGATTTAGATTTGTGGGACTGGCAAGAACTTGCAAACTTTGTAAAAAAGTCTTGATAAAATTAAACATAAGCGTTAAAATAATAACAAATTGTATTAACATAACGCACAACGAAAAACAGGCAAAAAGGGAGGCAAAATGAACCCTGAAGATAACAACTTAAATCCAAATCCAGGTATGCCGGGGGCTGGAATGACGAACGATCCACTTAGTGGTACTGGCGGTTTGAATATGGCTGATGGTTTAGCCTCGGCTCAGGATAACTTGACTTCAGCTGGACTAGCTGCTAGTACTGGCGGAGGAGTCATGGACCTTAATCAGCTGGGTGCAACTGCACCAGAGGCTGTAATGACTCCTCCGATTGATGAGCCGCTAATCCCAGCCGCACCAGTACCTGGTTCGATTGGTAGTGTGACATCTGTGCCTCCAGTTAATGCTGGAGCTGTTGATGTAATGCCGATGGATACTCCTAGTCCGGTAGCTGGTACGCCTGTGGCAGAGCCAGCGCCTGCGCCATATAACCCTTTTGCCGCTCCGCAGCCTACTGCTACATCTGCCTCCAATCAACCTGCAGGTACAGCCCCAAATCCTGCATTTCAACCAGCTGTGCCACCTAAGAAATCTAAGATGCAAATGTCTCCTCTAGTGATTGCATTGGGTATCATATCTGCTATTTTGCTTGTGACGACAATCGTGTTTGTAGTCTTGTATATCAACGCTAAGAACATCCCTCCCAAAGTAGTTTACATGGATAGGCCAAATGAAGAATCTAATGCGCGCATCAAGATGTTAACTTGCTCACGCGAAACCGATTTTGCGGGTTATGCAGGTTTGGGAGAGCCAGCAATTGGTTCAGAAACGATGACCGCGAGTTACACTAATAATGATTTGCGGGCGGTTTCAATGGATTACGCTATGCGTTTTGCGGACGAAGGCGCTGCTAATTTAGCCCAGTCGAACTTTGCGGCTGAGCGGGCGCCAGTGCTAGAAGCAATTACTAATTCTTTTGCAGTTAACTATAATGTGGATGGCGGGAATCTAGATATTGAAATCGTGTCTGGACGCGATGCTTTTACCGAAAGCGATGCAGCTGTGCTGATGTACGGGATTGATAATGGTAACTCTTCAGTTTCATTAGATGCCGTGCGCGGTCTTTACGAATCTGCTGGATATACTTGTTCTGTAGAATAAGTCTTCTTAAAACAGGCTATTTCGATAGCCTGTTTTTTTGTGGTATAATAATATTATGTCAAAAGTTTATATCTGTACTGCAATCCCTTATGTCAATGGTAATCCACACATCGGTCACGCCATGGACTACCTTTTGTCGGATGCTTATGCACGGTTTCGGCGAAAAATCGGGGACGAAGTTCGTTTTCAGGTAGGTACAGACGAGCATGGCAATAAGGTATATAGTACCGCAAAGAAAAATAATTTACCAGTTGAAGAGTATGCAGCACAGAACTCCCAGAAATTTCAGGACTTTGTTCAAAAACTCAACATTAGTTATACCGATGTAATTCGTACTACAGATCCAGAACATGTTCGCCGTTGTCAAGAAATTTGGCAGAAGCTCACACCACATATTTATGCTGCAGACTATGATGGTTGGTATTGTGAGGGCTGCGAGCGCTTTATCATGCAAAAAGAATATGAAGAAGATGGCGGCGTTTGCCCAGATCATCAGAAGCCTTACGAGCGATTAACTGAAAAGAACTACTATCTGCGCATCTCCGACTTTAAGGATGAGATTCGTGAGCAGATTGAGTCTGACAAAATGCTAATTCTTCCAGAATTTCGCAAGCAAGAAATGTTGCGGCTGCTTGAAGACACTCCAGATATTTCAATTTCACGTCCTAAGAAACAATTGAGCTGGGGTGTGCCAGTGCCTGGAGACGAATCCCAAGTCATGTATGTTTGGCTTGATGCATTGTCGAACTATATTACCATTCTAGGCTATCCCGATCAAGATATCTCGGAATTTTGGCCCGCAACGGCACAATTTGTGGGGAAAGATATTTTGCGATTCCACGCGATTACTTGGTCGGCAATTTTGTTGGGGTTGGATTTGCCTTTGCCACAAACCTTAGTTTCCCATGGGCATGTACTAAGTAACGGTCAGAAAATGAGTAAAAGCCTAGGGAATGTAATTGATCCGATCGAGGTTGTTGAACGTCACGGTCTGGAGGCATTTCGTTATTATTTTTCACGTCATATTGATACCTTTGTTGATTCTGATTTTACCTGGGAAAAATATGATGAAGCCTACAATAACGAGCTAGCCAATGACCTAGGGAATCTCGTACAGCGCCTTGCAACACTTTGTTCTAAGAATGAAGTTAGAGGAGTAAATCCCGATGAACTGCAATTGTTAGAGCCAGAGTATATTACGTTAATGGGAAACTTTGAATTCTCTAAGGCTTTTGACTATACTTGGTCTAAAATCCGATCTCTAAACAAAGATATCGACCAGTCTAAACCCTGGGAACTAACTAAAAATGGAGAGGTAGAAAAAACTCAAAAAATTCTAAATGAGTTGGTAGTTAAATTAGTGCATGTCGCGCACTTATTGGAACCATTTTTACCAGACACGGCTGCCGACATTTATCAAATTTTTGGCACCGAAAACGTTATTGAACGTCCAAAAACACCTCTATTTCCTAAAAACTAGTCATTTATTTATACCAGTAGCGTTCACCACTGAGCAGATCATAAGTGATTAGTTCATAAGCCTTTAATGCATTGGTTGCCTTTGGCTCTTGATTCTCGAGATAAGCTTGAGCTAGTATCGGCATATCTACGCAGACATCATCTAAGACGTACATCAGAGTTGGCTTTTTAATGCCCAGAAGATTGTATAATGTATTTGTGAGACAGTTTGGCGTAGTTGTGGGGAGATTAACGTTTTTGGATGTAATTCTGAGCTGATACTCCTGATTTAGCTTTCTTACCTCATTTACAGTATAAGTACTTTCGATATCGAAGTTGGCATAGATAAAATACGGTGTCAAATGTGCTAAATCGCGGTCGACTTTTTCTCCGGAAGTGATATAGGCACTAATGGCTCCAGAGGCGTGATCTCCAAACCACAAAACTACGGTTTTTTCTTCTAGTTTGTCTATTTCATTAAGGAAGTCTCCTAGGTATTCGTCAGCATAATGCAGACTTTGAATACTGTTCTCAACTGTATCAGACTTGAAATACCCAGTCAGCCTATAATCTAGGCGTGCATACTGAGCACTATCATACGGAGCATGGTTTTGCATAGTGATGGCGCTAACTAAGTGCTTTTGTGATTTATCTTTCAAGATGTCAAGTATTTCCTGATAGACTGCACTATCACTAACGTAGCCTACGCCATTTTCTTTTGTCTGATAGGTCATTTTGTCCAAATCAATAAACTCTTCAAAACCCATTTTTTGGTAGTTAAGATACCGTTTGTAGACATTGCCATCATAAGCATGAATTGCTGTAGTGCTAAAGTTATTTGACAAGGCCAGACTGGCGACACTTTCGAGACTGGGCAACTTTGGAATAATAGTTGTATATGGCGTTGTGCCTGTCCAATAATTAGTTAATCCAGTAAATACCTCAAATTCAACGTTAGCAGTTCCGCCACCAAACTCTGGTGAGTACATATAACCACTGGGGTAATCTCGAAAAACCTTGCGTAGGTTTGGTAACGGGTCACCTCCAGTATGAGGATAATATTGGGTGAGTAGTTCTGGATCATAAAATGTTTCATCCAAGACTACAATCAAATTGTCCACCACATCACTTAGTTTGTTTCCAGAAGCTTTTTCCTGGACTTGCTCATAGCGCGCTTTAATCTCGGCAATAGTTTCAGCACTATAGTTCTCTGGTTCGCTTGCTTTTAGTCTACCTATATTATATAAGAACCCAAAGATAAAACCGTTCTCATCATAGTTGTCAGTCTGGTTCCAGCCAATAAATTTTGTATCCAACCACTCAACTTCATACTCACTATTCTGTTGCTCATGATTAATAATGAAATCAGTTGTCATGAGTAGCCCTACGGCCGACAGTAAAGTAAAAGTAGTACGAGGTATAATCGACCAGCGCTGCCACCAGGGCATACTTTTGGCATTGCGTCCTAAATGTCGACGCACATAGTATTCCAATAAACCACTACCAACCAGAATAAATATAACACCTAGTACTAAACGTACAATACCCCAAACATCCACAAAACTCGCCACCTCGCCGGCATTATCAATCATCTGAAAATCTTCGGGTAAAAGAGGCGCCTGACGAGCCTTGTATTTTTCCATGCTAATATAAGTTACGATACTAATTAGCGCAAATGCTAACCCAGTTCCAAAAAATGTTCGCCACAGGAGCGAAACAATAAAGGATAACATCAAAAACATCAATACGCAGCTATAACTAAAGACTAGAGGACGCTCCTCAATCCATCCCCAGGTAGCATCAATGTCTCCCATGCGATGGCGATATTCAACGAACCAAGTAAAAAGTACCGATATCGACATCAAGAAAACAATTGAAAAGAGTATTCGGAAGCAACTAGGCATAGTATGCTTCGCATGATTATTCTTACGCTTTGGGTTAGTCTCAATCTCGTCGGTTGCCTTTTTAGCAACAGTGGGCAACTTATTTTTAGCCATAAGGCTATTATATCACAATATAGTGCAAAAAAGTGACACCTCTTACCAAAGGTGTCACTTTACCGATAAATCGGTTTATTTAAGCTTCGCAGATGAAGTCATCATCACAGCGATAACCACCAGCTGAAAGTCGGGTCACAACATCAGAGATGTAGAAACCAATCACACCGCCAATCATCGGGATAACTACATAAGCCGCTAGGGCAAAACCAGCCATGCTTGCCAATTCGCCAATACCATCTGCAGTGGTTGGTAGAATTTGGTACATCAAAGCAGCTGCTGGGTTAAACATGAAGCTGTCAGCGAAACCAAAGTAACCTTGAGCAATAATAGTGCCAACTACAACCACTAGAGTCATAGCGCCAGCAATTGCGAATGCAAAAGTAAGTGGGCTCTTGCGCACAAAACGCAGGGAACGAGCAAAACAGAATGCAAGAATTGCAGCACCAAGCAACTCAACAAGCGCTACAGCCCAGAAAGTCTCACCAGTAATTTCCGCCATCATTGGGAGTTCGCTTACGGTATCACTACCAAGACGGAAGGCATTCACGATGATTAGACCAATCCACGCACCTAGCACCTGAGCTAGAATATACAAAACTCCGCGAATTGCAGACATGCGGCGAGTTGCCATCATACCAACCGTAATCAACGGGTTAAGATTAGCACCAGAAAGCCCCGCGATCACCACATAAACCGCAATCATTGCAAAAATGAGATATAGCGGTTGAGCAAAGCCCAAAGTGAGCAAGAACATCATAATCATCATGGTGCCAATCAACTCACCGAGTAAAGCACCCCAAATGCGTGGTGACTTAAAGATTGTTAATACGTTTTCATTCTTGTCGCACTTGCGAGCAAAAAAGCCTTTCATCGAAGGTCCGGCGCTGGCTGTCTGAACGGCTGGCGCAGCGATAACTTCTTTCTTGACCTCTGGCTTGGTAGCAGGTTTTTTTGCTGCTTTCTTTGGCTTTTGATTTGCCATTTTTACCTCCTTAAGTAATATTCTCTCAATTGTAGCACATGTATGCTACAATTGTAAGCATGAAGTTAAACGTAAGTAGTTATTAAGAGGATATTGCATGGGTATTATGGTGTCAAAAGATTTGGAAAATAGTTCTGAATTAAACCGTCGCATTAGTTCAGATTTGCGCGCACGCACTGTGAGTATGGAGCAGCGCAATGACCCAGACTTCGAGGATGATTCGGCTTATATTGAAGAAACAAAGAAAACCGGAAAATTCACCTGGGTTTGGATTATTTTGATTATCTTGGCAGCGATTTCGCTTTTTAGCATTCTATTTATCTAAAAATATCCTTGACATGGTATAATATATACTATGTCAAATCTAGAGAAATTGCGAGCAGAGCTCAAGCAGCTAAACTCTGAATATACCAAAATCAAAACCTTGCCGCCAGAGGAGCGTGGCGAATTTGGGCGTATGATGAACCAGAAAAAACAAAAACTTTTGTCCGAAATTGAACGTGCTGAGGCTGACGCTGAGAGTGTCGCAGTCGAACCATTAGATATTTCTGCACCAGCTGCGCCTAATCAACCCCTGCCAGTTATCCAACGCGGGACCAAGCATCCTTTGATGGTGGAACTTGATCGTGTTATTGAAGTTTATTCGGCTATGGGTTTTGATGTTATGGAATCACGACAACTAGATGACGAATTTCATATGTTCGATAGCCTCAACTTCCCAGCAGGTCACCCTGCACGTGATGGCTACGATACTTTTCGCACCTCTGAAGGTTTTATTCCGCCAGCACACACTTCCACCATGCAACATCGCGCTCTGCGAAAATACAAGTCAAAGCTTGAGCAAGGTGGACAAATCGCTGTTGTTATCCCAGGTCGGGTTTTTCGCAATGAAGACGCTGATGCTACGCACGAGCACACTTTTTATCAGTGTGAGGGAGTTTTTGTTTCTAAAGACGCCACTATGGGTCAGCTTTTTGGTATTTTGCGTCAGTTCTTTGAGGGTTATTATGGGCAAAAACTAGAACTTAAAACCCAGCCTGGATATTTTCCCTTTACTGAACCTTCGGCGGAGTTTTTAATTGAAAAACCAGCCTGCCTGGGCGGCAAAGGTTATCTTGAGATGGGGGGATGCGGCATGATTCATCCCAATGTGCTTAAAATGGCGGATATTGATCCAGAGAAGTACCACGGTTTCGCCTGGGGCGGAGGTATTGACCGTCTTGCCATGCTCAAGTACGGGCTTAGCGACGTGCGCTATTTCGAGTCCGGCAAACTTGACTTCTTGGAGGAATTTTAATGTTGTCTAAGAAATCGACCCTATCTTACCATTATACCACAGATAAGCATAAAAGTCAATAAGAAAGCGCAATTTTATGAAAATATCATTGAATGAGATTAAAAAATATGTTCAAATTCCTCAAAATACCTCTGATCAAGATTTAATTGATTTGATCGGTTCACGCTTGGTTGAAATTGAAGAAGTAATTGATTTAGCTCCACGATATCAAGGGTGCTATGTAGCGAAGGTGGTTAACTGCGAGCCAATTCCTGATACACATTTACACCTGTGTCAAATTGATGCTGGCGAACATAATAATGAGTTTAATCAGCTAGATAATGGTCTTGTTCAGGTGGTATGTGGAGCTCCAAACGTACACGCTGGTATGTTGGCAGTCTGGATTACACCTGGCAGTATTGTGCCCGAGACTTACGGTAACGAGAATTTTAAACTCAGCGTGCGTAAGTTGCGCGGTTACGAGTCTAATGGCATGTTGGCTGGCGCAGATGAACTGGGATTTGACACTGAGCATAAGGCCATTGCCGAAATCGACCCTAAAACTGCACAGCTTGGCGATGCTCTTTCTGATGTGTTTGACTTGAATGATTTAATACTGGACGTCGAGAATAAATCCCTCACTCACCGTCCCGACTGCTTCGGGCTGATTGGTTTTGCGCGCGAAGTCGCTGGGATTTTGGGCGTCAAATTTCAGGAACCGTCAGTTTTTGCTGATTTAGATAAGGCGAACCTAACGGTAAGCGGGGAAGTTAAATTAGATGTGCAAATAACAGATGATGAACTTTGCCCACGTTATAGTTGTACTGTATTTGATTTACCCAAGAATTCTCCTAGCAAATATCTCACTTCTGAAGCTGTATTCCTAGCTAAAGCGGGCATGCGTGCCATCGACCCAATTGTCGATTTAACTAATATTTTGATGTTGCAGACAGGTCAGCCCTTGCATGCTTTTGACTACGATAAATTAGTGCAGGTCGGTGATAGCGCTACACCAAAGATCATTGTACGAGCTGCTCAAGACGGCGAAAACCTACAGCTGCTAGATGGCAAGACCATTGCCTGCACTTCGGATGATATTCTTATTACATCTAACAATGTCCCAGTGGCTTTAGCTGGAGCTATGGGCGGCAAAAACACCGAAGTTGATGTCAGTACTAAGCGTATTGTGCTAGAAAGTGCCACTTTTTCACTTTATCGTCTGCGCAAGACCCAGATGGCACATGGAATTTTCTCAGAAGCAATTACGCGGTTTACTAAAGGTCAGCCCGCTGCCATTACTCTGCCAGTTCTGGCTGAGGCCGTCCGCCAGTTAGGGGTTCAGCCTTTAGCCTCAGCAGATGATTATCCGAGCAAAACTTCAGTAAATGTTGTAAATATTACAACATCAAGTATCAACGGGCTACTTGGCACGGATTATGATGAAAAAACAATTATTGAGACCTTAGATAATGTCGGTTTCAGGGTAAAATCAGGTGCTACCTTAGAGGTGACCGTGCCAGGATGGCGCACTGATGTCCATTTACCCGAAGACATTATAGAAGAAGTGGGACGATTGCTCGGCTATGATAATATTGCTATGGTCTTGCCTACTAAACCACTCCTAGAGCCAGAAATTGATTCTATGGTTCGGCTCAAGCGTGAACTGCGCGAGATTTTATCTAGCCGCTTAGGCATGCATGAATTATTAACTTACTCTTTCGTACATCGTGATCTAATCGCAAAGGTTGGTAAAGACCCAGAAGATTGCTACCAGATCGTAAATTCAATTTCACCAGATTTGCAGTGCTTCCGCTCCGAAATCGTTCCTAGTTTACTGGACAAAACGCGTGAGAACCTCAAGGCAGGGCACAAAAGTTTTACACTTTATGAAATGAACCAGGTTGCACGAAAAAGCAGTGGCTTGACAGCCGAAAACACACCGGTCACCAAGACCCACCTAGGAATCGTGGATACCAGTGATTTCTATACGCTCAAAGCTAAAATCCTAGCTATGTTTGCCGAGCTGAAAATTCCGGTAGAATATGCTGCCCTTTCTAGTGAAACCGCCAAGCATCATCCTTATCTTGAGCCCAAACGCTCAGCAGAACTATTTCTGGATGGACAAAACATCGGGGCATTTGGGGAAGTTAAAACTCGGGTACTCAGCCAATTCAAACTTGAAGCACCCATCACTGCTTCTGAAATTAGCCTTGAGCAGCTTGCCACTACTCCGCGCGTACTCCAAACTCAGGTACGGCTTTCCAGGTTCCCAGCTGTAGAGCGCGATCTCACGCTTAAAGTTTCGCACGATATGCCTTTTGGTCGTATTGCCACGGCCCTGCAGGATGGTTTGGACCAGCAGAATCTATATTATACGCTTTCACCAGTATCAATTTATCAGGCCACACCTGACGCCGATACTAAGAATCTTTCTTTCCATCTCAAATTCTCTAGCCCTAGCCAGACTTTGAACGCTTCTGAAATCTCTGCTATAATGGATAAAATTGCCAAAGATTTATCATCGGTCGGCGCAACAATTGTCTAAAGGAGGAAAATGGACGAAAAATCTATGAAAACTAGCTTGTGGCAGCGCATCGCTATCTTGGCTGCAGCTGTACTTTTGATCGGTGGCACTTTGCTAACTTACGTAATTGTAGTGTTAAATGGTTCTAGTACAGATGAGCGTGAAGATTTAGTTAACCAGCTTTCAGCAGAATACACTGCGAAAGGTAATGAAATCAATGCTTATGCTGAAAAATTATCGGAAAAGTATTTTAATGATTTTGTGGGGTACAAGTCTCAAGTGAAAGCCTATAATTCCGCCAACGCTAACGCCGCAGGTCTTGAAACCACAGATTTAAAGGTTGGCACTGGCAAAGAATTAGCAGAAGATAGTACTGATTATATGGCATACTATATTGGTTGGTGTGCTGATGGCAAAATTTTTGATTCATCTTTCAATGATACCGAGAATCCTACTAGCCTTAAATCGCCGCTCGTGGGTAGTAGTAGCATGATTGAAGGGTGGATCCAGGGCATTGTCGGAATGAAAATCGGCGGCGTACGCCAGCTAACTATCTCTGGCCCGCTGGCTTATGGTGATACCGATAAAGCCGAACAGGTTTGTGGTAAAAACGCTCCTCTCAAGTTCGTAGTCTGGATGCTAGAGCCAGATGCAGATTTAGTTAAGCTAAACCAAGAGCTAAATGATATTGATATGCAATTGCTTTATGCTATCTACGGTGGAACAATCTAAATGATGGATGTGGCGATTGTTGGCGGTGGACCAGCTGCTCTGACCGCTGCTTTGTATCTAGCGCGCGCTGGTCGCAGCGTTACAGTGATCGAGCGCCGAGCCTTTGGCGGGGAATTGAACCAAACTGCCAAAATCGCTAATTATCCAGGGTACGAAGGCAGCGGCGCTAGTTTGGCTGAGCAGTTTCGCCATCAAGCCGAAGCTGCTGGTGCTAAGTTAGTGTATGGTGAATGTCGGCAGATTCAGACCTTGTCAGCAGATTCTTTGGATGCACGCAGAGTAGAAATGAGTAAACCTGGTGATAGTGATTCAATATCTGCTCCTGCTGTGGGCAAAGAATCAGTATCTGATGCGGACAGAGGCCATTTTGTTAACGCTACCACTGGCGGGTTTGTCCTCACGGTTGACGATGAACCGCTCCGCGCCCGTGTGGTGCTCGTCGCCACGGGCTCTGCACCCAAAACACTTGGTTTCGAGATTCAACCACCGGTATCATATTGTGCGCTTTGCGATGGCGACTTCGCCAAAGGCAAGCATGTCGCTGTGCTGGGCGGCGGCAACGCCGCCGCCCAAGAGGCGCTCTATCTCGCGCCCCTCGTGCAAGATCTTGATTTGATTACTCATTCTGCCCTCAAGGCTGATAGTGTGCTGAGGCGCGAGCTAGAGCGCCAGCCAAACATTACCATCCGCGAAAATCTCGAGCCAGTGCGTGAATTGCTTGACACCTATGATTATGTTTTTGTCTTCATTGGTAAAAAACCATCTACAGAATGTCTCCAAGGACTAGATATTAAAACTCTTGTAAGCAAACAGACTAAGTTATTGCAACTCGAAATTACCAAAGAGTTGGAGCTTTTTGATGACGATGGGTTTGTGCTGACTGGCGTAGCTAAAGGTAGCCAGCCTCATGAAACGGCAGTATCAGGTATTTTTGCCGCTGGTGATGTGCGTTCGGGGATGCTGCGCCAGGTTGTAACTGCCGCTGGCGATGGAGCTGCTGCTGCCACAGAGATTAATCATTTTTTACAGAAATCCCTAAATTAGGGCTTTAGATATTGCAAAATACTCAGTAAAACATAACCGTCATTGACAAATTATATAATCTGTGCTACAATGGTAGTAGGGACTAGATTTATGGCAGTCCGTATACATTAATATATTGAGAATTACTGTAACTAGAATATATCAAAAACAGCAAGGGAGGGTTGCGTATGTTTACACACTTTAATTTTTGGTATGTTATCGCTCCGAGCGGAGCGATTGTAACCGCTTTAGTTGGTTACAATCGCAGTCATCGTTATGGCAAACACTATGTGCGTTTGGAGCGGCATAACGTTTGGTTGAACAAAACTTTGGCCGTATTCTTTGCTATTCTGGTCTGCGTATTGATTTTTATTGAGTCGCATCTCGGAATGGTGGAGCTTTTTATGGTTAGAGCATCCGATGATTTATCATTTTTCTTTGGTGCTGCAGCCGTAGTTTGCGCTCCGATTATGGTTTCGGCACTCTATAGTGTAGGACTGTTCTACTTAGCGCGCCGCTGCGCACGTATTGGTGCCAAAAAGGTATATCGTTGCCCTATCCATAGGCGGTTAACCGTTAACGGACGAGAGAGGCTCATTATCAAGGCTTCAGATTTAGCAAAGATACTAATTGAGGCACTTGTGGATGACCCCAAACAGCGGCGCTTGTTGAAGACTGAAGTCGATAGACAGAGCAAATTAGCGTCATTCACACAGCATAATACCAAAGCTGAAGAAACTCCAGCCACAAAATTAGTAGAGTTTCCAGCACACTCGGCTTCATCAGGTAAGCTGGTGGAATTTGAGTTTTGTGATGCTAGTGGCGCGTGGCACAAAATTATGGCACCAGCTAACTGTGTGGCCAACTTGCAAGCAAGTGTCATTTCCTATAAACGTGCATTAAGTAATGCCTGGAAAGTGGTGCAACTTTCTGCTAGCGAGGCTCAAGCCATACCTGGTTTACCAGAGTACGAGCATACTAGTTTGGCCGCCCAAAAACCTACTGCTATGGAGCAATTACAGGCAGCATTGGAAGACCTGAGTCCCGAGGATCGACAACTGGTGGAAGAGGCGGTCGCTATGCGACCGGGGTTATTCGAAAAAGCAGACAATGATGACGCGTATTTGCGTATTCAGTTAGTTGGCAAAGGTGAGCAGCGCCATGTGCGCATAGGTGGTATCAGTTACAGTAGTTCGTAAAAAGAGTCCTGCCATGGTAACGTGGCGGGATTTTTTATGGATGTAACGCCCAACCTATTATGTTACAATAAAACCATGCAGGAGAGTTTTTATTTCTACGACCTAGAAACCTCGGGTTTAAATCCGCGGATGGATCGTATTATGCAATTTGCTGGACAGCGTACAGATGCGGAGTTTAATCCGATTGGTGAACCAGCAAATATTTTAGTAGAACTTTCTGATGACACTTTACCTAGCCCTGGAGCCATCATGGTGACAGGGATTACGCCTCAATCTACAAAGCAAGATGGTTTGACCGAACGCGAATTTTGTCAGTTTTTTATCCATGAAGTAGCTACGCCTGGTACTACTATTCTTGGCTATAATTCTGTACGTTTTGATGATGAATTTATTCGCGCAACTTTGTGGCGGAATTTTTATGATGCTTATGAATGGCAGTGGAAAGATGGACGTAGCCGTTGGGATATGCTAGATGTGGTACGACTCACTCGAGCGCTTCGCCCTGAAGGAATTGAGTGGCCCTTGACTCCAGATGGCAAAGCCACTAACCGCTTAGAGTTGCTGACTAAGCTAAATGGAATTTCGCATGAGCACGCGCATGATGCCTTGGCAGATGTGGTGGCATTGATTGAGGTGACTAAACTCGTCAAACAAAAACAGCCTCAGCTTTTTAATTATCTCTATAATTTACGCAACAAGCGTGCCGTACAACGCTTAGTGAATTTGCAAAATCCGCAGCCATTCATATACGCTTCAGGACGCTACCCCTCTCAGTTTGATAAAACTACCGTGGCTTTTCCGTTTGCTAGCGCCAAAAATGACAATGTTCTAGTGTTTGATTTGCGTTATAATCTAGAAGAGATATTGCAAGCGGAGCAGGATGGCACTTATATTGAAAAATATGGCAATCATTGGCAGAAAGCTAACCCCAAAAAGGCCAAAATTGATTTTTGCCCAATTGTCAAAACTTTGCAATATAATCATTGCCCGGCAGTTGCGCCTATTGGTGTACTGGAAAAAGATGATGGCTGGAATAAGATCAAGCTCGCTAAAGAACAGATTGATGAAAATCTACAATGCTTGCAGAAACACCCAGAATTTACGGAACGCGTACAAAAAATCATTGATAGTCGCCCCGAGTTTCCGCCCGCAGTAGACCCAGAATCGGCGCTTTATGATGGGTTTATTGATGATTGCGATCGTAAGCTTTGCGAGGTGGTGCGTAATAATGGCGCTGAGGATTTAGCGGATTTTCAGCCACCGTTCAGTGATGAACGTTTGCCGGATTTATTATTGCACTATAAAGCGAAGAATTTCCCTGAATGTCTAGCGGCAAACGAAGTGGAACAATGGGAAAAATATCGCATTGCGCGCCTTAGTCGTCAAGCGCCTAAGTTTATGGCTGAGCTTACCAATATCCAAAAAGATCTTGCCGCTGACAGACCCTGGGCGGGCAAAACAGTGGAGGATTGCGCCTATCTAGTAGAAGAACTGATGCTGTGGTATGAAAGTCTGCAACCAGGTGACTATTGATAAAACCTATATTTTGCTATATAATATACAGTCAATGAATGATAACTATATCAAAGTCCGCGGTGCGCGGCAACACAATCTGAAAGATCTGGATGTTGATATTCCGCGTGACAAACTAGTAGTGATTACTGGCTTATCTGGTAGTGGTAAGTCTAGTTTGGCTTTTGACACGATTTATGCTGAAGGGCAGCGTCGCTATGTAGAGAGCCTCTCTAGTTATGCTCGGATGTTCCTTGGAGTGATGGATAAACCAGACGTAGATAGTATTACTGGGCTTTCCCCAGCGATTTCAATCGACCAGAAGTCAACTAGTCGTAACCCACGTTCTACCGTAGCTACAGTTACTGAAGTTTACGACTATCTGCGTCTTTTGTTTGCTCGTGTGGGCGTTCCGCATTGTCCAATTTGTCACCGTGAGGTTTCGCGTCGCAGCGTGGAGGATATTATAAATGAAGTAATGAAACTCCCTCTAGGCAGTAAATTGATGCTACTAGCACCAATTGTGAGTCAGAAAAAGGGTAGTTTTCAACATGTTTCTGAACAATATCAAGCTAAGGGCTTCTCGCGGGTGCGTATTGACGGAATTGTTTATGCTTTAGACGAATTTCCAGAACTAAATAAAAACGACCGTCATGATATTGAGATCGTGGTAGATCGTTTCATCCTTTCGCCAGATTTGCTCAGTCGTATTTCCAGTTCAATTGAACAAGCTTTAGAATTGGGTCAGGGAATTATTAAATTGCTCAAAATCAATGATAATTCTACTACCGTTGAGGGTAAAAAAATTAGCGAAGACGACACGGAAGTGCTTACTTACTCTCAACGCTATGCCTGTGAACTTCATCCTGACGAATTAATCCCTGAACTGGAGCCTCGCCTTTTCTCCTTCAACGCTCCTCAAGGCGCTTGCCCTACTTGTACTGGTCTAGGCACACGTATGGAAATTGACCCCAGTTTGGTACTGAATCCTAATCTCACCATTGCTGAGGGCGGCATTCGCCCTTTCAACCGCATTAATCAAGAATCTTGGTGGCTCAAGCGCCTCTCGGCTGTGGGTGAAAAGCATGGCTTCTCTATTCATGTACCAATCCATGATTTGTCTGAAGACGCCATTCAAAAGATTCTTTATGGTACTGGTGATGAGAAATATAAAGTTGCTGTGGGTGGTCACGGCAAATGGGGCGACGGTGCCACTTACCAATCTACTTACGAAGGCGTAATCCCCACCCTGGAACGGCGCCATCGCGAATCTGAGTCGGACTTTGTTAAGAAGGATATTGAACGGTTTATGCGGGTGCATGAATGTCAGACTTGCCACGGCGCTCGTCTTAAGCCTGCTGTGCTGGCTGTGACCGTCCATGGCTTAAGTATTGTAGACATGTGCAATTTAGATGTAGATGCTACCCTTGAAGTCCTAAATGGCGATCTAGAATTCTCTGAAAGCGAAGCGATGATTGCTGGACCAATTCTCAAGGAAATTCGCGAACGGGTTCAGTTTATGCAAGATGTGGGCTTGGGTTATCTAGAGCTTGGTCGGGCTGCGAATACTCTCTCTGGTGGTGAGGCTCAGCGTATTCGTCTGGCTACACAAATTGGCTCTGGTCTCCAAGGTGTGCTTTATGTGCTAGATGAGCCTAGCATTGGCTTACACCAGCGTGACAATGATAAATTAATCGCTACGCTTAAACACTTGCGCGATCTTAAAAATACCGTCCTAGTGGTTGAGCACGATGAAGACACTATGCGTGAGTCAGATTATATCATTGATATTGGTCCTGGTGCAGGTAAAAACGGTGGTCGTCTAATAGCGGCTGGCACTCCGGATGAGGTTGCGGCAAACGACGACTCTGTTACCGGCAAATATCTTTCTGGCAAACTAACCATTCCAGTCCCCAAGAAACGGCGCACGCCTAAAAAAGATCAAGAATTAGTGGTTGTGGGTGCTCGTGAGAATAATCTCAAAAATATCGATGTGCATTTTCCGTTAGGTGTGATGACTGTGGTCTCGGGTGTATCTGGTAGTGGTAAATCTACTCTTGTGAATGACATTCTTGCTAATGAATTGTTGGCACGCTTACACCGTGCGCAAACTGTACCAGGAGCACACGATAAAATTGAAGGAATCAAATATCTAGATAAGGCTATCGTGATTGACCAATCTCCAATTGGCCGTACGCCACGGTCTAATGCTGCTACTTACACTGGCGTCTTTAATCAAATTCGTGAGCTTTTTGCCAAACAGCCCGAAGCGGAATTACGTGGCTACAAAGCTGGGCGATTTAGTTTTAATGTAAAAGGTGGTAGGTGTGAAACTTGCCAGGGTGATGGTGTAAATAAAATTGAGATGCATTTCTTGCCAGATGTTTACGTCACCTGTCCAACTTGTCATGGTAAACGTTATAATCGTGAGGCTCTGGAGGTTAAATATAAAGGTAAAGATATTGCCGAAGTTCTAGATATGACTATTGATGAAGCCGTAGAGTTTTTTGCTAATATCCCCGCTATTGCACCAAAACTCAAAACTATTCAGGAAGTAGGCTTAGGCTATATCAAATTAGGTCAGCCTGCAACAACATTTTCTGGTGGTGAAGCACAGCGCATTAAACTCGCTACGGAACTTTCACGTCGCAGTACCGGCAAAACTCTCTATATCCTCGACGAGCCTACTACCGGCCTACATACAGATGACGTTCGTCGCTTGCTCGAGATTCTCGGACGGTTAGTAGATGGTGGTAACTCGATGATTATCATCGAACACAATCTGCACGTAATTAAATGTGCCGACTGGATTATTGATATGGGACCCGAAGGTGGTCTACATGGTGGGGAAGTGATGGCCGAAGGCACACCAGAACAACTAGCCAAACGCTCCGATACTCCGACAGGGAAATACCTCAAAGAGACTCTGGGACTATAACTAAACCTATACTACTAGTACAGGTTTGAGAAATCTCTACCCCTGTTAGTTTTTAACAAAACCTATACCACTGATATAGGTTTAGGGGTTCAGGCTTTTGGAACTTGCTCCCAGAGTTCAATTTTGCGTTCTATAACATCAATGTTTTCTTGTAAATCTTTGATTTGCTCCCACTGCTGACGTCGGCGAGTTTCCAAGATAGCCTTACACTCGGCAATTTTTCCGGATTGTTCCAGACGGGCATATTGTTTGAGCTCACGGATTGTCATACCACTCCGATTTAAGAAATATAGTGTCCGCACTAACTCTAGCTGCTCTGGATTCAATATGCGATAATGGTTGCGCTGGCGTTTGACACCAGTGACTGCGCCATGATTGATGAGTTTACGTACGAAGGGTTTTGGTGCTCCTAATATGTTGCAAACCTCTCCAATCGTATAATTTTCTTTATCCATAATCATATTATAACAGAAAATTCCCCCACTCCTGCGAGAGAATGGGGGAATCTAGCAAAAGCTTAATTATTGAACTGTAGCAGTAAATACTACGGTACCTTTGTAAATACCTTCCCTCTGACCAGTAGAAGCCGTAGCACCAAAGTGAACAAAAGTATCTTCGCTGTGGGTAGCAGAAGGAACATTGCCGTTAGCTTTGAGTTCAGCAGGAGTTGAACCCTTACCAGGAACTGCAGCCCAACCAGTCAAATCTTTAGTGGCGTCTGTCAGCGATGTGCCAACAGTGTATCCCCAAGCGGAGGTGCCTTGTTGAGGCACGCCAGCCGGCAATTCAATGCCGTTCTCGTTCACTAGGGCGTTATTAGTGCTTTCAGTTGTCATTGTCAAGCTATAGGCTACATCACTTTGCACGCCAGCGTTAGTCTTGACAGTCACTTTTAGACCTTTACTTACGATGTCACCGTTGAGCTTGATTTGACCGAGGTCAACCAAGTTCTTGGCTACATCTGCGTCAGTTGCGCCGTTATCGACTTCAATCGAAATAGCACCACTAACCCCAACTTGAACGTCGGCGCTCGTGCTCTGGCTGTATGGTTCATCCGCCGCATACGAGCTAAGTGGCAATGCAGCTACGCCAAGACCAGCTACGACGCCAAGGACGGCGATAGCTTTTGACATTTTAGACATAGTTTTCTCCTTTTTATTTGTCTATTTTGACATGTTTATTTATATGACCTTTGTAATTGTTATTATGTTGAAGTATTCTTGCATAATACTAAATTAAAAGGAGCTATTTTATGCAATATAGACTAGAGCAAATCGTATCACCGCGCAGTGCGATTTATCGGCAAATTTATCAATATTACAATTATTGTGAGCATGTTCGTAATATGAGTCAGGCGTCGTTGACTAGCAAAATCTATGTTATAAATAATTTTTTACTTACTTCAGACCTGTCCAATTTGCGCAAAATCACCAATCAAATGATTTTTGACTGGATTAGCGCTCAACAGACGAGAGGTAATACTGGCAGGTCAATCAATAATCGTCTTGCTCACTTGAAAGCAATGCTGCATTGGCAACAGCAAATGAATCTTATAATGCCCAAGCTAAAACTCTCACTAATTACCAGAGTGAATGAACAACCACCACGTAAAGTAATTTTTACCAGAGAAGAGATTGCACGAGTACTGTTGCAGTCTAACCAGATAGAGTGGCTATTGATTCACCTAGCTTTTGATTGTGGGCTGCGTATTAGCGAGATTAAAAATTTACAGCTCAAACATCTCCGGGCAGACCAGATTACAGTTGTTGGTAAAGGCAAAAAACGTCGCTACGCTTATATATGTCCAGTGGTCAAAAGACGACTAGAGGCTTGGATTTGCCAACATAAAATTCAGAAATATCTCTGGCCAAGTCAGATGTATCCCGATCTACCCTTATCAACCTGCACTTTGCGAAGCTATATGCAACAGGCTTTTCGGCGCTGTGGTTACGAGGATTTTTGCCCTCATGACCTCAGGCATTCCTATGCTACAGACCTCAAACTTTTGGGAGTTCCTACACGGCAGATTCAGGCTGGATTGGGGCACGCAACAGAAGCTGTTACTGAGAAATATCTGAGCGATTTGGATGGTTTTGACCTAAGAAATATCTACCAAGTTAAGTATTCACTCTAGCATGTGGAAAACTTTTATAAAAATCTAAAAAAATATCCAAAAAATATGTTGACTTAAGCATAACCGTCCTATATAATAACAATTACAAAGGTCATATAAATAAACATGTCAAAATAGACAAATAAAAAGGAGAAAACTATGTCTAAAATGTCAAAAGCTATCGCCGTCCTTGGCGTCGTAGCTGGTCTTGGCGTAGCTGCATTGCCACTTAGCTCGTATGCGGCGGACAACTATAGCCAAAGTGCCCAAGCGCAAGTTAAGGTGGAAGTTGGCGGTGCTATTTCCATCACGACTGACGCAACTGATGGCGTTGTCGACCTCGGTGAGATGAAAATCAACGGTGTTTCTACCACTAAAGATTTGAATGTTACTGTTAGCTCTAACAGCGAAATTGGTTACGATCTGACCATCAAGAGCGCCACTACTGACACTTCTTTGAAGACTGCAGATGGTGCTGAGATTCCAGCTGATGCTAATATTGCTGCTGGTACTTCGGCTTGGGCTTATCGCTTGTACGAAGCTGACGGCACTACTCCAGCGGCTTGGACTGCAATCACTGCTGCCCCGGTCAACATCCTTAGCCATACAGCTGACGCTGGCAACACTGGCGCAATGACTGGCAACACGAAAGTTAACTTTGGCGCTTCCGCTAGCGGTACTCAGGCTGAAGGTATTTATACTGGTACCGTAGTCTTTACTGCAACCGTTAAATAATCTATCCATATAGATTCTTTAATCCCGTCCTCTCGCAGGGGCGGGATTTTTCTTGTGCTTTGTCTTGATTTCTTCAAACCAGTGCTATATAATTATAGGAAATAAGGAGGTCAATGAAAGTTTTTCAATATTTGAAACATGTCTTGTTTGCGGTATTTGTATCCGTGACTATGGTAGTACTTGGTTCTGGTGCAGTACACGCTGACGAAATTCCAGATTATCGTTTACAAATCTCACCCGCCAAGGAAGATATTGGCGAACTCAAGCCTGGAGAGGTGCGCACAGGTAAATTCAAAGTTCAAAATACTGGCTCTAAGCAGTTTGAGTTTAAGGTTGGAGTTTCACCGTATACTGTCATTGACCAGCACTACACTCCAGATTACAACAAGAACAATCAATATACCGATATCGTAAATTGGGTAACATTTTCTCAGGATTCTGGAACAGTTAGTCCAAATGGTGAAGTTGAGATTACTTACGAAATCAAGGTACCAACTGATGTTTCTGCTGGTGGTCAGTATGCCCTGTTGACTGCAGAAACAGTTAGTGATCAAAATAACACAGGTGGTTCTGGCGTAGTTACAGTGAACCGGGTTGGTATGATTCTTTATTCTAATGTCCAAGGTAAAACTCGCAAGACTGGCTCTATTATCGAAAATAAAGTTCCAAGTTTCTTATTTAACCCTCCAGTGTCTGCCACTTCCATTGTGGAAAATACGGGTAACACGCACGCAAATGCTGAATATGTCTTACAAGTGTATCCATTGTTCGGTAATGAAGAAGTTTATACTAATGAAGAAAATCCAATGACACTGACTATCCTGCCAGAAACACAGCGTTTCAATACAGTTACTTGGCCTAACGCGCCACATCTTGGTATTTTCCGTGTCAAGCAGACTGTCACTATCTTTGGAGAAACCTCAGTGACTGAAAAAGTTGTATTCCTCTGTCCAATCTGGTTTATGTTTATTGTTCTAGCTATTATTTTCTGTGCTATTTTCTGGATTGTCACTCGCATTCGTGCACGCAAAAATCGCTAATCAATAATAGGAGTTAGGAGGCTTATTTCAAATGAAAAAAACTATTAGTATGGTCCTTGCTGGGCTTATGGTTATAGCTGGGGCTGTAGGGTGGCCACAGGATGTACATGCCGAGGAAGAGGCATCCACGCCAGAAACTTGGCTACAGTTATCACCAACCGCAGTTAATGTTACCCTGATGGGTGGAGATGTTCTAGAGGGAAAATCAGAAAAATGTCCAGCCAATGTCGAAGGTGGCTGTGTCATGGAAGTCAAAAATATCGGTACCAAGGGCTTTCGCTATCGCGTTTATACTTCACCATATGTAGTTAAGGGTGAGAATTACGAGTTAGACTTTTCTGAGTCGTCCTCTACATCGTATACTCAAATTTCACGCTGGATCACTATTCTCAATGATAATGGTGAGTATGCCAAAGAAGCAGAATTTGCAATTGAACCAGGTGAAACCCAAACAATCCGTTATCGTATTGAAGTCCCAGAAGATGTACCTGGCGGTGCACAGTATGCTGTGATTTGGGCACAAACAATTGGCGCTGATGCAACTACTAGCACTGGAGTACAGACTATTTCTCAAGCAGGTATGGTTATCTCTGGTCGTACCATTGGTAATACTGAACAGACCGCTGAAGTTTCCGACTACGGTTTTACACGATTTGCCTTAGGCGGTCCACTTCAAGCTAAGGCCACCATTAAAAATACTGGTAATACTGATTTTGACGCATATTATACTTACACTGCACGTACTTTATTTGGTAAGGAGATTCATAGCGATAAGGGGTCAATTGCTACTTTTCCAGACACTGAATATCACGTTGACGTCAATTGGGAGAATCCACCACTTCTTGGCATTTTTCAGGTAGAATTCCGGGTTTCTGGCGCCGATACGGTAAAAACCGAGACTCATATTGTTGTGATTATGCCCATTTTCGTTATGGTTTTGTTAATTTTATTGTTGACAGTTGTAATTGCTTGGATTATAATCATAATCAGAAAGCGCAAAGAGCGCAAAGCCCGTACCCTCGTGTAGTGGAATTCATGATGGTATAGGTAGCCGTGATACTATTGCGAGTAGTATCCTGCGAGACGGCAGCTCAGCGAATTCAAACAAAAACTAAACAGAAAGAGTGTAGAGTATGCAAAAAACAAAGAAGCAACTTTTGGGCTTTGCTGGCTTAGCTGCTGTCGGTATAATGACGGCGGTGGCCTATGCTATGCCGGCCGCAGCGGTGGATACGCCCCCAAGCGCAGACAATAGCGTTAATCTGAATGTCACCGTTCGGAATGGCGTCAATAATGCTAGAATTTTGTCACCTCAAGATAAGAGTGTGACCGTTAACCCAGTCGTTCCAATTACTTATCAGTATGAAGAAACCACCAAAGTCGAAATGTATATTGAATACAAGGACGATAATGGTCAGCTTGTCAAAAAATTAGTTGACACATTTGCTCCGACCGATATTTCTGGTAGCCGTACCGTTAACCTTAACGTTACAAACTACACTGACCGCGAAAATGATTATAAAGTTATCGTTGTTGCTACTGACGAACGGGGCTCAACTAGCGAAGATACCATTACTTTTAGCTACCGAGCTGTTAATGCCAACTTTGAGCCAAAACCAGCCATCAACGGTGACCCTATCATTGATATCGAAGTAAACGGTGAAGTTGAACAGGTAATTGTTCATATCTATGATGAGGCTGGCAACCCGCTCTTTGTTGACAAAGACGGCAATGAAGTTCCAGTAGTGCTTAGTCGCGATGATATCGACCCAGCCACTGGCAAAATCATCAAGGATTTGCCATTCGGTGACTATAATGCAAAAGACGGTAAATATACCGCAGTTGTAGTAGCACGTAGCGCTGACGGTAATACAATATCCATGATTAGGCTAGATACTAATTACGCCTATGTTAATCCAAATGTACCCGATACTCCGGATACAGGTTTCACAATCAATAATCTCAACATTACCAGAGTAGACTATCTAGTTACGGGCTTGATTGTCTTTGGCATGGTTGCAGGTTTCGCGCTTTACCTAGTACGTCGCAAGAGTCGCCGCTAGACTTAGATTCTAAAATATAAAACTACCGGTAGTGAGTGAATGCCGGTAGTTTTTGCCACATATTGACCATACAGAGATTTAGTGATAAAATAGTGGAAAGTGGAGCAAATTTTGGGAGAAAAAATGCGACACACGCGACTTTTGATTAGTTTTGTCACTATCTTAGCTATGAGTAGTGCCCTCTGGGTAAATTACACTTTTGCTATGGGCACTGATGAAACGCTAACCCCTGACCAAAACCAAGAAACGACACCTGATTACGAAGAATCCGACAATTCGAGTAATACTTCCGGCAACGCCCCTATTGGCGGTGGATCTAACGCTGATAATGAGCAGGAACCTGCCCCAGACAAGCCAGAAGAGCCAGAAATTCCCACTATTACTCAACCAGTTCCGCAACCTGAAGATACCGATGTGGCTCCATCCACTCCAGATACTAAGCCTTCTACTCAAGCTCCTGTTGTGCCGCCGGTTCAGACACCACGGCCGAACATCTCTGGGAATACCTCATCCAGTAATCAAACACCAGTTAATGGCTTCGCCCAACCGGAGTTAGACCAACCTGTAGTCGCGGAAGATAGCACCGAAGCTGAATCTACTATTGATGTTCCTCAGACCGGTCTCACAGAAATGACATCGTCTACCTTTAATCCATTTGCCTTTGCTATGCTTGTTTTGACTGGAATCACTATTGCCTCTGCTGGCGTCATTGTCGTGTTACTTGGCAAGGCTGCGCGACGAGAACGGGAAATATTGTAAGTGTAAAGTTCTTCACATTTTAGCAATTCTGTGATATAATCAAAGACATAAGACAGGCAAATTGGGCTGTTAGCTCAGTTGGCTAGAGCGCGTCTTTGACGTAGACGAGGTCAGAGGTTCGAATCCTCTATGGCCCACCAGCGTGTCTTAGTAGGCTTCCTGGGTCGGTAGCTCAGTTGGTTAGAGCACGGGCCTTTTAAGCCCGGTGTCGAGAGTTCGAGCCTCTCCCGACTCACCATATTAGGACGTCACGTTTGATACAAAACGATATCCATTAAGCCTACATAAGCCAAAAGAAAACCCCTATAAAATGGGGTTTTCTTTTGGTTCAGGTATAAATTTAATCCATTGAGTGATAAATTCATCAATAAATTCGGCAATAGGTAAATAAAAAATTAGAGCCTCATTTTACACGTTGCACCCAACTTTTATCATTTGCACCCGCTTGCACCACATTGCATCTGCGCAGGTCTGGAAGCCAACCACGCCTGATGAAAAGAAAAGGTACGCCTGCATGGGCAAAGATGCAGTACAGTATACCCTGCCGAAAGATAATGCCTACCGTATTATAATAGAAAACACAATGCAGGGGCCATTATGCTTTAAGTCTTTTGAGGCGGTTCTGGGGGATTATAAAATTGGGAGGACATATAACATTTACACGCTTCCTGATACAGCATACAGTATGGATAAGGAAATACAGTTCACCATCAAAATTCCATCGGATATTTATAAAAAAGACCGGGAGTACAAGATGATTTGCGTTACAAAGGACGGACAGCCAATTGTTTACAATGACCTAGATACCAATCCAGAAACCATCACGGTTAAGACAAACAAGTTCTACGCTTATGCGTTGATTTACAGGTAAAAATATTGAGGACATACAGGTGAACTCTATTGAGGACATCCTATATGCCCTCAATGCACCAAACCGCTCCAGTGCTATTCACCAGGTTAAAAGTATAATCGAAGTGTGTACCAATAAAGAGATAGCTGCAATAGTTATAAGTACGCCTAAAATGCAACAAATATGAGCTACAAGTAACGGTAATTTTCGTATATGATGTGTTAGATATAAGATGACCGTTTTTATGGATTGGGAAATTGCGATTACTGTGAACATTATGCATAAAAACATAAGAGGAATCCCAATAAGCCCAGACCCGGTATGATGTTCAATGACGCTCGAAACTATCATCTCATGGTTCCCATAGGAAAGAAGCAGTGCCAAAAGCGCATATATCAACACCAGCTTTGCTCTTTCCCTCAGCAGGTCTGTATCGCTTTGCTGGCTCTGCTGGTATAATTGCGTACTATTATATCTCTCGTTCTCAGGGCACTTTAATATATGATTATAAATAATCCGAGAAGTTAAAAGAACAGAAAATTCTATGCTCATAAACAGCAAGAACAGCCATATGTATGGGGACATATTTTTCCCGCTGGGTATCACTACCCACATAATGCTGGATAGAAAAACCACGAATGACGCACATATACTCCAGCCAGCCAAAGTTTTAATCCGCATGTGGTTGCCTGCGCCTATTTTCGCTGCGGAATTTCTTACTAAGGCATATACCGCAGCGATTAGCAAAATTGTTGCTAATGGGAATGAGAAAAGGAAGAGTATTACGCCCGCCCATGCAAATTCCAATCCTGCAAGGTCACCCGCAAAGCAGAACGCGCCAAGAGTACTTATAATTAATAAAATCCAGTTTATCTCTTCCAGGAACAGTACCCGTGATGGCTTGATTATTTTCTGGCTCACTATCGCTGTGTCTGAGTTAATATTGTCTTGCATATTTGTTCCTGTTTAGGCTTGATATTAGCTGCCTGCCGCCACAAAAAGCGACACCGCAAGGTGTCGAATCCGTTCATAACCGCGTATAGAATATGCTGATTATTTATGCGATGCCGCTAAACTGCAACATATTCCTCTAGCGTTTTTTAACTTTTACGCAAATAAAAACGGTTATCTAAACTGATTCGACAATCCCATTATACCATTTTTCCTGTAATGCTAGTGTTTTTTATGCGTGACACTTGATGAGCAGATACTGTATGACAGTCAATACGGCGACTGGGGCTTTACACCATGGCGGTTGTCCCAATCCTCACATCCCTAATACAGTACTCAGGCAGCGGAGGGGGAAAGCGTTATTGTGATAAAAAGCATATCGTGGCGATACGCTAGATGTAAACATCAAACCAAGATTCATATTATTACTAGAATTAAATGACGACCAATGGAAACCACCTATCCCTGGGTATTCTATAATACCATACGTAATACGTACATACCCGCTGCGCACGAAGCCTTCAAAAATTAGAAAAATTTGAAGGCTCTATTTTGCCATAACAGGGGCGATTGTTGGAATCAACCTTCAAAATTTTGCAAAAAATTGAAGGCTAGCAAGGTGACAAAAACGCTCATTTTCGTGCGCAGCGGGTTTGTTGATTTGCCTAATACTGATAGTACTTTAAGATATACTGGCACTAATAGTGACTACTGGTCATCACGCTCCTATTTAACGCCCATCTTCGCATATTATTTTGATAATAATCCTGATGGCGTCTATTCTTCAGGCGGTCCAAATAACCGTTGGTACGCTTTCCCCCTCCGCTGCCTGAGTACTGTATTAGGGATGTGAGGAGAAAAATATAAATGTCAAAAGATCGGCACCCCGCCGCGGCAAAACCAGCGGAGGGGGAGACCGTTGTAGCGATTGTTCGGGCCCCACGACGGGCGTGACTCGGTAGCATTAAACTCAAACCAGTAGGCTAAAGTATTACTAGACGGTGAAGTACGCGACGACCACTCATAGCCAATGTTGCCAGCGTTCCTGAAAGTACCAGCAGTATTCGCCAGATTGACGTTCCCGCTGCGCACGAAGTAATCCGTACCACGTAAACGATCTAAGTAGAAACGACAACTAATGACAAAGCACTACGGTCATAGGTAAAGAGGCTTATTCCAAATCGATATTAGCCATAACTACTATGATTGCTATCCTCTTATTACTTTCCTAACTCCAAGGCAAGCCTCTCGATCTTTCAAAGGAGACCGCTAGCGAGCGGAGGAGTGAGCTCTGGCTGCTATTGGTATCCATGGATACTTATCCACAACATCATTTTAGCACGATGTTATAATGGATTCATGAATCGCATTCAAACCGAAGCCTTTATCCATGAAAACTTTGCTGGCATTGCCCAAGATTATCCCTGGGCAGACACCCCAGATTGTGCCGTGTTTCGTCACAGTGATAATCGTAAATGGTTCGCTCTTATTTCTAAGGCTAGCTACCATACACTTGGACTAGAAAAGGAAGGAACTGTCGATTTTATTAACCTTAAATGCGATCCCGATTTATTGGAAGAGATCTTTCACGAACCAGGAATTTTACCAGCTTATCACATGAATAAGCGCCATTGGCTTACGATAGTTCTAGATAGCGGTTGTTTGGACGAGCGCTTGAAAAGCTTAATCGATCTCAGCTATCGTCTCACCGCTAGACATCATCGCGCCAAATAATATTCAATCCGTGCTATAATAGAGGGAATTATGGTAGAGAAAACTGCGAAAAAGTCCACGCCCGTGGCTAAAAGAACCACCAAATCCGCTAAAAAGTCGTCCGATCATGCTAAGGCTAAGTCGATTTCAGATTACAACGGCTACGATTATAAGAAGATTTTTTGGGAAGACGCTGATCGTAAGTATGAGGATACCGCGGATCGTATGGCAATTCGTCGGCTTTTGCCACGAGAAATGGGTGATTTTGTTGATATCGCTGGCGGGTATGGTCGTCTCGCTAACGAATATTTGCCTCGCGCACGGTCAGCTACTTTGTTTGACTATTCCAAAACCGAGTTAGCTCAAGCCAAGGAAATTTACGGTGATCAGCTCAAAACCAAAGATGGTGATATCTATTCACTGCCTTTCAAGGATAATTCTTTTGATGCTCTTATGATGGTACGTGCCACACATCATTTTAAGGATATGCAGAAAGTATCTAATGAACTTTATCGTATTCTCAAACCTGGCGGAGTAGCAGTGATAGAGGTTGCCAACAAACGCACCCTCCCTCGCATTTTCCGCTATTGGACCGGCAAAACCAATCAAAATCCATTTAGCCTTGAGCCAGTTCATCTGAAAGAAATCGACGCTGACGGCTTTTATAACTACCATCCCAAATACATCGAAGAGATTTTTAAAAATTCTGGTTTTCAGATTAGCGAAGTGCTTTCAGTTTCCAACTTCCGGAGCACGCGCCTCAAGGCTATTTTTGGCAATAAGTTCTTGATTAATCTAGAATCAGGTGCCCAAAAACTTCTCGCCCCCGTACGTTTTGCCCCTTCAATCTACTATAAATTAGTAAAATAGTATTGGCGTTTTTACAGCAAATATGTTTTTAATTTTACAATAAACTCACCCACATCAATTCTTTTGCGCAATTCATCTTCGAATTCTAGCCCTGCAATTTGTAGCGGGCGAATGTCTTTTACGCGTTTGCCCATGCTAAAAAATCTCACTTTCTTACCCTGCTTCATTGCGAGCATAATTTCGTGGTAACAACCATCCGCAATCGGTCCAAACTGCCATAATTCGTCTGCATGCAAAATCAAATTGTTATTAGCGCGCACAATCAGATCACGCTTTACCTGGTCGCCCAAGAAATAATTCCAATTCATGAAAGGGTTTAACGGCAAATAGCCTTCCTTCAAGGCAAAAGCCGAAATTAGTTCTTTCGCATAAAAATGGTATTTTGAGAATGCTGTGTATGTAGCCGGAATTTTCTTCTGCAAGTCGCTCATCATGTTTTTCGATTTACTCAAGATATCAGTGGCGGCCTCAGCTGGAATCGAACCAGCATTGTAGACTTAGAGGGTCTATGTCCTATCCGTTGAACGATGAGGCCATGACTTCATTTTAGCACAATATCGTGCTTTACTTAGTAACATGTGAGTAATAAAATAAAAATAGCCTTGCGGCTTTAATAAATTTATGCTCTAATATGTCCTGGTGACCTCTGCGGGAATCGAACCCGCGTTGCCGGGATGAAAACCCGGTGTACTAACCGTTATACTAAGAGGCCACGACTCTATTTTAACAAAAGTCAGAGATTTAGTCAACTTTATTGCTTAGGAAAATCACCTTCTTCGCATTGCCAAATGTATTCCACTGTATAATCCCGTTGCCCATAAGGCTCCTGTGGAAAGAACTTTACGCCCGTAGCATTAGTATTACATCCTAATTTATCAAATACTTTTGCTAAATCGGCATACTCATCGTCATTATAATGCAATAATTGACGTAAATATGTTGTTGGCACACCAACCTCATAATATACTTTTAGCATCGTCTCAGGATTGTTTTCAAGATTACCCAAGAGTCTTGGGTATAGATACTCCACATAGTAGGCATTCGCCAATTTTTCTAGTTCGATTTCCGCTTTTTCTTGGGGGCTCTTGCGCATTCCAGTACAAAGCGCCAGCGCTATGAGTAAACTAGAGCAAATTACAATCCCAATTAAAGTCCACTCTGGCCAGCCCAAAACATACTTGGGTCTAGACTTTTTATCATTTTTATCTGCATGCTTGCCCATAGAATAATTTTATCATAAGAATTATAAAAAACATAACAAAATGGGTTTAGATCAGCAAATCCGCGACTAGAATGTTATCTGTTTCTATGGTAAAATATAGGCATATGAGTAAACTATTTAAACGTACAAAAATCCTCGCTACGATTGGCCCAGCCGTCGATAGCGCCGAAAAAATTGAAGAAATCATCATGGCCGGAGTCAACGGTTGCCGTCTCAACTTCTCCCATGGTACTTACGAAAAAATGGACGAATTTATCGGTTGGATTCGTCAAGCTGCCGAGAAGAAAGGTCGCGCTATTACCATTTTGCAAGACCTGCAAGGACCAAAAATCCGTTTAGGGCAGATTCAGAACAACCACTACGACATTAAAGAGGGTGATGAAATCATTCTAGATTATGCCGTCAAGGAGCATGACGGTAGTCTCACTTTTCCAATCCAATACAACTTGGCTGAAAAAGTCAAAGTAGATGAGCCCATCTATATTTTTGATGGTAAAGTACGTACTCACGTTACAGAGATTATGTCTAATACGGCTATCAAAGTGGTTGCCGAGAACGACGGCTTTGTTATGAGCAACAAGGGTCTCAATCTTCCTGATACCGATTTCGGTGGTGATATTCTTACCCCTAAGGATCTGGCAGATATCGAATGGGGAATTAGCCGCGATTTTGACTATGTAGCGCTTTCATTTGTGCAGTGCGCTGAAGATATTGAACAGCTCCGTGCTTTGTTACGTTCTAAGGGATCTAACGCCAAAATCATTGCTAAAATCGAGACCAAAAAGGCTGTCGAAGACGACTCGCACCTTGAAAAAATAGTTGAAGCCAGCGACGCTATTATGGTGGCTCGTGGTGATATGGCTTACGAAGCTGGTGCGGAAATCGTGCCTATTGTGCAACGCAAACTAGTAAATTTCTGTCGCAAACATGCCAAGATTTGCATTGTGGCTACGCAAACTATGGGTTCAATGGTGGATAGCCCTATTCCAACCCGCGCCGAAGTGAGCGATGTAGCAAATGCTGTTATCCAAGGTGCAGATGTAGTAATGCTTTCCGACGAGACTACCAACGGTAAATACCCACTAGAAACCGTTAAAGAGCTCAAAAAGATTATTCTCTACACACAAAACCATGCCGATGTTGCTCCTATTCCAGAGGATCCACGTGGCGACAATCCTAACTATGATGCGCTTTCCGAAGCCGCAGCCAGTTTGGCTGAGCGCCTTGAAGCCGATGCCATTATTTGTCAGACTGCCTCTGGTGCTACGGCACGCGCCATGGCTTCACAGCGACCTAATTTGCCAATTATTACTGTCACTGGTGACCAGCGCGTTGCCAACCAACTAGCCTTAACTTATGCTAACTCCGCTTTTGTGCGTCCATATTCTACCAATTGCGGCATTGATCTGGCTCGTGAACTCAAGGCTTCTGGTTATTTGCAAATGCCAGCGGGGCACGACCATCTACGCGTGGTCGTAGTTTCCGGCGACCGTGATGTCGCCGGTACCGACACTATCAAATTACGTGAAATCTAGCATTTTTAAGGAGGTAAATGTTTTCCAAGAAAACAGTTCGCGACATTGATGTCGAGGACAAAATTGTTCTGGTGCGCACAGATTATAATGTGCCGCTGGTTCCAGTTGAAGCGGGTGAGTTGGAAAATGAACCCATAATTATCAATCCAACTAGCGAATCTAAACAACAAATCGCCAGTGACCTGCGCATTCATGCCAGTTTGCCCACTATCAAGTATCTACTCGAGCATAAAGCAGCCAAAATTATCCTGATGTCGCACCTCGGTCGCCCTAACGGTCAGCGTGATAAGTCACTCTCGTTATATGTCGCAGCCGAAAAACTCGCCGAATTATTACCAGGGGTCACAGTTAACTTCGTCGATGACGTTTCTGGCCCTGAGGTGGAAATGGCGATTGAAGATCTGCCTGATGGCGGTATCCTCTTGCTCGAAAACCTCCGCTTTTCACCTGAAGAAGAAGCAAACTCCGAGGAATTTGCTCGCGAGATTGTCGACTCTACTCATGCTGAGCTGTTTGTGCAAGATGGCTTTGCAGTGGTGCACCGCGCCCATACTTCTACTGAGGCTATTACGCATATTTTGCCATCTGTTGCCGGATTGCTCTTAGAGAAAGAGGTCAAAACCCTAACAGAAATAACCAAAAATCCTGCGCACCCTTTTATAGTGTTGATTGGTGGTGCCAAAGTCGCCGACAAACAACCGCTGATCGACAAATTTTCTTCAGTCGCCGATACGATTTATGTTGGTGGTAAAATTGCTGCCGACGGCTATAAATCCAACAACCCCAAAATTATCGTAGCCGAAGACTTTGACGAGGACAGTACTGGCGTCAAACTTGATATTGGACCGGTCAGTACTACGAAATTAGTTGAATTGTTGCAAAATGCCAAAACAGTACTCTGGAATGGGGTCTTAGGCAAAGTCGAAGATGCTGCTTATGCCACTGCCTCCACTATCGTCGCTAAGGTTATAGGCGAAAATCCTAATATTACATCTGTAATTTGTGGTGGCGATACCTCTGGATTCGTAGAAAATCTTTGCGCAGACGATCCAGAGCTCAAATTTTCACTCGTTTCTACTGGTGGTGGTGCTGCACTTGAATTATTATCCGGGCAAGCCTTACCAGGGGTAGACGGATTAGAAGATTTGTAATATAATAGATAGTAAATACAGAGAATAGAAAAAGGAGTCTAATTTATATGTCTAACCAACTTACTTTGGAAGGCCGCACTGCTCAGGGTAAAAAGCTCAAAGCTTTGCGTGCTGCAGGTCAAATTCCATCTGTCGTCTATGGTGGCGATGAGCCAGTTTTGGGCGCTTCCGCTTATAATGCTACAGAGAAAGTCCTGCTTGAGGCCGGTTATCACTCACCAGTTGAGCTTTTGATTGCTGGCGAGCCACAGCTCGCCATTGTTAAGAATGTTGCAGTTGATCCAGTTAGTCGCCGCATCATGAATGTTGAATTTCAAGCAATTTCTGCCGATGAAATCGTTGAAGCTACTACTCCAATTCGTGTAGTTAATTTTGACGCTTCAGATGCCGCCAAGTTACACTATGTAATTATGCCGGTTTTGGAAGAGATCGAAGTCAAAGCTAAGCCTTCTGACTTACCCGAAGAATTGACCGTTGACGGCTCCAAACTTGCTGGCACCGATGATAAACTCACCATTGCCGACTTAGTCTTGCCGCAAGGTGTTGAATTAGCAGACAAAGAACTTGAAGTTACCACTGTAATTGCTAATGTTTACGACCCAGTAGCTGAAGCTGCCGCTCGTGACGCCGAAGATGAAAAGGCTGCTGAGAGTTCCGCTGAGGCTCCAGCCGCCGAAACTGCCCCAGCCGAAAAAGCCGAGTAGTCAATCTTAGGTTCGGACAAGAAAATAAGGCACCGTGCATCGCACGGTGCCTTTGTCTAGACAAAGTTCTAATAGATATGGTTTTGGGACTTAGTTCCCCAAAGTTGATAAAAGGCAAGCCAGTCCAGATGGGGAATAAGGGTACAGGTGTTCTTCTTTGTCCCGCTTGAGAACTATGTAGAATTCCCGCATTTCCATTAAATAGTCCTGCGCTTTAGCAAAATCCATCCACTCATCAAAGCAGTCACACCACCGGGTTTTCCAGTTAAAAGCAGTAACTTTTAAGTCTGCCTCTACTGCATGATAGCCCTCAATACTAAAAGTAAACGCATTGGAAGTAATATCTCCGGTATCCGATACGTATCTCAGCGTAACTGAATTATCGTTCACGTAGCTGATCCGTTTACAAACTGCGCTAGCCTGTTTAACTCGTCAAACAACTTTTTCAATTGCTTGTCTCCGTTTCTAAAACCAATTTCCATTGTTTTCCCTCCTAAAAAACTATTCTCTCAAGATGCTTGGCGAGGTGCCAAAAATGAACCCTCATATCTAATTATAGCACACATACTTAATAATGTCAATAGAGAATTATCGAATTTTGTGGTATCATAGTAAAAACAATCGTTCTATTGACAAAATACAAAATCTGTTATAAGCTTAAATTAAGAATTAGGTTTTGACTATTAGTACATAAAAAATTTGCTGGTTTAGAGTGCATGAATTCATATGGAGGGATGTAAAATGAAGAAAAAAGGAAGATTTTTGTCGCTATTCATATTTTTAGCTCTGACATTCCCGGGAATGTCAGTTTGTGCCGCCGAGCAACAAACTGACAGTGCGGATTCAGAAGAAACAACCATTAGTAAAGAAGTAATAGATTATTTCAACTCAAACGAAATCTATTACTACAATCCCAACAGCGAAGCTAAAATAAAAGATAACAATGAGCTGATTATTGAAATGGCAAAAGAGATTCTTACCCAAAAGCAGGAGATTGCTGACATGCAAATCTTAGTGCAGGTAGAAAAAGCCCAAGTACTTGCTATGCAGGAGCGGGTTACTAATATGGGGATAGCACTCTTTATTCTCGCCACAATGCTTGCCACTATCGTCGCCTATAATATCCGTCTGTGGCTCACACGCCACGACCATAAGATGGAAGATAATAGGGCAGACGGGTCAGTCTCAACTAAGATAAAAGTCATTGATTTTCGTCAGCACTAACCAGTAAATTTTATACACAAAGAGCAGCACCAGCCCGGAGCTGCTCTTTAAACCGCTCGTCAATTCTTACGATAAATCTAGTACACCAATATTTTGCAACCCGCCTGTATTACGTGCTTCTAGTTTAAGATAATGTAAAGCATCCACATTTGCAGCTAAATGCCGACCTAGGGCTGCCTGGGCGGCTTTTACATTCTCTGGATCGCCCTTCCAGGTTGCTAACACCGGCTCTTCCAAGGCTCGCGAAAACGCAAACGTCACTGGCCAAGGGAACGGTGAATTTTGCATCACTGCAGTCAAATTTCGGGTGGCAGACTTTGGATCCATACCGCCACTCAGCAACAACACTCCAGCCAGAAACTTCGGCACTGCATGTCGCAAGATCGCTGCCGTAGCCATGCCAATTTCATTTGGTACTGCCTGTGTTTCTGCTCCGCGTCCATTACTAATCATGTTGCATTTTAGCAAACAGCCTACCAAATCCACTCGACGTTGTGCTAACTTCTCAAATACCGTATCCAGCACGCGTGCTGTCACTTCGGCCGCTTTTTCTAGCGCAAAATCTCCACCTGGTAAAATATCAGTCTCTACTACTGGCACCAAGCCTGCCAATTGACATTCCTTTGCAAATCCAGCCAACTCGTCTGCATTGGTCTGCACTGCCACAAAGCCCGGCTCATCTTTGGCAATGCGAAACGCTGCTCGCCACTTCGCAAACCGAAATCCCATATTATAGTAATCCCTCAGCCGCTCCGCTAGTCCATCTTGCCCCAAAGTATGAGTCTCGTCACTATTTTTGAGCGCAGCTAGGCCAAAATCCGCCTTAATCCCAGGTATAATTCCCAAGTCCGTCACATATTCTAACAACGAGCGACCATTCGGCAACTTCTGCTCCCGATTCTCATCCGACAAAATCACCCCACTAATAGCATCGCGTATCCCAGGTGCAGTTATCATCATACGGTAAACTTCACGCCGGTTCTGGATATTATTCTTAATCTGGAACTTTTCCAAACGCTTCGCCAAACTATTACTCGACTCATCTACCGCTAGTAGCCCTTTGCTAGAAGTCATCAGGGAACGAGTAATCAACTTCAGGTTTGCCCGTTTCTCCAGTTCTTTTTTAGCCAGCTCCTGTAACTTCTCCGCCGAAAGTGTACCATCTAGGCTAGCTTGCTCAGCGTTAATCTTCGCCCAGAGTACTGCATCAGCTGGACTTCCGCCCGCTGTCACTACACCAAGCACAGTCGCTACAATCGTAGAATACACTGTTAAATGTGTCATCATATCAGCACGATCCAGGCTCCAGCTCTCCTCAGCCTCACCCAGAGTGATTTTGCGCGGACTAATATGGCACACTAGCTGCGTATTTGGCTTGTCTAGTTCAACTTTATCCACAATCTTTTCTTCTACATGCACCGGTGGTTCATCTTCCACGAATAGAATATCTGCCAACTGCGCCAACTTCTGGTCAACTGGTGTGTGTTGCTTGGCTATATGCACCGCCAGCTTAGTACCACCAGAAAACTTCAAGAAATTCTTTAGCTCATCCACTAATCGATCGGAAACATTAGTCGAGCGGTCAATCAAAATCCACTCTGGCGTCCCCTTAGGCATCGTCCAATCTGTCGTTTTCCGCTCACTAGGTACGAAATAAGTGATCCCACCTTTGTGTGAAAAAATATAACGGTAATCTGCTGGATCGTTCGACCAAGAAATTTCTCCAGCTTTCGTTTCGCTCTTAGAGTTCAAAATTGCCGCATCCACCCCGAGTTTATTCAAGACTGACAGGGAAACTGCCGCACCGCCAAATACACTCGTCCGCTTAAAAAAGCTATGCGTCTCACCATTAAAAGCCAGCTCCAACCAGCTAATACCACGGTCATCTGTTTCAAAATCATTCTGCCGCTCATCTAGCTTTAGATAGACGTCCTTTAGCACGTTCCCAATAATCAAAATCTTGCTCATGCTAACATTATAGCATAGTTCTTTTAGCATTAACGTATTGACTTTTTGCTAAATGTGTGCTACAATAAAAAGAGAACCTGTATTCTACATTAACGGAGGTGGATTATGGATACAAGTAACATTAAAAATGAGGAACTTATCGCAATCTACGCCATTGATTATTTCGTTGCATTGTTTGACATCAGTACAAACTTCACTTCCACAAGCGAAAAAATTTTGGCGAGGCCAGGATATCGTGATTCTAATTGGGCTAAAAATCTCTTTATCACCATGAGACCAGCCAACCGTCTTTTATCGAGCGGGCATTATGCCCCCAAAGATGAGTCGGAGCTCAGACTACTCAAAGTTTTAACTTGCGCGTCTGATGCTGATCTCGACGAGATACTGAGCCGGGAAATTGTCGCAATATTTTGCGCCGCCGATAATATTTTGGCTAGTATGTATCACGAAAATATTCTCTATAAACAGTATCGGATTGCCAAGGATAGCCATAAAGACACAAGGCGGTTGCATCGCGCGCAGCTGAGGTTTTCCAAGCTCAAAAAGCATTTTCTCAGCGTGGCATTTGACGGCAATCTCACCAAGGTGCAGTCAGAAAAATTCAGAGTAGAGCATTTACCTAGCAAAACCTCAATTTTGCGCGATGCTCTTACTATAGCACCAGTGATTTATCAATATTGCCCCAGATATTTGACTTCTGATTGGTCGTTGGTAGCCAACATGCGTCAAAAATATCGGAGCCAAATTGAGCTTTGCGAAGCTACAATGAGCATCCCTGACATGGAGTTTGAATTCAAAACCAACGGTAAGTTCTGAAACAGGCTTGTCCTGAGGACAAGAATAGGGCTAGTTTTCACTAGCCCTAAAAACGTCTATGAAGTATCTTAACGCACTTCTACGCGTACACGAGGCACGCTCTTGCCAGAAAAATGACATTTCTTAGTTTTGACAAAAGTCACCACGCCATCTTTAGCAGCGTGAATAGTGAAATTGCGGCTCATATAAGTGCCTGGACCAGCAATTTTAGTGGCGCCAGTTTGGCGAACCAAAACTTCGCCATTACGGACTTGTTGTCCGCCAAAACGCTTAACGCCCAAGCGTTGACCAGCATTGTTGTGGATATTTTTGGCGGTACCGCCAGCTTTGACATGCGACATGCTATTTCTTCCTTAAAACTATTATTTCTCTGGCTACAACTTGCTGATCACGATGATACAACAAATCTTTCTGTCCCAGATTTCTAAAACTCTTTACATTATAGCCCAGATTTTTAATTTCGTCAAGCAATTTTAAGCGTTCATAATCACCATTTGATCTGAGCCAAGCTGGCACTGCTATTACTACTGGCGTGCCTGATTTAATCTGGGCAGATAGGTTTTTCAAAAACCCCAGAATAATGCTACTACATTCCTGCTTTTCTTGTTTGAGTTTGATTTCCGCTGGCGGCAAAGACATTGGCCTACCCAGGTAGGTTTCGCAAGCTACTGCATCAATTGGCGGTTCCCACTGGAAATTTGTTGCATCACCCTGGAAGCAGTTTTGCGCGGGAGACCAGTCATAACTCTCCTCCGAGCACGTTTGCCTCAGCCCATCGTTACGGGCGAGGCCGTGCTCCAAAAGTGCTCCCCGTTGGTCGCGACTAGGCTCTTGGGAAGACTTATGTCTACCTCCCGCATATAGCCACTCCAGATTTCTACGGCTATATTCCACCATACGCTCGCTCACATCTGTTCCGTAAGGTTTATAGCCTATCAACGCTGCCTCTTGCAGAACCACTCCTGTACCGCAAAACGGATCAAGCAAGCGGCTTTCGGCAGGTAAATCCCCACAAAGGTTAATCAAAATCTGCGCTAACTTGGGCGGTAGCATGCCCACCTTAGCATCACGTGCCGGTCGCTCTTGGTCGCGGCCAACATAAGCATCAATATTTTGCACGCCAATTACACGATAAAATTTTTTGCCAAACTTAATCAATTCAATTTTATTTTCCGCAAACAAATGATTATGGAAACTAGTGGCACTAGAAAGTATGGAGGACTTATTCGGTACTACCCTGACACTGTATCCAAGCTTAACCATTATCCGTTTCAGTTTCAAAGCCTCTTTTTGCGCCACATAGGCACCGGATCCGCGCGAAAAATCCGACACACCCAAAGTGATTTTTTTATCTTGTGGCAAAGTTTCCAAAAATTCCAACACAGTACCAGAAATTTCCTTAGCAATTTTTTGCGAACCACCCAGACGGCGAATATTCGGCACACCTTCAGTCTCAAATTCAGCCAGTTCCACACTCAAAGGTCGCACATTTTGATACAGACTTTCTAACTCTGCCAGAGAAATTAATGGCTGGCGACCTAGTACAGCAAGATATTTCATATTGTCATTATTATAGCATAAAATTTATGATATAATGCCACTATGAGTAAAGACAAACCTAAATTCAAAATTTCTTTTCGCACGATTTTAAGTATTCTAACCTTCATTCTCTTGGTCTATGTGGTTTATACTAACTTCGGTGATATTAAAGAAGCAATTTCGCATATTGGTGAGACTAATATTCTCGTTCTGCTTTTACTAATTCCAGAGCAATTGTTTATGTATTTTTGCTGCGGGCAGATGTTCTTTTCGTACATGCGCGCCAAGAAAGACGCTCAAAAGATTTCACCCTGGACTCTGATGCGTGTATCCTTGGAACTCAACTTTGTCAATCACGCGGTGCCAGCTGGTGGTTTGGGCGGTCTTGGCTACATCACCTGGCGGCTCAAGCCATTTGGCGCTACTGCAGGTCAGTCAAGTTTTATGTATGTTTTGCGCTATATAATTACAATTTGCGCCAACCAGCTACAAACTATCGTTGCGATTGTTGCCCTGCTACTTTTTGGCACTGTACCTACGGCTGGGGCTTGGGTGATTGGTTTTACAGCGTTATTAAGCATTGGGATTATTGCTGTAATTGTAATTATTGTAGCAATTGCTAGTAGCAAAAAACGTATTGATTGGTTTGCCAAAACTGGTACTAATCTTACTAATTGGCTGGTTGCCAAAGTTACCTTTGGTCGCAAAAAGGACGTTCTTAAGCGCGAAACAGTCGACAAATATCTTGGTGATGCTCATGGCGATCTAATGACTGCTCGTCGCCACAAAGAGATGTTAATTCGTCCAATTTTGTGGGGTATTGTCTATAGTTTTCTCGAAATCGCCACCTATTGGATTGTAGCTGCCAGTCTCGGTCATCCGGAAATTTTACCACAAATTATGATTGGCGAAGCTATTGGCTCAGTAATGGGTGCTATTGTGCCATATGGTCTATACGAGCTGGGCATGGTGGGTATCATGGCTAGCCTTGGTGTGGATGCTGGTTTAGCGGCACTGGTGGTTTTGATGACTCGCGTTATTGTCCTGGCTAGCACGATTATTAGTGGTTATGGTTTTTATCAACACTCGATTTCCAAGATTGGTCGCAAAGAAAAGGCCGAAATCGAGCATGAGTCTTAGCCCCACCTTTACAGTTTCCGAATTCGTTGAAGTTTGTAATCAATCCTTAGAATATGCTTTTACGGGAGTAATCGTAGAGGGGGAAGTAGCAAGTTTCAAGATTAACCAAGGCAAATGGGTCTTTTTTGACCTCAAAGAAGGGGATACTAGTGTTAATTGTTTTATGGCGTTAGAGCAGCTGGGTGTTGCGCTCAGTGATGGCATGCGGATTCGTGTCTGCGCCACACCTAAACTTACACGGTGGGGGAGATTTTCACTGACTATTCGCACTATTCTCCCGCTTGGTGAGGGAAACATCAAAAAAAGTTTTGAGGCGCTCAAGCGCCGTCTTGCCGCTGAAGGAGTTTTTGATCCTGCTAAAAAGCGCCCCTTGCCTTCCGTTTTAGGTAAAATTGGTGTAATTTCTTCAACTAATGCCGCTGGATACCTAGATTTTCTAAAAATTCTTGATAACCGCTGGGGTGGTTTACAGATTTTTACTATCAACACCCAAGTCCAGGGTTTGGACGCTCCCAGCCAAATCATGCGCGCACTAGATTATTTTAATCAGCAAGGGCAAGTTGATGTTATTGCCATCATTCGAGGTGGCGGCAGCGCAGATGATTTGTCGGCTTTCAATGACGAACTATTAGCTCGCACAATTGCTGCCAGTCGCATACCTGTAATTACTGGTATTGGGCACGAGGTCGATGAGAGTTTGGCAGACTTAGCTGCCGATGTCCGTGCTTCTACTCCATCCAACGCTGCCGAGAGGCTAGTTCCAGACCGTCAAATTGTACAGCGCCAGTCAAAACTATCAGTTCTGCGTGTTCACCAACGAATTCTTGATGCAATTGATGGAGAGATAGTAAACAATCGTCACCGAGTACAACAAATCGCGCAGCAAATTACTCACTGTATTGACCTTCAGTTGCAACACATTCGGGAAACTACCAAGGTTCTCGCTTCGCTCAGTCCAGAAAACACTTTAAAGCGAGGCTATGCCATCATCACTGGCAAACTTTCACCAGGAAGTGTTGTAAAAATTACAACATCTGACAAAATCATAACTACTGAGGTAAAGAATGTCACAAATCGCTAAACAATCAATTTCTAGTAAAATTTCTAAGCTCGACCAGACCGTAGAATGGTTTTATGGTGAAGATTTTACACTCGACCAAGCACTGGAAAAATACCAATCTGCTACCAATCTTGCAAAGGAAATTAAACAGGATCTTTCAACGCTTAAAAATCAAGTTGAAGTCTTGGCGGACTTTACAAAATAGGCTATAATAAACATATGCAGAATCAACCGCCTATTTCTGGAAACAACAATCCCGGGACACCAACTGTTTCTGGTGGTCATACTCCTGTGACCCCCCAGGCTGTATCTGCCAATCCTGGTGTTGCTCAAACTATGTCAGCTCCTGCAGTCGATACGCAGCCTACGCCTAATTTTGCAACTAATCCGCTTGCCACTAATCAAGGAATTATGCCCGACCCTCTAGATATCCCAACGGGTAGTGTGGTGGCTCCAGTCGCTGCGCAACCCTTTGGTCCTAGTGCTCCTGGCACCACTCCAAATTTTGGCTCCGCGGCATTAACCTCCAAGCCAGACCCAGTTCCTGCCGCTTCAGCCAAACGTCAGGTAAACCGTAATCTCATTGAGACGATTATCTTGGTGGTCGTTAGCATTATCGCCATAGTCTTTATCGGTCTTTTTGTCTGGAAATATCTCGAGTGGGATTCGGTCAAAACTGATGTTGATGCCCAAATTGATGCCGCAGTTCAAATGGCAGTTTCCGAAAACACGACCAAACTCGAGAACGAGTTTGCTGAGCGCGAAAAATATCCTTACAAAAACTTTATGGGTCCTGCCGATTACGGTAGTCTAAGCTTTGAATATCCCAAAACTTGGAATCTTTATGTTGCTAAAGATGCTTCTAGCGGTGGTGATTTTGAAGCCTATCTTAATCCTGGTGAAGTTCAGCCAGTCAGCAACGCGTCAATCAACGCTCTTAGAGTGATTATCCGCGATCAAGCCTTTGATAATGTTATTCGCACTTATGATAACCTCGTGCGTAATGGTCGTGTCTCTGTAGTCACACGCAATGTGGGCAGCACGATTGCCAATGTCTATACTGGTGACTTACCAAGCAATATCCATGGTACAGTTGCTATATTTAAGTTGCGCGATAAGACCGTTATGATTCAAACTGATGCTGCAATTTTCTCGGACGAATATTATCGCTTGCTTGATACCGTGACTTTTGTCGAATAAAATGCTACAATGGACTCATGTCCATGGAGGTAAGTGGTATTTTGGTGGCGGCGCACGAGCTCAAAGCGCCACTTTGTTTAATTCGCCAGCTCACGTTAGCTTTGGGGGTTGCGAATAGTGATTCCGCTAAGCAACGTTTAGAGTCTCAACTAGTGGAAGTCTCCGAGCGTGCTCTGCGTCAAGTTGAAGATTTGTCCAAAATTGCTCGCCTTGAGGATGGCCTATTTGCCACCGAGCCAGTCAGTGTCCGCGGTATTTGTGAAGCGGTCATGCGTGAAATTTCGCCACTTTTCCAGTTTGAACATCGGAACCTTACGACTGTTTATTCCAACAAATCTCGCCTCGCAGCCGCTAATCGTGAATTACTATATAGTATTATTTACAATTTTTGCGTTAATGCCGTACGCTACTCCGATTGTCAAAGTTCTAGTCAGCTTTCTGTTTCCGATAATCGCGGGCGCATTCGTGTCAGTGTACGTGATTATGGCCCAGCGCTGCCTGTCAAAATCTGGCACGACCTTCAATCTGGTGTCCTACTTAAACCCACTAGCATTACGATGCGTCCAGGCAGTTCTGGGCTTGGTCTCTATATCGCCTCACAATTCGCCCAGCACATGCATGCTAAATTAGGCGCAATTCGTCATCGCGATGGTACCAGTTTTTACATTGATTTACCAATTTCTAAACAGGCGGCACTGCCGTTTTAAGGAGGAAAATGAGTTTAATTTATATTATCGAAGATGAACCAATTATGGCTGACTGTATTGCTGCGGCCATTGCTGGTATTGCGGAAGGTTCAAACGACATTGCCGTTTTTAATGATGGCGTTAGCGCCATGGAGGCAGTAAATGAACGCCTACCAGACGTAATTTTATTGGACATCATGCTCACTGGTCCAAACGGCTTTGCTTTCCTCAACGAAATGATTTCTTATCCCGATACGGCAAAAATCCCAGTAATTTTAATTTCCTCTTTGGATTTATCCAAGCGTGATTTATCGCATTACGGTGTAGTGCAAACGCTCGACAAAGCCAAGATGACCCCCGAAGATATCTATGCCGCCATTAAATCCGCCTTGCAAAATGATACTACTACCAAGAATACCACAAGCGTTGATACTCTAGCCAATATCCCGGACGCTATTGCTGAACCAATTATTCCCGAAAGTGTTCCACCTGTTGTTATCCCAGAAAATCCAGTTGTTAGTCTTGACGATTTTAAACAAAAACTTGCCGACAGTAATCAAGCCTCAGATGCCAAGTGACATTCGTACGCGCGCTATCGTTTTACGCCGTACTAATTACGGCGAATCCGATCGCATCTTAAATCTTATTACGCCCGAGGGTAAGGTTGCAGTTTTGGCGCGTGGCGTGCGCAAATCCAAATCTCGCCTTGCGGGCGGGATCGAGCTGTTTTCAGTGGCTGATGTCGTGGTTCATCAAGGTCGTTCCACTTTAGGTACCCTCACCAGTGCCAAAATGCTGAGTTTTTATAGTAATCTGCTTGCTGATGTTTCCAAACTAGAACTCGCCGGCACACTATTAAAACGTCTTGACCGTGCTTCCGAGCAAGTCCCCAGCCCAGAACATTTCACAATTCTACAGCAATCGCTTGAAGCCTTAAACGACGACTATTCTAATGAATTAGTTTTTGCTTGGTTTGCGCTTAATCTCGCTCGGTCTAACGGGGAAGAAATCAATTTCTTGCGCGACACTAGTGGAACTGAACTCAGCCCCGACCTTTCATATAATTGGGATACCGTAGAAAATGCCCTACGTCCAGATTCTCATGGCAAGGTAGACGCTAAGGCTATAAAACTAGCACGTTTTTTACTGTCTCATCCACTCCGTTTTGCATCCAAAATCGAACACCTCTCCACAGTTTTACCGCCAATCTACGAAATCGCTAAAATTGTCCATAATCAGTATTGACATTATTGAAAATCTATGCTACAATGTAAGTAATGGCTTAAATAAGCCCTATCTTAAGGTGTGTTATAATATACTCATATGAACCGTGTACCCCTAGCGGAGCGCATGCGCCCGCAGAGTCTCGACGAGGTAATTGGACAAGACGAAATTATCGGTGATGGCAAGATTCTCACCGAAATCGTGAAAAAAGCCGAACCCGTCAACCTGATTTTTTGGGGTCCTCCTGGCACCGGCAAGACCACTTTGGCGCGCATTCTTGCACATGAGTATGCTGCCGATTTTGTGGAGTTGTCTGCTGTTACTGCTGGCAAAAAGGATATCGAGGCAGTAGTAGAACGCGCCAAGACCAACTGGAATCTCAGAGCTCGCACCGTGCTTTTCGTAGATGAAATTCACCGGTTTAATAAAGCCCAGCAAGACGCTTTTCTTCCACATGTGGAGTCAGGCCTGATTATTTTGATTGGGGCCACTACGGAAAATCCGAGTTTCGAGGTGATTTCTCCGCTCCTATCACGTTCACGCGTAGTAGTGGTTTCAGCGCTAAAAAAGCCTGATATTCTCCAGGTCTTACGCCGCGCACTCGAGGCCGAAAACGCTACAAAGCGCGTCACGGATGAAGCTCTGGAGTATATTGCCGACCTCAGTGGCGGCGACGCACGTTCTGCTTTAGGGGATCTGGAGCTTTCACTCAATCTCGCTAAAAAAGTCGACAAGGGTGTGGTGGAAACCGCTGTTGGCAAAAAGATGCCTCTATATGATAAATCTGGTGACTATCACTATGACAACATTTCTGCGTTTATTAAGTCAATGCGTGGGTCTGATGTAGACGCAACATTATATTATTTAGCGCGGATGGTCCAGAGTGGGGAAGACCCTAAGTTTATCGCTCGTCGTATGGTAATCTTTGCTAGTGAAGACATCGGGCTTGCTGGTAACGGCGCCCTGAACTTAGCTGTGAGCTGTTTTCAGGCAATTGAGCGTGTTGGTATGCCTGAGGGTGGGATTATTTTGAGCCACGTTGCCGTAGTGTTAGCCAAGGCCAAGAAAAATCGCGAGACTTATGATGGCTGGGCTCGAGCACAGGCTGTAGCTAACAAAAGCATGGGCTGTCCGGTGCCGACTTGGCTACGCAATGCTCCTACTAAGTTAATGAAAGACCTTGGCTTTGGTGAGGGGCAAAAATGGGAAGCGGGCTTTCATCTCGACAAAAGTTACCTCCCCGAAGAAATCGCTCACGAGAAGATTTTTGGCGTTAAATCTGACTACAATCATAACGAGAAATAATATTTGCAAAAACTACTAAAATAGCCATAAACCTATTGACAAATTCACAATTACGTGATACAATGGCAAAAGAGTAGCATGTCACTATTAGATCTTTAGCATGCTCAAAGTAATCTATGGGTTTCTAGATTCTATCTTTCATTTTTCAAAAAAAGGAGGGCAAAAACATGAAAGAAAAGAGTTTTAAGAAAGTTGGGGTAGCACTTGGATTATTCAGGGCTGGTATAGCCATATCGGTGGCTGTTGGCTGCATGTTCCTTATCTTTGCGGTTGTTACAGTATATCAGGGGATTGAGTTCTCTCGAAATGCTATAACTATGGCAGAGAATCTCAATATGAGCCATATCAACGAAAGCTCATATCCGGCAGAAGGCTGTATTTACGAGTTGGAGGCTAGAATCGTCGGTGATGAGATGTCTGGTAGCTGGTATCGCCATGCGATTGTAGCTAACTATGGCGATATGCTTGAGATCCGTCTCAAAATTACCGCTGCCGACCCTGCAGATGTCAACCGAGAGGAAATTGCTAAATCTCTGTCGTTCATGTGTACTGATGGATTCGCTCCGTCAGCTGTAGAGTTGGAACATGATAAACTTATGCTACCAGACGGCACGCTCGCTGACTATTTTGACGACTTCTTGGATGAGCATATTGCTTATATTGCAGTTGGCACATACAATCTCTGTCGCAAAGATTGGTTGAATGGAGCAACCCCTGAACTCTTCGCTTACGCTTCAGGACGTACTGCTGCAACACTTACTGTTGTTTCTCCGTATTGCGAAGTTGAAGTTCTGACTGTGCTTATCGCTATAGCAGCAGCAATATTCTTTGGGCTGGTCTTGCCATTAGTACTTAAGGCAATAAAAGCTAAAGTCCTTAAGCGCTTAGAGGATGCATAATTGTAGCCCCGCTCCGGCGGGGTTTTGCTATCCCAAATTATAGCCGCTCCTTTATTACGCCATCTCCTCACATCCCTAATACAGTACTCAGGCAGCGGAGGGGGAAACCGAACCAACGTTGATTAGGGCCTAGAGATGGTTCGACTGCAGTAAAGATTTCAAGATAATAAGCATTAGATGTAATATTGCCACTATGTGATGACCAACCATTAGCATAATGCCCAGCACCTCTAAAAGTACCAGCAGACATTGATAAATATATACGCCCGCTGCGCACAAAACGTGCCGGCCGTTTTATTTAGTACATACCCACTAAATATTAACAACCGTGCTATAATATAACTATAATTTAAGGAGTTTTTATGGCAGATTTTAACAAAGTCTTGACCCCAGGGGATTACGAAAACGGCGAAATTAATGTAGTAATCGAGATCCCAACTGGCTCTAACCACAAAATTGAATGGGATCGAAAAAATGCCTGTTTTATACTTGATCGTGTGGAACCAATGGCTTTTGCTAAACCATGCAATTATGGCTTTATCCCTCAAACCCTAGATGAAGACGGCGACGAACTTGACGTACTTATGATTACCGAGCAACCACTGACCACCGGCATTTATGTCCCAGCTCGTGTGCTCGGTGTGATGAAATTTGTCGATGACGACGAAGTTGACGACAAAATCATTGCTGTGCCAGCTGATGACCGCAACAACGGCGACGCCATTCAGACTTTGGAAGATTTGCCCGCTCAGCTGATTAAGCAGATCGAGTTTCACTTCAACCACTACAAAGACCTCAAAAAACCAGGCTCCACGGTGGTAAAAGGCTTCTTTGGCCTCGACGAAGCCAAGCAAGTCATCAAAGACGCCATTGCTCGCTGGAACGCACAGTAATTCCGCATTAAAAATGGCAGGTTTTCGGACCTGCCATTTTAGCATTATACAATGCTCCTAATTTTGTTGCGCAGTTTTATTCTGCTGAATCAACAGAATGGTCCGGGGTTGTTGATAAATCATAAATGTTTCGTAAATAACCTCAAGACTTAAATCATATGCGCTCAGCCGGTAGATAATTTCGTGCGGGAAGTCCATCTTTATTCTGGAATTTGCGTTAATTTGTGCATTAATCCGGTCCAGATCTTTATGGGTTTTTCGTGCCTCCTGCTGTAATTGCTTAGATCCCCAACATGGGCGCGATTTTATTCGATAATCTTTGTACGACCAAATCTGGTCAAGCGCGCCGTCAAACTCTCGCGGTTCCTTTTGAGGCGGCAAACCGATATTTATTTCCCGGATATTGACTTGCTTAATAAAGCTTTGCCATTTTTCATCTTCTGGATGAATTATCTTTGGGGCAAAATTGCGTGCAAGCACATTCAGTGTATGCGTATATTTGAGCAATAATACCCGTTTCAGCTGATTCTCAGAAAGGCACAGTACTGCTGCATGCAAAAACGGCAGAAATGTGCAAACTATTTCTCCGGTAATCGGTATGATATTGGTCCGTTTTACATAAACAATTTCGTCGTAATCGTAACCTCTATCGCCAGCATAATAGAAAAAATCTTCCCACACTTCTGGACGGTTTTCCGCAGAAAATCTTTCCGGCCCCTCCAGCAGAATATTCACATGGATATATTCTGTGGTGCGAAATTCTAACCTTGCCACATTCTTCACCCCCTTCGGTGGCAGATTTTAAAGAACAGTTTTATCTATATTGTTTTTACACTACAGATAGGGCTTAATTCTTTAAGCTTATCTCTATTGTATCACAGATTTGCTAAAAAGTCAAGATACGGGCTACCCCTCTTCCATAAACGCGCCAGATTGGCGGCTCCAGAGGTGATTATAGACGCCGTGTGAGCGCCCCAGCAGCTGGTGATGCGTGCCTTGTTCCACGATTTTGCCATCTTCCAGCACCACAATCCGGTCCAGGCTGGCCACAGTCGAAAGCCGGTGGGCAATCACGATACTGGTACGACCCTGCATCAGAGTATTCAAAGCATCTTGAATTAATGCTTCGCTCTCGGAATCCAAGGCCGAAGTCGCCTCGTCTAGCACCAAAATCGGTGCATCTTTCAAAATCGCCCGCGCAATCGCAATTCGCTGGCGTTGACCACCGGAAAGTTTAATTCCACGTTCGCCCACTAGAGTATTGTAACCCTCCGGTAGATCCTTGATAAACTCGTGCGCATTTGCCAACTTGGCTGCGTGCTCAATCTCATCCTGAGTGGCATCCAGCTTGCCGTAGGCGATGTTTTCGGCAATCGATCGATGAAACAATGAAGTCTCTTGAGGTACATAAGCAATGTTTTCTCGCAATGATTGTTGCGTAATCTTCCTAATGTCTTGCCCCGAAATTGTAATTTGCCCCGCACTTACATCAGCAAACCTCAATAAGAGTTTAGTCAAAGTTGTCTTGCCTGAGCCTGAAACCCCCACTAGACCAATCCGCTCGCCTGGTTTTACCTCCAGCGTAAAGTTCTGGAAAATCGCATCCTTTGCGTCTTTATGCTTAAAATCGATCTGGTCAAACTTCACTGCAGCTTCTTGCAAATCCAGTACTTTAGCGTCCGGTGCGTCCACCACGTCGTCTACCATATCCAGAATTATCGTCATTTCGTGAGCATCACCAAACACGCGGTTAATATTCTTAAAAATCGAGTTAATGTTCCATAGCTCACCTTGAATCGTCTGCGCATAGTTTACAATTAACACCAGCGTGGCAATAGAAATCCCCAGCCACTCACGCCCAAATACCAAAAACGTTAAAATCAGCGCTGTAATCCCAATTTGCACACCATTAAATTGTAAATCACGTTTGATTGTGGCATGCATCTGTTTGTAATTAGCGTCCAATGTGGCTCGAGAGAAATCGGCATAACGGTGGCGTTCGTGAGCTTCATGCGCATAAGATTTCACCGAAATAATATTGGAAATCGAGTCGGCCAGTTGCCCGGTTTGCTTCGTCTCGGCCGAAGCGGCATTATCGCTTAGATAGGCAATCTTTTTGAACGAGAGACCAGATACCAAAGCGTACAAAGCCACAAAACCTACAATTCCCACCGCAAACCATGGCACTTGTGGCGCTAGCACGATAATCACCATCCCAATATACGCCAGTGTTGGCCATAAATCCCAGATAACTGTATCAACTAAGCGCTCAAATGCCCAAACGAACTTATTTGTTTGCGAAACCAGCGAGCCAGAAAACCGGTCGTTATGGAATTGCATAGATTGGTCGTTCACTACCGTAAAACAGTTCACAGCTAAATCATACATCGCGAGCACTTCCATTTTCCAACACCAATACAGTCGCAGCTCCTCTAGCACTACTTTGCTTAGCACATATAGCACAAAGAAACCAATAATCTCCACCGCTGCTACACTTAGCATCTCTTCTGCTGGTAGGCCCAGTGAGGCCTTTTCAATCAGGTCTGCAAAAATCAATGGCGCCAAAATCGCTCGGATAAACACTACGATTGGCGTAGAAATTATCATGCCCAGTGAATACCATTTATATTTCTTCACCTCTTGCCAGTAATAATGCAAGGTGCGCCCAGTAGTTTTGACTTTCTCTTCGTTCTTTGCTTTAACCATGTGTCCAATTATATACTACCTGATGGCGTAAAGCAAGCATTATATCTCCTAAATTTGCTGGGGGGGGGGGGCATTTTAACAGAGAAAAACCTTGTGGAAAACTCTAATTGACACTCAGCACATAAAATCATAATAGTATTGACATTTTGGATAATCTGTGCTACAATGGCTGTATATCGTGCATGCGATATACAGCCTGCCGGGTGGCAGAGTACATGAAAAGGGGGTAAATCGTATGATTTACAAGAAAAAGTTTAAAGCAACTATTATTAATGGTCCCTCCAAAATGGACCTCCTCACCGCTTTCGCCTATGCGTACAGTAAGGAACATGATTTTTCTGTAACGTTTTACATGGTAGATGAAGATGAGAATCTGAAAGAGCGGCTGTGGTACAAGATAGCTGGTAAGGACGGTGCTCCACTGAAAGCAAGAATTATCGGTATTAGTTATGAAGATGGTAGTGGAAATAAGTTCTTGATCGAGGGCTACCTTGATTACTACTGCAATAAAAAGACCGATTACAGTGTGCATTTCACGGCGTATTATTCGTCGTTCAATCGAAAAGGCACTGCCGAACTTGAGCTAAATTTTGCAGACGAAAAATAAATAGTTGTATATACAAAATTTCTGGTTCAGCGAACCAGAAATTTCTTTTCTTCACCTGCCAAAGTTCTTTATAATTCTCCCGCCTTCACTCGCACCTGCTCTGTGGTATCACGGTCGCGCACTGTCACGGTATCATCTTCCAGGCTATCAAAATCAATCACCACACACTTTGGTGTACCGATTTCATCTTGTTTTTTATAGCGTTTACCAATGTTGCCCGAATCATCCCAAGTCACAAAGATATATTTATCTTTCAAAATCTGATAAACCTCTTTGGCCTTAGCTACTAGCTCGGGTTTATTTTTAAGCAACGGACTCACGCAGAACTTATACGGTGCCAAATTCTCTGGCAACTTCAATACGACTCGATCTTCTTCCTCGACATACGCTGCACTTAGCACCGCAAGGAACAAACGCTCCACTCCGATTGAAGGCTCAATCACGTGCGGGATAAAGCTCTCGCCCGTCACCTTGTCGCGGTACTCCATACTCTTACCCGACGCGCGCTGGATATTACTGAGGTCGAAATCGGTTCGATACGCCAACCCCATCAGCTCCTCCTCGCCGTTTGGATAATCAAACATCATATCAACCGTACGTTTAGAGTAGTGTGCACGATCTTCGGCTGGCACATCCAAATCATGAATCATGCCTGCCGGCAAACCAATCACTTGTTCCAAGAAATAGTGTTGTTCACGGAGCATCTTATCAAACTCTTTTTCCCATTCATCTGGCCGCACAAAATACTCAATCTCCATCTGGCTACATTCGCGATCCCTAAGAATAAAATCGCGTGGAGAGATCTCATTGCGAAATGCCTTACCTTGTTGCGCCAAACCAAAGGGAAGATTAGGATAAATCGTATCCACTACATTTTTGTAATTGGTAAAAATTCCTTGCGCAGTCTCTGGTCGTAAATAAGCAATACTGGTATCGTCCGAAACTGGCCCCACATGAGTCTGAAACATCATATTAAACTTGCGAATCTCACTCCAAGCCTGTTTGCCGCAAGTTGGACATTTAGGATTTACTTTTAAGAATTCTTCGGTCGTAATACTCTCGGTAGCCCCGTTTACTAACTTATCTGCTCGAAATCTTCCATGGCATTCCTTGCATTCCACTAGCGGGTCAGCAAAAGTCGCTACATGCCCAGAAGCCTCCCAAGTTTTGGGGTTCATAATAATTGCTGCGTCTACGCCATACATATCATCGCGGCTATCCACCCAAAAACGCCACCAAGCGTTCATGATATTCCGCTTCAACATCACTCCCAGTGGACCAAAGTCCCAGGTTCCAGCCATACCGCCATATACATCCGAGCCAGGGAAAATAAACCCACGGCGTTTACACAAACTTACAATATCCTCTAGTTTACCTGTAGTTTTACTCATATCTATATTGTATCATATATCTGTAATTGTAAATTTGGATTCAGGTTCCTTTTGGTATACCAAAATACTGAGACCATATGACCTCAGTATTTGTAATTATCTTCTCCTGGAGCCGTCTTCGGGATTTGAACCCGAGACCCCTTCCTTACCATGGAAGTGCTCTACCACTGAGCTAAGACGGCAATAGACACATTATACCACATTCCCCGCACAAAATAAAAGTATTGACTTTTACGCAAATCTGTGCTACAATAAAAATATAAGCCTCTTGCTAGGCCTAATCTGTAGTTGCTCTAACTCTATCGAGTTTTAGAGCTTAACCCCATTAGCCAAGTTGAGGTTAGAAGGACCTTAATTTTTTGGCTAAGACCTTTCTATCTCAAAGGAGGATGTTAGGAATGTCAGAAAAGAATCTTCGGATATTAAACAGGCTTATAAACCTGTTTAATACGCTACTAATAGTAGCGTATTTCGGGGGCGCCTACTTTTTGGCGAATTTGCTCCTGAATAGTGTTGTACCACGTATTGTGCCCACTACCAGAGTCGCAAGCGATTTTTGGATTTTTGGGGTGGGCGCACTCTTGCTCTGCGCAGGTAGTCTTGCCGCAATAAAATTTGTGCGCAATTATGCCGTTAGTGCAAAATTCGCCTGCGCAACGATAATCATCGGAGTACTTTTAGAAGGCTTCATCTTCATCGGCGCTATCTGTATCTGGACTGAAGCTGGCATGTATGCTGATTGGGTGGGGCAGTTCGGAATCGTTGCGGCGACTTCTGGAACAGACATGCGCTACTGGGTGGCAGCAACACTGGTTACCCATGGTATTTTTGGGAACTTGCTGAGCGGCATATCAGACAGCATATTAATAAAATAGCCAGAAAATGTTTTGAAAAGACCCGCAGGTTTTGTCGTGGGTCTTTTTGCTTTGTGGTATAATAGGAAACAGCGGGGTGGTAGCTCACCTGGTAGAGCGCAGCATTCGCATTGCTGAGGTAGGGCGTTCAAGTCGCCTCCACTCCACCACAATTTTGACAAAAAATACCTTTTATGTTATGTAACATGAGAGGTATTTTTTTGTGAAGAATATAAATTCTATGCTACAATTAGAATAATAAGTGAGGTGAATGCTATGATTTAAAACTGTTTTGATAATTATTGACAGTAATCAAGAGAGGTACACTATGAAGAATGATCCAGTTTTTACAATTATCAAACAGGAAGAAAAGCGCCAGTCTGAGGGTTTGGAACTAATCCCAAGCGAGAATTATGTTTCAAAAGAAGTCTTGCAGGCTATGGGGTCAGTTTTGACTAACAAATATAGCGAAGGCTACCCAGGAAAACGTTATTATGGCGGCAACGAGAATATCGACGAAATCGAAAACCTCGCCATTGACCGTGCTAAAGAGCTTTTTCACGCCGATCATGCTAATGTCCAGCCACATTCTGGCGCCAATGCCAACGAAGCGGTTTACTTTGCTTGGTGTCAGCCAGGCGATACGATTCTTGCCATGGCCTTGCCAGCAGGCGGGCATCTTACTCATGGTTCTCCGGTAACACGCAGCGCCAAGATTTATAATTTCGTAGGTTATGGCGTCACTGATGATGGCGACATTGATTATGACGAATTAGAGCGTCTAGCACACGAGCACAAACCAAAGTTGATTCTAGTTGGCTATTCTGCATTCATGAAGTTACCTGATTTTGATCGCGTAGCTAAAATTGCTGCTGAGGTGAGCGCCGAAGCTGGGCACGAAATTCTCTTGATGGCCGACATGGCTCATGTGGCCGGGTTGATTGCTGGTGGCGTACACCCCAATCCACTTGAACATGGCTTCCAAGTAATGACTAGCACTACCCACAAGACTTTGCGTGGTCCTCGTGGCGGTTTAATTGTTAGCATGGGCACAGTGGGAAATCCTTTGCGCAAGGTTGAGCGTACACTGGAGAATATCCCAACTTTGATTGACCGAGCTGTCTTCCCTGGGACTCAAGGTGGTCCGCTTGAGCATGTTATTGCGGCCAAAGCTGTAGCTTTTGGTGAGGATTTGCAACCCGAGTTCCAGGACTATGCGCGTAAAATCGTAGAAAACGCTCAGGCTCTGGCAACCGAGTTGCAACGGCTTGGTTTTACTTTACAAGGGAATGGTACGGACAACCATCTGATTTTGGTGAATGTAAAAGACAGTTTTGGTATTGATGGTAAACTTTATGAATATGCTTTAGACAAAGTCGGTCTGACTTTGAATGCCAACGCTTTGCCAAATGATAAGGGCGCGGCTTTTCGTCCTTCTGGCGTTCGTCTTGGTACTCCAGCCATGACTACCCGTGGACTAGGCGTGCCAGAAATGATGAAGGTCGCCGATTGGATGAAGCGCGTGCTGGATGTTTGTGTTCAGGCCGGTAGCGAAGAAGCTCTGGATGGTTATCAAGCTGAGCTGGACGGTGTGCGCGACGAAGTGCGAACGCTAGCCTTAGAGTTTCCCATTCCAGGGATTCCAAGAGAAAATTAGAAGTAAAAAGCAAAAGTGTGGGCAGAATAATTGATAAAATAAGGAGAATTTATTATGCCCACCAAGACTACCAAAACTACTAAGACCAGTTCAGCGGTACGCAAGCCATCTAATGCTTACCGCACTGGTAATCAGTCGGCGGTACGACGCTTGACTTCATCTAGTTCTAAACGCAAAGCGGTTCAAGGTGATGTTTCTGAGTCTGAGGAAATCGACGAAACTACTATGCATGATGTTGTTCTAGAAAAAGCAGTTACCACTCCACATCTAGCCTTTCCAGCTTTACCGGAGCCGGAAGAGTTGGCTAAGTATGAAAAAATTATTCCGGGCGGCGCCGAGCGGATTCTCGAGCTGGCGGAACAGGACTGTCGGCATAATCGTGAGCTGGAAAACCGCCAGCTCGAAACGAGCGCCAAGCTCAAATTCTTGAAACATTTAATCACTTTTCTCTTGGCGCTCGGCGCAGGCGCACTCGGCGCCGCCCTTCTGCTCGCCGGCAGCGAGCTTGCCGGATTATTAGTTATCGTCATCGATGCGGCTGCGCTCGCTGCCGTCGCGCTCTACGGCAAACAATTCTAAGTAAGAAAGATCGGCACCCCACCGCGGCAAAAACCAGCGGAGGGAGCGACCGACGTAACGATTACCCTCGTGCGACGGGTAGACCGCGGTATTAAAGTTGAGGTCGTAAGCGTTTGTAGCCGACGAAGCCCCGCGCGACGACCACCAGTTGCCTTCGTTGCCAGCGTTCCTAAAAGTACCAGCAGTAGTTGCTGGCGCAACGTGCCCGCTGCGCCAGACAGCCCATACTACAAACGCCATAACGAAAAGCCTTAAGCCATCAAAGCAAGGTTTAGAAGCTCACTTTTGGCTCGCTAGACCATAATCTTGCGCGCTGCCAAACCTTATTTTTCTCTTGGAATCCAAAGGGGAACTTCACGATCTTTCTAAGAGAGGGCCGCTAATTGGCGGAGCTTGACCTCTGTGCCACCGTTGGCCCCCATGGACTAAGTCCACGAAAATATTGTAGCATACCAGTAATGCTATACTGCGTATTGGAAAAGCCTCAATTTTACCATAATGCTATTGACAAAAATACCAATCTGTGATACAATAGAATGAGATACCACTAGTTTGCTCGCTGGGGGCTATCGTATAGTTAACAACATTCCTAAGAACGCAACTCGTAAACAAGTATTTTCATAGAATTGGAGGGATTTTTGTGAAGAAAGTAGTTAGTTTTATCGTTGCCGCTATCTGGTGTGTTTTATTTCTGTGGTTAGGGGTGTGGAAATATAATATCCCCTTCAGCTTTGGTAGTTTCGGTTCTTTTGCTTATTATGGAGTTTTAGCCTTTGGTATACCGTTGACAATCGTTTTCTTTGGATTCACCGACGAATACAACGAATCAACCTATTGGCTGATGGCTATACCGGCAGGTATATTTCTGGTGATTGCGATTATAGGCGGCATTAGCTCAAGTGGGATGTTCCACGCCTATGATTATGCTTCTCAGATTGATATCCCTGAGCCTACTCCATTTGAGGACGAAGACATTGCTCCGTTTGACCCGTTGCAAATCCCGTGGGTTAGCGAAGAATATGCTAATGTGCTGGGTGACAAGTTGATTGGCACTCTTGGTGCAGTCGGCTCTAGTGTTGAACTGGGCGAATGCGTCCGGCAGGATGTAAATGGCGAATTATTCTTTGTTGCACCTATACTGCATTCTGGCTTCTGGAAATATAACGCAAATCCTAGTGGTACGGCAGGCTACGTCATGGTATCAATGACTGATGATAACGATGTACGCTTGGTAGAAGATTACAAGATTAAAGTTCAGCCCTCTGGCCATGCGGCTTGGGGGGACAAACTGGAACGTATCGTATATAATGCGGTTCCGGGAGGTTTGCGCTACGAATATAAGTTCGAAGTAGATGACAACCTGCACCCTTGGTGGGTGGTACCAATCTACGAAAACCAAATCGGGCCTTGGGGTGGAAAGGAAATTACTAAAGTTGTTCTGGTTGATGCAACCAATGGACGCAACGTTTCGGTTTATAATCTTGGCGATGTGCCAGATTGGGTGGACAGAATTTATCCCTCTAAGCTTCTGGAAGTTCAGATTGCAAATTGGGGAAAATACTCTGGAGGGTTTAAGAATACCCTATTCGGAAAAACTGGTATGCTTCAGTCGGATAAAGGTAATACAATGGTTTATTCTGACGGCGACTGTTATCTATTCGATTCCTTGACCTCATACGGCGGCGCCGATGAAAGTACAGTTGGCTTTGTATTAACCAATCTGCGTACAAAAGAAACGCGCTATTTTAGTTTGGCTGGCGCAACCGAACACGCTGCTTGCCAATCTGCACTCGGTGACGAACGAGTAAAGGCACAAAATTATAGTGCTATTTTTCCGATACCAACGATGATTGAAGGCCAACCGACTTATTTTATTCCATTGGCTGACCCCAGTAGCGCGATTATTAAATCTTTTGCCTTAGTAAACATTGAAAAACATCATGTTGTAGGGATTGGCACCACTATTAGGGAAGTAGAGCGCGACTATCGTGCTAAACTTCGGGGCAACAGCTCGGCCTCACTCTATACTCCATCGGCAGATTTGTTGGAAATTACTGGTAAAATTTTGCGATGGGGAGCATACACTGAGGGAGGTAGTACGTACTACCTCTTCGTGGTTGAAGGCCACGAAGAGAGATTGTTCTTAACTGATACCTCAGCAACTGAAGCAATGATTACTCGCGAGGGTGACCGTGTAAAGCTGATGGTGTTAGCTACAGAGAACGCAAGCTGGACGGTGTTTAGCTTTGACAACTTAGAGTTTGAGCAGACTCTAAGTGAAGTCGAGCAGACTATTACGGAAGATGAGTACCAGCAACGGCTAAAAGAGGTACATGAAGACCCAGCAATCATGGATGATAGTAAATTCCAAGAATTTTGGGACTTGCTAACTCCTGAACAGCAGGAAGCCTTCCTTAACCAGGCTCAGTCGGAATAACAAAACATGGAACTTAGGAATGTTTGGACATAGTATTATTAAGAATAAGCCTCCGGTTGGAGGCTTTTCTTCGACCAGATATAGCCCCTCACGAGGCTATATTATAACATAACTTTTAGAAAAATCAACCGTGGTGGTTCCGGGCGGACTTGAACCGTCGACACAAGGCTCTTCAGGCCTCTGCTCTACCAACTGAGCTACAGAACCATACCCACATTATAGCACAGTCTATACCAAAATGTAAGCCCTATATCTAACTAATCGGATTTTTTCTTGAAGTAATCCTTACCCAAACCACAGAGTGGGCATTTGTAGTTATCGGGAACTTCATCACCATAATAGACATATCCACAAGCCGTGCATACCCAAGCTGTCTTGTTTTGTTCAGTTTTAACTTTCATCAAATCACTTTTGTGTTCCTGATAATAAGCGTAAGTCATCGGAGTTTTGTCTTCCAAGACATCAGCTTCAACCATGCGCCCAATATAAACTGTATGCGTATCAGCGTCAATAGCGTCAACCTTTTCGCAAATCATATAGCCTAGAGAATTCTCTACCACTGGCACACCATCGATCTCTTTGGTTTGGCACTCAGAGCATTTATCAATATCTTTGGAGGATTTAAAGCCAAAAGTTTCAATAATTTGCGGATCGACATCCTCACCAAGCACCGACAATGCGAATTTGTCATTCTCGCGTAATAATTTGTGCGAATGGTTGGTCTTGGCTACGGCTACCGTAATCAGTGGTTGATCACCAGCGCTCGCACGTGAGACCGCATCCACGATGCATCCACCACCAATAGTAGTTAGAACATAAACACCTTGGGTAATCTTGCGGGTAATTTTGGGGTTTTTCATAACATTCTCCTTTTTGAGCGATAAGTAGAATTGCCTAGGTTGGTATTTTCTCTTTCCGAAGCGCACCTTGTGGTGAGCGAGGGAAGAAAAATATTAAGATAGGTAATTCTAATATCGCGTAGTGGTGCCCGAAATGGGACTTGAACCCATATGGATTTCTCCATTCGATTTTAAGTCGAACGCGTATACCAATTCCGCCATTCGGGCGCCATCACTACTACTCCATTATAGCATATTTTAGCAGTGTAGACACACTATTCTGGTCATCTCTTTCTCTCCTCACATCCCTAATACAGTACTCAGGCAGCGGAGGGGGAAACCGCGGTAGCGATGGTATGGACCATTTGATGGATATACGCCAGCATTATCAAACTCAAGATAGTAAGCACTAGGGACAGCCGCGCCATCATTGCGTGTAGAAGATGCCCGTGACGACCACCAGAAGCCGCTCCGGCCAGCGACCCTGAAGGTACCAGCATCTGGATAAAGAAGTCCGCTGCGCACGAAGTAGATAACGGAGATGTAAAATTATAAGCCAACTATAAAAATTCCGCCAAGAACACTCAGCGGAATCCATAAACTTCTACGCTACAAAACACCTAGCACAGACCATGGAACTTCAGGCGACTCTCAACGTCAGATCCGTCCGAATTCCTAATTACATTTTACCACAACCAGAAAGCGCGTCAAGCTTGATTTTATGTAAAAAAATAGAAATAATACAAAAAAGTTTTCCACAGATAAAACAGAGGTAAAAACCAAAAACCGAACAAATAACTATTGACTTTTTTCATAATCTGTGATACAATAGAGACATGGACTTGCAATGATTTTTACATTGCAAGATAGTTGTGCTATACTGAACGTATGACAAGTGGAGGAAAAAGTTGGTCGTATGCACTAGTGCGCTGGCTGGACGAATGGAAAATTGCCTTTTCTGGCATAATCCTAGCAACACGTGATGCCAAATTTTTGTTGACTTTCGGTATAACTTTTATTATTTTCGGCACTATCATGACGTTGTTGTCTGGTGGTACAGCAGCTTTTGACTTGTTTGGTGCTACAGATTTGACTGGAAAATTTCAAATTATTGGTGATGGGTTCTTGGGTCTATTCGGTATAGGCCGTAGCTTCTGGGATTGGGTCTTAACTTTTTCCGTTACCTTATTACAGAGCACTCTGATTGGTCTAGTAGTTTTAGTCTGGCGTCACCATCGTCGCAATAAGAAAGAACAAATAGTGGCAACCGCAACCAATTCTGACAATGTTCAAAATGCTGGTTTAGCTGCTGGCTTAGCAGTGCTAGGTACTGGTTGTCCTACTTGTGGCACTACCTTGATTGCGCCATTAATTGGTACACTTTTTAGCACTAGCAGCTATGCTTTAGCTAGTGCCATATCTGGTATTCTGACAGCCGCTGCAATTATAGTTGCTTTATTTGCTTTAAAGCGCATCGGTAATGACGCCTATGCCTTAATCATTAGCGCACGCTATCAGAAAAAACATCAAACCCCAAAGGAGGCAGATTTATGAAACATATGCGTACAGTCGCAATTATCACAGTAATCGTATTACTATTTGGTTTATTGATTATGGGTTCGTCTACTCGACAGTCGCCCAAAGATCAAGTGTGGGATGAGGCTACGACGGTTGGTGAGCTCGATTCTCCCAACTATTACATCATGTACACGGATTTGATGTGTCCATATTGTGATGTTTTTTCTCGAGCAGTAATGGAGCACTGGGAAGAATTTCGAGATTATCTCGCAGAGCATAAAATCCTTTTTGAGATTCGATTAACTGACGCCCTATACGAAGGTGGAGGTAGTCAATATTCGCGTGATGCTGCCGAAGGTGCTTATTGTGCGGCTCGTGAGGATAAATTCTGGGAATTCTATCACGCAGCATTGCAAGCGCTTTGGGATGATTATCATTCCAAAGGTATCGGTGATAGCAAGACTTCTCCCGCAATTCAAAACCTACCAAGCGATTATTGGCTTAAAATTGGACACAATGTAGGTCTAGGTGAGCGGTTTGATCAGTGTCTTCAGAACCATGAATCCGTTGCCGAAATTGAGAATAATACCTACCGTGCCATGCAGGTTTCCCAGGGTATGCCGTCCTTCAAGTTTAACCGTTTTACAACGGCTGGTTTTGATAGCAGTTGGGGTTGGGATTACGTCAAAAAGTATCTTGATGCCGGTTTGAGCAAATAAACGTAAGAGCGGAAATATTCTAGTTTTCGGTTTCTTCGCCTGTTTCGAGGTTACGCAATTTGTAGTGCCCCGACTTCGCCTCAGTTTCACCAATCACCGCAGCAAATTTTGCCACTCGCCCTGCGTACTTAAGTTTATCACCAAGCTTCTTATCGGTTAGTACCAAATCCACAGCTTTACCCTCACTACGCAAGCTTTCCGCGAACTTTGCACAGGCGGCATATTCGTTGCCAGTGATAGGTATCAAGCATACATCTACTGGTTTGATTTTATTAGTTTGCACCAGACCGTTTTCTATCAGCGCTGCGAATAGCCGTGTTAGACCAATCGAGCCCCCCACACCAGGTAGGGATTGGTCAGTATAGTTACTGGCAAGGTTTTCATAGCGTCCACCCGAACAAATTGAACCAAACTCGCGATAATCTGGTGCAATTGTTTCGAACACTGTTCCAGTATAATAATCCAGACCACGCACAATCAACATGTCCGCGATTACTTCAGCGTCTGTCACTAAGTCTTGAACAAGTGCCAATACTTCTTCTAGCTCATCAACACCCTCAGAAAAAATCTTATCCGTGCAGCCAAGCGATTTTAGTCTTGTAATCACTTCTTTGCGTGCGCCCTGAATCTGCATAAATGTTGTGATTTTTACAACATTCTCACTGCCAAGGCCTAATTCCTCCAGCGCCGCTACAGTCTTCTCTGGAGGAACTTTTTCTGCATGGTCGACAATGCCAAAGATTTCTGTCGCTAAATGATTAAGATTAAGTGCTTGGAGTAAACCATTCAAGAGCTTGCGGTTGCTTACTCGCACAATAAAGCGGGGTAATGGTAAAACCTTAATCGCATCAACTAGAGTCGCAATTACCTCCGCATCGTAGGCTACAGGTAGTTTATTCCATCCAATCACATCCACATCGCATTGATAGAACTCGCGAAACCGCCCTTTTTGTGCTCGCTCGCCTCGGAAATTTCGACCAATCTGTGTCACCTTAAATGGAAAGGTTAAATCATTCATGTGCTCTACGGTATATCGCGCCAACGGCACTGTGTGGTCAAAGCGCAAAGCCTGGTCTGCTCCATCTGCCGCTTCTGCGGTTTTCACAACTTTGTAAATTTGCTTTTCGGTGTCGCCTCCAGCCTTAGCCAAAAGAATTTCCGTACGGTCAATCGTGGGCGTCTCAATACTCTGAAATCCATGCTGTGTAAACGCCATGGCAATGCCAGATTTAAGGCGATTAAATTCGGTCTGCATTGCTGGAATCAGCTCTTGCATGCCACTGATGGGTGAAGTATTGAATTTTTTCATAATAAATATATCATAGCACAATTTTATCTTTAACGCACATAGTGGTCGAAGATAAACCGCACTAGACCAATTAGTAGGACAATTCCCAGCACAATTAATACGATTTGTGAAGCGCCAATACCAGCAGAAGGCTTTTCTTCGTCTGCAGAACTTGCATTAACATCACCGGGCTGTACAGTTGTGGTTGGCTCTTCAGAAGTGTCTGGAGTTAAATCCGTTTCCAATTTATCATGTTCGTCCCAAATCGTAGTAGTTGGCTCTAACTCGGACAAATTATTATCAGTATTAATTCCTCCACCTAGCGTAGGCACATCACCATTCACCACACTCTGCGTTGTGTCTTCTAATTGTTCAGGGTCACTCTTATCGTCTGGTATAGGCTCTGGTTCAACTGTGGTCTCTGCTACGACGATTGGTATCCTCAAAGTTACTTTATTCCGGTCACTATCGCTCACGATATAAGACAATGTATATTCGCCTGCTCGGTTTAGGTCAACTTCAGATTGGGTAATAATTTGTTCTGGACTATACTCACCGTCTTCGCCATCTCGTGCGCTTACTAATTTAGTAAAATCCACGGTTTCGCCCATGTCATAGCGACGTTTACCACTATAAGTGATTTGTGGTACACCGCCTCGACGCAGATGATTGATAAACTCACGATATGGTTCTTGGTCTACGCCCCGTAGTTCGCGAAAAGCCAAAATAATCTGAGTTTTTCTTGCTGTATCCAAATTTTTATTATTTAGCACCGCATCCGATATATTTGATTGGTAGCTCTTGATTTGTCTTGTGATATAATTTTTGAGCAAATTATACAATGCATCCTCGCCCTCAGCTTCGGTCCATGTATACTTACGTAAACCATTCAAGGTTACTACATAACGTTCGACTCCGTTACTAGGGTCGAAAGCTGTCGCCAGGGAATAATCTAAATTGCTCAACATCCGTGCAGCTATCGCCTGCACTTCAATAATATAACCCGGTGCTAGTGCCACATTATAGTTGACTGGTGTATCGCGAAACTGGTAATTGCCATTTTGCAAAGTTGCCGTTTCGCTTGCTACCATTTGCCCGCTGCGATCTAAAATTCGCACGCTAGCCGTCGCTGCTAAAGTCTCAGTACTTACTTTGATTTTGGCTAGCCTAAAGTCACTGGAAAAAGCCAGTTCATAACCACTTTTGCCTGATTGTCCTAAGACTTGCAAAGTCAGGGAATTATTATAAGTTGGCTTTGACCCTACGCCAATCTCCTGTGCTTGGCTTACTACAGGTTGGTGCGCCATCATAATTTTTGCCCCCAAGACACCGCCCAGGGCTAACACCGCCAACAGTAACCCCAACAGGGGCTTACGACGCATTAGATAGTCCCAGGTCTCGCGAATCATTATGCTTATAATTATATCACAAAATATCTAAAAACACAATAGGGAACTGAGGTCATAAAAGTTGCGCCAAAAATCTTTACTAAATTCAGCCAGCGGAACTTTTTCTGCTATAATAGTAGTTATGGCAAAACAGAAGAAAGAGGATTTTGTTGATAAAACCGTAGCTTGGGGTTGCAAATTAGTACATCTTGATAAGTGTACGCCAATGTTTCAGCAATTAGCCAAGTTTACAATCGTTGGACTCATTAATACTGCCATCAACTGGACCATTTTTGCTATTGCACTGCATTTTCTGCCTATCACGGACGAAGTTGCCAAATCGGTCGTAGCCAGCGCTATTGCTTTTGCCTTAGCTACTATCTTCAATTTCTGGGCTAGTACGACTTGGGTCTTCAACACTACCAATAAAAAGACGCGCAAACGCTTATTTATCGAATTCGCCGTCATGAACGGTATTGCTTTTCTGATCTTCGATGAAGCCATATTGGCTTGGCTAGTTTCTCTTAGCTGGCATCCTATGCTCGCCAAAGTCGCTACCACTGCTTGCGGCATGGTATTCAATTTCATCACGCGCAAGATGTTTCTCGAAGACCACAGCGATCGCAAGACTAAAAAATAGTTATTTTACAAACATTGCGTGTATTGCGTCGCGATAAATTGCCTTAACTTTGGCATAATCACCAGGGAACTGCTCTAGGTAATGAATAATCGCCACTCCGCTATTCACTTCAATTACTAATAACTGATTGTCTGTAATCTTAATAATATCAACGCTACAAAATCTTAACCCCATCGCTTCAGTAGCGGCTTGTGCCAAAGCAATAAGTTTATACAAGAAAGTTTCGTCATTAACTTGACTTACCGTAGCGCCTTTACTCAAATTAAAACGCCAATCACCATGGCGATTTTTTTGGTAAACCAAACGTGCCTCGCCATCCAGCATCACCACGCGGTATTCGTGTTCAATATCATAAAACGGGCACAAAGCCACCGCCATGCCTTGATGGAATGCCTCTTCCAGCGACGTTGGTATCTGGCCCATGTTCGTAACTTGCGAAATTCCAGTACCGCATTGCCCAATGTTGGGTTTGACCACAATATGCTGATTATGCTGTTCGAAGAATTTTGTCACATATTCCATCGTATTGCGCCCCTCTACATAAGGATAATGGTTGGTAAATTCATAGAGAATCGCATACTCCACTACTGGAACATTGGACTGGGACAACAGCTCAAAAGTCACATATTTATCATCGGCCGCCATACTCGCCGCCGCCGAATTTAAATCAAATTTACCATACCCTAGCACCTGCCGCCTCTGTCCATCGAGCTGCATCACAGCTAGCCAGTCCGACGACAGCCAATCTAGTTTTATACCCTCTTCTTGACAGATCTCATTCAGAATCCGATGATAAATTGAAGTTTTTCCTTGCATAATTTCCATTATACCACTGTTTGTCGTACCACTGATGTCTTGACATTTATTGGTATTCCGCTTATACTTTTACCAACTAAATTTAACACAAAAAGGAAACTTATGGCAAACAACAATTCTCCCAAAATCCCTCTCGAATACACTCCAATTTCGATGTGGGGCTATTTTGGCTACTCAATTTTATTTTCTATCCCTTTCATCGGCTGGATTTTCTTGGTAATTTTCGCTCTTACCGCCAGCAACATTAACTTGCGCAACTTTGCCCGCTCACAATTCTGCGTCTTTATCATCTGGGCTATCTTCATCATGATTGCACTATTTTCTGGTCTCATTGCTTCCATGTTTGAAGCGATAAAACTCTAGATTTTTATCGCTCTGTGGTGCTATAATATATAATATAAATTAGGAGATATTATGCAAATTGCATTAATTGTTATCGCCGTTATCGCTCTGCTCCTGATCATCGTGATCTGGGCTACCTATAATGGTTTAGTCAAAACTAACGAACGCGTCAACGAGGCTTGGTCTGACATCACCGTGCAGCTCAAGTACCGTGCCGACCTCATCCCCAATGTGGTCGAGACCGTCAAGGGTTACGCCAAGCACGAAAAAGGCGTTTTTGAGGAAGTCACCAAGGCTCGCAACGCTAGCATGAGCGCCAAGAGCGTGAATGGTGCTGCCGAAGCCGAGCGTTCTATGCAAGGTGCCCTAGGTCGCTTGTTTGCGATTGCCGAGGCTTACCCTGAGCTCAAAGCCAACACCAACTTCCAACAGCTTCAGCTTCAGCTCCAAGATGTAGAAGATAAAATCCAAGCTGCTCGCCGTTTCTACAACGCCGGCGCCAAGGCTCTCAATACCAAGCTTAAACTTTTCCCAACCAACCTCATTAACAAACTCGTTGGCCACTTCACCGAGCGCGACTATTTTGAGGTCCCAGAAGCCGAAAAAGCTCAGATTGAGAAAGCTCCAGAAGTTAAATTCGACAACTAAGTTCGTCTCAAATGTATAAGCAAATTGCCGCCAACAAACGCAACACAGTCTTTATCATAATTGGTTTTGTACTGTTTATTACTGCGATTGGAGCGGCTTTTGCTTATTTTTTTAGTGATTGGTGGATTACAGTTTGGGTATTGGTGATTGCTCTTATCTATGCGTTGGTTCAATACTATGCTTCTAGTTCGCTAGCTGTTGCTATGACTGGCGCCAAGGAGATTCAAAAGCGTGATAACCCCCGATTATATAATACTGTAGAAAATCTTGCGATTTCCGCCGGTCTACCCATGCCTAAGGTTTACATTATCAACGATTCTGCGCCCAACGCTTTTGCCACTGGCCGCGACCCAGAGCACGCAGTGGTGGCCGCTACTACTGGTCTGCTTGATATTATGGATAACAAAGAACTTACTGCAGTCATGGCGCACGAGTTATCACACGTCAAAAACTACGATATTCGCGTGTCAATGATTACTTTCGGTTTGGTCTGTATCATTGGTTTTATTTCTGACCTGGGCGTACGCATGATTTGGCTGACGAACGCTCACGATGATGAGGATAATAGCCCAATTGGTCTAATTGTAATTCTGCTCACGTCTTTGCTGGCTCCAATTGTGGCATCGGTAGCACAAATGGCTGTCTCGCGCGAACGTGAGTATTTAGCTGATGCTTCAGCGGCGCACCTCACAAGGTATCCCGAAGGTATGATTGCCGCTCTCAAAAAGTTAGACACTCATGCTCAGCCTATGAAACATCAGAACCCCGCCACTGAAGCACTATTTATTAATAATCCGCTAAAACGAGGAGCCATTAACAATCTCTTCAGCACTCACCCCCCCATCGAAAAACGCATCGAAAGGCTTGAGCATGGCAAAAACCAATTCTAATACCTCCAAAGAATCCAAAAAAGTGACGAATAGTCGCCTTTCCGCTAAGACTAAAGCGCCTAAAGAGGGGCATAATTCTGGTAAAAGTGACCGTCGGTCAGTTATTGGTCGTAAGATTAACAGCTGGAAGCAGACAATTCGAGCAAGACGTGCTAAGCACGTGCATCTACACAAATCCTTCAAACGGTCTTATCGCGAAGATTACTTACGCCAGACCTCAACGCCAGGTCTGCTTAGCCACGCAATGATTACCTTTAAGACAATTTTCCGCCATTGGCGTACATTCTTGCCATTCATAGCATTGATGGTTTTCTTGTACATTTTTGCTGTTGGCTTAATGAGCGAAGATTTTTACAAGCAATTCCAAGATTCCATCGATGAGACTAGCTCCGAGTTGGCTACCGGTCAGATTGGTAATTTTGCCAAAGCAAGTCTTTTACTAATTTCTACTGTTACTAGTGGCGGGCTAGATGCAGGTATGGGGGAATCCCAAACAATTTTTATGCTGATTTTGTTCTTGGTGATGTGGTTGGTAACGATTTTCCTCTTGCGCCATTTCTTGGCTGGAGAAAAGCCCCGGTTGCGCGATGGCCTCTATAATGCTTTGGCGCCATTATTATCTACGTTGCTGGTTTTTATCGTAATTTTTATTCAGTCTATTCCAATTATGTTAGTGATTATCACCTATTCGGCCGCAGTGCTAACGAATTTTCTTGCAACGCCTTTTTATGCTTTAGTTTACTTTATCTTTGCAGCACTAATGCTTCTGCTCAGCGGTTATCTGCTGTCGAGTTCGATCATGGCCTTGGTGGCAGTCACAGCTCCTGGAGTATATCCCATAACAGCGCTCTTCGCGGCTTCAGACTTGATGGCTGGGCGGCGACTCAAAATGGTGCTACGCTTGATTTATCTCATCTTTGTGGTGGCGATGACTTATATTATCACAATGTTGCCAATTATTTTGCTCGATTTATGGTTTAAGGGCATGTGGGAATGGATTGCTGGCTGGCCAATTGTACCATTCTTCTTGCTAGTAGTGACTTGTTTTGTTTTTATGTATGCCACAACTTACCTCTATTTGTATTATCGCTGGCTGCTAGATTACAAAGAAAAATAATAAACGTGGAGGCAATGTGACGGAGAGAAAAGAAGCTGAGGCGCGAGTTGCTAAGTTGCGCGATTTGATTAACGATTATCGTTATCACTATCACGTTTTGGATGAATCTACCATGTCGGAAGCGGCAGCGGACTCGCTAAAACATGAGTTAGTGTTGTTAGAGAAAGAATTTCCAGATTTGGTAACACCAGATTCACCCACGCAACGCGTAGCTGGAAAGCCACTGAACAAATTTACCAAGGTCACGCATCGCGACCGCATGATTTCGCTGGCTGATGTTTTTTCTACAGATGAAGTGCGCGGTTGGGTGCAAGCCAACGAGAAACTGGTTGGACCAATCCAGACCTATTTTACTGATATCAAAATGGACGGTTTGGCTTGTGCCTTACACTATCAAGACGGACTCTTTGTGCAGGCAGTAACTCGTGGTGATGGTCTGGTGGGGGAAGATGTAACCATGAATGTGCGCACTATTGAAAACGTCCCTTTGCGGATTCCTGAGCGTGGACATGTCGAAGTGCGCGGGGAAATTGTAATTTTTAAGCAGGATTTTGAAGATCTCAATACCAAGCAGGTAAAAGCTGGCGAGAAGCCTTTTGCTAATCCGCGCAATTTAGCGGCTGGCAGCATTCGGCAGCTCGATCCACGGATTGCGGCAAAACGTAGATTAAAGTTTATGGCTTATGATTTAGTGGAACCAAATTTGCCCACGCATGGCGAAGCTTACGCCAAGTTGCGCGAAATGGGCTTTCGTACGAGCGGAGAAGATAAGGTTTTTCAGAGTATTGACGAAGTTTTGCAAGAAATTAAGCGGCTAGAAGATTATCGGCAAAGTTTACCGTTTAATACCGATGGCATGGTAGTCAAAATTAATGACCGCGTGGTGTATCAAAAACTTGGTATTGTAGGCAAGACACCGCGTGGCGCTGTAGCGTTCAAATTTCCAGCTGAAGAAAGCACCACGCGGGTCAAGGATATCGTGATTTCAATTGGGCGCACCGGTGCTGCCACACCAGTAGCAATCCTCGACCCAGTAGTGGTAGCTGGCAGCACGGTGCGCCACGCCAGCCTGCACAACGCCGATGAGATCGCCCGCCTTGACGTGCGTATTGGGGACACCGTTATTATTTACAAGGCGGGCGACATCATTCCGCAAATCAAGGAAGTCCTGGTGCCTCTACGTCCAATCGGCACTGAACCATTTGATTATATGACTGCCCTCAAGAAACAGTACCCCGAACTGGAATTTGAACGTCCAGAGGGCGAAGTGGTCTACCGCGTGAAAGGGGAAAATTCAGATTTCATTCTCAAACGTGCTTTGGAATATTATGCTTCTAAATCAGCTCTCAATATTGATGGATTGGGCGAAAAAAATGTCGAGGCTTTGGTGAAAGCTAATTTAGTCCATAGTATTGCCGACCTGTATCGCCTTGAAGTCAAAGACGTATCCAAATTGGGGCGCTTTGCTCGCCTTTCGGCCAAAAAACTTGTCGCCTCGATTCAAGCCTCTAAAACCCCGCCACTTAATAAATTTATTACCGCGCTAGGCATTCGCCATGTGGGGGCACAGACCGCAAACACGCTTGCTCAAGGTTTCGGTTCAATGGAAAAACTCTCTCAGGCTACTGAAGAAGAACTGCTTAAACTTCCGGATATCGGGCAAATCGTAGCGGAGTCAATTTTGGCGTGGTTTGCCGATGAGGATAACCTAAAACTCTTGGCAGAATTAAAATCACTTGGCGTTGAACCAGTCTATCAAGACCAAAGCCAGCTACCGCTTGCTGGTAAAAGTTACATCGTCACTGGTACGTTAGAAAGTATGGGTCGCGAAGTAGCCGAGGATAAACTACGCGCACTCGGTGCTACGGTCACGAGTAGCGTCACTAAGACTACCACGGCTTTGATTGCCGGAGCTAAACCTGGTAAAGGTAAAACCGAAAAAGCCGAAAAACTGGGCATTCCTACGATTGGCGAAACAGAATTTTTAGAACTAATCGGGTAAAATACCCCTCTCCTTCAATTATAGCACAGTTTTACAAAAAAGTCAATAGAAAACGCTTAAATTTTTGGTATATAATAATATTATGCCTAAATTTGAGTTAGTTTCTAAATATCAGCCTACTGGTGATCAGCCATTTGCGATCAAACAATTGACTGATGGGCTTGACGCTGGTGTGCGTGAACAAACCTTGCTGGGCGTGACTGGCTCCGGCAAGACTTTTACCATGGCAAACTTAATTCAAAATGTCCAAAAACCAACTTTGATTTTAGCGCACAACAAAACCTTGGCCGCACAGCTCTATTCTGAATTTCGAGAATTCTTTCCCAAAAACGAGGTGCATTATTTTGTATCATACTTCGATTATTATCAGCCAGAAGCTTACATTGCTAGCACCGATACCTATATTGAAAAAGATTCAGCCATCAATGACGAAATCGACCGCTTGCGCCATGCGGCTACAGTGGCGCTCTTAACTCGTCCTGATACGATTGTGGTGGCGTCGGTCTCATGTATCTATGGCATCGGTTCGCCCGATCATTACACCGAGATGTCTTTGCCACTTATTAAAGTTGATGGCGAGTGGCGCATTGCAGGGTCTAGCAACTGGTGGGGTAACATTGCGCAAGAAGATAGTAATGGCGTATTCTCGCCCAAATTATTAGTTAACTCGCTTACTCAAGCTAACGGTTCGCTCAGTCAACAAAATTTCTTAATTTATCTTGTAGCCATGCAATATCACCGCAATGATCTGGCTTTTGAGCGTGGTAATTTTCGGGTTATGGGTGATACGGTAGACTTGTTTCCGGCTAGTGGGGAATGGGCTTATCGTTTTGAATTTGGTTTTGACACTCTAGAAACTGTACGTATTATTGACCCATTGACGGCGGAGACGCGTGAGAAGCCCGAGCGCATTCACATTTTTCCAAATACGCACTATGCTACTCCGAAAGACCAACTGGAGCGCGCTTTAGATGGGATTCAAGTAGAGTTCGACCAACGCCTTAAATATTTTGAAGAACATGAGAAGTTCTTGGAAGCTCAGCGCCTCAGCCAACGTACCAAATACGACATTGAAATGTTGCGCGAAACAGGTTTTGTTAAGGGAATTGAAAACTATTCTCGACATTTGGACGGACGTAAAGCAGGACAACCGCCAGCAACTTTGATTGATTTCTTCCCCAAAGATTTCTTGTTACTGGTGGATGAGAGTCATATGACGCTACCTCAGGTACGCGGCATGTATAATGGCGACCATGCTCGCAAGATGACTTTGGTAGAATATGGTTTTCGGCTACCGAGTGCGCTAGATAACCGTCCGCTCACTTTTCCTGAATTTCAGAAACATATTAGCCAGGCAGTATATGTTTCAGCTACTCCTGGACCATACGAGCTAGAAAATTCTCCGAAACCAGCTGAGCAGGTGATTCGTCCTACTGGACTCTTGGACCCAGAAATCGAAGTGCGTCCATCAGAGGGGCAAATTGATAATTTGATGGAAGAGATTGACTGGCGCATTGCCAAGGGTCAGCGTACACTAGTTACTACCCTCACTAAGCGTATGGCTGAAGATTTAACCGATTATCTTAAAGAACGCAACATAAAGGTGGCATATATCCATTCTGACATTGACACTTTGGAGCGAGGCGATATTCTGCGTGACTTGCGGGCTGGAGTCTACGATGTGCTAGTTGGAATTAACCTCTTGCGTGAGGGTCTGGATTTACCCGAAGTCTCCCTTGTAGCAATTTTAGATGCCGACAAAGAGGGTTTTTTGCGGTCTGAAAGTGCCCTGATCCAGACAATCGGTCGCGCCGCCCGTCATGTAGATGGGCATGTGATTATGTATGCTGATAATATCACTGAGAGTATGGAAAAGGCCATCTCTGAAACTAATCGTCGGCGCGAAATCCAACAGCAATATAATATCGAGCATAACATTACGCCGCATTCCGTCAAAAAAGAGATTAGCGCTGGGCTACGTGCAATTATTCCCGAAAAAGAGCAGGTCTCCAAACTCGATCTGCGACGCATTCCGTCCGAAGAATTACCAAGCCTAGTCAAAGAGTTGCGTTCGCAGATGCAACTTGCGGCGGCCAATCTGGACTTTGAAAAGGCCGCCTTGATTCGTGACCAGATTCAAGAAATTGAAGAAACCAGTAAATCTAGTAAAACTAAACGTAAATAGGGGTGATATTGACATCGGGGTGGGGGGTGATTATAATTGAGTCATGAATTTGTATGTTTACGGTCTTGAAGCTGATTTTACTAAGGCGCAAAGGTCTAGTCTAGATAGTAACTTTGGTAAGGTCGAATTCGTTAAACAAGCTTCCTTCGATCGCTTATTTCAAGACCCTGAGCCTAAAGTAATTGCCCTTGATCCTGATATTACCGGATGGAATATCTCTAATGAAGACATAGTAAAAATCCCCCATCTTAAAGCAATTTGCCTACAAACTACTGGCTATGAATGGGTGGATGGCGATTTTTGTCGCAAACATGATATTGCTGTCACCAACGTCCCGCACTACGCTACAATTTCGGTGGCAGAAAAATGTATTTTTATGGCTTTGGCCCTAGCTAAACGTTACCCGCTCTATTTACGGAATGGCGGTATGAGCTATGCGCCAGAATTTATTGGTGACGAGTTATATAATAAGCCCACTGACATCATCGGCTTTGGTGAAATTGGTCATGCTTTGGCGCACCGGCTAGACGGATTGGTGGGGAGAAAAGAAATTTGCTATTATTCTCATAATCAAAACGACCCAGAATTCCACTTCTGGCAATTTCAAGATATGCTAGAAAAATCGGAATATATGTTTATTACGATTTCCAAGAACCCAGAAAGTCTAGCGTTGTTTGATGATTTGTCGAAATTTAATCATAAAATGAAGGTGATTATTATTTCTAACGGTTTTGAGGAAGTGACTAAGAGGCTGGTAGCAAAATGTGAAGCTGGGGAGCTGGGCGGAGTAGCTTTTGAGAGTGACGATCCAGAAATTCTAAATTATTCATATAAAAGCAATATTTTTGTGACACCGCACAATGCGCATTGCACTAGGGAAGCCTTATCACGGCTTTTTGAAATTTGGACTGATACAATAATTTCTGTTACGGATTCTCAGATTATTAATCAAGTAAACTAAAATGCGCGAAATTCATAAAAAGATTAGTTCAGAATATTTTGAGAAAATTCGCTCAGGTGAAAAGACCTTTGAATATCGCGTAAATGATTTTGTATGTAAACCAGGCGATATTCTGGTTTTAGAAGAATATGAATATGACCTAGGACAAACAACCATTGAGGGGCGCCGTCCTACTGGTAGGTCTATCCGTAAAAGAGTTGGATACGTCGGATACACCACAGAATTTGACTGGTTAGAACGTCCAGACGTCAAGGCTAATCTAGATAAATACGGAGCGCAGATCATCTCTCTATTAGATGAATAGTTTTTCTTATCTCTCACACCCCATGTGGCGACAGCCACATGGGAACTCGTCGGTTCGGTCAAAAGGAAAAACAGGTATTGTTCTTCCTTTTGACACTCATGCTCCTCACCATCCCTAATACAGTACTCAGGCAGCGGAGGGGGAAACCGACCCAGCGAGCCGCCGGGCCATTCGACGGATCGACGCCAGTAGATCCAAAGCTGAGGTAGTAACCGCCAAGACCAGCAGAGCCCCAAACATTACCAGCCCCACACGACGACCACCAGCGGCCTTCGCGGCCAGCGTCCCTGAAAGTACCAGCAGAAAACGTCAAAATAAAGTGCCCGCTGCGCACGAAGTGGGTTAGAATATTATCAATAATGTTGTAAGATATGTTCAGGGCAAAACCTATACCACTGGTATAGGTTTTGCTAAAGACTAACAGGGGTAGAGATTTCTCAAACCTATACTAGTAGTATAGGTTTAGTATCTTTCGTGCGCAGCGGACATGTTAATCCGGACAACTCTGCTGGCCCGTTTAGAAATCCTGCTCTTGAAGGTGCATGGTGGTCGTCACGAAGTGCAACTGCGTCATCTGCCAATCACCTTCTTTTTAATGCTACCGTTACAAAAGTATCATTGGAAGACGCTCGCTACTACGGTACCCCCCTCCGCTGCCTGAGTACTGTATTAGGGATGGGGGGAGATGGAGGTTACTATGATAGTGATGCTTTGGCGTTTACGTTTTGAATTTATACTCAATCCAAAAGTACGAGTTAACTTTATCAAAAAGAAGCGCAACAAAAAAGTTAGTTCACGCAAACGCAAGAACTAACACCTAGTTAATCCCATTCTCGCACAAACAAGGGGCTGTGCTAATGCTTATTATTGTCCTATAAGACATATTTTCGTAACAAATAAACTCTTTACTTTTAAGAGAAAATTAGTTATCATATAGAAGTAGAGTTGGAGCTGGTTGATATTAGTGCTCTAACAAAATAATAATTAAAAGGAGAAAGAATGGCAGAATTTGACCGTTCCAAGCCACATATCAACGTCGGTACGATGGGCCACGTTGACCACGGTAAGACTACTCTTACTGCTGCAATCACCAATGTGCTTGCAAAGAAACTTCCATCAGAAGTTAACAAAGCTGTTGCTTATGACCAAATCGATAACGCTCCAGAAGAAAAAGCTCGTGGTATTACCATCGCTACTTCTCACCAGGAGTATGAGTCTGACAATCGTCACTATGCGCACGTTGACATGCCAGGTCACGCCGACTACATCAAGAACATGATTACCGGTGCTGCCCAGGTTGACGGTGCTATCTTGGTGGTTGCTGCTAACGATGGTCCATTGCCACAGACTCGCGAGCACGTTTTGCTTGCTCACCAGGTGAACGTACCAAAGATCATTGTCTTCTTGAACAAGATGGACCTCGCTGACCCAGAGTTGGTTGAGCTTGTTGAGATGGATGTACGTGACCTCTTGAACCAATACGGTTTCGACGGTGACAATACTCCAATCATCAAGGGTTCTGCTACTAAGGCTCTCGAAGGTGATGCTGCTAACGAAGACGCTATCATGGAACTCGTCAAGGCTATGGATGAATACTTCGATATCCCAGAGCACGATCTTGACAAACCATTCCTGATGCCAATTGAGGACGTCTTCTCCATCAAGGGTCGTGGTACTGTTGCCACTGGTCGTATCGAGCAGGGTGTTATTAAATTGAACGACGAAGTTGAAATCGTTGGTCTCAAAGACACTCAAAAATCTGTGGTTACTGGTATTGAAGCCTTCCACAAGACCCTCGACCAAGGTCAAGCCGGTGACAACGCTGGTTTGTTGCTCCGTGGTATTGAGCGCGAGCAGATCGAGCGTGGCCAGGTGATTGCTGCTCCAGGTAGCATTACCCCACACACCGAGTTCGAGGCTCAAGTTTACATCTTGAAGAAAGAGGAAGGTGGTCGCCACACTCCATTCTCCAAGGGTTACAAGCCACAGTTCTACTTCCGCACTACTGACGTGACTGGTGAAGTTGAACTCCCAGCTGACAAGGAAATTGTCATGCCTGGTGACACTGTTACCTTCAAGGTTAAGTTGCTCGCTCCAATCGCTATGAACAACAATGACCGCTTCGCTATTCGTGAAGGTGGTAAGACCGTTGGTTCTGGTGTTGTAACCAGCATCGTCAAGTAACATACCTAATATTACAGAAAAATCCCTCGGAAACGGGGGATTTTTCGTATAAATATTGACTTTTTAACGTTAGTATGATACAATGGAAGTATAAGTTATAAATATGTCCCTAAAAACTCATAGACAGCCCGTCTAGAGGTCATCTGAGGTTATAGGGCAAGAAAGGAAAATATGACCGAAGCCAAGAAAAGCGAAGGTTTAAAGATTCGTATCCGTCTCAAGGCATACGACCACCGCGTAATCGACCAGAGCGCAAAACAAATTGTTGACACCGCCATTCGGACTGGCGCCACCGTTTCTGGTCCAGTACCTCTGCCAACCAAGCGTAGCACTTTTACTGTCGTCAAATCGCCACATGTCTACAAGACTGGCGGTGAGGCGTTCGAAATGAAAGTTCACAAGCGCTTGATCGATATCTCTAACGCCACACCAAAGACGATTGATTCTTTACAGAATCTCTCTCTACCAGCGGGCGTTGATGCCGAAATTAAGATGTAAATTAGCATTAAAAAATCTCCCTAGGACGCACCTAGGGAGATTTTTGTGCTATAATGGTTACATGACTGTGGTAATGCGGCTCAAAAAACGCTTCTATTTCGTTGCAGCAAGATATTTCCGCTTTTTTGCTAATTTTGCGTTTAAACGCTGGAGCCCACGGGTAATTGCTGTGACTGGCTCAGCTGGCAAGACCACTATGTTGCATATGGTTGAGTTTGAACTGGGTGATAAGGCACATTATTCACATGACGCCAATTCAGCCTTTGGCATTGCTTTTGACCTTTTAGGTATGGACGGTGTCCGTGGGTCAAAATTACATTGGATCAAGCTAATTCTTCAGGCGCCCGTGCGCGCTTTATACTATCGGCGCAGTGGGGAATTCTATGTTGTCGAAATTGATGGCGAGCGTCCACGCGAGACCGAATTTTTGGCTACTTGGTTAAAACCAGAAGTAACGCTTTGGGTATCTTTAGGACTTTCGCATGCTGTACAGTTCGAGCAAGAGGTACAGACTGGCAAATTTTCTAGCCTTGATGAAGCTATCGCTCACGAATTTGCGACGTTGCCAGCTAATACCACTAAGCAGGTTTACATTGATGCCGACAGCGAATTGATGAGCGCTGCTACCAAAGGTATTCAGGCAAAAGTTACTGCCCTTAGCCGCAGCACCTTGAAGCGTTATAATGTTTATCCGACACGTACAGATTTTATTTTTGATTCCGCATCGTTCCATTTTGCACAGCCTCAGCCCAAAGATTTAGCAATTCAGCTGCTGATGCTGGAAAAACTAGTAGATTATTTGCAAGTTCCCCTCAAGACTGATTTTTCAAACATGCCAGTACCACCTGGGCGCAGCTCATATTTTCCGGGCAAGAATGGACTCAATATTATTGATAGCAGCTATAACGCGCACCTGATTAGTGTAGAGAGTATTCTTGAGATGGCGAAGAATCTTCATGCCGGACATAAGTGGCTAATTATTGGCGACATTGTTGATCAGGGTTCGCTTGAGGGGGAGGAGCACCGGAAATTAGCTGATTTAATTGCAGGCGTTAACCCTGAGATGGTAATTTTAGTTGGGCGCCGCACCAAGGAATATGCTGCTCCACGACTTCGAGAATTGGGTATAGAGACTCGCACTACACTCGACCCGCATAAGGCACTTAAGTTCATCGAGTCTCACACTACTGGCGAAGAAACCTTGATTTTCAAAGGTAGCCAGTACCTCGAGTGGATTATCGAGCAATTATTAGAGAACCCAGAAGATGCCAAAAAACTACCACGTCGTGAAAAGGCAGCGGTTAAGCGGCGTGCTAAACGGGGATTAAACTAATATGAAAAAGCCCAAGCTATATATTATTCATGGTTGGACTTATACCACGGCGCCGTGGACGCGCACCATTGGCTTACTGGAAAAGAAAGGCATCAAAGTAGAAATGCTGCATGTGCCTGGTCTTACTACCCCATCCAAAAAGGTTTGGACGATTGATGATTATGTTAAATGGGCCGATCGTAATATCCCCAAAGGCTCAATTGCTCTAGGACACAGTAACGGTGGTCGTATTCTGCTTAACCTCTGTAGTGAGAAACCTGATAAGCTCAAACATTTAATCTTGCTTGATGCCGCAGGCATCTACGAAATTTCCAATAAGCGCGATGTTGTGCGCACTATTTCCAAAAAAATGAGTTTTCTGAAGCACGTGCCAGGATTAACTAAAATCTGGCATAAATTGACTGGCTCTACTGATTATGCTCGCGCTCCAGAAAACATGAAACGGACTCTATCTAATATGCTAGAATCCGATCGTAGTCTAGATCTTAGTAAGGTGCTGACGCCCACTTCAATTTTATGGGGTGCGGCGGATACGGTAACTCCTCCCCGGCAGGCAGAAATGATGCATGTCCGTATCGTCAACAGTACACTAGAGATTTTCCCTGATTGGACGCATGCTCCATATTTATCCCATCCAGTGGAATTAGCCAAAGCTATTTATGAGGCTTTTATGCATCCTCCCGAAATTAAACTTCCAGCCGTCGATAGTGCGGCAGCGGTTTCGGCTGCCCTAGCCATGAAAAAAGCTCCCGAACCAGTTTTAGAAGCTAAAGAGCCACAAAATTCCGTGGCGCCTAGTCTCCCGACCAAATTGGTTTTGCGTACTGGTGAAAAGATTACTGCAGGTATGGTGGTTTCTGATACTGATGCTGCTGCCGTCAAATATCGCCATAAGTCGCCAGAAGTGCTTACAAAATCTACTAATGCAGGTAAAATCTCTGCTTCGGCCAGTCTCAAGAAAGCCGCAATTGATAAAACACCAGATACGGATGCGGTAGCGGCATCAGCCTCCGCTAGCCTCCGCAAGTCTATACAACGCACTAAGGCTCCTAAGATTGTCTCTAGCGCTGGCTTATTATCTAATAAACGCATAACTAAAGTTAGCAAATCCCAGGCGGAAGAGACTAGCCTTCTAGCCGAGCTCGACCAGAAGTCCGTCGAAAAAGTTGATTTTGTGCCCTTAGATCCCACCAAGTCACCTAGCCAACCCCTACCTGGCGCAATTACTTCAGCCTCTGTACCAAAAGTCAGCCGTCTCGAAAAAGCTAAGCGGAAGGTGCGTTCTGTTTCCAAAAAGACTAAAACCACGAAAGTTAGGAAACGAGCATGATTTTTCTCGGGCAAGCTTCAAATTATAAGTTTGGGCGGGTGCTACGGCACCTGCTTGCTCGTGGTAAGGCGCAAGATTCATTACGGCTGAGATCTCACCTTGCTAAAGTTTATCGGGTAGAACAACATGATTTGGATGAACCTGGAGATCGAGTGTTGCTATATCATACTGGACGTTCAGCTTTAGCGGCAGCAATTTTAGCCGTAGCACCCAAAGGTAGTCGAGTGATTATTCCAGGCCTTACTTGCATCGCAGTAGTACGAGCCGTGCGGGCTGCGGGTTGTGAACCAGTTTTTGTTGACATTGACCCAGAGACTCTACAATATGATTGGCAAAAATTAGAACAGACTTTGGAAGCTTTACGGAATAATTCAAAGAATGCCCCATCAAGTAGTATTGACAAAAACCAAAAAGTTTGCTATAATGTTAGCACGATTGTAGCACAAAACACTCTTGGGCTACCTCTTGACATGCAAAAACTAGAAAAACTTGCTCAAAAATATCATTTGGAGATCGTTGAAGATTTAGCGCACTCTGCTGGCCGATTTTACGCCGATGGGCGTAAAATCGGCAGTGTAGGGGCGGCGACGGCATTATCTTTTGGCAAAGGGAAAGCGATTGATACGATTTCTGGTGGCGCTTTGGTGCTACGTAGTGCTAAATTTACTATGCCGTCGCCGCCCCGATTTGCTGCCCGCCGCAGCGCTCGCTGGCGCGAGCGCTGGTATCCTGCGCTTGGCGCTATCATTCGTGCGGGCTATCATGTGAAGTTGGGCAAGGTTTTTACCGCTATCTTTCTCAAGTTGGGCTGGATCGAGCGTTCAGCCGATGCCGAACTAAACCTAGACACACGTTTAGGGCACTGGCAAGCAAAGCTGGCTTGGCGTCAATTAGAGCAATTTCCTGTAAACGCTAAACAACAGGCTAAAGTTTTTTGCGCAGTCTCGACCTCCGATCAAGATCAGACTTCGCGCATAATAGATAAACTAAAAATGCAATTTCCATTGCGCGAGCATTATTTTGTGCGCCAGCGTAACAAATTATTAGCTGAGCTTGAGCAAAAGGGTTATTATTTAAACGAAATTTGGTATGATACGCCAGTTTCGCCTAGTCGTTACCTCAAAGAAGCAGATTTTCCTAATCAAATTTGTCCTCAGACCGTGGCGATAGCAAAAACTATCATTAATTTGCCTACTTGGTATCCAGAAGAAAAATTAGCCCCAGTGCGTCAACTAATTCAGCCTTACATATTGGATGCTAGTGAAATTGATGAACTTAGTCATCCTCATGGAGACCAGTCATGAGATCATCGAATAACGTAGATCAGGCTGAATTTAGCCAGTCCTGGCAGAAAATTCAAAAAATCTACCCCGAAGCTAATTTTTTGCAATCCCCAGCATGGGGCAAGACAAATGAACTTATCGGGCATAAAGTAATTATTGAGTTTAGTCTTGAAGCGAAAAAAGCCGCTAAAGGTGGCACAATAGGACCATGGTGGTGTTTGATGATTGTCAAAAACGCCAAGCGTGGGCGTTACTTAGAAGTTCCAGGTGGTCCACTGCTAGACTGGAATAATTTAGCCGCCGTGCAAACTGTCTTTGCTCAGCTTCGCGCTGTAGCCAGACAGGAAAAATGTGTTTTTATCCGGTTGCGTCCACAACTGCGGCGCAAAGCTGAGCAAGAATCATTACTCGCGGCGCAAGGCGCAAGCTTGGCGCCCATGCATTTGCATGCCGAACACACCGTTATGCTAGATTTAACTAAAACTGCTGACGAACTGCTTGCCGCCATGCGCCGCCAAACTCGGTACGAAGTGCGGCGCGCGGCTAAGCTTGATCTTAAAGTAACTTGGGCTAACGACGAAGACACTTTCCGTGAATTTCATCAAGCGCAGGCAATTACAGCCGCGCGCCAGCACTTCGTACCACCAGATCTTAATACTTTACTGGCGGAACGCTCTGCGTTTGGCGATCAAGCCCGAATTTATATTGCAAAAACTGCCGACGGCGAACCGATTGCTTATGGTTTGATTTTGATTGACGGGGCTGAGGCTGAATATTTTGAAGCGGCCTCGACCGAACTCAATCGCAAGCTTCCAGGGTCGTATGCCTTACTTTGGCAGGTGATTCAAGATTTACAATCTCTCAAGATTCAGCGTTTTAATTTATGGGGTATCGCCCCAGATGGGCAAAAACAACATCGTTACGCCGGAGTAACCACCTTCAAAACTGGATTTGGCGGTGAAATTGTTGAATTTGTTCCCGCCCAAGATATTGTCATCAAGCGAGGTCGTTACCTGATTAACCTCTTGATTGAAACTATACGTAAGAAAAAGCGCCATCTGGGATAGTCCTATCCTTTAATTATATCACACATTATTAAGAAAGTCAATAGAAAATGGAGAAAAATGTGAAAATCGAGCTTAAAACCGCTAAAAATCGTACCAAGTGGGATGAATTTGTTACTAGCCACCCCGAAGCTAATTTTTTACAATCCTGGGATTTTTATGATTTTCATCAGAGTCGCGGCAATACTATAGTGCGCCGAATTGCTACTGACGAGCAGGGTGATATCATTGCAGCTTATGCTGGAGTAGTCGAGGCGGCCAAGCGCGGTAGACATTTGGCTATTGCTGGTGGTCCGATTCTGGATTGGGGCAATCTGGAATTAGTGCAGGCGGTATTTCAAGACATGCGTGAGCAAGGCAAAAACGAGCGCTGTACTTTTGTGCGTGTGCGTCCACAGCTTGAGCGTAGTGAATCCAGCCTTAAACTGATGCAGCAGCTTGGCGCGCGTCTAGCTCCTATGTATCTCTCGGTTGAATTTGCGGGCGTACTTGACCTAAATAAGAGCGAAGAAGAATTATTGGCTGGAATGCGACAACGTTTGCGTCGTGCCTTGCGCAAGGCGGAGAAAAATGGTATTACCGTAGAAAAAAGCACTAATCCCGAAGATATTCACGAGTTTTACCAAATTCAGATGCAAACTGCTGGTCGCCATGGTTTTGTGGCTTTCTCGGAGGATTTCTTTCTAAAACAATTCACTGCTCTAGCTAAGCATGATGAGGCTGTACTTTATACCGCTAAATATCAAGGCGAAACTTTAGCACAAAATTTTATGATATTTTATGGAAATGAAGCGTCCTATCATTATGGTGTGAGTTCAGAATTAGGCACCAAACTCTCTGGAGCGCCACTTCTACATATGGAAGCCATGCGTGATGCTAGGAAGCGGGGAATTAAACGCTATAATTTCTGGGGCATTGTAGAGGAAGATGAAGTACATCACCGTTTTTATGGTGTATCGTGCTTCAAGCGCGGCTTTGGCGTGACTGAGCTAAAATATGTTCCAGCGCACGACCTAGTGTTAAAACCAGGGAAATATGTAGTTACTAAGCTGATTGAAGACGTGCGTAAAAAAGTGCGGCACGTGTAAATAAAAAAGGCAAAAGGACGCCAGCATTGGCGTCCTAAAAGTAACATGCCGGGTCAAGCCACTTAGCACCATGTTTCCAAACGGCGGAAATATACCGATATTGACTTTCTCCAGCCTCCTTAAGGTCTGGCAGGATTTTTGCCCGTGGCAATGCATCGCCGAAAGCTGACTTAATTGCGTATATGGTATTATTTCTCTGTATAGAAACGGGCTCCAAAACTAAATCGGCGGTAGCCACTTCCAGAAGGCTTACTTTATCTTTGTGAAGATAACTAGACTTCGTAGATTCTGTACTTTCGACAAACCGCCAAGTTCCCCAAGGCGTGATAAGCTTATTGGGAAATTCTTGACAATACACGTTTAGGAATAAACCCTGCGCACGCTCATCTTTTGGATATGGTGAGTCGTCGCGACGGTCATGCATCCAGACGCAACGCTCGCTATTGCCAAAATCTACACTGGTCTGATAAATACAATCCGCAATCCGATGAACGATTTGGTATAAACGTTGATCGTAAAGCAGACCAGTATTTTGATAGCTTGCTTCAAGATCGTATGGCGACCCCAAACGTGTTGCTATGCCATCCGAGATTAAAGCCGCTCGAAATACCGCCAATATTGCTGGCACCGCATCGGTTACATCGGGAAAATACTTTCTCACCGCCTTTTCCGCTGCACGGTCAAAGCCTTTCTTACACAGACCAGCCAAATGAAAGAAATCTAACGGCCGCTGTTGGACAAATTCATGCAAAATTCGTAGAATTGCCTCGACAACCTCAAACGCCATACGTTCCTCTGGAACGTTTGTACTTTGGTTTTTTAGAACCACCGTCTCTGGTAGATCGTCAATTATTTTGTGCATAACCATCCCTCCCTCGGTAAAATTAAAGAACTCTATCTCTCCATTATATCACACAAATTAAAAAAAGTCAATAGGAGATTATATTTTGGTTCAATAAACGAACTTAGAACAGCCTCTAAGTTTTAAGTAGCTATCTACATTA
>CARYFM010000003.1 GCA_949101405.1 uncultured Candidatus Saccharibacteria bacterium
ACAACATTATTGATAATATTCTAACCCACTTCGTGCGCAGCGGGTATATTAATCCAGGTGATGGTACTTTCAGGGTCGCTGGCATCGACGGCGACGGTTGGTCGTCGCGCGGGTCTTCTACGCGGTATGATGGCGCGGCTATTCCTAGCGGTTACGTCCTCGGCTTCAATGTCTCCGCAGTGTACCCGTCGGGTGGCCCGCTCGAGCGCTGGCACGGTGCCTCCCTCCGCTGCCTGAGTACTGTATTAGGGATGTGAGGATGGAGGAGAAAATAAATATGATATAATGGTATATATGGCAGATACACTGAACAATGAAGCTTTTTATGGGCTGATTTTGGCTCTGGCGGCTTTCTTTTTGGCGACTTTTTTGACGCCAATTTATACATACTTTGCTTATAAATATAAGTTTTGGAAAAAGCAAAAAAAGACTACGGCGACAGGTGAAGCATTGCCAATCATGACGAAGCTGCATGCTAAGAAAATTGCCCGACATTTTCCAACCATGGCGGGGGTGATTGGTGTGGTGACAGTGGTGGTGGTGACGTGGATTTGCAATCTTAACCGTGAACAAACTTGGTTGCCTTTAGTTGGGTTTGTCGGTGGTAGCGTAGTGGGTTTGATTGATGATTTGATTAATGTTTTCGGCAGTGGTAAGGGTGCCGCAGGATTGCGTGCGCCAGTGAAATTTGCAATGATTACAGCGATTGGTGCGGCGCTGGGCTGGTGGTTTGCAGTGAAGCTGGACTGGACGAGTATTGAAGTACCTTTCCTTGGGGCTTGGCAGGTGGGGACGGTTGGGATGATGTTGGTTTTTACTTTTGCAGTGGTTGCGACGTCAAACGCGGTGAATATTTCTGATGGGCTTGATGGCCTGGCTGGTGGCTTGGCAATGTTAGCTTATGGAGCGTATGCTGTGATTGCACTGTTTCAGGGTCAATGGATGTTGACAGGGTTTTGTCTAACAGTGGTGGGATGGCTACTCTCGTATATTTGGTTCAATGTGCCGCCAGCGAGATTTATGATGGGGGATGTGGGGTCGTTTGCAATTGGTGCAGGTTTGGGTGTGGTAGCGATGATGACAAATGCCTTTTTCCTTCTGCCAATTATTGGGATTTTGTTTGTAATTGAAGCGGGTTCGAGTCTGATTCAGATTTTTTGGAAAAAAGTGTTTCACAAAAAGTTGCTGATTTCAGCACCAATTCATCATCATCTGGAGGCTAAAGGTTGGGGCGAGGCTAAAATTGTAATGCGTTTTTGGGTGATTGCGGGAGTTTTTGCTTTGATTGGTGTATTTTTGGCGGTGCAAGGGGGAATTATCTAGAAGGATGGTGGGCTAAGGATGCGTAAACATAAAAGTGATCGAATTATCGGAGCGTTAACGCTAGTGTTGTTGGGGGTAGGGCTGATTATGATTTATGCGATTGGTCCAATGCGGGCGAATGTGGTGAATGCGGCCTATGGTACAGATGTGGGGGAAAATTCATTCTTTATACATCAGGTAGCTTGTGTGATAGTGGCAATATTAGCGTTGGTTTTAGCTTTCAAGGTGCCATATGGTGTGGTGCGAAAATTTGGTAAAGTGGTTTTGATTTTGGGTTTGATAATGTGCGGCGCTTTGGCTTTGCTAGCGGTGGCTGGCAGTTCGTTAGCAAAGTGCGAGCTGGGGGCTTGTCGGTGGTTTAACTTGGGTTCATTGCTCAGTTTCCAGCCAGCAGAAGTGTTGAAGTTGGGATTGATTTTGTACTTGGCAGGTTTGATGGCGGAACGTAAGAAAGAAGGAAAGCTAGAGAGTTGGTCGGATTTTTGGTTGCCATTTATGATTGTTTGCGGATTATCGTTACTATTTGTGGTGGTAATTCAGCGAGATTTGGGAACCGGCGTGACGCTGATGGCGATTATTCTGGGGATGCTGTTTATGAGTGGAGTCAGATTACGGTACTTTATGATGGTTTTAGGAATAATTTTAGTTTGTGGTGTGTTGGCGATTGTGACTTCTCCGCACCGCGTGGAACGATTGTTGACTTTTAGTAGTGAGGAATCAAGCGACTCGTACCATATTGAGAATGCTATGATTGCGATTGGTAGTGGTGGCTTGATGGGAGTGGGACCGGGTAATAGCGTGCAAGCCACAGGGTATTTGCCGGAGTCAATTAATGACTCAGTGTTTGCGGTGATTGGTGAGACTTTTGGTTTTGTGGGGTTATTGGCGATTGTGATATGTTTTACAACTTTGTTGTTGCGCTTGCTTAGGACGGCTAGTTTTTTGCATGATGATGAACAGGAGTTAGTAGTAGTCGGGATTTTTGCTTGGATTACGGCGCATGTGGTAGTAAACATTGCGGCCATGACAGGTTTGTTGCCGCTCACAGGTATTACTTTACCACTTCTGAGTTATGGTGGGACAAGCATGTTGTTTACAGCGGTAGCTTTAGGATTAGCATTGCAGCTCTCGTGTTATACTAGTAGGGAACCTAGGGCGGATAAGGCTACTGAGCAGAGGGGAACAGCTAGTCATAGGCAGAGCTTGAATAGGAGATTAAGTTGATGAAAGTTTTGGTAGTGGGTGGTGGCTCTGGGGGGCATATTACCCCGGCGGTGGCGGTTATTCGCGAAATGTTGGAAATGAAGCCACGAACGCGAGTGGAATTTTGGACAGATCGCAAATATTATAAGAACGTTGTAAAAATTACAACAGAAATTGGCGTGAGCTGGGGTTCGCAAGTACAGGAAATTAATCGGCGCCAGCCATATATTCGAGTACGAAGGATTTGGGCGGGGAAGTTCCATCGCTATGCGGGCTGGACGTGGAAAGATTATTTTATTAACTTTGGAACTACTCTGAAAGATCTGGTGTGGGGAAATATTACTGGTTTAGTGGGCTTTACGGTAGGAATTTTGCAGAGTTTTTGGCGGCTGGTTTTGCCAGGAAAGCGCCCAGATGTGATTTTTTTGAAGGGTGGTTTTGTAGGGTTGCCAGTGGGATTAGTGGCAAGATTGTTTAGGATCCCATATGTTGTGCATGAGTCAGATGCGGTGCCTGGATTGGCGAATCGCTTGCTGATGAAGCATGCAGCTGTGGTCGCGACTGGGTGGGATGAGTTGAAAGGGGTAGCGGATTATGTGGCGGTGGGTATACCGGTGGCAGCCGAATTTAAAGTAGTAAGTACGAATCAGCAAAAGAATCTTAAGAAGATGTTTGGTTTTGATCCGGAGCGGTCTTTGGTAGTGGTGACTGGCGGGAGTCAAGGGTCTTTGAACATTGATAATGCGGTGAAAGAAATCTTGCCAGAAATGTTGAAATTTACAAGTGTGGGTCTAGTAGCAGGGCGTAAACACTATGAAGATATGGTTGAGCTGAAAAAATACGAAGAATGGGATAAGGCAAAATTGCAATCGAATTTCCGAATGTGGGAGTTTAATTCAGCAATGCACGAGTTAATGGGCGCAGCTGATGTAGTAGTGAGCCGAGCGGGAGCAACCACGATTGCTGAGCTGGCGGCTTTGGGCAAGGCAGTTGTTTTAGTACCATTTGAACGATTGCCAGGCGGTCATCAAACCAAAAATGCGGAAAGATTATATGAAAAAGGTGCAGTAGCGATGGTGACGGATGAGAGAATGCAACAGCAACCGGGAATTTTATTGGAAAAGGTGCGTCATTTAGTGCGAGCCCCGAAAGAGCGGTCAGCTTTGGCGGAGAAATTACATGCCGAAGCCAAACCTGATGCCGCAAAGAGTCTAGCAGAGATAGTACTACGAGTAGGAGAGCAAAAGCCGGATAAGAATAAGTCGATTAAACGAGAAGAGGTGGGTCAGGGTGCGCAACAAAAGTAAGATGAAAAAAATGCGCTTGGGTCAGACGATTGTGGCTGAGCGCGAGCAGGCTGAATCAGAATCATCGCGAATGTTGGCGCGTAAGAAGGCGCATCGACGCCAAACAACTTTGATTTTGATTGTAGCTTTGATGTTGATTATACTGGGGTTAGCGTTTTATTTAGGGATGAAAGAGTTGGCGATTGCGCCTACGGTTGGTGGGGATACGGTTGTGGACAATTATCAGGTTAAGGCGGAAATTGTGGATGAGGATCGACAAGATAAAATTTCGGGGCGGGTGCGCACATATGTCGCTGATTTAGAGAGAGATTTGCAAGGATTGGGTTTAAAATTGATAAAAGTTACTTTACCAAGTGGCATGAGTCGGGCCTTATACATTGACATTGATGGACGACAAGAATTCTACAAGGTTGATATAGATCGTAATGCGGCGGTGACGGCGGAAGATATTTGGCGAATGACGCGCTATCTGGAAGAGAAAGATTTGCACCCGAGCTATGTGGATGTACGTGTAGAAGGGAAAGCATATTACAAATAGCCTATAATATTGACTTTTTGAGTGATGTGTGCTATAATGGTGTTGAGGGATGGATTTTGATGCCCTAGTATTAATTTAATAGGGAACTAAAATACCGATTCAAAGATAATAAGGAGGGAATTAGAATGAAAAAACGGTATTTTGCAATAGCAGTATTTCTATTGTCGGCTTTACTCAGCGGGTGTGGTGATATGTCTAAACCGCTGGAATTTTATGTAAAGGGTGACTCTGGAGTGGCAGTTTGGGGTGTTGAGAATGACCAACTTGGGAGTGATGAGTTGATGTTGGAGGAGACGCCTCAATTGGAGCCGGAATTGCCTGACGTGGAATTGGAGGCCGACATTGTGGGCCTGTATGAAGTTTTACAGTCAGGGCAATTGTCAGGCAATGTGTCGTCAGTTTTGTCTGTAGATAAGGAGTATGAAGTATGGGCGCGAGTAGTGCTAACTTCGTCTGCAGATGAAATTTTGGGGCAGGAACTGGATTTTTTGTTGCGTTGTCCGACGGTGGTAAAAGCAGATAAAAAATCTAACTTTGCCGTGCAGCTTTTGACAAATGGAAGCGTATTGGATGGTAGGGAATTTGCCGTAACTTCTACAGCGTACGATTTACGATTGGACTATATACCGGAGACGTATTCTATTTGCCAGGGAAACATTGATTTGGCAGTGCAGGATGTCATTTGGTATGAAAATCCAAAGCTACAGGAACAAACTCTGGACTATTTTATTAAAGTGGACCAGAGTTTCAAAGTGTACGAGTACACTTTGAAGTATCGAGTTAAAACGTCGATGCTTGACGGACAACAGGAAACGGCAAATGAGCAGGCGCAGAATCCGATTAGCATGGAGCTTAAGGGCATATCTCACATACTATCCTCCGATGAGGGAGAACAGAATGACATTATTGCGCAATATGTGCTGTTGGACTGTTTTCGGGATAACTATATGTTTCCCGAATCAATTGGTTGTGCCGGCTCAATTTATCTGGTGTCAGAGGTGACTTTGCCAGATTGGGCAAGAGACTACGCTATCGAGAATGGTTTAATTGTGACTTGGTATCATTATAAGAATGATGTAGGTTGTGGCGTGGGCTTAAGTTTACCGAATTTTCCAGAAAATCTGGGTCATCATGAGGTGAATTTGCATAATTTGGTGTTAAACACACTAGTGTATGTGGATGAACCCAATGCAATAGGGATTCTGGTAGATTATCCGGTGTCTCCGTTATCAATTTGGAGGCAGCGTGATGACGGTGGCTTTGAGTTGATTAATTTAGCGCAAATGCCGACAGAAAGCACTGAGGTAAATTCTGAGCGTAAGTCCTATAGCTATTTGCTGGATGGGGAAGTTTGCGCTAGTTTGCCGAGAGGGGAGAAGTTCTATCTGGTGCTTGGTACAGAGATGACTTATTATACTGACCCTATTGAATGAAGTTTTGAAAAATGCTCCGCTAGAGTTGCTGGCGGGGTATTTTTATGGCTATAGTTCTCTGCTTTTTGTTCGGGTTTTGTTCTGGTTTTTGAAATGAGTAAAAGTTTGATAATTATAAATTGATTTGGAGAGCTTAAGTGGATCTGTTTATTGTAAATTTTTAGAAAAATAGTAAGGGAATCATAAAAAATGGGTACGGCGGCGGTCTAGGCGGGCGCTGGTGAAGGCAGCTATAAATAAGGTTTTTTATGAGGTATTCCGTTTATGGTTGTCGTAAAAGATATATTGTGCGACATTAAGTTTATGCTAAAAAGATGGGTGTTTACCCATCTTTCCTGTCGATAAATAGTCTGGTTCTAGGCTATTTCTGCGAGTTTTTCTGTGAGCTGGGTTTTAATCCAGGCTGTTAGTTCCTTGCAGGAGCTATCGTTAGCACTGGCGCGGATTGCTGCATGGTAGATACGTTTTTTATCGGTGTTGTTGCGTGGAAATCCGGCAATGATTGGTATGAAACCAAGGGCGACTGCTAGCTGGTCGGTTACGACGCGGGCGATTCGGCCGTTACCATCAAAGAAAGGATGAATACGGATAAAACTATAATGAAAACTAGCCAGGAAACGACAAACTTCGTCGATATTAATGACTTCGATATATTCTAAGCGGTCACAAAGATTACGGGCTAATCCAAAGAGCTCATTGTAAGTTTCGGCGCCACCATGGGGAATGTGATGAAGTTCTTCATCCCCCGGTGCGCCAAAGCGCACGTCGTAGCCACGAGGACGGATTTGCCCACATTTACGGTAGATGGCGCCAAAAAGAGTCCGGTGCATTGACTGCCAGTCATTGAGCCAGTCAGTTTCACGGCGATGAGAGAGGTCGCTACGAATGTCGACTGAAGTTTCCAATTGGCGTGCAAATTTAAGAATGACATTATTGAGTCCTTGCTCTTCGCCAGCTCGTATTAGAGGATGAACCGAACTAATAGAATATCGTCGTCCACTACGGTATTCTGGGGTACGACGATATTTGCGCCAAAGCGTTTTAGTTACGTCGGACTCAGGAATTTCATAGCGTTCGGGCTGATTCATGCGCTTTTCCCTGTTTTGCTTGGATTTTTCGGGTTATCCTGTTGCGGATTTTGCGGGGAATCTTGATTCCCCGGTGAGGTTTTTGCAAGCAGTTTTTTGAGGAAATTTAAGTAGGATTTGAGGGTTTTAGAAGAATTTTCGGTATAGATTTGGGAAGGCATCATATCTGGGTATTCGAGGTCGGTACTTTCTCTTACGATATCATTTAACATGCCTTTGAGAAGATTAGCTTGAATTTGTCCAATTTCGTTGGGATTAATTTTGGTATGAAAACGGATTTTAAGAGTTTTAGCAAAAGGAAAGGTGTTTTTGAGATCAGTTTTTGTGATTGTATAGACAGAGCCATTACGGTTTGCTTGCCAACTAGGGTCATGGCTAGCCTCAATGAGCTCCGGAGTGCGGCGCAGCGCCAGAGCGCGCAAAGTTTGGTCGACAACTTTGAGAACGTCGCGATATTGCTCAAGAAAGGCAGTTTCGTCTTCACTAGAATCGTTAGGCTGCAAAAAGAATTCTTCATCTGCATATGATAGTTGCTCGGTAGATGATTTTTGTAGTATGATTTCTGCGTAATTGTGAGCTAATTGTGGTAGGCCGTCTGGAACTGGTCCTAGGGGTGAGCGCAGGTAAGAAATATCGTCGAGTTGCATGAAGCCTTTGCGGACTAGTTCTTTATGAACAAAATAAACTACCCTGGTAAAACGGATTTTACTGATGGGGGTAGGACTGAGTGAGAGGATGGCGCGGGAGATTTGGTATAAGTTCATGTAATTCCCTATTAATGTTGAATGTTGATTTCCGCCTGGTTGACACCCGAATTGCCTTCTTTGCTCTCAGCTGGCTTTTCTTGGCCTTTATAGTGGTTGAGCTTGCTATGACCGCGGTTTTTATTAAATGGGCCTTTCTTGGCGGTTTTAGAGCCGAATTCGAGCTTTTTGCTCTTTTTGGCATCTTGATTCCCTGCTTGAGGTCGGATGATTTGGGGTTTTTCGGTGGTTTTAGGTTGTTCTGGGCTGTTCTGGACACTTTGCTGTACTAGTTGGCCTAAATCTTTGAGACTAAGGCGTTCCTTGCCCTCGGCGGCGTTAGGAGACATTTTAAGTTTGCGGAAGTCATTTTGGGGAGTGGGAACATATTGGAAGTTCGGTTTTTGTTCGGATTTGGGATAATGGTTGCCATAATTCCCTGTTGATTGTGCAGAGAAGCTATTAGGACGTACCGTGTAGCTGTTATTGACTTGGTTTTCTACTGCTGCGCTGCCAGCAGCGCGACCACTATCAGAGAGTTCTTTCTTATATTTTTCGGACTGTTCGATTGTGGCGCGGATTTCATTTTCGACGTCTTCACGACGACGGGCATAACCACGACGAGAAATTTCTACAATCTGGTCGAAATTATCTTGTGGTGTGGTAGGCAATGCTAAAGTAGTGGCAGAGAAGGCTGGGGCTTTTTCGCCATTGATAATCATAGAAATAACGAAGTGGCGATTATTCATTTGGATAAGGTCGGACTGATCGAAAATAGGCTCAAATTGCTTAGCTAAGATTGGCGCATCGTCGGCGGAAACACGGAAAGAAATTGTAGTACCAACGTTGCCAAAGACCGCATCGCGTACTGAATCGGTCATTTGGGAAATATATTGGTTGGCAACAGTAAGGTTGAGACCGTATTTGCGAGCTTCAGAGAGAATAACGGCAAAGGAGTCGGTAGCGAAGTTCTGAAACTCGTCAACATAGAGATAAAAAGGTCGGCGATCAGCAACATCAGGAATGTCGCTGCGGCTCATGGCGGCAAGTTGAACTTTGGTTACAAGGAAAGCACCAAGGATAGCGGCATTATCTTCACCGATAAGACCTTTGGAGAGGTTGACTACCAAAATTTTACCTTCGTCCATAATTTTGCGTACATTGAAGCTGGACTTAGGTTGGCCAATGATATTACGGATGATAGGGTTAGCAGTGAAAGCTCCAACCTTGTTGAGCACGGGAGCGATGCTTTCGTTGACTTGTTTTTCGTTCCATTGACCGAATTCATGTTTCCAGAATTGAAGCACGGTCACATCTTTACAATAATCCAGAGTTTCTTTGCGAAAATCTTTGTCAGTCAGAATGCGTGAGATATCGAGCAGGGTAGTTTCTGGGCGATCGAGTAAGGCTAGTAGGGTGTAACGCAGAATATGTTCTAGGCGTGGTCCCCAAGAATCGCCAAACATGCGTTTGAGTACGCCGATAACTTCAGAACAAACGTTTGGTTTTCGGGCTGGGTCGTCAAGCTCAAGGGGGTTGAAAGCAACTGGGTAGGCGGTATCAGCAGGGTTGAAATAGATAACGTCGTTGATACGGGATTCAGGTACGAAGCGCAGATTATTAATGGCGAAATCGCCGTGGGGGTCGATGATACAGTACCCTTGGTTGTAAAAAACATCGGATAGGGCAAAAAGTTCAAGTAATCCAGATTTACCAGCACCGGTCTGTCCGATAATATATACATGACGCGAACGGTCACGACGCAACATGCCAAATTGATGGTTGATGCCACGGAAGTTAGTAAGACCGAAAGCAGATATATTCTCGTCGTGGGAGGGTTCTCCGGTGATGAGTGGGAGTTTAGCGGGAGGTTCTGCGGTTTTGGACGAAGCCCAAACAATGTTGGGAGTTTCTACTGAAGTGTGAGGAAGGTGATAAACTGAAGCGAGCTCGGAGACATTGAGGATAAAACCGCGGTCTTGAAACTGTCGCAGCTTATAGGCGTCAAGTTCTTCAGCTTTAAAACTACCACCAGTAAGGCGGAAACCATTTAGGCTAGTGGAATTATATTGTTTGAAAGTACCAACTAAGGCTTGCATATTAAGTTTGGCGTTGGTTTGATCGTTACCAAGGTAGGCTAGGCGGATTTTAATTTCGTAACCGAGTCTGGTAGCTTTTTCTTCGGCTTTAGCAATGCGGTTTTTGTCGCGTTCGGAAATTTCTGGAGCCTTATCACCATTAGTACCACCAGTAGGTGGGCGGAAAAATGCACCAAGGATTTCGATAATCCAAGTCCAGTCAATACCAGAGGCGCCTCCGCCAAAAAATTTACGTCCAGATTTGATTTTGCGAATCCATTTATCTGTAGTGGTCTTTCGCCAGTCGTCAGCAATAGGGCGAGTGAGAATTTGAATCCAAAGCTCTTCGGAATTATCAGGGTTGAGTTTAGCTAAAGTACCAGTAATTCCGGCGAGCGGATCAACTTCAAAGTTATCAAAAGTCTTGATAGGTAGAGCTTCATTTTCAGTCAGAGTAAGCTCCGCTGAGTAAGTGACAGGATATTTATTACGGTCATCAGAATAATCTTCAGACATTTTGTAGATTTGTACTGTAGGATATTGAGCATAAATTTGGCCTTCGACAAAATTTTGTAGAATTTTAGGTACCCAGACATAAAAGCGGATCTGCCCGCCGGTAGAAACGATTTCAAAGCTAAGGTGTTCTTGGATGCCGCCAGAATTTTTGAGTTCGGCCTTATCGCGTAAAATGCCATGTAGACTAGCAAAAAGCTGTTCGGCTGCGAGTTCTTTCTTGTCATTGGCGCGAGGAATTTCCAGCATTAAGAGCACGGAATCGACATTGAGGACTTTTAGACGATTGAGTTTTTTATAATTACGATAGCCCAAAAATCCCAAAATTGCGACGATAGGAACCCAAACGATTGGCATGATAATAAATTGAATGATTTGCGCAAACATACAGTTCTATTTTACCATAAAAATAACGTAACAAAAAGCGCTTACTGATTTTACTAACGGAGTTAGGTGAGCCTCTCCTCGTTGTTACGCTATGCGTGCCAAAAATTGGATCCGGCTTAGATGATAAAAACTCCTTAGTGAAATTAGCAAGCGATAATCGTAGATGTAGATTTTATTCTTCTGGGGCTAGAGTGTAAGAGTCTTTGTCGACTTTGGAGAAAAGTTGTTTGTTTTGCAAATTGAGCAAGACTGTAGTTTCTTTAACTTTACGAGCACGCAGAACGCGCTTGACGATTTCTTCACGGGTGAGTGGTTCGCCAGCCTCTTTAAGGATATTTTTGATGATATCAGCGACAGTTCCCTTGGCATAACCCCATGAACTTAATGCATAAATGCCACGACCAATAAGAATGAAGCGAGAATCTTTAATTAGTTCATTGTGGATTGCCTGAATCGTAACATTCTTACGGCGGAATTCGGACTTAGAAATAGCGTCGGCGATGTCAGAAAAGTGCATTGGCTCTTTTTTAGTTTCTAGCACTACGAAGATTTTGTCACGAATATTGCGTGGGTTGACGGTTGGCCATTTAGCAAGTCCCCAGAGGCCATTCAAGGAAGCCAAAAGTTTAGAAACTGAGGCCACGGCACGAATATGATCAGGATGTTCATAATCTAGTGCTTCATCGAGCTGGTCGATAGTCATTGGCTCTTTGTGCTTTTTAATAACATCAACAACTTGATCAACGCGATTATGAACAGTCTTGGCGTCGCCGTATTCAGCAATACCAATAGCGGCATAGTATAAGTCGTTTTCATCAAGAGCAGTAAGGTTATTAGAAATTGCACTAATAAAGGTGAGTTTAGCACGTTCGGCGGCAGTAGCCTTACGTCCATAAATCCGTTCAGCCAGGTCAGAAGTACGAGCGACGCGTCCAAGTTCGGTAAGGTTACGAATAATGAGCTTTTCGGCAGCAGCGAGATCCTGAATCTGACCTTCTTCAGCACCAATTCGGAGACGTACTAAAATGGCTTTTTCGAGTTGACGTACACGCTCACGTGTAATATTTAATAGTTCACCAATTTGCTCAAGTGTTTCTTTTTGCCCTGACAAGCCAAAACGGCGTGAGATGATTTCGCGTTCGCGATCTTGCTCAATAATGTCTAGACTACCCTTAATGGCGTTTTCGATAGTACTGGTGTGCTGATCCATCCGATTCCCTTCGTTCCCCTTCACCCTATGTAATAGTTAATATTTAATTCATTTAGTTTTATGATAGCATATTTTCGTATTGGCGTCAACGGGTATTTTACCTTTTTGCTGACTTTCTAGTGCTATTATATCACTTTTTTGCCTAAATGATAGAAAAATTATGCCAAATATGCCTATTTAGCGGTTTTTGAGGCTTTTCTAGGGGTTTTAGTACTAACCTTGGTAGTACGGCTGGTTGATTTTTTTGATGCCTTTTTGGCGGTGATAGAAGCCTTTTTGGCGCTTTTAGTGTTAGTCTTGGTGTTTTTGCGGGCAAATTTGCCACGACCGGCTGGTTTGGAATCTAGCATTTGCTTGGCTTCCTCAAACGTGATTTTTTTAGGGTCTTGCTCTTTGGGAATCTTGACATTATTGAACCGTCCTGGACCCTTGATGTATGGGCCATAGGCGCCATTAATAATCATAATTTCGCCCCAATCGGCAATAATGGAGTCAATTTTTTCTTGATAGAGTCTGGAAGCGGTTTCAAAATCGATAGTATAGGGGTCATGATCTTTAAGCTGGATATTATATTTGCCAGCTTTGAGATAGGGACCAAATGGTCCGCTGGAAGCAACAATGGTGGCGCCATCTTTAGTTGTGCCTAGCTCGCGGGGTAAAGCGGGCAAATCGAGTTGTTTGAGGGCGGCTTCTAGGGTGACAGTCTTTTCGGTCATTCCTTGTGGTAATGGGGCAAATCGAGGTTTTTCACCAGTCGTTTTTTCGTTATCTCCAAGTTGGATAAAGCCTCCGTTACGTCCAATTTTGGCATAGATGGGTTGTCCGGTTTTGGGGTGCTTACCTAATTCCCTGGCATTATTGTAACGGGCAGCATCATCGGACTTCTGAACTTCTTTTTGGAAGGGGCCATAAAAATCTCGTAACATTTGGACGCGCTCAAGCTGGTGGTCGGCAATTTTATCTAAATCCTCTTCAATATTAGCAGTAAACTGATAATCGACAATATTGTTAAAATTGTCAGTGAGAAAACCCGCTAGTAGTTCGCCGATAGGAGTAGGCAGAAGTTTGCCTTTGGTGGAGCCAGTTTTTTCGGTGACGATTTCACGTTCAACTTTGCCTTTTTCTAGCGTAAGTTGGATAACTTCACGTGGCTCGCCTTCGGATTCGCCTTTAATCACGTATCCTCGGGATTGGATGGCTTGCATGATGGAAGCGTAAGTAGATGGGCGACCAATGCCAAGCTCCTCGAGTTTTTTCACTAATGAACCTTCGGTATAGCGGGCAGGTGGTTTGGCGAAACTTTGGCGAGCAGTGATTTTGCTGGCTTTAAGATAATCATCTACGTTTAGCGCTGGCAGTTCGTCTTCTTTAGTGCGACCAGTGACTTTTAGGAACCCGTCAAAGACAATAACTTCACCCTTGGCTTCAAAGAGGTGTGTTTTCTCAGTGTTATTGACAATTTTGACAGTAGTTTTTTCGGTTTTGGCTTCGGACATTTGAGTGGCCAGAGTACGATTACGGATAAGGCGATAGAGCTTTTTCTCGTATTCATTTTTACCGGCGACTTCTTGGTCAATATGGGTGGGGCGGATAGCTTCATGGGCTTCCTGAGCGCTGGCAGATTTAGTTTTGAAATTGCGCACCTGAAGGTATTCTTTGCCAAATTTCTCTTCTACATAGTTTGCGGTCATGGCAAGAGCTTGTTTAGAAAGATTAAGGCTGTCGGTGCGGTGATAAGTAATAAATCCGGCTTGGTAGAGTGCTTGAGCGGCGGTCATAGTGGTACGCGTGGAGAATCCAAGGCGTGAGTTAGCTTCGATTTGCATGGAAGCGGTAGTGAAAGGTGGCGCTGGGCGGCGAACACCAGGAGTGGTAATAATATCGGTCACTTGAAATTTGGCGTCTGCGATTTTTTCTAGATAATTTTGAGCGGTTTTTTCGGTATCAAAAGTATGTTCAAGCGTGGCTGAAAGCGCAGATTTATCCTGTGTGAGGAATTCGCCAGTAACTTTAAACTTGGCATTAGTGGTAAACTTTTCGATTTCCTGTTCTTTTTCTACTACGAGACGGAGAGCGGGACTTTGAACTCGTCCAGCAGAAATGGCGCCAGGGACTTTGCGTCGTACCACACCGGAGAGATCATAACCTACAAGCATATCTAGAGTTTGGCGGGCTTGCTGTGAGTGCACCATATCCATATCGATTTTTCTGGGGTGTTGAATAGCGTTTTCGAGAGCAGGTTTGGTGATTTCATGAAAAGTGATACGGTTGGTGTTTTTGGGGAGTTTGAGAACTTCCATAAGATGCCAAGAGATTGCTTCGCCTTCGCGGTCTTCATCAGTTGCGAGCCAGATAGTGTCAGCGCTTGCAGCGGCTTTTTTGAGGTCGTTGATAATTTTAGTGTGATCGGGATCAATTTCATAAGTGACATCGAAAGTATCTTTATCGACTTTGGTATCCTTGCGGATGTGCCCTACTGATGCCAGGACATGAAAATCTTTACCGAGGTATTTCTCGATAGTATGGGCCTTGGCTGGAGACTCGACGATGACTAGATTTTTTGGCATATATTATATATCATAGCATACCCGTCAAGAGTTGGAAGGGGGATTTTGGACTTTTATAACGGATGTGCTTGCTAATTTTTTTCGATTTGTTCTATGCTGGTAGTAGAGCAATGGGCAGCTTGGCATTTTGAGAAAGTAGGGTGTGGAGTTGAATGAGGCGGAAAGGAGAACATGCTGCGAAGTATGATTCGATTTTTGTGGCAACGGCTGTGTAATCGTTCACGGACTAAAGTGCAACAAAAAATTACTGTTGTGGTGATAAATATCATCCAACAACAGTAAAAACAAAACCTAATTTGATTGTACCTTGCCAAAACGGTTATGTCAAGAGATTTTGCCCATTGCTCGCAACTGTATTTTTAAAAATCATGACTTTGTGAGGCTAGCACCAAAAAGCCCCAGACAAGTAGGTAAGGGTGGGCATCACCTACGGGCATCAGGTTTCCCTGACGGTCTGGGGCTATTTGGCCCTATAACGCATCGCTTTTCGACTCCGGAAGGGTTTCCCGGAAGCGCGACCCACCTCACACAAACACGGGGCCCGCCGGTTATAGGGATTGCTATGCCTTCGAACTTGCCCTAAAAGTGGAGGTAATACTTACAGCCGGTAACCTTAGAAGAAATTATCGGCCCTAGGGATTTCAAAAGCACGCAATTTCGGTCAGCCTTGAGCAAGCTCTTAGCTAACGGAAATTATGATTTATTTAGGTACAGTTGGAGTTAATAACCCTAACTGATAAGCATTATAGCACACGAGGAAATAAATGTCAATACTTTTTTCACAAAATCTTTTAAAAAACAACGAAATACTACCCCAAGAAGCAGAATTTACAGAGGTGTTAAACTCTATTGCGGTTAAGCCAAAAATATTGTATCTGTATGGTTATTTGCCAGAAAATCGGTTAAAATTGGGTTGCAAAAAATTAAAAATAAGGCCTAAAAGTATTGCGATTGTGGGGTCACGAAAGCCAACTAAATATGGTGAAAATATTGCATATAGATTAGCGTATGAAGCGGCGCGGCGCGGGGCGGTGGTGGTGTCGGGGTTGGCATATGGCATTGATTCTGTAGCGCACCGCGCCGCGCTGGATGCGGGCGGGGTGACTGTGGCGGTACTCGGTACACCAATAGACCAAATTTATCCCCGCCCGCATCGGCCCCTGGCGGCAGAGATTGTAGAAAAAGGTGGCTGCGTATTGAGCGAACTGCCGCCAGGGGCCAGCTTTTATCCTAAAACTAGTTTTTTGAAACGTAATCGAATTATTTCGGGTTTGGCTGATGTGGTTGTAATTCCGGAGGCGGCAGAGCGGAGTGGCTCATTAAACACTGCGGCGCACGCTTTGGAACAGGGTCGGGAAGTGTTTGCTGTGCCAGGTGACATTACCAGGCCACTTTCACGGGGATGTAATCGCTTGATTCGTCAGGGCGCTACGCCAATGTTAGAAATAGATGATGTGTTAGAAGTGTTATTTCCGACACCGCGGCGTAAAATCACTCAAACGACATTACCGATAGGAGATTCGCCAGTTGAGACTAAAATTTTGCAACTTTTGGCTAGTGGTGTACAGGATGGTGAACAAATTATGCAGGGGATTAAAATTGAGTTGGCAAAAAGTTCAGCGGATAAATCAGCTGGAGAAACAGCAGTATCGGTTGATAATGGTATTAAACAACAAGAGGTTAATTCCCTGACCGTGGCGGAATTTAATCAAGCAATTACTTTGCTCGAAATTAAAAATCGCGTAGTAGCATTGGGCGCAAATCAGTGGATGCTGAGATAAAAAAGCGCCCTGTCCACAAGGTGGTTAGAGCGCTAGATGTTTGATCACTTTAGGTGCGATCGGGTGAAACTTTGCTGGATTCCGTGATGTTGACATATATGGCGTTAACCAATCCGGGGCTTAATAAGTGACAGAGCAGATCCGGGTGTTGACTGTTCAAGGCACGGTCAACTAAATCGGCGTTTCTGAGATATTGATTCTCGGTCGAAGTACTGTTTTCTTTTACCATATTATCCTCCTTTAGGCTGCGGATTGAACGAGACGAATTTTTCCTGAATCGCAGGTACAATCATAACGGAATTGTACCTGCGAGCAAAAATCTTTTGCTCGCTCGTCTGATTAAATCAGTCTACCATTAGCAATAATGGCATTTGTGTTTGCATCGTACGGGTCGTAGCGGTAGCCTTCTACATACAGACGCAGTCGTATTTCTTTGTTGTTAAATTTGACTCGAAATGTGACTAAATGTTGTTTGTTGAGCTTTTTGGGTTGATGTGGACTCAAAGCTTCAAGTAGCTGTCGCTTTTTGGGGCCGCGGACGATATCTAACATCACGATATTATCGCCAGATGGCGTTTGCAATATTGCTTCCAATTGTTTCACTTCCTTTCAATGTACTCAGATGAGAAAATTCATCCTGTGGGATATAGACAGGGTCTATCTTTCTATTTTATCACAGATTGTGAAAAAAGTCAAGAAATTAGGCTAAAGTGTCAATTTTTTGGACGATTTCTTGGAGGATTTGTGGAAGAGCGGATTTCTCTTCAGGGGTGAATTTGCCGAGAACAAAATCGATATCTCCGAGCCTACTGCGAATGTCGGGATTGTTGGTGCCGAGGCGGAGGCGGGGGAAATTGTTGGTTCCAAGATGGTTAGCGATGGAATTGAGACCATTATTCCCTGCGCTAGAGCCGTGCGCTCGGTAGCGCAGAGTGCCGAAATTTAGATCAAAATCATCACAAACGACAAGTATATCTGAGGGTTGGAGTTTGTAAAACCGTAAGAACGCTTGGACGGCTTGTCCGGATTCGTTGTAGTAAGTTTGGGGTTTGATAAAAATGCGATCACCGTCTTTATACCAGAGCGCGTTAAATTTGGGTTTTTGCCAGTTGATTTCCTTAATTTTGGCGTAAAAATCAAGGGCTAAAAATCCAAAATTATGACGAGTAAAGTTGTATTTGCTTTCGGGGTTGCCGAGGCCGACAATGAGCTGCATTTTTAGTTTTGCCTTAGTTTTTCGATTTGCTCAACGAGGTGTTGGTGCTTGGTTTCTAGTGTGTGGAGACGCTGGATGTTCTCGGTGGTGAGGCGGTAGGTAGGTAGTAACTTGATGAGGAAACGCTTGAGGCGGGTAGTACTAAAATAAAACCTTCCGGAGCTGAGACGACGGATGGCTTCTTGGTCGTTAGGCTGGGCTTGATTGAAACTGGCTGAATGCGACTGTAGGAATTGTTTGGCAAGGGTTTTGACTTCGCGAATACGGGTTTGAGATTTACTGTTGCGCAAGGCAAAATCTTCAAAAGCAGCGAAATATTGCCAGTAGAGATTATTGTATTTTTCCAGTAGTTGATGTTTTTCGAGAAAATCATAGAGCATAAAAGCAATATACAGATGGTCGATGGCATGATCGTTCGTCGTTTCTTTAGACCAAGTTTGAGACATGATGCTGCCAGCGTGGCGCACATAGTTATAGAGTTGTTTGTTGAGAAAGAAGACGGTCTGGCTGGCACAGAAATAGGCAGAGCAGAAGTAGGCGTCTTCGAAACGTTTGCCCTCAGGAAACTCAAGCTGATATTGGTCGAGCATAGACTTGCGGAAGATTTTGTTGGTAGAAGACAGATCGGTATTGTAAATGATATCAGCAGATACTGGCTGGAGACCGTGGTATTTGAGCGAATAATAGTTATCATCACTAGCTTTCATGTCAGCATGAGCTTGGTAGGTAACACGGATTTCGCTAACGGCGAGGTCGGCTGCGCTTTCGGTAATGGCGGTATACATATCTTGGCACATGGTGGGTTCGTAGTAATCATCGGCATCGCAGAACATTACGAATGGTGCAGCGGCTTTTTCTAAACCACGGTTGCGTGACCCGGCGAGACCGATATTTTTTGGGTTGTCGATGAATTTAACGCGCGAGTCTTTTTGGGCGTATTTTTGCAAGACTTCAAGGGTGTTGTCGGCAGAGGCGTCGTTTACGCCGATGATTTCAATGTCTTTTAGAGTTTGTTCTAGGAGGGCATTTAGACATTTGGGGAGTAATTTGGCGTCGTTATATGAGGTTACAATGACGCTGACCTTGGGATTATTCATGTTTTTTCTCCTGATTTTGCAGTTGGTTGAGCTTGGTTTCGAGAAGGTCGGTTTCGGCATAGAGTTCAGAAATTAGTTCGGATAAGGCTTTTTGTTTGCGATATACGGGATGAGTTTTGATCCAAGCGGAGCGTAAGAAGTCGCGGATTGAAGCGCGCAGACGCTGTAGGCGGATTTTCCAAATTGTACGACGCACAGAATGTGTAAGTAAATATTGTAATAGGTTCCACTGGGCTGGAATGGGGAAGAAATCACGGATTAGCAGGTTTTTAGTGTTGGCAATTTGATATTCAGATTTGATTTTAGTGATGAATTCGGGTAGGAATTTGGCGGAAAGGCGGCAGATGTTCCAATAATAAGCACCAAATTTGGATGCTTGCATCATGGGGGCGATTTCGTCAAAGAGGTTATGTTTTTTGAGATATTTTTCGATTTCTTCATATTCGTAGCAGACGTTCATGACTTTGCCTGGGTTATTGATGGACGAAGATTCGTTGTCGATACGATAATGCAGAAAGGCCTCAGTAGTAAAATAAGCGCGGGTAGCATTAGCCCAGACTTTGAAGTTGAATCCAGTATCCTGGTATGAAGCGCCAGGAGTAGGCAGGAATTTGATGTCATGCTTTTGCAGGAAGTCGCGTTTGTAGATGGCAGACCAGATGGCTGGAGCCTGGAAGAAGATCCAATTGTGTTGACGTGGGTTAATCAATCGCCCAGAGTCAGCAGGAATGACATATGATAGCTTGGTATCTTTTCCGCCTTTGTTAGTGTAATAGTTGGCACGTACAACTTCGGCGTCATAAGTAGCGGCGTAGTCGTAAAGTTTGGCAAAGGCATCAAGTTCAATGTAGTCATCTGGTTCAACAACACCGATATATTTGCCGCTGGCTTTTTTCAAACCACGGTTCATGCTGTCGCCGTAGCCAGTATTCTTCTTTTCGATGACTTTAATGCGGGCGTCAGATTTTTGGAAATCCTGGATGATTTTGGTTGAACCATCCGTAGAGCCATCATTGATACAGATAATCTCAATATCGGTGAGAGTTTGATTAACTAGACTCTCCAGGCATTGTTGAAGGTAGGATTCTACATTGTAAATAGGAACGAGAATGGAAATCTTGGGGGTTTTGCTCATGGCGTCTCCTCTCGGTTTATAGTCACTAAAAAACTCTAATAAGCAGATTATGGTGGTTCCTATTGGGCTCGAACCAATGACCTTACGAATGTGAATCGTACGCTCTAGCCAACTGAGCTAAGGAACCGAAACAATCTGATTATTAAAGTTTATATATGTTATAATAGCATAGATGAAGATAGATTTCCAGAAGTTTGAAGATGAAAAGGCGCAAATTGAAGCGTTTTTGGCACAGCCAGAAGCTTATGCGGCGCCAGATTTTGCGGAAAAATCACGACGACTTTCTGAAATTAATGAGATTTTGGATTTGGCACAGAAAATTGATCAAGCAAAAAAGAATCTGGCGGAGGCGACAGAGTTAGTCGAGGATGCTGAACTAGGAGAAATGGCGCGCGAAGATGTGCGAGTGCTTGGACTAAATATTGATGCCTGGATAGCAGAGTTAGAGGAAAAATTATTACCTCATGACCCAGCAGATGATAAACCAGCAATTATGGAAATTCGTGCTGGGGCAGGCGGTGACGAAGCGAGTCTGTTTGCGGGAGAGTTGTATCGGATGTATGTACGATATGCAGAGCGACATGGCTTGAAGGTGGAGCTGCTGAGCCAGAATGAGAATGAGGCTGGCGGCATGAAGGAAGTTGTGATTAGAATAACAGGTGAAAAGCCTTATGGCCAGCTAAAGTTTGAGGGTGGCGTGCATCGAGTGCAGCGTGTGCCAGTGACGGAGAGCCAAGGGCGGATTCATACGAGTACGGCGACAGTTGCGGTTTTACCAGAAGCGGCAGAAAGTGATATTGAAATTAAGCCAGAGGATCTCAGAATTGATATTTATCGTTCGGGTGGTCATGGTGGTCAAGGGGTGAATACGACGGATTCGGCAGTGCGAATCACGCATCTTCCGACTGGGATTATGGTGGCGATGCAGGATGAGCGTTCGCAGCAGCAAAATCGGATCAAGGCGATGGCTGTGCTACGAAGTAGGTTGATGGAGAAGAAGGTTCAAGAGGAGCGTCAGGCGGCGAGCGATGCGCGGAAGAGTTTGATTGGTTCGGGTGATCGGAGTGAGAAGATTCGGACATATAATTTTCCGCAGGATCGGATTACAGATCACCGGATTCATTATTCGCGTTCGAATGTGTCTAGCGCGATGGATGGTGATATTGAGGACTTGGTGCGGGAGTTGACGCAGGCGGAACGCGAGTTGCCGAAAGAGTAGAGCGTGCTATAATTTAGGGGGAGGGGTGTTCTTTGAAAGGAGTGATGTGAATGGGTAGTCCACTTATTTCTACGTTAGCAAGTTTGCGTTTTTACATAACAGTTGTGACAACATTGATAATGTCTTGTATTCGTGGAGAATTATCCTGGGGCGGTCTGGTGGTGGCAGTTGTTATGGTAGTTATTTCATTTCTCGAAGGCCTATTCCTTTATTTGTATGTAATTGGTAGCTGGATATATAGCTATATGCAGGCAAAGTTGGTATGTGATACGAAAGAGATGAGGCGATGCAAAGAGGAACTTAAAGATGCAGCGAGTTTTGCTCTGGAGTTGCTGTTTATGTGTCCATTAGTCTGCGTGGCAGCAGTGCCAGTAGATGTCGTGGGGTTCATATTAGAAAGTATGGATTCGATAATATGTGTGAAAGAGCGAAGTCTTTGGATAAAGGATACCGCAAGGTGAACTGCATGTAACCCATAGTTTTTGTTTTATCACCCCTCCTACCCCACTGTGGTGGGGATTTTTTCTTGACTTTTTTGATAATGTGTGATATAATGGAGGTATGGAGATAAGATCTTGGCTGTCGGAGGCAAAAAAACAGATTGATGCATTGGATGCAGAGTTGATTGCTCTAGATGTATTTGCGCCGCGGCAGATGGATAGATGTTGGCTGGTTTCGCATAATGTTGTAAAAATTACAACGGAAATGCAAAGATTGGCTGATAAGATGGTGCAAAAGCGAGTAAAAGGGGTACCATTGGCTTATATTTTGGGTGAGAAAGAATTTTATGGACGTAAGTTTGAAGTAAATGAGAGTGTCTTGATTCCTCGCCCTGAGACAGAGACTTTGATTGATTTGATTAAAGGTTTGCCACTGCCAAAGCAGCCTAAAATTTTGGAAGTAGGTACGGGCAGTGGCTGTATTGCGATTACACTGGCGCTGGAGTATCCACAAGCACAAGTGTTGGCAGTTGATTTGAGTAAAAGAGCTTTAGACACGGCTTTTATTAATAATGTATTGCATGAGGGGCGAGTGGGGTTGGTACAGTCAAATTTGCTTAGAGATTTGTTCCTTGAGGATGAAAATAGAGAGGCTGAACATTATGATGTATTGGTGGCGAATTTACCATATGTAGACCCAGCTTGGGAATGGCTAGACCGGCAGACCTTGGATTTTGAACCGAAAAAAGCTTTGTATGCTAAAGGTAATGGTGGCTTGTCACTATATCAGCGGATGCTGAAAGAGATTCGGCATCATCAAAAAGCTGGACATTTGTGGCTGGACTATTTGGTAGTAGAGGCTGATCCTTCACAGCACTATAGATTGATTGAGATGGCGCATAGAGCGGGATTTTTCCATCTAAAAACTGAAGGTTTTGGCGTGGTATTTGAGGATGGTTGGCGCTATTGGTGGGATGATGCGAAGCGGGATTTTGTGCATAAGCCCGAGGAAGTTTTGCAGTGGGAGCTAGAAAATGGCATTATTCATCTTTTGCCAGAAGAAGTGGCACAGAAGAAACGCTTGGGTGAGTGGTAATTTAGTGAATATTGAAGCGTGGTTGACTGAAACCAATAATTAGGACTAAAATCACGACCACACTGAAAATAACCGGCAAAGCGATATGGGAGAATTTGAGTTTGTTGCCATGTTTGTCGAGTTCGGCGTGAATTTGTAAATAAGTATAGGTGAGAACTGATAAGACTAGACTGAGCTGCGAAAGGCAGATGCCAGTGTTACCGATAGTGTAGATGATAAGCCAAGAGTTGGATAGCCAAGAGATTTCGGCAAAGACTAGACCACAGACAAGGGAGATAAAACTAGCATCATGGTCACCGTTTTGGACTAGAACGTGGTTAGATGCAGCAAATCCGAGCAGAAATCCTGCAACTACTAGAATGGCTGAGTCGGTAATAGCGGCGAAAATACTAGCAGCAGTGGCGCCAAGCAATACTGCAATTACTGATTGTAGGACATTGGCATTAAAAGATGAGCGTGGTTTGATAATAATGAGCCAAACAGCGTAGGCGATCATTAAGGCGATATGTACGGGCAAGAGAGTGGTGCCGGCAGCATAGGTCAAGAGCACAAAACTGATGCCTACAATGAAATCAACTAGGCTGGAACGGATGTTTAACCACCAATAGCGGTGGTTGACGGCAAAAATACGCCATTTGGAAATGACAACCAAGACGAGACCAATAATGCAGTTGCCGGTAATAATGGTAGCACCGATAGAGGCTACTGCTAATAGCAAGTTGAGCATGACATGCAAAAATGAGCTAACAGCATTACGGCTTTTGCGGATAAAAATATAATCGGCCATTTGTATAATTATAGCAAAACTTTGCCGCGTGGTAAAATAATTGTGCTATAATGTAAGAATGGATTCAAAACCAAAATTTTTTCAAAAACATCCCTTACTAAAAGATATCTTGAGCTTGGTGGTATTTGTGGCGTGTGTAATTGGCGGCACAATGGTGCTGAATGCATTTGTGTTTCGGTCTTACAATGTGGTGGGAGCGAGTATGGAAAATACTTTGCATAATGATGATCGGATTATTGTGAATCGTTTACCGGTGACTTGGGCGCATTTTTTGGGTAAGGAGTATGTACCAGAGCGGGGTGATATCATTGTGTTTGCTAATGGCGCGGCGGATGGTCCTCTGACCTGTGGCGTACCAGAAGGTAAAGTAGACCAGTATATTATTAAGCGAGTAATTGCTTTTCCAGGTGAGCGTGTGACGGTAAAAGATGGCGTGTTGACGGTGTATAATGAGGAGCATCCAGAGGGGTTCTCGCCAGATGAGGAGACGCGGGTGGATGAGAATAATGGGCCTAAGGAATATTCATCGGGTGAGGTGGATGTGATTGTACCAGAGGGTGAGTTATTCGTGGCGGGTGATAATCGTGAGGGTTCACATTCGTTTGATTCACGTTCGGGTTTGGGTACGGTGCCATATTGTCGGATTGTGGGTCCTGCGGCGGTGCGGATTTATCCGTTTGATAAAGTACGAGTGTTTTAACTAGAGATGGGGATGAATAAAAGCTGAGGTGTAGTCCTCAGCTTTTATGGTGATAATGTTCTGTGACGGTGAGTTTGTCGGAACGATTATCACCCAGAATAAGAGAATAGGAGATTTTGGGATAAAGATGATTAAAAAGTTTGAACAAACCTGAACCAAAATAGGTCGACGGACGCACAGTGTGCCATGGGCGTTTGTTGGTTGGGCGCAGGCGCGCATAGGGCGGAAAAAGCTCAAACTGTGTGTTATGTGGGCCAGTGCGGTTAAGACCAGGCCCTACAATTCCCCGGTGCGTAAATTTGGTGAGTTCATCCAAAACTGGCGGGACTACGCCATGATGCATGTGCCCAGCTAGAATCATAACATCACTGTGACTATCTAGGCGACTACTAAGATATCGTGGTGAATGTACCAATAGATAATAATCACGAAATTTAGTGGATTCAAGCTGGGGTAGATAGCGGTTGATGAGTTTGTCAAACTCTGTTTGACCGTGCTGAAGCGATGCTTCTGTGCTTCCCTGTTTGTAGTAGCAAGTTTGGGGTAGGTTGAGACCCAGGATGCGGATGGCGCCATCATCAAAGATAGGATAATCTATCTCTGGATCTGTGCCTAACAAATGGACTTGCGGGATTTGCTTGAGGTCGGCGCAAAATTTGTGATATAAATCTGGTCGCGCACGAAAACGATTTTTGGCGTAATAATATTGGTCGTGATTGCCCAGAATAATAATTAGCGGCGTAGCCAGAGCAAGTTGACGTAGAAACTCTAATAACTTGGTGTAGGAAATCGCATCTTCTAAAACGTTCAGTGAATTAATCAAATCACCTAAGAAAAAGACGTAATCAATCTGAGATTTGACAATTTCAGTCTCCAGGTATTTTAGTAACTGCATTAGTCGCGAAACTGTGAAACTAGAGTCGTATTGCAAATCAGAGAAAGCCAAAATATTGCGTCTACGCTTAGGAAACTTGATAGTGGTGACGTGTCGTAGCATCTTTTCTTCCCTCCTTTCTGTAAGGTACTTTTGGTATTATAACATGAATTGATAATAAATGAATGATGAGCGGTTGTAAAAATGTGTTATAATAATTCATATTATGAATAATATCTGGGATAATTTGCCACATGGATTTACGGTGCTTGCGCCGATGGAAGGCGTGACAGACGTAATTTTTCGGCAGGTGGTGGCAAAAGCGGGGCGACCAGATTTGTTTTTTACGGAATTTACTAATGTTTCATCTTTTGCTTCAGAAAAGGGACGAGCGAATGCTTTAGAGCGTCTGGAAGTAGTGTCGACGGATGCACCCATTATCGCGCAGATTTGGGGGAAAAATCCAGAGCATTTTGCGGAGCTGGCGGGGGCGCTTGAGAATCTGGGTTTTGCAGGGCTGGATATTAATATGGGGTGTCCAGATCGGCATGTAAATGCAGCAGGGGGTGGAGCAGCGATGATTCGTACATCAGATTTGGCGATAGAATGTCTTAATAAGGCGCGCGCAGCGACAAATTTGCCGGTATCAGTAAAGACAAGACTAGGCTATACTTATGTTGATGAATATCGGGAGTGGTTGCCGACTTTATTTAAAGAACGGCTGGCAGCAGTGACAGTGCATCTCAGGACGCGCAAGGAGATGTCAAAGGTGCCAGCTCATTTTGAGTTGATCCCGGAGATTTGTGGGCTTCGCAAGGCGTTTTCTCCTGAAACGAAGCTGATAATTAATGGCGATATTAAAGATTTAGCAATGATACAAGAATTGGCTGAGAAATACCCACAGGTCGATGGCTGGATGATTGGTAGAGGTGTATTCGAAAATCCATATTGTTTTACTAATTATCAGCCAACGCAGACAGATTTGCTGGGACTTTTGAATTATCATTTGGATTTGTTTGATGCTAAAGATGCAGAACTAAAGAGCCAGCGTGCGCAGGCACTGAGCAAGGGTGGGGATGTGGAGGTGCGAGGGTTGGCGTTTGAGCCTTTGAAGCGATTTTTTAAGATTTATATTCATAGTTTTGCAGGTGCAGGTGAGCTAAGGGCGAAACTGATGGAAACGAAAAATACACGAGAAGTAAGGCGGATTTTGGCGGAATGGGTTTTGGGAAATAGCGCTGGGGATTGATTTATTGGTTTTTGATGGGGCTTTATCTTCCCGCGACCGTGCGTCTATGTTCGCACTAGATATTGGCTCTTATACATCCTCTCACCACATCCCTAATACAGTACTCAGGCAGCGGAGGGGGAAACCGAAGGCACGATGATCTGGACCACCTGAAGGATTAACGCCAGTACCATGGAAGTACAAACGATAACCGCTAGGAACAACTGTGCCGTTAGCAAGCACAGAGGTAGCATATGATGACCATGCATATCCAACAAGACCAACTGTTCTGAATGTACTGTCAATATGAGTCAAGGCAATATGACCGCTGCGCACGAAAAGTACTAAACCTATACCACTAGTACAGGTTTGAGAAATCTCTACCCCTGTTAGTCTTTAGCAAAACCTATACCACTGGTATAGGTTTTGCCCTGAACATATCTTATACTAAATATTAGTAATATTCTACCCACTTCGTGCGCAGCGGGTACTTTAACCTAACTGTTTCTACCGGTACTTTCCGGTACGCTGGCATCTATGCCGACTATTGGTCGTCACGAGCATCTTCTACGCGTGTCGATAGTGCAGCCATTCCTAGTGCTTATGACCTCGGCTTTAATGCAACTGACGTATACCCGTCAGGCGGTCCAGACGAGCGTTACCTTGGTCGCCCCCTCCGCTGCCTGAGTACTGTATTAGGGATGTGAGGAGAGGTATGACGTATGGCGATAGTACATCAAACAGATATTAGGAATGTTGAGTCTCGTTATCCGTTTTGGGTTGATAGGTTTCTGGATCGAAGCCGCGACGTTTGCTTTGCGGTTGGTCGTTGCGATAGCTAAACATAATTGGTGTACCAACAAAGGGGTATTTTTCGCGGATTTTACGCTCCAAGAAGCGTTTATAAGACCAGTGGAGCAATCCTAGATCACGTCCATGCACCACAAACCATGGTGGGCAAGTATCAGTTTGGACGATATATTTGAGTTTAGGGCGGGTATTTTTGAGACCAGCAGGCGGGTGTTCAATGACGGCTTCGCTGAGAATTTTGTTGAGGTCAGAAGTTTTGATTTCTTGGTGGCGAGTAACGTCAATTTCGGTGGCGAGTTCAAAAAGTTTGGTGACATTTTGTCCAGTTTCAGAACTGGTAATGAGGACTGGTGCATAAGGTATAAAATTGAAGTCGTATTCGAGCTTATCTAGAATCTCATCGGTGTCATTTACTAGATCGGCTTTGGTGAGAATGATGATAATTCCCTTGCCGGCATCAATGATTTGCCCAGCGAGGGTTTGGTCGAGTTTGGAATGTGGCTCAGTGGCGTCAATTAGCAGGGCGCAAATATCAGCTTCTTCAATGGCAGCAAGAGTACGCAAAGCGGAGAACTTTTCGATTCCTACTTCGCGCTTACCGGGTTTACGTAAGCCAGCAGTGTCAAGAATTTCGAGGGTACGACCATGATAGCGAACCTCTACACGATTAACATCACGTGTCGTACCTTGGCGAGAACTGACAAGGGCTTGTTGTTTGTGGCCGAGACTATTAAATAGACTAGATTTGCCAACGTTGGGACGACCAATGAGGGCAATTTTTAGGCTTTGTTGGCTGCGAGGTTCGCCATTTTCAAGAGATGGTGAGCCTCTCAAAATCGAGCCATGTGGGTCGTGATTTTGACTCGGTTCAGTCGCAAGATTCTCTCGAGAAATTGGCGAACCCTTCAACGCGCCAACAAGATTAAGAATTGCGCTTTTGAGGTTTTTGATGCCAAATCCAGTAGTGGCAGAAACACGGAAAGTTTGTTCTGGTTTGACGCCAAGACGTAAAAATTCCTCGTCGGGTAGGCTTTCGCCGAGATCAGATTTGTTTAATATTAGTAATACGGGCTTACGTGATTTGAGGGCGTTTTTGGCAATTTGTTTATCTTTGTCGTCGGGATATTTAGAACTATCAAGTGTAAGTAAAATTACCTCAGCGCTGTCAATTGCATCGGCAATCTGATCCTGAATTCCGGCTTCGAATTCATCATTTGGGTCTTTGAGTCCAGCGGTGTCAATCATCAAAAACCGATTATCAATACGTGTCATGACATTATCGCGTGTGGTACCTTCTTCGCGAGCAACGATAGCGATATTTTTATGCGCAAAACGATTGAGTAAACTGGATTTACCAGCGTTAGTCTGACCGATGAGTGCAACAATTGGGAGTTTCTTCATAAAATATTTCCTATAACTCCATTATATCACAGATTAGTCAAAAAGTCAATAGATTTTTGGTGATTTCTGACATTCTTGTCAGAAAAGAGTTTGGGTAATTTGATGATTTTATGGTATAATTACAGTATGACAGGTCAGAAACGTGAAAAACGTAGAATAGTGATTGATTTTAATCGGTTTTTTAGTAATAACTGGCATTACTTGGTGGTATTAATTTTTGGTGTGATTTTGAGCGTAGGGGTGTGGGCTAGACCTTTGCAGGTGATGACGGGTGATGACTATGCGTTTCATGTGACAAGGTTGCAGAGCGCGTCGAAAGGTTGGGCGAATGGGCAGATTGTACCACAGGTTGACCCTGATACTTTGGATGGTTTTGGTTACGGATATAATTTGTTTTATGGTCCGCTTTTGACATATCTTGCGGCGGGCTTGCAGGCGCTAGTTAATTTTTGGCCGATTGCAATTAATTTGGTGCTAGTGGTTTGTTTGATTGGCGCGGGGATGACAATGTGTTATGCCGTGTCGAAGATTAGTAAGAATAAGGTACTGGCTTTGTTGGTGGCAGTGTTTTATATGGCGGCGCCATATGCGCTGAATAATTTGTATGCACGGATGGCGTTGGGTGAGGTGGCAGCAGCTGTGGCGGCACCGATTTTGCTGTTGGGCTTGTATCAGTTGACGGTGGGAGAGAAGCACGCGGCGCGCAGTATTGCGATCTCTGCAGCGATGTTGCTTTTGTCGCATAGTTTGTCGGCAATGTTGTTTGCTCTGATGGCGGCGGTTTATGTACTGCTGAATTTGCGTAAGATTGTGAACTGGGAAAATATTTGGCGGATGGTACTGGGAGCAATGGTGGCTTTGGGGTTGACGGCATTCTTTACTTTGCCACTTTTGGAGGCAAAGCTAACGGATAACTATGGCGTGTTTGACGCAGGGTATTCGGATGTGTATTTTGGGGCAAATCCGCGGAGCATGAATGACCATCGAGCGTGGCCACAACAGCTGATGATCATGGATTATACTGGCAAGGTTAATGCTGATGGTCTGGGGGGCGAGTTTGGCATTACGCTAGGGATGGTGGCGATTGCAGGGCTGCTGGGTTTCTGGTTTGTGCGCAAGAGGATAGAAAACGAGGACCAACGACGGTTTGCAACCTCGCTATATATTATAGCGGTGCTAGCAATTGTGCTAGCGTTACCAGTGATTAATTGGCATCATATGCCAGGAATTTTGTGGCAGATGCAGTTTCCGTGGCGGACGCTTGGTGTGGCGACGATTTGTTTGGCAGTAGTGTCGGGCTATACGATTTATGGGTTGTTACGTGGGCTGAGTGATGACAAGCAGAGGGTAGCGGCGGTTTTGACTGGCGTGTTGGCAATTTATTTAGTGATGCCGTTGATTTTGCCACGTGAGGACCGGCGAGTAGAGCTTGACTCGGTGCAAGATGATCCGGTGACGATTGGATGGGAGGCAGAATATGCGCCGATGCAGCTTTTGTGCTCACCGGATGTAGAAGAAGATGTGGCGGAGGGATATGCCTGTAGTTTGGGGCGGATTAGAGAGATTTTGGCGGAACGTGGTGATGATGTGCGGGTGGTATCTGGTGGAGTGATATTGCAGCAAGCAAGCCGTGATGGTTTGAAAATGAATTTGATAGTGAATAACCCATCAAATGAAGATGCGGTAGTGGAATTGCCAATGATTTATTATCCTGGCTATCAGGCGACAATGGACGATATGAACCTACAAGTCGGAGCTTCGTATGAATATGGTTTGGTAGCGGTTACGATTCCAGCTGGGTCTAAAGGTGAAGTGAAGGCGGCTTATGGCTTAAGCTTGGCCACACAACTTGGAGGAATAATTTCTGTGACGACGGCAGGATTGGGGGCGATTTGGGTGATAGTTTCAGGAATTCGTGATTATAGTCGGCGTAAAAAGCGAGCGGAAATGTCGAGTTTGATGGATTCAGTACGAGAAGTAGTTGAAGATGATATGCTGGAGATGGAGTTTAATCGTGAGGCCGAAAAGGAGGAGATTTTGGCGAGTTTGGGAGAGCCAGTGCCCCCAGAGGTGTCTAGCGTGGCGCCATCGAATTTGCCCGTATCACCACTAATGACAAGTGATGAGATTACGGACACTAGTAAAGAACCGAAGACGGCAAAACGAACTCGAACTAAGAAAACAACGACAAAAACAGCTAATACACGTGGTCGTAAGAAAGCGCAAGCGACTGCACAGGTAGATGAAGATAAAAAGCCTACGAAAGCAAAGACAACGCGGGCGACTGCAGCGAAGAAAACTACTAAGGTATCTAAGAAAGTTGCGACTAGTGAGACGCCGCGGCGTAGCACAACAACACGAGTGCGGACAGTTAAAAGTGGTGAGGTGGAGGAATAATGAAGAAACTTTTGTCGATTGTAGTTCCCTGTTTTAACGAAGAGCCAGCTCTTAAATCGTTTTATGAGGTGGTGGATAAAGTGAGTCGAGAAATGTTAGAGCTGGATTTTGAATTTGTGTTCGTAGATGATGGAAGCAGAGATGGAACTTTGAAAGAAATTGAAAAGTTGCGCGAAGGAGATAAGCGAGTGAAATTTGTCAGTTTTTCGCGTAATTTTGGTAAGGAGGCAGCACTGCTTGCGGGATTGGATTATGCCAACGGTGACTATGTGGCAACGATGGATGCGGACTTGCAAGACCCGCCTGCATTATTGCCAGAGATGTACGAGGCTATTAAAGATGGTGAATATGACTGTGTGGCGACACGGCGAGTGACGCGTGAGGGTGAGCCGCCGATTCGGAGCTTTTTTGCGCGAATATTTTATCGTTTGATTAATAAAATGTCGAAGATTGAGATGGTGGACGGAGCGCGCGACTATCGTTTGATGACACGACAAATGGTGGACGCAATTATTTCGATGCGTGAGTATAATCGTTATTCCAAAGGCTTGTTTAGTTTTGTGGGATTTAAGACTAAGTGGATTGAGTTCCAGAATGTACAACGAGTGGCAGGAGAGACGCATTGGTCGTTTTGGAAGCTGTTTGTATATGCAATTGATGGGATTTGTGCGTTTTCGACGGTGCCGTTGGTGATAGCGGCGGTGTTGGGGCTGATATTTTGTATGTTGGCGTTTATTCTGATTGTGGTAATTATAGTAAAGACTTTGCTTTACGGTGACCCCGTAGGTGGGTGGCCGAGTACGATTTGTGTGATTTTGATGGTGGGAGGTATACAACTGTTGGCGCTAGGGATTATTGGTGAATATCTAGCAAAGACATATTTAGAGACTAAGCATCGTCCAATTTATATTATTAAGTCTACTGAAAAAGATAAGTAGTGGTTAAGGGTGTGGGTTGGAAGAAGCGTTTGATAGTTTTGGCGTCAGCGATATTGGTGGTGATGACACTAATAACGATTTGGCGGTTTTCAGCACAAAGTTCGGGCGATTCTAGTGCGTTAAGCGGAAAACTAGCTGAATTGGTAGCGAATTGGCCAGGTGTAAGTGAGATAGTTCCTGTGGAGACTTTGGAAGCTATTTTGCGGAAGTTGGCACATGGTTTGGTGTATTTAGTTTTGGGCGTAGGATTGACCGGGATAATGATTACGCAAAGGATAGGTTTGATTGTAATGATGGTGCCGCTAATTGGAGCAATGCTGGCAGCATTGGATGAGCTACACCAGAGTTTTGTGCCGGGTAGAGGACCTAGTGTGTGGGACGTGGGAATTGATACATTGGGTGTAGTTGTGGGAATGCTATTAGTTTTGTTTTTGTATTGGTGCTATCGTCGATTACAAAGAGAAAATTAGCAGATGACTTTTAACTCTTTTTGAGATTATGTGTTATAATAACAGTATTGGTTCCGTCGTCTAGTGGTCTAGGACGTCTGGTTCTCATCCAGAAAATCGCGGGTTCGACTCCCGCCGGAATCACCAGACTATTTTATCTTTGATTTGTCAATGGTAAGATGGTCTGGTTTTTTGAGACGGTAGCCCACAACTCTTTGTAAGAGCTGTGGGCGAAATTGTTATCTAGTATTCAATGCGACCGGTTTGTGGGATAGCAGCAATCCAGACTTGTCCGGGAGTAAATTGAATGTTGTCGCCATTGGCATTTCGGAAGATAATTTGGCTGGTTTGAGAAGATTTAGTCCAGCTACCTTCAATAACTTGTCCATTCTGGAAGATAGTGGCAGGTCCGGTGCCGATGGTGGTGATTTTTTCGTGGTAGCCATCATAATCTGGGCGTTCTTGTACTACCATAGCTACGACTACACTGGGTGTGAGTTGCACTGGTTCACCACATTGGGTCTTGGTATTAGGTTCAGGCAAGTTGGCTGGACATTCGTAGGAAACATGGGGTTCACCACTAGCATAGGAGCGAAGATACTTGTTGGTTTCTGGGTCGTATTTGTAAACGGTATTAAAGGTGGGTGAAGCACCAAACTGGAGTCGAACTGTGTCGATGATATTGATACAGTCTTCGCCTTCGGCACAGGTATCGCGCTCAGTAATGATATTATCTACATCTTCTGGAGTGAGGCGAGGGAAGACTTTGGGGCTGGAGGTATTGTAACCTTTGGTCTCGTTAAACTGGGCGAGGTTGGCAGGAGAAGTAAAGAGATTATTCCACATACGACCACTGTTGTTTTCGCGCCACATATAAGTGTTGCTTTCATCAAGATCGCGCTGTCCGCTACGGCGAAGATCGGCTAGGGCTTCGTCGGAGCCACCGGCGTGTACGATGGTACAGTCGAAAGGTGTATCCCAGTCAAGATAGTAGGAACGAAGCGAACGAATAGGACCGATGGCACCAACGGTGGGATTTTGGAAGATAGCGGCAAAGCGCGTAATTCCCCGTTCAGCGATGGCCTCAAATACGACTGCAGCCTGGTTGAGCCCTGCTTGCGGGCGTCCGCCATCGTTACCATTCGGAATTTGGACACAGAAAGTGGGTTTTTGATTGAGGCTAGCGTCGGAAATTTCTTCGCCGGTGAGTAGGCTATAGATAGGATCAGGAAAATCGGGGTAGTTGCCATTAGCAGCGTCTTCTGGACTGGGACGGAAAAAGGCAAAATAGACAAAAACGCCGACACCAGCAGCAATAAAGATAAATAGGAGCGCTAAAACCCAGAGGAGGACTTTTTGACCCGTGGTGCGCGGCTTGTGCTCTTTTTTGCTTTTGGGGCTGGTCTGAGTTTTGTCAGGTTCTGATATATCCGTTTTATGATTAGTTTTAGTGTTAACGGATGTTTGGGCTGAGACTGGCTTGGTCTTTTTTATCTCTTCCTTGGGCGCTTTTGGGCTCATAAAAATAACTCCTCTTAATTACTTCTATTTTAACATAAGTAGGATAAAAATTATACCTTGGCTTTATGAGTTATGCGTTTTCGATAGCTGTAACTGTGGCATGAAGTCGAGCCAGACTAGTGTTTTTACCTAAAACTTCTAAGGTGAGATGAAGTGCTGGGCTGAAGGGTGCATATGACAGAGCAATACGGATGAGGGAGAAAAGCTCGGCGGGTTTACGACCAGTATCGACGAGTAATTGGTTGAGCGCGTCTTGCAAGCTATCAGCATCCCACGTAGTATTTTCAAGTTTAGTAGTGGCTGTTTGCAATAGTTCACTAAGGTCTTCCTCGGAGATTTTTTTCAGGAATTTGTTCTTATTAATCATTGCGAGGTCAATTTCTGGGTTGGTGAAGAAATAAGTAGTCATTTCACGGAGGTCAGATAAGGTCTTGAGACGGTCATAGATAATACTAAGTACGCGTTTTTTATAGACATCATCGTAGGCTGCAGCAGACTCAGGCCAGTAGTCGATGGTACGCGGATAGAAAGAATCAATTCCCTCTTCGTCGATAAGTTTGCGAATCCATTGTCCATTCATCCAGAGGATTTTAGTCTCATCAAATCTGGCACCGGAAGTTTGGATACGGTTAATCGAAAAGGCTTGAATAAGTTGATCTTTAGAATAGATTTCTTCTTCAGTGCCATCATTCCATCCTAGACAAGCGAGATAGTTGAGTAAGGCTTCAGGCAAAATACCATCATCACGATATTCAGTAACGGATTTGGCCCCGTCACGCTTACCGAGTTTTTTATTACCCGTTGGAGCGAGAATATGTGGCAATGAGATGAGATGAGGTACATCTAGTTTGAGAGCTTCATAGAGCGCAAGGTAGTTTGGTGTGCTAGAAAGGTATTCTACTCCACGGCAGATGTGGGTGACACCCATAGTCGCATCGTCTACGATATGTGCAAAATTGTAGGTTGGTAGACCGTCAGCTTTGATGAGAATAATATCATCTTGAACTTCGGGACCAGCAGTCATTTCCCCCATAACTTCGTCATGCCAGTGGCGGATTTTAGGATCGGCTTTGAAGCGCAGAGGTAAGCCTTCGTGCCATTCTGGTGGGCTTTCTGGACGGAAGTTGCGATAGAGATAAGGGATTTTTTTGGTGGTACAAGTGTCGCGATAAGTTTGGATTTGCTCACTACTAGTATCATCAGCATAAGCTCGACCCATGGCAATGAGCTTCTTAGCCCATTCGTGGTAGATTGCTTTACGTTCACTTTGGAAATAAGGTTCAGATGGACCGCCCACAATGGGACCCTCATCCCATTCTAATCCAAGCCACTTAAGAGTATCCTCGATGAGCTCAGTGGCACCATCCACATAACGAGCCTGGTCGGTATCTTCGATACGAAGGATGAAACTACCTCCCGCTTGGCGAGCTAGAAGGTATGGATAGATAGCACTACGAACATTACCGATATGGATATAACCAGTGGGGCTAGGAGCAAAACGTGTTTTCATGAGAATATTATAACATACTCAGTGGAGTTTTAGTGCTAGAGCGATGTTACTATATTGCGAACTTGTTTCTTTGTCAAAACAGTACTATTTGATGTAATCTTGTAGAGCACGCCACCGTTGACCCAAGCAGCATTAGAATTGGAGTTGGAAATATAAATAGTAATTCCCTGCTCATGCGTAGTAGTGTAATCGTCTTGCCAGGTTGGCTCAACATAATTGCGCAATAAGGCAGCGCTATCCCAAGAGGATTTTTCTTCAATCAGAACGAATGAGGCATTATCTGGGCCATCAAAAGTGAGGGCGATTTTGCCATCTTCGGATGTAATGTCTCCGAGAGAATAGTCGCGAGGGACGTAAGATGGATATGAAGCTTGGATGCCAGTTTGCATAGCAGCTACGCGAACAGAAATATCAGGAATATTGGATCCCACTGCATAAATGATTCCAGCTACACAGATGGCAGCGCAGGTGAAAGCAATTGCAAAGTGACGGGCACGGAACTTTTTGCGGGGCATAGCACGTTCGGCGCGAGCTGTAGCCTTGCGGCTTTGGGCCTCATCCATTGTAGCCACGGAATGCAATGCTTGTTCGATAGCACGGTTTTTGAGCTCTTCTGGGCTAGTAGAGCGGACTTTGCGGCGATTATTAAGCATTTGGTTACTTGTCGCCTTGCGAGTCATAGGACGCATGGTTGCTGGATGACGGGTTGGAGCCATGGCTTTTTTGCGATTGACTGCGATAACTTTAGCAGAGGATTTGGCGACTTTGGCGGCAGCTCGATTGGCTTTGGCTGGTAGGGTGATTTTGACGCTAGAATTGCTGGTTTTAGATTTTAAGCTCTCCTCTTGGAGCTTGGTGGATTTCATGGCGATAGTGACAAACTTTTCGATAGTATCGCCGAGCTCTTTCATTTCGGGAGAATCATGGTTGGACTTGATATTATCGGCAAAAGCTTTCAGTGAAGAGATTTGCTCGGAGACCTGGGCTGGGTCGGTCGCGACGCGGATTGAGGCAATAGCTTCGGAGGCTGCCTGGGCGATAGCGTCGACAGACGTGTTAGCCGAAGTGTCAAGCGTCGCGACCGCAGGCGCTTCGGTAACTTCTGTGCTGACTGGAGCGTTTTCGACTGGCATGGCATAGTTAGAATAATTATCTCCATATTCCTTCACCGAAGCGCCTAGGCTGGCGGCTGCATAATCGGCAGCGATATTCATGGCCAATGTGTCCATATCAACTGGCGTAGTTGTTGGATTGTCTGTGGTTGGTGCTATAGGTGCTGCCGGCTCACTAGACATTGGCGCACCTGTGTAAATAGATGGCGTGCTAGAAAAAGGATTGAAAGCAGCGGAATTATTATATGTATCTGATGGATTTAATGCAGCCGCCAGCCGCTCGGCTTCAGCTATACTGGGCGCTGGGCTACTTACCTGAGGATACTCAGCAGTTGTTTCGGGTTGACTAGTGGCTGGATTGACATTGTTGCCTCCAAATTCAACAACTTGTGGATACAGTGTGACTTGATTAGTTTCGGATAGGATGCGAGCAGCCTCAGCAGCTTCTTTAGCCTGACGTTCGGCTTCGGCGCGGGCAGCTTCGAATTCGGCGGCATGAACACGCAGATTAACTAAACGTGATGGTGTAGCGACGGCTTGGCGGTTATGCCGAGTAGCCTGTGCGGCTTCTTCAATTGCTAAATTAGTCGGGCGCTTAACGTAGCGACGATTAAGTGTAGTTGATGTCTGAGTAATACGATGAGTTGCGGAACTAGACCGCCCAGACTCGACCTGAATTCTACTCATTAATAATAACTCCTCATCGTACTTTTGCTTATATCTATTATAACTTCAAGCATTATAAAAAAGCAAGAGCAAAATTATTCCTAGATTATGCTATAATATGTAGTGATATGGATTTTGAAGAACGCGAACAACGTCGTCGACGCCAACTGATTAAAGTAATTATTGCTGAAGTAGGAATGGTATTATCGGTGATTGCCATTGTGGTGGTAGCAACTTTGGCAGCAATGGGATTTTTTGTGACTAGTAGTGGTAAGATTGAGCAATCGGGTTTAATCCAGATTCATTCAATGCCAACTGGGGCAACAGTGGAGTTGGACGGGAGTACGATTTTTTCGCGGACAAACTTAAGTCGTAGTTTGACGGCAGGTGAGCATAGTTTAAAACTATCACGGGATGGATATGATACCTGGCAGAAAACTATTAAGATGTCTTCGGGGATGTTGATGCGGCTGTATTATCCGCGTTTATTTCTGCTAAATCGTAAGTCAGAGTTAGCGTTGAGACTGGATGAAGAATTGGAATTCTATTTACCATCACTTGATCGTATGTATATACTGTATGCGGCGAGTGATAGTGCTACTTGGAATTTAGTGAATGTTCGTGATGACGAGCTAAAAACTACGCAGTTGGATCTTAGTAAAATTTTGCCAGGCATAACGGATGGTAAGTTTTTGGGTGAGGTGAAAGATTTGCGTTGGAGCAATAACAGCGATAAGGTTTTGGCGAAAATTGCGTATAGTGGTAAGGTTGAATGGGTTTTGATTAACCTAAGGGATTTAAAGCAAAGTCTTAACTTATCTCAGACTTTTGGTTTGGAGTTCACGCAGGTGGAAATGATTGATGATGGCGCAGCACAATTATTTGTTTTAGAAAATCAACAGCTGAGACGGATTAATACGAATGATCAATCAATTTCTAGGGTTTTGTTAAAAGATGTTATGACCTTTGCCAACAATAAGACTAATTTGGTTTATGTAATGCAGTCTGTGGCTAATCAAGGATCGGATAAGGAAAAAATAATTGGCGTATATCGTGATGGGGAGAAAGGCGGTACGGTTTTAACTAAAGTCCCAGACGAAACTAGTGTGACGGTGGCTTTGACGCGGCTTTATGATGAGGATTATCTGGCGTATGCTATAGGAAATAATCTCAGCGTTTATTATGGGGCTTTACCAAGCTATCGTGAGGATGCGCAAAATACAGACTTTTCGAGTTTGAAGATATTGATTGACAAAGCAAAACTTAAAATGGCACCAGAGAGTTTTAGTTTGAGCCCGGAAGGTGAATATATTGTAGCGTCTAGAGAAAAACAGTTTATGGTGGTAGATTTGGAAACTGGAGAGTTGATAGAATATGATGCTATGACTGCTAAATTGTCCTGGTTAGATGGAGCGATGATGATGGCGGTTGATAATGATTCCCTTTGGGCGTGGGACTTTGATAACACAAACCAACGTCAGCTGGTGCGGTATTTGCCAACAGACGTTAAAGATGATGACGATAATGACGTTAAGGCTGATACTGGTGCGGTGACAACTGCTATACATACTAAGTTGGCGCAATACCCGGCCATGATTGCTGACAATGATAGATGGTTGTATTATTTGACAGAAACTAATTCTGGTTTGGCTTTGATGCGCGAGCGTATTCGCGACTAATTGCCGAAGATACTATTCCAGAGGTTTTCAAAGAAGGAGGGCTCGTTGGCTGGCATGGTATCATTGCTGGGATTGGGCTCAGTAGAAGTGGTTGGATCGGCTATGTTTTCGTTGCTATAGGCAGGGCTGATTTGTTCAGCACTAATAAGTAGGCGGTAGCGTGAGGTCCCTAGTGGTGTACAAGTAATAAGAGTGAGCATAGGTTTATCGGTAGCGTAAACTAGAGCAGAAACATCGGTGGGTTCAACTACTGTGCTGCCAGTCATCTGATAGGTATAGCGCACCGAGTCGTAGTTAATATAAATTAGATCACCTATTTCTAGACGTTCGAGCCCGGAGAAGATAAATTTGTAAGGATTGCTGCTATAAATGTCGCCAGCCGAATGCCCAGAAATAGCTAAATTTCCAATCTGTCCAGGTAGGGCGTTAGCTCCAGGTATAGAAAATTGCGCTACGCCTTGGTTCATAGCGGCATCAACCTCGTTTGTGCTGATACCAAAAGCGACTGGAACGTCGATATTAAGCTTGGGAATGATAAGCCTAGGTTCAGGAGAGACAGTTTGGGTGATGTTTGGGTCTACTGCCTCTATGCTGGTATTGTTTGTCCCAGTATCTGGTGAAATGTAAGCCATGATTGGCGCAAAGATACGACGGTTATATTGTAGGAAGAGCGCAGTAGATATAACAAGTGCAAGACCAATAATTGGTGCTAGGTGACGATAGTTATGTTTACGTTCAGTGGCGCCGGTAGCAATGCGTTGATTTTTCATCTTTTCGGTAGCAAGATAAGTCTGAGCGGCTTTAGCATAATATTCGCTATAGTAATTTTTGTAGTAATCTTGCCAGGCAGAGTGATACTTTTGCCATTCTTCGGAAATAGCTTCTTGATTGATGGGGGCGTCTTTGAGAGTGCCGTTTCCGTCAGTGTGAGTATCTAGGGACTGTTCTACTATTGGCGTGATGTCGTTATTGCCATAAGATTGTGTATTGTATTCTGGTTGATATTCGGTTGCTGGTTGTTGTGGCATGGTTTGACTATAAATGGGGGTGCGCTGATATTCAGCAGTTTGATAATTCATTCCGCTATGCGTCCAATCGGGTTGGGTCGGATTTTGGCTCTGGGGTATTGAGTTAGGGGTATTGGTATTATAACGGTTATTATGATGCTCGCGATTTTTTATAAGACGTTCGCGAGAACTGGCTGGTAAATTGCGGAGATTTTCGACAGTTGACGAATAAACCGCAAGTACTTTCTTGCGGGCAATCTCGGCCGCTGTTTGACGCTGCCGATCTGAAGAAGATGGCCCACCATTTTCTAAATCCATATATTTTCTATTATAACACGAAAAATATGATATAATGGAAATAAGGGCGAGTGGCGGAATTGGTAGACGCGCTAGACTCAAAATCTGGTTCTCGCAAGGGAGTGAGGGTTCGATTCCCTCCCCGCCCACCACAAGAAGATTAGTCAAACTTTCTCGAATTCAAGATACAAAGATTAATTTCGGTTAATCTTTTTTGTTTGCTTTTAAAAAAGGATATAAAAAGCATTATAATATTTATGTAAGTTAAATTACTATTGCGTATATAGATTACAAAATGAAAGAGCTAGTAGATTTTATAGTTTTGATAATAATATATTTTTGGAAGTTCTATAAGAAATGGAAAGAAAAAGGTAGGGATGTACTGCTTGTAAATACTTTAATGTACATATACTTGTCTTTTGTATTATATTTTACTTTAATGCCCATAATAATCTCTTTACCATTCATGTTTAATCACTCATACGATTCAATGAATTTAGTGCCATTTATTGATGTTTTAAATAGCAGAGGTGATTTTGTTAGGCAAGTGGGGTTGAATATGATAATGACAATTCCTTTTGGCTTTTTAATGCCTTTAGTGAAAAGAAATGTTGGATTTTTAAAAGTTGTTAGCTATACTTTCTTATTAAGTTTAGGAATAGAAATATTACAACCTTTAATAAATGGTTTTAGATCAGCAGATATAACGGATTTAATAACTAATGTCATAGGTGGAAGTATTGGATATATTATGTATTTAATATTTAAACCATTAACAACTAAAATTTTAAATTATATAGGGGATAAATAAAAAAGCCCCCTTGCGGGGGCTAGATATGGAATAGGTTACTGATTAATTACCAACGAGTTAATCATTTCTTCACCTACTTTACCCCATTCGTCACGCATGCTGTCGAGACAGTTGAAGGAAATAACAGTGAGTTTGCCATCATAAGAGAAGAAAGCCATATGGTTATAGATATCTTCGTCGGTATAATCGGTGACAAGTTTAATTTCAGCAACTTTGTATCCGTTGACTTCGCGAGTGTTGGTACTAATAACATCGGCATTTATATCGAAAATAGATTTCATGGCTTTGAGATATTCTTCAATCTGGCTATTAGCAAGAGCGTTTTCTGGTTTACTAAGGGCGAGGTTGACAGTGTTATCGCTGTTGGTGAGGACTAAGTCTGGAATGGAAGAATTGTCTTCGCCATCACCATAATCTTCTTCGACTTTTTCTTTACTCATAGTAGTAAAGTTGGATGGGGCAAGTAATTTATAATTATAGCCATCAAGTGAGACGTATTTAGCTTCGAGTTTGTTGCCTTTGCCATTTTCTAGAGTGTACGAAGTCTCGGTTTTGTCATCTTCTGTTTTATTATTGTCGTCCTTATTTTGAGTGAAGTGCATGATGCAGAAGATTACACCTGCAATGATGACGGCAGCTACGATAATGCCGATGATGACTTTCCATGGGAAACTATTAGTGCTATCTGCTTTTTTTGCAGTAGCTTTGGCGGACTTAGTTTCCTTAGGTTTGGTATTAGATTGTTTGCGTGCTTCTGCCACGATAAACTCCTTTTGTTTAATTTATATTTATTGTAGCAGTTATTTGGTTTTGTGGCAATGATGTGTGTGAGGACGGTCAATGCTGTGTAACTTACAGTTTTGATCGTGACAATTTTCATTCGTGTTTTCCATTTCTATAGTGCTATGTGCGATTTGATGTGCAGATAACTCGGATTTGATGGTTTGTTTGAGTTTAATGTTTGGCTCATTACTGACGACGTGGAGTGTAGCGTAGTTGTGGTAGCCGTCTAGGCTCCAAATATGAAGATGATGAACATTTTTAACCCCGGGGATATTTAGTAGATGTTTTTCGATTTCCTCTAACGAAACCTGAGCAGGAGTTTTTTCTAAGAAAACATTAAGAATAGAGATGAAATTTGCTAGAGCTTGTTTGAGGATGAAGAGTGCCACCAATATAGATAAGATTGGATCAAGATAGCTGATATTTGTGAATCGCATAATAATAGCGCCGATGAGTACAACAATCCAACCTAGGACATCTTCAAGCATGTGAAGGTTGACGGATTTTTGGTTGAGCGAATTGTTGTCGCGGGTGATGTAAGCAGCGATGAAATTAACTGTAACTCCAATAAGAGATAAAATAATCATGCCGTTGTAATTGATTTCTATAGGGTTGAACAGACGGAGAATAGCGTTGAAAATTACAAACGTCGAGCCAAATAATAAGATGAGGGTAGTGACCATACCGCCAACTAGCGAATAGCGGGTGTAGCCATAAGTGTATTTAGCGTCTGGTTGCTTGGTGCTTTTCTTTTCTAGAAGATAGGAGAGTCCTATGCTGATAGCATCACCGAAGTCATGCACAGCGTCGGAGACGATGGCTGTGCTGCCAGTAATGGTTCCCCCGATAAGTTCGTAAACGGAAAAACCTAAGTTTAGCAAAAAAGCTATAAGTATTTTATGTTGAGACATGAAAAACCTTTCTTAAAATTAAGATGTTTGGTTATCAAATTTTGTAGGAAAGGCTCATAAAATCGTTGTTACTGACGTTGACTGAAAAACTTCTGTATTAAATATAACAAATTAGACTTGTGATTGCAAGTAGCGTCGATAGTAGTCCCAGCAGACAGGTTTATTAGTAACACTGACAGTGTTGCCTTTGAGGAAAGCTTCAAATTCTGGTACGCTAACCCATTTAACTTCCGCTACTTCTTCAGATTGCAGGATGACTTTTGTTGGGTCTAGATCTAAATGCGTAACGAAATAATCGTTAAAATGGCGATTAATAATATTATTATCAATATTCTCAGATATAGAACTACCAATGTGGATTAGGGCTTGAGGCTGAAGATCTAGACCTAGTTCTTCTTTGGCCTCACGTATGGCAGCTTGATAGCTGAACTCGCCAGCGTCGACATGTCCACCAACGGCGACATCCCACAGTCTAGGCCAGAGACGTTTGTTTTGGCTACGTTTCTGCAAAAGTACTTTTTTGTCATCAGTACTAATAATAAAGACGACAATAGCACGGTGCTAAAGACCTTGACTATGACAAATACTGCGCGTAGCAGTCTGCCCAGTAAAACCGCCATGACTATCTAGGACATCAAAGATTTCTTCCATATAAAAGTATTGTAACATATTGTGATAAAATAGAGGAAAGTAAAGGAATAATTATGAGCTTTAGAATAAGAGTACTCTTATTCTCTAACTGTTGGGTTAGAGAATACACTGGCTTAGGAGGGGGAGGGCGATATGCCAGAACTGATTGATGTTTTGGATGAAAACGGCATTCGGACTGGGCGTATTGCAACGCGCGAAGAAGTGCATCGTGAGGGGCTGTGGCACCAGATTGCTGTCGTGGTAATAATTGATAATGATGGTCGGATTTTATTGCAGCAGCGTAGCAAAAATAAACGTACTAACCCTGAAAAATGGGATATTGCGGCAGCTGGGCATGTGGATGCGGGGGAGGATTCTTTGCTTACTGCTAGGCGAGAAGTTGAAGAAGAGCTTGGCATAGTTGTCGATAATTTGCAGTTTTTGTTGAGTTATAGTCAGGAAAGTCGATATGAATGGCAGGGCGAGAGCTTGCTAGATAGGCAACTTTTTGACTGTTTTTTGTCACGTGTAGTAAAGGTTGATATTGATGGTTTGAGGCTGCAAGATAGCGAAGTTCAGGCGGCTAAGCTGTGCACGGCTACGGAATTTAAGAAGATGATCGACAAGGGCGATATGGTAAAGCGCTCGTCTTTATATGAAGAAGTAATTAAGATTATGGAACAAGAATGAGAGAAAATTATTTTTTGATTCATGGGAGTTTTGGCAATCCGTATGTGAATTGGTTGCCATATTTATACAAAGAATTATGCGAGCGGAACAAGGAAGTTTATGTACCAGATTTCCCTACTGGAGTGGGATTTCAGAATTATGAAAATTGGTCGAAGTCACTGAAAGTTTATCTTGATGCGGGGTTGATCACGGAAAATACGGTTATCCTTGCTCATTCGATTGCACCAGTATTTATTTGTAAGTTTTTGATTAAAAATAAAGTTAAAGTAAAGCGGTTGATTTTTGTTTGTGGTTTCAATAATTATCTTGGAATTAATGATGAATACGACAACGTGAACTGCAGTATGTACCTGAAAAACTTGGGAGATGTGAAGGCATATTGCGATGAGATTATTTGTTTCTATAGTAAGAACGATCCATATGTAAGCTATGAAGTGGAGAAAGAATTTGCGGATACGGTGGCGACTGAACAAGTTGTGATTGCTGATGGGGGTCATCTGAATTTAGAAAGTGGGTATCGAGAATTCCCAGAGTTATTAAAATACATTGAAGAGGGTGAGAATAAATGAAACTAATCGCTACCCGACATGCCGAAACGAACTACAATGTTAAAGATTTGGTAAATTATGATCCAACAGTTGATGTATATTTGACGGAAAAAGGTATAAAACAGGCGGAAGAGTTGGCTAGGCAGCTAAAAGATTTTAAGTTTGATATGATCTACATTTCTAGGCTGAAACGCACAAAGCAGACCGCCGATGCTATCAATCGCTATCATGGGCAAGAGTTAGTGGTAAATGAACTACTAGACGATACTCGGAATGGGTTTGAAGGTCGTCCATATAGCGAAGCCAAAGGTTGGCGAGATGCGCAACCAGATCCAGTGAATGCGCGTTATCAGGGCAAATATGAATCTGTCAGCGACATGACAGACCGCGTGCGCAAGTTCTTGGACTATCTGAAACAGCATCACGGAAATGACGAAACGATTTTAATTATCACTAGCAGCCACATTATCAAGCAGTTACGTATGCTGAACGGCGAAATTACGATGCAGGAGTTGCTCAATGCACCAGCCAAACATGCCACATATTACGAGTTTAATATTAATTAAGAAAAGGAGACAAATGAAATTTACAAAATTAGAACATTCTGGGTGCGTGGTAGAAAAAGATGGTTTGAAAATTGTTTGCGATCCGGTAGAGTTTGAGAGGGGTTTGCCGGATTTGGAGAATGTAGTGGCGATTATAATTACACATAAGCATGGTGATCATTTGCAATTAGAAAAATTGTTAGCGGTATTAGATAAAAACCTGGAAGCGCGTGTTTTTACGACAGAAGATGCAATTGATGAAATTCCAAATTCTGAGGTGGTGAAAACTGGTGATGTAGTCAATGTGGGCGGGTTTGAGTTGAAATTTTTTGGTGAAAATCATGCAGAAATTGTTCCAGGAAAAATTCCCTGTCAAAATATTGGAGTGGTAATTGATGGAAAGATTGTGAATCCGGGTGATTCATTTGATATCCCTTCTAATATGATTCATCCAGAAATTTTGCTAGTACCAAGTGCGGCGCCATGGTGTAAGGTGTCAGAGGGTATGGAATATATAAAGGTAGTAAAGCCGAAAGTTACTGTGCCAGTGCATAATGCGGTACTTTCTGAGCTTGGGAATGGTTTTAATAATAATTGGTTGCGCGTGGCTTGCGAGGAAGTAGGTGCAGAGTTGGCGTCACTAGGAATTGGAGAAGGAGTTGAGGTATGAAAATTAAAGTTAGTGATGAGTTTATCATTGATACTAATCGTGAATGTTACAATAACCTTGGAAAATTATATACTGATGGTGCTGATGATTTTGAAACGTTACTTGATATGGGTGTATGGCAGGAATTTCTTGATGGTCTTGGTGGAAAAAAGGTTTTGGATGTTGGATGTGGTGCTGGTGATGCGGTAAAGTGGCTGGCGGATAGAAAATATGAGGTTGCGGCGTGCGACTTGTCTGATAAAATGATAGAAGTTGCTCGCGATAAAACTACTAAAGCTAAGTTTTTTGTACTTGGAGCGAACGAGTTAGGTAAAATTAATGATAAATTCGACGGAATTATATCGATTCATCTTGTGCAACACCTGAGTAAGAGTATGCTTAGGAAATTTTTTAGTGATATATATAATTTATTGACGGATGATGGTAGGTTCTTTTTAGCATTTACAAATACTTGTTATGAGAAAACTGGTTATCAATTGGATGGTGAAAAAGAAGATAATTATATCTTTTGGTTTAAGTGGCGGATGGAGGATATTGTGCCTCTGCTAGCAAAGGCGAAGCTCAAACCAATCTTTGCCAAAATGCAAAAGGGTGCGGATAACAGTTGTGCGATTGATATGGAGCCGTTTGTGTTTATTTGTGAAAAGATAAAGCAGTAGAGTAGTAGTTTATTTTTTCAGATCATTATAGGCATTTGCTATAATGTTTTTGATTTGATTAAAATCGTCAAAGTTAGCGATGTAGTACATAGTGCGTTTGGCAGTATTGTATGGAATTTCCTCAGCTAAGCCACAACTAGTATTACTGTCAGTTTTCTTGATAAGCAATCGGTTATCGTAAACGCCACCGATTAATATACCATTGTGATAAAGTAGGAATTCCCCCATCATTGGACGCGCTGTAAAAACGCCAAGCGGTTCAAGTTTTGTTAAAATTTTATTTAAATCTTCTTTGCTAGTAGACATGTTATCCCCTTATTTCTGATCTATGGTAGTTTTTCCCATGATGTGGTTACGTACTTTGACGTAGTCTGTGGCTTGGACATTGCCATCATTATTGGCATCTGCCGCATGAAGGCTGGCACCAGTAAGCAGACTTTTCCCCATAATATGGTTACGGATGCGGACGTAGTCAGTGGCCTGAATGGCGCCATCGCCATTCACATCCCCTTTGATAACAATGATATAGGTATAAGTTGTGTTATCAATTTTGAGCGCTAGGTTTAGACCTGTGGATACGACGCCGGAATGTAGTTCTTGACCGTTAGCATTGCGTAAATATACAATATTTACGCCTTTGATGTTGGTGAACGTTTGACGTAATGAGCTAATATTTTGCCCGAGCGTGAAACCGGTAAGGAGATTTCCTTTTTTGGTAAGTTGAAGTTTGTTTAATAACTCAGCTTCAGTGATGCTTGAAGTAGGGTTGAGCGGCGTAATGCTTTGTAAAAGATTAGTTGGTGGAGTTTGATATTGGAATGTGTCAGGGTTATAGATCGTGCCCACCGTAGGTAGCGTAGGATTGATACTGGCATTATATTGTGAGTTTTGAGGAAGTTTAGGGTTAGTATTAGTGTACTGTGTGCCAATAAAACTACCAGTATTTTGTTGGCCAGTGACTTTACCTAACGCTTGTGAATTGGAAATAGTAGCATTCTGGTTGAGGCCAATAAAGCCACCAACATTCTTTATTGCATTGACTGTGAGGGAGGAAGAGCAGCGATCAATGACAGTTTTGTCATCAGCATTGCCTATAAAACCGCCAGTAGCTGCTAGATCATTGAAAGCATGTTTAGTGTTTGTAATACTGCCTGATTTAAGATGAACATTAGTGATAGTGACGTTAGAAGCGACTGAAGCTAATCCTCCTAAGGTGTTTCCGGTAGTGGGACCAATAACAAGGTTTTGAACCTGAAGATTTTGTACACTGCTGCTATGGTTATAGTCTCCTAAATCATTAAATACTCCAGTTCCCTTGGCGGTGATATTAGAAAGAGTGTGGTTTTGCCCATCGAGATGACCTGTAAAATTGATTTCTGGGTAGGCAATATTGGTAAAGTCCAGATCGTTGGTGAGTATGTAATATTTACCAGTAGTATTAGTCTGCATGAGATAGAGAAAAGTAGTTACGCTATCGATTTGATAAGGTTGGTTACTAGTGCCGTTGCCTACGACATCTGGAAAATTAACATCAAAGGTGATTGAAGTATCTGTTTCGGCAGTAACAGTGACAATAATGCCGGAGTTGTTGCCATTTGCATAATAAATTGTATCTGGGTCAAAGTCAGCATTAGCTGATATTTTTTTGCCGAGCGTAGGTCGTGAAAGATTGAGCGTGGCTTGGGAAAGATTGCCATTGGCGTCACCAAGATTAGTTTCGCCAGGACGGAAAATAAAGATATGATCATTATCACCATTATTGCCATAGTATTTATAGTTATCATTGACACGGTAGATAATGATTCCATCACTATCCGCGGAATGAGAGGCATAGGTATTTTGCTTACTATGATATTCTACGATAAAATATTCTTTACTATTAGGATTGGGCTGAATTTTGATAGCACGTTTTTCATCAGGATTGATAAATTTGGGTTTGGACAGTGTAACGGATTTTGTAGTGTTTTGGATAACTGGAAGTGGGTTGTGCCAGTTCATGCTAGCATGATAATCTGTGACAAAATAAGTGAGAAGGTTTTGAGGGTTAGAACCAACGACGTCTCCCATAAGATCATAAAATCCTACAGGACGGTGTTCGGTACTAGTGCGATTATAACGGTATAAATCCATTAACCCAAGAGTATGCCCGAACTCATGTAGTATGGTGCCATAGTTACTGCGATTTAGCGAGAAAATTCCAGCAGATTGCGTGTAATCTGCGCCGTAAATAATGTTGTAAGCCGAAACTTTTTTACCCAGGATATCATCAGTGATATTTAGATTATCACGCTTGTGCGACCAGAGTAAATCGTTAGAAGCAACTGGATATTTGCCGGAACTATTGTCGGCGCCTTCAACAAAGATGCTGATAGCATCAACGATGCCATCATGGTTCGTATCTAGCTGGTCGGATGTGAGACCGTATGTTTTGACTTGGTCTCTAATGGCTGAAATAATATGGTTAACGAGTTCAGTTTCACGGGTGAGCAGTTCGGCATTATCTTTATAGCCATCTGGATTGCTATCGCTATAGCGTAAATAGTATTCTATAGGATTAGGGTCTTGGTACGATATGATTTTTCCATTGGTTTTCGGGAAAATTGTAGAGTTAATTGAGATTCGCCCATAGCTTTGGGTTTCGTAGTATTTTTTGAGTGATGGGACTTGGACTATACCTTGAGCAGTATCCATATCAAACAGAGTTTCACTGTTGAGGATTTTTTCGGCATTAGCTACGCTAGTGTCATCATCAAGATGGATCGGCGTACCATTATCGGTTTTACGCACGATACTATCGCTATTACTAAATTTGAGAAAAAGTGCAAGATGCGTAATGTCGCGGTGGTCGGTTAGAGCGTCGGTGTTTGGTGAGTGTAGATAAGAGAATGCGCACAGAGCTGTTATAAATAGCCCGCTGAAAATTGTGAATTTACGAATGCTTTTCATGATTGGTACTATTAGTTTTTGTGGTAGACTTTGACTTAGGTGTGACCGCTGCTTTGGTTTTCGGGGTAACAGTATCTGCTGGTTGGCTTATTTGGGTTGTTTTGTTGGGGCGAGTGATATATATCAAACATCCTCCAAGGATAATAATTATACCGCTGAGAGCAAAAATAATTATCCAAGTGAAGTCATTGGAAGCGGTAACCGTTTTAGAAACTTCTGAAACAGTATTATAGGGTATAATTGCTCCATCGACTATTGTATAAATATTATTAGAAATATCATTATCTGAACTGATTAAGAACAATTGTTTGCCCTCAATATTGAAAGGTATGAGTTTAGCTGTGCAGCTACCTGTGGTACGATCGAGTACATAAAAGGCTTTTTGCTCATTTTGATCTATGGCATAAATTAAAGTGAGATTATCTCTTTCGGCAATATTAAAAGTTTGACCATCCAGTATGTAGGTGTTAAGTTGAAATCCGTTTGGTAATTGGACGTCTTTGAGACTGGAAATAACGGCGAGGTTGTGCCCATTATATTTGACTTGAACAGGTGTTGGCTTAGATTCGTCTTCTTTATTCTCGGAATTTGAGTCATTTGGCTGGTCGGTTGGAGTGTCTGTGGGTTGTGGGTTGATGGTTTGATTGTTTTGGTTCTGATTTGGTTTGTTATTATTGTTGGGTTGAGTTGGCTTCGTGGTGGGTTGATTAGGCTTATCTTCGGTTGCGGGCGGTTTGACGGGAGCGACGATTTTAACGCTAACACTGCGCGAACCGGGTTTGTATTCATTAGCATCAGGATCGGAAAATCCAGCTTCAGGTGTGGCGGTCACCGTAACGGTACCGCTAGTTCCAGCAGTGACAGTGACGGATTGATAATTTTCTTCCACCCAGATGGCGGATTGAGAAACGGCGCCATTGGTAGCAGTAAGATTAACGCGTCCAATACATGAGCCACCGATACGTATCGTAAACGTACCTCCTGGCTTTACCTCTTGAACCGACGCACTGGCCGTGAAAGATGCAGCGAAGACTGGTGTGTGGCTTAGGGTGACACTAACGATGCTGCAAATAACTAAAAGGGTTTTAAAGATAGAATGTTTCTTCATGTTTATATTTTAATATATTTATCAATCATATTCAACTATAATGTTATGATCGATGTCGTTTTTGCTATTAGCATTGGCTTCGTCAGCATTGATGACGTCTTTATGTCCTACTAGCGCGGCATAAGGTGCGAATTGAGCGGCACGAGCTTCCTTACTCATAGGTTTTTTGGCATGCGGGCGTTTGCAATTTATGATGTCGGCGTAGTTTTCGAGTTTACGTTTCGGTGCGCGTGGATGAAAGTTATTGAGAGTGGCAGTATTTGTACTCATGCGCGATGCCCTCCAATTTGTTGATGGCGGGTGCGCATAGTGGCGCCGTCTTCAAAGTTAGTGCCACGCAAAATAGAGTTTTTGCCATAGCGCGCACGAATTTTAAGGATTGCCTCTTGAATTGAATGTTCTTTACGTAAGTTGTTTAGTTCTCTGACTTTTTGTTGTTCGAGTTCGGCATAGTCCGTGAAAAAGTCAGTTTGCATTAGGCTTGACTCTTTCACTGAGTTGAGGTCTTCTGGATGGATAAGTTGTTCGGCACTGAGGGTAACTTTACGAACTGTGAACTTAGGGTTTGCCTTGGTATCGAAGATTTTTAGAAGTTGTTTGGTGATGATTTTGGTGGATGAAGTAGGCTTGGATAAATGAGATGTATGTTGTAATGGTTTGGGCACATGTCGACCGTAATGATCTGTTATGGTTGCGGTAGTAATGTTCTTGTGATCATAGTTAATGCATAAACTGAGCTGTCTAGTGAGATAGTTCTTTTTTACTAACTCGAGTGCAAGATTTTCGGACATTTCTTTAATAATGGTGCGTGTTTCGTTGAAGCTGTAAGGGCGCGATAGGACTTGGCCGGAGCTAAGACTTTTGGTTTTGGGCGAATGTTGTTTGACGTCGGAAATTGTAGTGTTTTCGTAACCCCAGGCGTGATCAATAAGCAGTTCCGCGTTTACACCAAATAAGTCGTAGAGCAATTTTTGGTTTTGGAGTGAACAACGCGCGACGTCGCCCATAGTGTATAAGTTATGATTGGCTAGGCGTTTGGCGTAGCCACGCCCAACACGCCAGATATCAGTAATGGGGGAATGCGCCCAGAGTTTTTCTCGGAAGCTTATTTCATTTAGTTTAGCGATACGTACACCGGCGGAATTTGGTTGAGAGTTTTTAGCGAGAATATCCATAGCAACTTTTGCCAAGAACATATTAGTTCCAATTCCAGCTGTAGCGGTAATGCCTGTACTTCGATAAACATCGGTAATCATGTTGGTGACAAATTCTTCAGCAGTGCAGTGTTTCATTTTAAGATAACTGGTGATGTCACAAAAGACTTCGTCAATAGAATAAGCAAAAATATCCGCAGGCGCTACATGGCGCAAATAGGTATTATAAATTTCTGAACTATATTCAAGGTAGTATTTCATACGGGGTAGAGCAATGATGAAGTCGAGTTCGAGATTGGGATTTTTTAATAGTTCAGAATTGTCGTGCGATTTGTTTAGAAAAATTCCTAGTGGGGTTTTAGTTTTGCGTTCGGCATTGATTTCGCGAACTTTTTGATTAACTTCAAATAGACGTGCTCGTCCTGGCAAGCCATAAGATTTGAGCGATGGTGATATAGCGAGACAAATGGTTTTATCAGTGCGAGATTTGTCGGCTACTACGAGGTTAGTAATGAGTGGATCCAATCCGCGTTCGTTGCATTCTACGGATGCATAAAAAGATTTAAGATCAATTGCTGCAAAAACTCGGTTCATATACGTATATTATATATGGTAAAATTGGAACATGGAACAGAATGTAGACTATAAATTATATTTGGATAAATATCCGCAGGATGAAAAGTTTAATCGGGTACATGCGGTATTAGTGACGCATGATGGACGGGTGATGTTGCGTTATAAAAATGGCGAGGCGAGAATTACGGGTGGAAGGATTGATGAAGCTGATGTGGATCTCGAAGCGGCGCTTCGGCGAGAGATTTTGGAAGAGCTGAATTGTGAGATTGATAAAATTGAGTATCTGGGCTATCTCGAAGTTGAGATGGAGAAGTATTACGAAGAAATTGGTTTAGATTGTGAAATTGTGCGGGAGAGGGAGAACTGGGCGCGGATGGTGGCGCGGGTGAGCAAGATTTTGCCGCCAAAGGCTGATCCAGATCGTGAAGGTAATTGGATTTATGGTCGGACACTCGCGCCACCAGAAATCGCGAAAGCCGAGCTAACGAAATCGGCTCCGATGGGCAATACGGATAAGTTGATAGATTATGCGCTTAAAATTGCGCGCGAAAAAGGTTATTTTACGGAAGTGCCGAGTCAAGAATACGAAACGTTGAATGTGGAGTCGCGGGACTAATGCGCAACACTTTCGATATTTTGTAATTCAAAACGATATTTTTGTTCTAAGCCTGGGCGAAGTTTTTCGGGAGCGATTTCGCTGAGGAACATGTCCTTAGGACGAGCATAGAGCGTGTTGTTGCCATAGAGTGCACGATAGATGACTAATTCTTCTTTGGTTTCGCTATGGATTGCGACATCTAGTACGATGTATTTATCGCCTTTGTAGTGGCGATAAATACCGTTGATTCTAAGTTGGTTCATTATTTTTCCTTGTAGGTTCTAATTATGTCTTTGAGGCTCATGCGACTACCATAATTAAGGATAGCGTTACTATATATTTTGATAGCAATGTGTGCAACAATGGCGCATGTAGTGATGAGGATAATGGTCGAAAGGATGACTTCCCAACCATTGGCAATGCCCATCATAACGCGAAGTGGCATACAGAATGGCGATGAGATTGGTAGAAGCGCAGCAATGTTCGCTAAGCTGCTAGTTGGATCCATAAGAGTGAAATAAGCTAGGTAAAAGCCAATCATGGTGACAATAGCGACAGGCGTATTGGCGGCTTGAATATCTTCTGGTTTAGCAACAGTGGAGCCAGTAACTGCATAGAGCAAGGCGTAACCAAAATAACCTAAAATGAAATATCCCAGTGTTACGATGGCAAGGAAGACAGTGAAGTTGGAAAGGTCTAGTAGACTACTAAGAATGGCCGGGTCGAGGAAGGCTTTAGCACTGATGATAGCAGTAATGACGAAGAGTAAGATTTGCAGTAGACCAACAATACCAACGCCAATAGTTTTACCTAAGATAATGCTGCGTGGGCTGGTGGAAGTTACGAGGGTTTCCATGATTTTGGAAGTTTTTTCGATGGTGATTGAGCTGGAAACCTGAAAGGCACAGAAATAGATAGCGAAGAAGAGCAGAACAGACATCAACATCATGACGTTAAGATTGCCGCCAATTTCTTTATCCTCAGTTTGTTGGATAGCGAAATTAAATGTGGGCGAGATTTGGGAAATTTGTGTTGCGCTGAGGCCAATTTTTTGAATTTGGATATTAGTGTAAAGGCTACTAAGAGCGTCAACTAGAGCAGTCGGTGGCGTGGTAACAGTAGCTGCATTATCAACGATATAACTAAGGTTGACGATATCATCGGATTTTGAGACTAGAACAGCAGCGTCAATTTCGCCATTATTAATTTTGTTTTTAATATCATCAAAATTGGCGTTTTGGAATTCAAACTTATATTTGAGGTTAGTTTGGTTAAGGGATTCGAGCTGATCATCGTAGATATTTTCTGGATCGGAAATGAGGATAGTGTCGTCAAAGTTGCCACCAGTAAAATTGGTGATGATTTTTGGAATATTAAATCCGATAACGATGAGAATTAAAATAATGATGGTAGAAATGCGAAAAGATTTACGGTTTACCATATCGCGCATGCTAAATTTAGCAACCGTCCAAGTATCGCGGAAGTTATTTGATTTCATTTTTGGCTCCTACTTTTTCAATAAAAATATCGTTAAGGGTGGGTTTCATGATTTCGAACTTGTCGATTTGAACATCGGCGGCAACGAGTTTTTGTAATAAATCATGTGCGGATTTCTCGCTCGTAATTTTGAGCGTGTATTGATGGTTTTTGGAATTTTCGATTTCAAATTTTTGAAGATATTTATTAATGTCTTGGTTAACGTCGAGCTGTAGACGATTGGCGGGATAGGTAGATTTGATGTCTTTAAGGTTCCCTTGCAGTACGGTTTTGCCACGATTAAGAATGAGGATATTGGTGCAAAATTCTTCGATTGTTGCCATTTGGTGGGCGGACATAATAATGAATTTGCCTTGGCGTACGAGGTCGATAATGATGCTCTTGATGATGTCGGTATTAACTGGGTCGAGACCACTGAAAGGCTCGTCTAGAACTACAAGGTCGGGGTTGTGGATGACGGCAGTCATGAATTGAATCTTTTGCTGGTTACCTTTGGAAAGTTTTTCGGCTGCCATAGGCAAGTATTCTTCAACTTTGAGACGTTTAGCCCATTTATTGATGGCGATACTAGCATCGTCACGTGACATACCTTTGAGTTCAGCAAAATATAGAAGCTGGTCGAAGATTTTGACCTTTGGATAGACTCCGCGTTCTTCGGGTAAATAACCGAAGTTGACGGTTTTGCGGTCGACGGGTTTGTCGTTCCAGGTGATTTCGCCGCTATCTTTGGTAATGATGCCAAGTAGCATGCGGATGGTGGTGGTTTTGCCTGCGCCGTTAGTGCCAAGCAGACCATAGACTCCTGGCTGGTTAAGTGTGAAGGAAATTTTATCCACCACGAGTTTGCCAGCAAAGGTCTTGGAGACGTCTTTTAAAATTAATCCAGACATAAAATCCTTTCTGTATATTTTCCTTATTATATCACGGGGGGGGGGGGGTTTTTACAAGGTTATTCTACGTCGATGCCTTGTTGGAGTAGTTTAAGACTGCCAGCGTAGATTGCGATATTATATATGCCGTATATTATAATCCCTCCGTATAAGAATATAGTTAGAGTTTCAGGGCGTAGCTCGTTGTTTGTGAAGATACTATTAATATCTTGATTAAAAATACTAGCAAGCAACATAGATGTCACAATAAATATATTGGCAATAATGTAGATAGTAAAGCCGGTAATGAGCGAGAGGAGGATTTTGCGGTTATTGAATCTATGCCCAATGACAATTCCGATTATGCCGCACTGTATTACAAAAATGAATTCTAAATATATTAAAATTAGGAGCGGTAAGATGTATTTGAAAATGGTAGGCACTATACCGTTACTATTTAAAAATTGGTGTGCAAATTCAAAAAATTCCGGGTTGGCATGGGCGAACAGTAATGAGGCAACGCCGATGATAATCGTAGTCAAAGTCGTGATGAGGATGGTGAGGAATTTTGAAAGTAGAAGCATGTATTCTGGAATTGGTAGAGTGTGCGTGAGGTACGAACGATCACCATAAAAGTCAAAGAAGCTATTTATCCCAATTGAAACCTTCACCAAAATGACCGTATCGCGCAGTGGGCTCATAAATTGGGCGTTTGAGGTTGAGAAAATCAATAATTCCCTGTGGAGTAAGGTCGTAGCCAGTGATTTTTTCGGATTTACCATCAATGATAACGGTCTGCTCAAGCGCTTCGGGATGACCGATCGCGTAGGCTAGACGAACAAAGACTTCATCAGCATTGCGCTCGCGGAGATAATCGACAGCGATACGCCGTGCCATATATGCGGCTGAACGGTCAACCTTGGAGGGATCTTTGCCAGAGAAAGCGCCACCACCAATCGGAATGCGGGGGCCATAATTGTCGACGATAAGTTTACGACCAGTGAGACCGGTGTCAGCCTCAAACCCACCTTGGTGCCAATCGCCAGCAGGGTTGAGGTGAAGTTCAATTTTTCCGTTTCTTTGGTCGGGTTCTAAATCGTGTTCAATGATAAATTGTTGGACAAGCTGCTGGAGAGTTTCTTGGCTGACATTTTGAAAACTAGCCACAATGGAGCAGACGTGTGAACCATGGAGAGTGATTTGAGTTTTGCCGTCAAACTGGTGAAGGTTGTAGATATACTGATTGAGGCGGCGCGAAAGGACAACTTCACGAGGGAGCATTTCTGGTGTTTCAGAGCAAGCATAACCAATCATGATACCTTGGTCTCCAGCGCCGCCGACATCGACGCCTTGAGCAATTTCTGGACTTTGTTTTACGAGGTTGGACATGACTTTCATGTTATCACCAGCAATGCGGTGGACAATGGCGTCGATGTCAATATTCGTGGCGGTGGAGGTGATTTCGCCGGTGACAAAAACTTGCCCATGCCCGCCACAAACTTCCACCGCCACGCGAGCGTTTGGATCTTGCGCAAGATAAGCATCAAGGACAGCATCGGAGATTTGATCGCAAAGTTTGTCTGGGTGTTTTGGCGAAACGCTTTCCGCCGTACGATAAGTTGAATAATTTTCCATAACCTTAGTATAGCATACTAAATATGCTATACTAGAATTATGAGAGTTGCGATTTTTACGGATATTTATGCGCCTTGGGGATCAGGTGGGATTGCTTCTTCGATTAAAGCACAAAAGTTGGAGCTTGAGAAGTTGGGGCATGAGGTAGTTGTCTTTTGTCCAGGATTTGATGCCCGCGAAAAAAACATCGTAAATGTACCGAGCCATCGCTGGTTACGTATTAATAAGTCAGTAGTAGCAAAACGTCCAGGCGTGGTGGAAGAGTTTGTCTTGCGAAAGTTCCCAGATTTTATGAAATTTGATGTAGTGCATGTGCATTATGAAGCAAGTTGTAGTTTAGCAGGAACAAGATTGGCGCGTCGTTTTGGTTTGCCTTTGGTGCAAACGATGCATGGTCGTGAGGACATGGCGATTGCGCTGAACGTTTCTCATCCATTCAAATACATAACGGCTAGTCTAATGAATTATATGCATAGTAAGTATTTGCCACACAGCATCAGGATTAAGCGAGACAAGTTTCAGGCACCAACTTGTATGCGTGCAAAGATGTGGGAGTTGATGGTAAATCAGGCAGAATGTGCCGATGTAGTGATAACGCCGTCACGACATTTTGCGCGCAAGTTGGAGCATTATGGTGTGTCGCGACCGTTTGTTTTGGTCTCTAATGGTGTATCGTCTGAATTGGTGCAAGCAGAATTTTCGGAGCGTAAGCTGGAGGATGGTGCGGTGCTGAAAATGATTTGGAATTCAAGACTGTCGCGGGAGAAACGAATTTTGCCTTTTTTGCAGGCGGTAGCAATGTTAAATCGACCATATTTGCTGCATGTTTATGGTGATGGTAATGAGATGAAAGCGGCTAAAAAATATGTGGCTGAGCATGGGTTAAAAGTGAAGTTTTATGGTATGTGTAAGCGAGAGAAAATCTTGCGCTCAATGGCGGAGGCACATCTGAGCGTTTTGGCTTCGTATAATTTTGATAACCAACCGATGACCTTACTGGAAGCTGAAGCGACAGGATTACCGGTGTTTTTCTGTGACCCAAATATGCTGGAGATTGTGCCGACTGATAGTTATATTATTGCTGGCGGACCAGAAGCAGTAGCAATGGCAATTGCGTTGGAAAATTTTGAGAGTGCAAAGATTGCCAAGATGAGTCGACAAATGTTGAAAAATCGTGCGAAGGTATTACAGGAAGCCCAGGTAGGTGATTTACTAAGCGCATATAAGTTGGCTATGGGAAAACGACCACAAGCATGTTGATTTAGTGCATGAGGATGCTCGCTGTGGCAGCAGCAAAGGTTTGTCCAGGGTTATAAAGTGCTAGAGCGGTAACACGTGCAGCTAGTTGTCCAGACCAGAGAGAAATGGGTGAATAGTCGGTGTCGGCGAGGCGTGTGGTGGAAACTTTTCCATTGTTTGCGACGATAATGTTCTCTTGATGAAAAGTGAGGATAGTGGCAGGATAAGTAAGAGTGAATTTGTGCAGGGTTTCTATAGTGGGGATGAGGGGTTGCGATAGAAGAATCATACGTGGATAGTATACGGCCTGGAAGAGTTTTTGTAGTTGTGCCATAGAAGCGATAATGATAGTGCTTGGGCGGTTGAGCCAGCGATGAGCCTCGGGTGCCAAGAGATCTACACTGTCGCGCGCTAGAACGAGAAGGTTAGGTGTTTCTACTATTGAATCTTCTCGTGGCGAGATAGCAGCAGCTAGAGCGATAGCAGTGGCGGAGTTTTTGGAGAGGTCACCAATGATTAAGGTGGCATCAGGTTTGCTGCAAGCGAGCTCCAGATTAGCAGATTTAGCGAAAGAGCCGCTAGTAGTAGAAGGGAGAAAGTCTAGATTTGGCAGCGGTGGTAATTTGCCCCGCAAAGCGTCAGGTAAAACTGTCGTGAGTGTTTTGATAGGAAATGACTGATTAATAAATTCGGAAACTCGAATGACACTAGAAAAGTTTTGGCTGTTGCCTCCAACAATAGCAACGTGTCCGGTCTTTTGTTCGGGAATATTCCAAATGAGATTATCAAAAAGTGGTTGGGTTTGTTTATGCCAGTAAGATAAATCGGAATTAATGGGAGCAAAAGCCATTAGTTGGAAAACTCCAGTTCAATCGAAACGGGACAGTGGTCGGAGCCCATGATGTGCTCATGAATTTCGGCAGATTTGAGATAAGGCAGAAGTTTAGGCGAAATAAAGAAATAATCAATTCGCCAACCGATATTACGCTCGCGGCAATGCGACCAGTGCGACCACCAAGTGTAGCGCTGAGCACTGGGATAAAAGTTCCGAAAAGTATCAACAAAGCCGGCGCTGATGAGGTTTTTGATTCCCCGGCGTTCTTCGTCGGTAAAACCAGCATTGTGTTCGTTATCATTAGGGCGAGCGAGATCGAGCGGTGTGTGAGCGGAATTAAAATCACCACAGACGATAACTGGCTTGTGAGCCTCAAGGGTTTGAAGAAAGCGTAAGAAAGCTGGATCCCAAAGATCCTCACGGAGTTTGAGTCGTGAAAGGTCGCGCTTACTGTTTGGTGTATAAACATTCACGAGATAAAACCCTGGGAATTCGATAGTCTGCACGCGCCCTTCATTAAGAGGGCTGCCGTAGCGATCTTCATCCCAAAGATAACCAGTGCGGATTTCTTCAGTAAAATTGCTGAAAACGTTGACGGGTTGAATTTTGGTGAATGTAGCAGTGCCAGAATATCCGGCACGCTCGGCGCTATTCCAAAGTTCAAGATAGGCGGGATAGTCGACTTCGGCTTGCCCAGGTTTGGCTTTGGTTTCTTGAATACAAAGAATATCAGGCTGAGCAGAATTTAAAAGTTCGTCTAGAGCGCCCTTTTTGAGAACTGAGCGTAAACCGTTAACATTCCATGAGTAAAGTTTCATTAGTATCTCCCACGAGCGAGATCGCGCTGTTTGATAGTCTCGCGTTTATCATATTTTTTCTTACTCTTGCCGGTAGCAATGACAAGTTTGATGTAGTGACCGCCAGCGAGCAAACGCACCGGAACGAGTTGATAGCCGTCCTGTTTGGCGCGTTCCAGACTGGCAAGTTGTTTTTTAGTAATAAGTAGTTTGATATTACGTGCGGTATCAGCACCGAGCGTGAGGTTGTTCAGCCATAATTCTCCGTTTTTGATAGTAACAAATGAGCCTTTAAGCTGAACGTGATGATCGCGAATGAGGCGAACCTCTGGACCGGAAAGTAGCATTCCGCAAGCGAGTTCGTCACCGAGCTGATAATCATAGTGTGCGCGGCGATTGACGGTGACTGATGCTGGGGTTTTGGATTTCTTCATATTCTGGTTTAATTATAGCATGGTTTTGGGGAGGGTGTGGGAAACTGTAGACCCTAGCAGTTTTAGAAAAGTGCTAGGGTATTATGGATTGGATAACAGGGGTAGGTGTGTTTTTGCACCCTAGCAGTTTTGAAAAAACGCTAGGGTATAGTATAATAAAAGTAGTAATGTTAGAACGACAAAAAATTACAGTTAAGTCTGCCAGTGAACAGCTGGGGGTTTCGGTTGATACTTTGCGACGCTTATGCAATTCTGGGTTAATCCCCCATGTGCGGCGTAATCATTTGGGCTTTCGGGTGCTTGAGGCGTGGCAGATTAATTACGCGCGGACGATGTTAGGGCTGAAGCAGGCTGGGCTTAAATTATCTGAGCTCAAAAACTATACCAGTTTGTATCGTCGAGGAGCTGAGACTTTGCCTGAGCGCAAGGCGATTTTAGAGACGCAAAAGCGACAGCTTTGGCAAGAGCTGGAAGACCGGAAGCAGGGTATAGATTTTATTGAGCGTCAGATAGAACTGATCGACCAGGAGCTAAAATAGCGCATGCGTATTGCGATTACTTCGGATTTGTACTACCCGATGACGAATGGCGTGGCGGTATTTGCGCATAATTTAGCCAAGGGTCTGGCTAAGCAAGGTCATGAAGTGTTGGTGCTATGCCCGAGTTTTACTGGGCGCCAACATCGTGAGAAACGTGAGGGGGTGACAACTTTCTATCTTCGGTCGATTCGTTTTCCGTTTTATCCCGATCAAATTAATGAGGTGCCGGAAGGTAAGGAATTTTTAGGTATGCCCTTGCCACGCTTGGCTTATCGCCATGGTTTATGGATTACGGTGGATCCTTATCCAACGGTGAAGAAAGTCTTGAATCGCTTTCGTCCGGATGTGATTCATAATCAAACTGCAGAGATGATAGCCTTTGCGGCGCGGCGTTATGCCAAGAAATATGATGTGCCAATGGTGAGCACGGGTCATGCTTATCCAGATAATATCACGAGTCAACTCAAGATACTTAAGCCGATTAAACGGCCGTTGGATGCAATTCTGAGGACTTATATGGCGAGTTTCTTGAAGCATTCGGAGTATGCAACTATGCCGACGGAAATGGCAATAGATGATTTGGTGCCAAAGAAGCGCAAACATTTCAAAGTACCAGTAGAGCCGTTGTCGAATGGAGTAGATTTGGCAAAATTTGGTCCAGGAAAAGCCCAAGACCGAATTTATCGTAAGTATCATTTGCCTAAAGACAAGCCGCTTGTGTTATATGTAGGAAGAGTGGATCCGGAAAAGAGTTTAAGTAATGTAGTGTCAGCATTTGCGGGCGTATTGGACGTAATACCGGAGGCAAAGCTCGTGATTGTGGGTGATGGTACTGATCGACGGCATTTGCAGGATTTAGCGCAGGCGTTGGGCATAGAAAAGTCAGTGTATTTTCCAGGACGGATTTATCCACCAGATATTATGGAGGTGTATCGAGCCGCAACTTTGTTTGCGACGGCTAGTGAGACAGAGACTCAAGGGATTGTTTTGATTGAAGCTGCGGCGACTGGTTTGCCGCTTGTGGCGGTGGATGCGGGTGCGGTGCGCGAGTTGTGCCAGCATAAGCGAAACGGAATTTTATGCCATCCGGGTGATGTGGCAGAGATGACCGATGCTATGATGAAGTTACTAAAGAATCCTGAGCTCTGTGAACGCTATGGCAAGGAAAGCCTTGAAGTAGCTAAAATGCACGATCTAAATCGAACTTTGCAGCGTTTTGTGGAAATTTATCAAGAAGCAATACAATTAAAGCGAGATAAAATTGATTAGAATTTCTAGGGGCTGGATTTAATTTGAATCTCGTTTTTGGAGGAATTCTAAAATGAGTTTGGCGGTTTCTTTGGGCCTTTCGTAATTGTGAAGGTGTCCAGAATTAGGGATAAGTTTGAGTTCGGATTGTATTTTTTGAGCAAGAACTTTGGTCTGCTTTTGAGGAATGAGCCGGTCTTTGGCGCCAGCAATTAGTAAAGTTTCCTGGATGGGCGGAAAATCATTGATAGAATAGTTGGTGGAGAATTTTGTGGCAGCAGCAATGGAGCGACGAGTAGGTGGGCAATCTTCGCTACAGGCATGTGTAATCTCGAGAGTATTGCGGAACAACTGCCGGTCTTTGGGTACAAAAAGATATCTGGTGGTAATATAGTCTACAATTCGGCGTGGTACAATAGCGGCGAGCGGAGAAATGAGTGCAAAAGGTTTGGCGGTTTTGGTAGAAATTGGGGAAAGCAGGACAAGTTTGTGATTGATGAGCTGAGGATAGAATTTGGCTGTAGCTGAGACAACAATTGACCCCATAGAGTGTCCAATAAGTATTGGCCTTGATAGGTTTTGGTCGCGGATATATCGGGCTAGAAAGTCGGCATAATCTTTGGCTTGGTAGGAGCTCAATTCTCCAGCTCCTGCAAAAGGCGGAATTGCAGGAATATGGACTTGGTAGCCAGCTTGACGGAGAATTTGTGCAATAGCTTCTAATCCCAATGGTGAACCACGAAAACCGTGTACCAAAACAATGCTGGGTTTTACACTTGGCTTTAGCACAGTGGCACCAGCGTGCGCCATGAGCTAAGCTGCTTTCTGGTCGCTAGAGTTGGAATTTAGATTTTGCAATGCTTGTTTAAGAGCAGGGCGGTCAAAGCCAACGATTCGTTCGCCATTAATTTCGGTGACTGGCACGCTGGTAATCCCAGGTACGGTACTAGCATCAATTTCTTCATATTCAACGCCCTGTTGGTCGAGCCATTCCATAAGAACATGACACCAAGGGCAAGTAGCTGTAGTGTATACTTTTATCATATTTCTATTGTACTATAATTTTTTCGCGGCATCAAGTTGAGGGTCGCGATTATGATTGGCATCGTCATAAGTAAGCTCGACTTCGATGTCGGGTTTAATTCCCTCTTGATTAATACTGGTGCCTTTTGGTGTATGCCAACTAGCTGTAGTGACTTTAAGTAAGCTACCGCCAGAAAGGTCGATCAGAGTTTGTACCACACCTTTGCCATAAGTAGTCTCACCGAGAATAGTGGCTTTATCGTAATCTTTGAGCGCGCCAGCAACGATTTCTGAGGCAGAAGCAGTATTGCTATTTACGAGTACAACGGTTGGTATATTGGCCAAAGTAGCTTGACCGCGTTTAGCGTAGGTTGGGGCGGTCTTGCCTTTAGAGATTTGATTGAGGACTATATCACCATCTAGCCAAAGTGACAGTACATCTTGTGCAGCGGAAACGTAGCCACCACCGTTACTACGTAAGTCAAGAATGACTTTCTTTACGCCCTTAGTGGCAAACTCATCCTTGACGATTTTCTGGAGTTTAGTGCCAGTGTCGGTATCAAAGCGAGAAATTGTGATGATGGCAGTACTACCATCATAGGTGACATAAACTGAAACATTGTTGATGGGCTCACGTGTGAGTGTAAAATCTTTTTCTTCGCCATCGCGCACCACGGTGAGTTTTACTTTTGTGCCACTTGCACCACGTAGTTTAGAAGAAATAGTTTCAGTGGATTCGGCATAAACTTCTTCACCATCAACCTTATAGATAATATCTCCAGCCTGAATCCCGGCTTTGCCAGCAGGGTTATCTGGTAAAGTACGCAGCACGCGAACATAACCGTCACGCAAACCCATTTCGATACCAATACCTGATCCTATATCCCCATGTAACTCGGCTTCGTAAGCTTTGGCCTCATCAGCACTCATGTAGGCAGTATATTTGTCTCCAGCAGCAGCAACTAGACCTTTCTTGGCGCCTTCAATAATCGCTTCACGATCTAAATCGCCTTCAAAATTAGCTGATAGCGTATTATAGACTTCGTCTAGTGCCGACCAATCGTTACTAACACTAGAATGTGTATTGATACCGAGATACGGTAGAATGTTTGGAGCGATTTTATTCCAGCCGGTACCCACAAAGAATCCGACAACTAATGTTGCCACGGCAGTAATGATTGCACCGCCCAGGCTAACTTGTTTTTCTTCCCATTGTTTTGCCATAAGTCTATTGTAACACAACTTTGGCTAAGAATATGACTTTACCAACGTTTTTGGTCGAGATGGATGTAGCGGTAAATTGCTGGATTCACGTTATATCTAGCGCCAAAATCTCCAGGCAATCCACTTTTAGAACTGCTAGGGTTGTTATATTCGGTAATATTGATAGTGCCATTAGCATTTACACTTTCGACCCACATTACGTGTCCGTAGATACCCGATGTACTATAAGCAATAGTATGGGGTGCTGGATTATTATCTACAACATAACCAAGACGAGTAGCGGTGTTACCCCAGTTCTTAGCGTCACCCCAAGAAGAAATATAGATTCCAAAGAATTCTTGAGCTTTCCACCCAGCATAACTAGTACACTGACAGACGTATCCACCTACCACAATGTATCCAACGTTGTCGCGTGGACATCGATCGGCATAAGGGTAAGAGTTGTAGCCTTCACCCACTACACCGCCAGTGTTGTATTTGGCAATTTCTGCAGCGATTTCTTGTTGCATCGTGACACGTGCGGCGGCAGCGTCGCGCTCGTAAGCTGCACTGTCATTTTGGTATTTAGCAATTAGTTCGTTTTGACGATTGCGCTTGAGAGTGATTTCAGCACGGCTAGCTTCCGCACTTTCGATAAGTGCATCCACGCTGGCTTTTTGTTGAGTAAGGCTTTCTTTGAGCTCGCGGATTGCCTCAGCTGAGGTAGTTACTTGAGCTTTGGCGTTGTTTTGACGGGTCTGTTTTTCTGCGTAGTCACCAATTGTACTACTTCCAGCAAGCAAGATAATAGCGTCTGGTTCACTTTCAAAATGCATTTCCACTAACATGTGTGCTAGTGCAGATTGCTGAAGTTCGAGTTTGGCTTCATTGTCGGTGATTTGAGCCGAAAGATCGTCAGCAATGGCTTGGTTGGCATAGATATCTGCTTCAAGTGAAGCGATTTCGGCATTGAGGCGCTCCACCTCTCCTTCCAAGGTTTGGGCGTTGCTAGCAGCGGCAGCAGCCTTGCGGTCAGCAGCGCTAGCGGCGTCGGCAGCTTCACGACAAGCTTGACTAACACAGCCAGCTGGATAAGCATTAACTTCTTCTTCGTTTTGCATCCAGAAATAACAACCGCCAGTAAGTGCAAAAATACTTAAAAATATGATAGCCGCTCCGCGGAGACCTAAAGTTTTGTGTTTGTGTGACTTAACCATAACTATTATATAGCATAGATAAACATAAAAGTAAATAGAGGTATACTATTTAAGATATTTTTGCATGGCAAGACGAGCAGAAATCATACCGATTATCATGCCAATAATAATCATAACAGCATAGACTGCAATGAGCATGTTTGATTCAAGCAAATCAGCTACCGCTGAGACATCGATACCATAGTTTGCTAGCGGCGGTTCTAGGAAACGGAATCCAACTACGGCGATAGTGGTAGCAAGAATGCCGGAGATTACGCCGGAGATTTCTGCTTCAACCAAGAACGGTCCGCGGATAAATCCGGTATCCGCACCTACTAGGCGCATCATGTAAATTTCTTCACGGCGCGAGAAGATAGCCATGCGGATAGTATTGAAGATTACTAAAATAGAAATTATCAAGAATACTGCTCCTAGCACTAGACCACCGTTTTTAGCGATTGTAGCCCAAGAGTTGATGGTTTCAATTTCGGCCTGATTAACATTGTAAGTCGGTTCTTTAGTAGAATCGAGATTAGCCTGGAATAGTGCATTGTGGTCCACAATTGAACGAATGCTGTCAAGATTATTTGGATCTGCAACTTTGATACGCATAGTAGCTTGCATGGCAGAAAGCATATGCTGATACATATTCTCGTCTTCGAGTGCAGCTAAAAGTTCAGCATTATCACTGTTGTCACTAATAAATGCAGCGTATTCGTCTTCGGAGGTAGCGATTTCAACATTACGGACATTTGGGTCAGTGCGCATTTTGTCAGCCATGGTTTCTAAGACCTCAGCGTCAGTTCCTGGAGTAAAGAAGACTGTGATGTCGATTTTTTCACGCATGGTGTCGGCGGTGGCACTCAAAATTAAACTAGCAAAAACTGTAATCATCAAGATGACTAAAGTTACGGTCATAACTAAGGTTGCGGCAATTGATAACCAGATATTGCGAGTAAAACTAGCCGTGCCGTACTTGACGATGCGGCTAGTTTTACGCATGCGACCAACGCTACTGTTTTCTACCAAAGTTTTGAGATGCTCTTTAGTTTCTTGATGAGAGACTTTGCGTGCTCCACGGCGTCCGTTTTCTTCGATGAGTTTTTTGTCAATCATTTTTATCCACCCTTAAATTACGCGTTTTTGTTTAACTTTGGTAGTAGTACTGGCTGGTTTGCGCTTAACGGTTTGAGACATACTGGGAGCAGGTTTAAGTTTAACGGTTTGTCCAAGGCCAAAATCACTTAGTTTGGGTGCAGCCTTGAGCGGTCGACTGGCGGTATACCATTGATTAGCAGCGTCGCGGTCGAGTTTTTTGGCAGGTGCAGGGGTTTTGCCTGCGGTCTTTTGGGTGGTTTTTGTGGTATTAGCAGACTTTTTGCTAGCAGGATGCAGGATTTTGAGACTCTCTTCCGTAGTAGCCTGGCTAATGCGTGATTTGCGGCTGCGAGAGGTGGGGGCGGCCTGACTTAGAGTTCCGATTGGTTTGCTGGTAATAATCTGTGGCTTTGGCGCTAGGATTAATGTTTCATCTTCGCCACCTAAGCGATAAACACCGTTGTACTTTTGGTCGTCGACGATTCTGCCGGCTTTGAGTGTGACGACGCGCTTGCCTAAGTCATTGACGATATTTTCGTCGTGAGTTGTAACAAGTAGCGTAGTACCAAAGTCATTAATACGTTTGAGCAAGTCAATGATTTCATGACGGGTAAGTTTGTCGAGGTTACCAGTAGGCTCATCAGCAATTAAGATTTTAGGCTGACGGGCAACTGAGCGCGCAATAGCTACGCGTTGACGCTCGCCACCAGAAAGATTACCTGGAAATTTTGTAGCTTTACTCTCTAGCCCCACCAAATCTAGTACTTTAGGCACAGTACGATTAATCTCGCGGTTACTCATGCCGGCAATCTCAAGGGCAAAAGCGACATTTTCAAAAACTGTACGTGTTGGTAAGAGTTTATAGTCTTGAAAGACTACACCCAGACGCCGACGGTAATGCGGAACATGGCGTTTTTTGACATAATCGAGGTCGATACCGCCGATAATGATCTTTCCAGAATCGGGCTGCTCTTCCTTAGTAATCATTTTGATTAGAGTCGATTTACCAGCACCAGATTTACCCACGAGAAAAACGAACTCGTGTGGTTCGATGTGCAACGAAACATTGTCGAGCGCTGGCTCTTCGTCGCCAGGGTAAATTTTAGTGATACGATCGAGCAATATCATATTCTCATGATACCATAAGCACGATGTATCGACAAGTCACATAAATGTCTTTTCTCGGGTCGCTCTGGGGCGCTCGCCCAAGTCTTAGTCCCTTCGAAAAGTATTTATGTGTCTGATGATATGTCGTTCTCTAAATAAGCATCAATAAATTCTTCGATTTTGCCATCAAGTATAGCATCAGGATCTTTGCTTTCGTGTTTGGTGCGAGTGTCTTTGACTAATTTATAGGGTTGGAGGACATAATTGCGAATTTGTTGACCCCATTTGGCAGATTCGCCAGCACGGAGCTTGTCCAGGCTTTCAGCGTGTTGTTCGAGTTGTAGCTGAACTAGTTTACCACGCAAAATTTCCATGGCCTTTTCTTTATTTTGTAGTTGGGAGCGTTCGTTCTGGATAGCAACTACAGTATTAGTGGGCAGGTGGGTAATCCGTACGGCAGAATTAGTGGTGTTAACAGATTGTCCGCCATGACCGCCTGAATGATATACATCAATGCGGAGATCCTTATCATCGATTTTTATGTCGGTATCAGCTTTAATGATGGGTAGGATTTCCACTAGGGCAAAAGAAGTTTGACGTAAATTATCGGCATTGAATGGCGAAAGCCGTACTAAGCGGTGGACGCCATGTTCGCTTTTTAGGTGTCCATAAACATCAGTACCAGTGATTTCGTAGACGGCGGTTTTTATTCCAGCTTCTTCGCCAGTAGTTCGTTCAAGACAAGCAACTTTAAGACCATTTTTTTCAGTGTAACGTAGGTACATACGTTCGAGCATACCAGCCCAATCCATGGCTTCGGTGCCACCTACTCCTGCCGTGATACGTAGGATTGCGCCAGCGTGATCGTATTTCCCAGTGAAGCGGAGGGCTTTCTTAAGTTCATTGAGCTGCTGTTCGAGTAAATCAACTTGTTCGGCCAGTTCGTCTGCTAGACCAGTATCACCCAACTCCAAAAGTTCGCCCAAATCACTAATTTGAGTACGAAGCAGGCGCCAGGGCTCGACCTCGTTATTTAGATGTGCAAGTTCGGAATTTTTTTCGCGCGCATTATCGGGGTTAAGCCAGATTTCGGGTTCGGCAACAGCTTGTTCGAGTTCGGTGATGCGTGAGAGCTTAGCATTAAGATCGAGTTTATTCCAAGATTGCTCGAGGTCGTTTTGTAGTTGTTGAAGTTTTTTGGAATTTGGGTCAGCCATATTACAATTGTCTCACAATTTCTTGAAACTGAGCACCGCGATCGTAGACATTTTCAAACATGTCAAAACTAGCGGCGGCGGGCGACATCAAAACCACGACGTGGTGTTCAGGATTATTTTTTGATAGGTCTTCAGCGAGTTGTTTCGATAAAGCAACGGCTGATTTTAGACTTTCCGCTAGAAAGAAATGATTATCTCCTGTTGAACCTGCTGGGATAACTTGAATGTTGCTATGAGTTAGAATTTGGGCGATTTCATGACCGCTTTCACCCATTAAAATAGTTTTGGTGGTGTACTTTTGCATAAGATTGATGATTTCTGGTAAATCTTGGTTGGCGGTTTTGTCGCGACCACCTGCAATCAAGATGATTTTTGCATCTGGGAAGGCTTTCAACGCAACTTCAAATGAGGCTGCGTTAGTACAGAAATTATCATCATAGTATTTGACAGTGTTAAGTTTACGCAGGAATTGTAGGCGATGCGGCAAACCTTCAAAATTTTGCAGTGCAGTATAGATAGCATCGTATTTTTGCGTTAGCAAGTCTTCAAGTTCGAGGTTGAAATAGGCGGCGACAGCGCATAGGGCGGCTTCAGCATTCTCACGATTGTGCTGACCGGGAATATTGAGAGCATCTAGGATTTTATCAAGTGTTTGGCGGTTATCTTTCTTAGGATAAGGAATCTTGTTGCCGTTAGATTGCTTGGCAATATTGGTGGAATCCGAGTTATTTTGGTTGTAAATACAGAAATCTTGCGTGGTTTGATGCTTGGCAATGTTGGATTTGGCGGCTACATAATCTGCGTAATCTTTGTGAATATTGAGATGGTCTGGTTCGATACTAAGAATAACAGCAATGTGGGGAGATTTTTCTAGATCCCAAAGCTGAAAACTGCTCATTTCGTAGACTACGATATCGCTAGGTTGGATTTTATCTAAAACATCAAGTGCTGGGTTGCCGATATTCCCCACTAGCCAGACGGTTTTGCCTAAAGACTTTAATATAGCGGTAATAATGGAACAGGTAGTCCCCTTGCCCTTTGTACCTGTGATACCGATGATGGGGCAAGGACAGTGTTCAAAGAAATAAGTGGTCATGCTCGACCAGCCATTGTGTGGTTTTAGGCTGGGGCTGCGTAAGACTAAATCAAAACTCGAGAAGTCCTCTTTAGCTATGGTTTCGGGAGTAAAATTATCGAAGATTTTGGTATCATGGTGTTGGTTTTGGAAATAGGACTTGGCACTTTTGCCCTCTTTGCCGTATCCGAGGATTGCGATTCTCATGAGTCTCCTTTTGGTTAAATTCTATTATACCACACTCTTTCTACGCGTATTTTCACTCTCGAGGTTGTAATTTTGGACTAGTACATTTTTGCATTTCTGTACCAGTTTCGTGCGCAGCGGGCGCCTAAATTTGACTGTGTCGGCTGGTACCCTTGGGTACGCTGGCGTCAGCGGCAGCTGGTGGTCGTCGCGAGCGGCGGCGTATACTTCTAGTACCTCGGCTACCGCTTACTACCTCGAATTCGGTGGTTCGTCGGTCTACCCGTCGAACGGCCCGAACAATCGCTGGTACGGTTTCCCCCTCCGCTGCCTGAGTACTGTATTAGGGATGTGAGGAGAGGTATGATGAGTCTGAGGGCGTATATGATTTATGGGTGAATCTAGAATTTAAGTTGTTCTGCTAGTTCATTAATCATGGCTTTCTCTACTGAGCTGACTGCCACCATGGCATTGATATTACTAGCAACGAATTCGCGTGCTAGGTCAACGATATTATCTTTAGTAATTTCACGGATTAACGCTGGCATACGCTCGTATTTTTCCAATGTGCCATTAACAAAATATCCATCCGCATAATAGTCGGAAATTTGGTTAACGGTTTGCGCACCCATTTGGTAGCGTCCGGTAGCATAGGATTTAGCGGCTTCAATATCAGCATCTTTGATATTCCCATCCAAAATTTTTTGTAGTTCGCGGTGGATAAGTGTAAACAGACTTTCGGCACTCTCGGCATTAACTTCGCCATCAAAATCCCACGAGGCATTATGCCAACCATTATTTAGGTCGCTGCCCATTCCATAAACTAGACCATTCTTGCGAGCCTGACCGAAGATGCGGCTACTGGTGGTGCCATTAAGAATATGATTAAGGCAGCTCATAGCATAAACTTCAGTCGGCGCAAGTTTGCGTGGCACCATCCAAGAAAAGGCAAAGGTGATATTGCTAGCATCTTTGCGACGAATTAGTGCTGGTGTGGCTGAATGTAATTCGTCATTAGGAATCTCAAAACGTTCTCCAGGTTTTAGCCCCCAATTATTTAAGGCTTTGATAATTTTGTGTTTGCGGTGGCGTAAGTTGCCTGCAATGATGAAGCGCATGTTGTGAGCGGTATGAGTACGTCGATAGTGCTCACGAATATCTTTTAGCTCAATGTTAGCGATGGTTTTAAGGCGTTCGGATAACACCGGTACTTGTTCGCCTACGATTTGTTGTAATCTAGGCCAAAGCAAACGACCATAATCATTCATATATCCAGTAAGTTCGGCCTTAACGTTGCCTTTTTCGCTTTGTAACTCTTCATCATTGAATTTAGGTTGGGTGATGGCTACTTGTTGTAATTCCAAAATACGTTCCCATTCAAAATCGGCACACTCACTTTCATAACAGACCGAAAAATCTGATGTCCAAGCATTATGGTAGGCACCGTTTTTGGTAAAGTCAGCTTCAAAGGCTTGTTCATTACTATATTTCGCATTGGCGCCAAAAGCAAGGTGCTCTACAATATGGGCGATTTCGTAGACTTCGGGACTTTTGGCATAGCGCATGCCAGCACGAAATTGAAATTTCGTGTTCATAACGCTAGCGCCAGGCACGTCAATTAATAGTCCCTTTGCTCCCGAAGCCAGGACAACTTCTTCAGCCGAGTGTTTTATCGCCGTTTCCCTTTCTTCTTGTTCTGACGTTGTTTTTTCTTGTTTTTACGAGCGATATTGCGTTCATAATTAGTATGGTCGACGACATTGGTTTGAGATTTTTCTACGCCATCTTTAAATTCTTTATCGAGATTTTTTTCACCAGCTGAAACTTCATTGACGCCTTTTTCGGTAGCCCCTTCGGCCATCTTGGTGAGCTCGGTGTCATATTCTTCACCGTCCGTGACACCTTCAGCATGTGCTTCTTGTGGAGTAATGCTGAGGAGGATGCGCAGGACTTCTTCACGGAGATTTTTTTCGAGACCGTCGAAGAGTTTTTGTGATTCACTACGATATTCAACAAGCGGGTCGCGTTGTCCAATACTGCGCCAGTGGATACCTTCGCGTAAGTGTTGCATGTTTTCGAGATGTTGCATCCAGAGCATGTCAAGGACTTTTAGATAAACTTCGCGTTCAATTTTGCGCATGACTTCTGGAGTGAATTTTTCCTCTTGCTGGGCATACTGACGTTCGAGTTCATCCAGAGCCAACTTAAAGCGTTCTTGCTCTTTGCGAGTTTTACCGATTTTATCAACTAGTTCTGGGTCAAAATCAAAGACGGCAGCAAAATCTTCGTTGAATTTTTTGTTTACACGCACACTATCTTTGGTGAGGTCTTCGATGGCAGTATGCATCAGGCGTTTGATTTCGTCGTGGATGTCGGCACCATCCAAAATCTTGCGACGCATGCCATAAACAACCTTACGATGGCGATTAATCACGTTGTCATATTGCACGACGTTTTTGCGGGAGTCAAAGTTAAAGCCTTCAATACGCTTTTGGGCAGATTCGAGGGTTTTAGAAACAGTTTTGTTTTGAATGGGCATATCCTCATCGACACCAAGCCTTTGCATGAGCATTGCAATACGGTCACCTTGGAAAATCCGCATCAAATCATCTTCGCAACTTACAAAGAATTGAGTGGTTCCTGGATCACCTTGACGTCCACCACGACCACGGAGCTGGTTATCAACACGGCGGCTGTCATGGCGCTCTGAACCGATTACTACTAATCCACCAAGTTCCTTTACCCCTTCACCGAGCTTAATATCGGTACCGCGTCCAGCGAGGTTGGTTGCAAGTGTGACGGCACCTTTTTCGCCAGCTTTGGCAACAATTGCTGCTTCGCGTTCGTTATTTTTGGCATTTAGGAGTTCGTATTTGATGCCCTGGGTGTCAAGATATTTAGCAATAAGCTCATTTTTAGCGATGCTAGCCGATCCTACCAGAACTGGTTGACCGCGGTCATGGTACTTTTTAATTTCGGCAGCGATGGCCTTGAGTTTAGCGGCTTCGGTGCGATAGATTAAATCGTCTTTGTCTACGCGCTGGATTGGCTTATTCGGTGGAATTTGGATAACATCTAGGGCATAGATCTGTTGGAATTCTTCTGCCTCGGTGAAAGCGGTACCAGTCATACCAGAAAGTTTGTTGTAGAGCCGGAAGAAGTTCTGGAACGAAATCGTTGCCAAAGTCATGGATTCTTGCTTTACGGCTACGCCTTCTTTGGCTTCGATGGCTTGGTGCAAACCTTCATTATAGCGACGACCCTGCATTAAACGCCCAGTATGTTCATCTACGATAACTACATCACCACTATTAGTCACAACGTAATCTTTATCACGATTAAATACCACTTGGGCGCGCAAAGCCTGCTCTAAGTGATAGACTAATCTTGTGTGTTTGGTAGAATAAAGATTCTTGACGCCAAGGAGTTCTTGGACTTTTTCAACGCCCTTATCGGTCAATGTAACGCTGCGACGCTTCTCGTCAAAAACGTAATCTTCTGGTGTAAGCTGGGCGGTAACTTTGGCGAATTGGTAATAAGCATCAGGATTATCTCCAGCTGGAGCAGAGATAATGAGTGGAGTACGAGCCTCGTCAATTAAAATCGAGTCCACTTCATCTACGATGGCAAAATTTAATCCACGTTGGCGTAGATATTGTGGTTCGCTTACCATATTGTCGCGCAAATAGTCAAAGCCAAATTCATTATTGGTTCCATAGGTAATATCGCTTGCATAAGCTTCCTTGCGGGTAGCAGGCTTGAGGTGGCGAAAACGTTCATCTTCATGTTCTTCGTTCTCGTATTCGGGATCATAGACGTATGAGGCTTGATTAATAATCACGCCTACACTGACACCGAGGAAGTGATAAACTGGTGCGTTCCAGCCGGCGTCACGTTGTGCCAGATAATCGTTGACTGTTACAATATGTACGCCCTTACCAGTCAGGGCATTGAGGTAGGCGGGAAGCATAGCAACCAATGTCTTACCTTCACCAGTTTTCATTTCAGCTACACAACCTTCATGCAAAACCATACCACCAATCAACTGTACGTCATAAGGCCGCATGCCAAGTTTGCGCTTGGCAGCTTCACGTGCTACGGCAAAAGCTTCAACCAAAATACCGTCAAGTGCTTTTTGTCCAGTGTTTTGGCCAAGTTTATCCTTGAAAATAGCAGTTTGATTAGCGAGTTCATCATCAGACATGGCTTCGTACTTGGACTCTAGTTTTCCGATCTCAAGAGCCTTTTTGTACATGCGCTTAAGAACTTTTTTCTGAGCATCGCCAAAAATGCTTTGCAAGAACTTGGTCAGAGCAGTACGATCAGCCAACTTATCAGTTGGTTTTTTCTCTTTCTGAGGTTTTATTGGTTTTTTCGCAGTTTTTGGCAGCTTTGCAGCTTGTTCGGCCATAGTTAATCTCCACAATCTCTAAGAATTATCTTTAACTATTATAGCACGCTAGGCACGCTTAATAAACAGGTTCTTGAGACCTTTTTTGGTAAGATGTGGAGTAGCCTCCAATTTGTAACGGCGAATTTGACCTTTGAGCTTAGCTTCGACAATATCAATACCGGCAAAAACGTTAGAGCATTCATCTTTAGCGGTGATAACCTTGCCGCCAGGGATTTCCATAGCTACGGAAATTTCGTATTTGTTATTGTGTGCGCGGTCAACTTCGCTAACGACAATTTTAGCAATAATATCTTTTTTACTACCGCGAGGCAAGAAACGGTCAAGTTTACCGATGCGTTTAACGGCGTATTTTTTGAAACTATCTGATACTTTATAGTTGTGACCGCTTAAATCAATCTTGTCTATCACGGCGTACTCCTTATAAACCTAAATTACTTAAATTGCCCATTAAAGGCTTCATCTTATCGGTAGCAATTTCTTGTGCTTTGGCGTAGCCGTCACGCATACAATCTTCAATCCAATGCTCTAGTTCTTCAATATCGTCGAGGTCGATTTTTTCTGGGTCAATTTTGACACTTTTGATTTTGAGCTCACCTGTGATTTGTACAGTCACAGCGCCATCGCCAGCTTCAACTTCTACAATCTCATTCTTGAGTGACTTTTGTGCTTTGCGTAATTGGTTGAGAACCTTCATTTGGTCCATAGTTGCACCCATTTATAACTCCTTTTCTTCATCCTGTGTAGTATATATGTATATTCTATCAGAATTATGTGATTTTGGCGAGGTGATTATATGTTCAACTTCCCCAGGCATATTCTCGTGAAGACCTAGAGTAGCAAATTTATCTGGAAGTTGATTTGTTTCTGGTAATTTATCAAATACGTGGTAAATTCCCTGTGCATCCAAAATAGCGAAGAAGCTATAGGAGATTTTGTCATCCAAAATATAAATTGTAGATCCGGGGGTGAGATTTTGGTCGACAAGATAAATATCGTTGTTGAACTTATCAGCCACCATGGGAACATAACGATAACCGAAGAGGAAGTGGTTAATTCCACCAATAATCATAATCCCCAGAAAAAGGCCAATCGGAAAAATTGCTGAGATGCGAGCATAGGGGTTATCTGGAAAAAGGTCATACCATTTTGCTAGAACATAGCGTAGTCCGTGCGCAATCAAGATTGCCATAGGCAGTAAGATAAGAATAGCGGATTCGGGGTCGAGTCCAGAGAGGATGATAGTGAAGATGATTAAACAACTAGCGATGGAGTTACGAGAAGCAAAGAAACCTTTAGTGGTGGAGAGAAGGCCAATAACCGCTAGTGCTACAGATGCTAATCCGATAAATGGTGACAAAAATGAGCTGTCTAGTGCTGTATTCCAAGAGAAAAATGGCAAAAAGGCAGTTTGAATGTTAGTTAGAAATTGATTAAAAGAGAAATTTGGGGCTAGCAGAATTTGTGCGATGATGGGCGGGTTGATAAAAGCCGCCATCACTAATGCCGCTATGCCCATAATGATAATAAAAACCGTGAGCACCAATGGTACGATCGGCAAGTTTTTGATGGTAAAACGTAGGTGGGGGTGCAAAAAAGCAAATAAAACGATAAAGAGTGCTAGATAAATAAGGTGTGGTGTAAAAATTGAGGCAAGCAAGGCAAAGGCAAAGACAAAGCAATAAAGTGGTTTAGGCTTGGTGACACCCTGAATTTTTGAGCCAAGCCATAATAGTAGTGTGGGCCAGAATACTAGCATAATGAGGGGTGTACCAGAGCCAGCAAGATAAAGGAATGAAGCTGACAATACGGCTAAAATTGAAGCAAAAAGCGCTACGTTGGTTTTGAACCAGCGGTTGAGGAGCAAAATAAGTAAACATCCCAGTAAGGCGCCAATGATGATACTCGGTAGTTTAACAGAATAAATAGTTAAACCAAAGGTCATGATGGAGAGTTTTTGTAAGGCGCGGTAGGGCAAGTTTACGATATCACCTCGAAAAATAGAGTCAAATTCTAAAGCATAAGATTGAGCAGCAGATTCCATTTCTGGTTCAGATAATCCGCCTGGCGAAAGTAGTGGTAGACCAAAAAGTAGACCGATGTAGGCAGTTCCAAGCACAATAAAGCCAATCACGAAACGATGGCGATAGAGGAAGAGTTTGGAAATAACGAGTTTCTTCACATAAGAATTATAGCATTTATTCATGCTCTTTGTCTAGTGACATAAAACGCAGTAATTCTGGGTGGAAGTAGAGCTCAATCTTGCCGACAGGGCCATGACGATGCTTGGCTAGGATCAATTCGGTGATATTGGTGGGTACAAAATCGTCATTGTTTTGTTTGTAATAATCAGGGCGGTGTAAGAACATTACAAGGTCGGCGTCTTGCTCAATGGAGCCTGATTCGCGTAGGTCTGACAAAACTGGGCGTGGGTCATCACGGCCAGTGACACCACGAGACAGCTGGGCTAGAGCGACCACGGGGATTTCTAGTTCCCTAGCCATAGTTTTAAGACCACGGGAAATTTCGGTGACCTCTTGCACGCGGTTACCAGCATAGCGGTCGGAACCTTGCAAAAGCTGCAAATAGTCTACAATCACCATACTGATATTATGATCATGTGCTGCGCGACGGGCTTTATTGCGGAGTTCGAGAATAGTCATGGAACTGGTATCGTCAATAAATAGTGGCACTTCATTCATGTCGCCCAGAGCGTCACCAATTTTGGCAAAATCATCATCTGTCACGTTACCAGTACGAATCTTCCAGTTATCAATTCCAGAAATATCAGAAATCATGCGGTCTACAATTTCTTGGTTAGCCATCTCCATTGAGAAGAATAATACACCACTTTTAGTACCGTTTCTGGTTGCGACGTTATAGGCTAGGTTTTGAGCAAAAGTAGTCTTGCCCATGGCTGGGCGAGCGCCAATAATAATAAGGTCTCCCTTTTGAAAACCAGCAGTTTTTTTATCGAGGTCGCGAAACCCGGTTTTTAGTCCACGCAAGGCGCCTTTGTTGCGGTGCAACTCTTCGATGCGATCGTAGGCGTCGACTAGGAGATCTTCTAGGGCTACATATTCCGATTTAACGGTTTTATCAGAAACTTCAAAGAGGTTTTTTTCGGCTTTACCCACTAGGTCTTCAATTTTGGTGCTATTATCATAGGCGGCTGAGGCAATATCGGTGCCAGCGCGAATTAGGCGGCGACGCAAGGCAGATTGTGCCACAAGTTCGGCATAAGCATCAGCGTGTGAAGCAGTAGGTACAAAATTAGTCAGTTCAGTTAGATATGGCGACCCCCCGATATTCTTGATAGTTCCCTGCGCCTTCAGCTCAGCAGTCAGGGTCATGAGATCAATTGGGCGATGATGCTCATAGAGGCTAGTCATACCTTTAAAGATATCAATATGTCTGGGGTCGTAGAAATCCTCCGCTTGCAGGATTTCTAGTACATTAGGAAAGGCGGCATCAGAGAGCAAAAGTGCACCAAGCAAGGACTTTTCGGCCTCTAAATCTTGGGGCGGAATGCGTCCGCCATCCTGTGCATGGGATGCCTCCACGGTACCTCCTATTGGAGATAAACGCCGTGCCCACTCACTCTAAAATGGCATATCTCCTTTTACCTCTTGTATTCCTCCCATTATAGCAGATATTTGGGAAATTTGGGCATCTTCAGGATTTTGACGCTCTCCAGGTTCGTGAATGACTAAGGCGGCTCCACCAAGATATTGACCCATGATTTGACGATTCCCAGGTTTGTCGAGAATACTCTTGGTAAACTTTTTGTCAGGATAAAGATGAAGCGTGTTATCGCTATATTCATAGTCGACTTTGCAGAGCTGATTATAAACGGCATCGTTCATCTGGTGCACAGAGTCAATGAAGTTGTCCCAGTCAAAGCTTGATTGGTTATTTAAAACTGGCTTTTTGGCGGTGGCTGCAGATGGGTTTTGGGGTGTACTGGTGGGTTCAACATTATCCCTAGGAGCCTTTGCGGGCGTTTTGGCGGGTTTTGACTGTGGAGTAGGGTAGGATGGCGCTGTGGATTTTGTGGGTATTTCTGGAGCACTAGGGACGTTCAGGAGCGCTAAGAGCAGTTTAGCCTCTGGAAATGGCGGTTGCACTTCTGGTAGATGCTCTAAAAGTGGTAAAGTATTTGGATTTGGGGCAGAGATGATAGTACTGATTAGTTCGCTAGCAATAGTTTCTGGTTTGAGCCCAGTATTAAGTAATTCTTGCAAAACTCTGTGGATTTTGTCTGAATCTTGAGCTTGATACCCCTCCAGAATATCAGAGATGGCTTGTTCTTCTGGCAGGCCTAGAGCTTGATTTAGGATTTCGGCGGTGATTTCCTGTTTGCCATCTGATAGGTTGGCAATTTGGTCAAGCAGACTGAGTGAGTCGCGAAATGACCCTCCACCACGACGTACGACAATTTTGAGGGCGTCGTCAGAAATTTTAATGCCCTCAGCGTCAGAAATTTGCCGTAAATGTGTCTGCATTACTTCTGGGTTGGCTAGTTTAAAGGTATGGACTTGGGTGCGTGAAGAAATAGTGATTGGTACTTTGTAGGCGTCAGTAGTAGCCATGATAAAAATTACGTGCTCAGGCGGCTCTTCAAGAGTTTTAAGCAAGGCGTTAGAGGCGGATTTGGTAAGCATATGAACTTCGTCGATAATATAGACTTTGTATTTGCCAGCTGTAGGAGCAATAATTGCTTTCTCGCGGAGCTCACGGATATTGTCAACGCCAGTATTAGAAGCGGCATCAATTTCGATGATATCAAGGTAATTGTCTTCTACTTGATACTCGAAACCATTGACGGCGTGGGCAAAAATTCGAGCAACCGAAGTTTTGCCAGTACCACGTGGGCCAATGAAAAGGTAGGCATGAGCAATTTTCCCTTGCTTTAGAGAATTGCTAAGGACGGAAGTAATTTGCTCCTGTCCGATGACGTCTTCAAGCTTGGTTGGGCGGTATTTACGGTATAGAACTTTAGGCTGAGCCATAACCTCAGCAGTATCTTCTGTTTGTTTAGCCATTTAGAGGGCGGCCTCGACGGCAGCCCAGGCGGCTTGTTCGTTCGCAGCTGGAATAATAGCGGAAACCTGGCTACCTTCACGCAGATGGAAGTAAGTCACGGAAGCGTAAAGTACTTCGTATTCGCGACCACTGACTTCTATATAGTATTTATCGTCATGATGCACGAGAGTACCAATTACGGCTTTGCGCTCTACGGGACCAATTTGCTTGTACAAGAAGCGACCTTCTGGTGTAATAGTGAGTTTAAGGATGTCACCCTCAATAAGCTTAGATTTAGAGGCATAATTTGCTGGAACTGGATAGTTCTTCCCATCTGGCCCAATCATGATTTGCCCGTCAAATACACCTTCAATCACCTTACCTTCGGGGCTAGAAACTACAGTATCGCGTGGCGCAGTAATAGCTTCACCGTCACCGAGTACGGAGATCAATAATTCTTTAGCGGCGGCAAGGTTAGTCTCGGCTTCTTGAATGAGACCACGCAACCGTTTTATTTGTTTTTCTGGTAGTTCAGACATCACCTCGCATCCGTCCGTCATTAACTTTTATTCTAAGACCATGATACACCTGTGACTTAGTAAAGTCAATGTTGAATTTGAGTGGTTTTCCACTGCCGTAACGGCGGTCGTGCAATAAATGTTGTAAAAATTACAAGTTAAACATAAGAGAAAAGGGCGTTCCACCATAAGGTTTCACGCCCTGGCAATTGGATCTACCTATTATTTCTCTGCGAACTCTGTTGCTATGGATTCTAAAGAATCCATTTCTGTGGGGAGGTCTGTATAAACCATCGCCATAAAGCAATAACCGACGGACATACGATATCCTCCGAGCTCCTCGTCTTTGCGGAAGTAAAATGCCTCCTCGGGTTGCTTGGACAGCGCTGAAACCAACTCATGAAACCGATGGGTTTCGCCTATGCTGGCGGTTTTTTCGTTGTAAGCCGTACGCAGGTCAAATCC
>CARYFM010000004.1 GCA_949101405.1 uncultured Candidatus Saccharibacteria bacterium
CTATTTTGTTGAATATGCTTCAACTATTCCTTTCTGGATTCGTTGAGTGAACCTTTTCTCGGAGTGTCTCAGAGGGCTAAATTTAGTTGACGCATATGTTCACTCTGTTACAATGATTGACTATACATAGAATCTGTGCTATAAATTAACTATGATATGCCCTATCTACGACCGGGGAGACGAGCATAGCATTTTAATATAGATAACGTTATTTCATCATATAGATTAAATAAAACATTTCGGGAGGGAATCAATATGAATAAACAAAGGCACAATAAACGCAGGGAAGAGCTTCTTTCTTGGTGGGAAGAACTCGAACTTAGCAATGTTAGTAACATTGCTAAAGTATTTATTGCCATTGGCATATTTTGCATAGCAGCATGTTGTATTGCAAAATATTTCATACAGATGTCAATTGGCAATGAAATACGCGCCAGCCAGTTATCGCTGACAGTAAGTATAATCACGATTGTTGTGACTGTCGTCAGTTCCATAGCTAGCTTTGTGTGCGTTGTTCGCCGCTCGCGAATAATGCATAAGGAGATCGTAGACGTTCAGCGGTCAATCGTTGAATTGCTGGCGCAATCTCAGGATGGCATTGCGCAGACGGTTGAACAGTCAGAACGACTGGTAATACGAGCCAGCAGCCAATTGTACGAGATTATTAAGAATGCGATGGAGACTCTGATGGAAGAAAAGGAAGGTTTTTGGCGGAATCGTTTCAATGATTTTGACGATTATGAGGAAGGCGATAAGAAAGACAAAGATTTGGAGATAATTCCGCTGAATGATGATCCAAATACTAAACCAGATAATCGTTCTGAGGAGCTATCCAAGATTATAGCAGAAATGGAGAAAGCTCTCGAAAACGAATATCGGCCTGATGACGATAAAATCATGGAAGCGGCTCAAAAAGCCGCGGAGAAAGTTGGCGTTAAGTTGCAGGACGAAGGCCCCGCCAAAGAGGTTGAGGTGGATGACGACACTAAGGAACTTCTTGATATCAAGCGCATGCCCAAAAATGCGCAGCGCATACTATCAAGAGAGCAAATCGGCGCTCCCACTATCGACCTTGGCGCGACCGCCGTCGCCGTCAAAGAAGCCTTATCTGGTGGCGAACAGCCCACCATGTCTGAGGTAGAAAAGCCCATTCAGGAGGAGCCTGATCAGAAAATCGAGCAGGCAGTGCAGCCTATCGCTGAGCAGGCAGCGGAATTAGGAGTAGATGAGAGTCTCTTGATGTATTATCTTAAGAGGGCTGGACATAACCATTACAGCGGGCTATCTAAGTCTGATCTTGAGATTTTGCAACGAAACGCGGAGTTTGAAAAAGCAAAAGATTCTGAGAGTCGTAAGGTTAGTTAAACATACCGGTCTAAAAGGGCGTCTAATACATAGGACGCTCTTTTTTCATGATTTATGCAAATAAAATTCTTATGTTTTATAGATAAGATAATATTTTTTGACAAAAAATACCTCATAAATCATGCCAAAGCACTTGACAATTTTGCATATCTGTGCTATCATGGAGGGGAATCCTATCATAGTGATAGGATGTAGCACTTCACCCACGATTTGGGTGATGGATTAAAAAGGAGGAATAAAGATGAAACTTGAAATCGGAGGCTTAACCATTGCAACCCGTCGAAGAACCAACAAGAAGGAGCGTAAGGTGGCAATGGACAACTACGATTCCACGATGAATCGTCAGATTCTGTTGTCAAAGGGTAAAGAGTCTGAAATTTGGGCGCTGCGCATTGCCTGGGAAGTGATGAATGGGGCAATGACGCCTGAGGAGTTGGAAGAGCTTATCATTACAAACTCTAAGGGTGAGGCGCACGATTGTTACATTCACGATTTTCTGCTGAAGAAGGGGTTGGAAATCAACCTTAGGTATTCAGATGGAGAATATGATGCCAGAGACACAGAGAGCGTGCCTTGGTACGAGTGGATGGAACTGTCGGAGAAGAAGAGGGATAGACTTTGCTATCCGAGTATCCAGCTGTACTACGAGGCTGATAATGATGATGAATCATTTGAAGCTTTTTATGACGGCGCAGTTAAAGGGGAGTCTGAAAAGGCGGTCGCATTTTCTAATGTGTTTTGGCGCCTTGGAAAAAAGTTCTGTGGTTTTGCAGAAAAATTTGGTCAGAAGTCATTTGTACAGCAGCCGCTGGAGTTTATTAATAACCGGATGGAGGGTAATTTAGGTTTTGATGACGGTGGCCCTAACGCCAGTTTCTTCATCAACCTCTCTGGGTTTGATAAACTTAGCGGGAAGCGGCAAGATGAGTTTCTGGACATCCTTGGCACAACCCTTGATAATCTGAATAAGGCTTATCAGGGCCTGATTAAAGGAAGCAACAATGAGGATGAGAGTAAGACTAAAAAGCCTAGCGGCCAGAAGGTCTTATTCGACTACTTCCTTGAGGCAGTCCGCAATCAGGAGAGTGGGACTGCAAGGGATGAAATCCTGTCTGATGTCGAAAATCTGAAAACCGATGGCTTCACCCCCGATGAGATTCTCCGGAGGTACAGAGTCCGCGGCAAGCGCACTGACTTGATTATCGCAGCAGAGGCAGCCATGAAGGCTGACCAGTCCAAAGATGTAGAATCGGAGGATGGTTCTACTAAACACGACACCGATTCAAAGACCAAAGATACGCCAAAGCACAATGGCTTTGTGCGCACACAAACCGAATGGAGAAAAGATATTTTCCAGTTCGATATTGATTGTCAGGAGTTATTTGAATCTGGTTTCTTCGATGGTGCGCCTGCCAAGACCGATATCTTCGGCTTGATGGCCTACTACGCAGAGAAACGTCCGGGAGAAGAGATGCCGGGTTGGCTGAAGCGCGAACAGACGCGCGAGATTCAGCGTCTCAACAGAAAAGCAAAAAAAGAGCAGGCTGGCTCATGATGGGGCCAGCGACCTGCCGCCGCGGTTGTCCGTGGCAAACATGGGGGCTGCAGTTTCATTGTATTCCTCCGTGAAAGGCTCCACCGTGATCTTGGTGGGGCCTTATCTTTTGACAAATTTTTACTGTAATTTTACAATAATAAACATAACAATTATAGTAAAAAATCGTCAAATTAGCCATCACCTCTAAAAATAAGCGTTTTACAAAAATATAAGCATAGCAAAAACCTGTGGAAAAATCCCAAAATAACAGAGAAAGAGTGTATATTATTGTTCTTATGGTATTTCATGATAAAACACTTGACTTTTTTAGGTATGTGTGCTACAATGGAAGCAGTCGGTACGAACTGATTTATAGAGGTCCGTATAGATGTCCATTTACAATCGAATCATCTCAGATACAACATATGTATCTGAGTGAAAAGAGCTAATCATTTTAATATAGATGGGGCTATTTGCCCCGCCAACTTTCATTTTTCAGAATGGGAGTTGGTACCTCCTATTCTGTGCAAAAATATATAGTTTATGAACAAAATAAATATTTCTTACAGAAAAAAGGAGGTAAAAATATGGCAATGATAATATCGATTATTGCTTTGGTGCTTTGCATCATTGGTGCATTGGTGTGCGTTTTTATGGTAGCCAAGTTAGGTGCCGACCCGTCAATCACTAACTCTGGAACTACTGGCATTTCTCTGCCCAAGATAATAATAGAAGGGCGAAGAAAGGAGCGAACTAAGGTTCCACGCCGGTTGGCATATTTTTTCGGTATAGCGGGCATAGCCATTGGTGTTTACATCATGGTAGCCCATACAGAAAAAGTACAGACCTGGTGGACAGACATCCGGTCGCACTCCGAGGAGGAAGCAGACATTGCTGAGCTTGTGAGTGGGAACTCCCTTGCGGAGACGGATGCTTCAGAAGAGGATGAGGCAGAGAGCGCCGAAGCAAACACGGCAGAGCCTGTTGAAACGGAAACTACAGCAGCTGATGAAGAAACATCTGCTGTGACAGTAGCCTCATCGGCTACAGCTGTAGCCGAGAAAGTCGGCAAGGCAGTCACGGAAATGGCTGTTTCGTTACAGCAGGAAAAAACCACAGTTGAACCCGCCTCAACGGAGGATTTTATCCAGAAATGGACGAACGTCACTAATGAGGAAGGGCTGGCAAGGTTTGTGTCACTGTTTACAGTAGACACATCGGGATATGTTTATCCAAACATGGATAAATCTGAACTGGCAACCAAGTATAACGCCCTGAGAAACTACATGGGCGTATCACACTATCACCTGACGTCCAAGAATATGAATGGGATTAAACAGGAGATTGCTAAGCTTTATGGGCTTGGTAAGTGTGGTGATATGCTGGTCTTGCCTCCGGAAACTCTGGAGGACTGGCCTTGGCTGTATCAGGTTGCTGGATGTATGCCGGTAACAGCTGACGATTTGCAGGGGGTAGACCTCAGCGATGATGCAGTGGTGAAAGAGCTGCTTGCCAACCGAAAAAAGGAAGTTTGGGATCCGAAATGGGAAGCAATGAGTGAGCAGCAGAGAAACGAACAGACACTGCTGGCAACGCAAGTTGCAATCTTAAACGACCCTAGAGTCGGTAAGGCATGGCTGGAACACTACGCTGGTATGGACTTCGTGTATGAAGCCAGCAAGGGTGACATCGAAAACATGCTGAAGCTGTATGAAGATGCCTATAACCTTGAGGACACAGACACGGAGACTGACGCCTATGGTGTCCTTTGCTTCTTGGAAATGATAACCGAGAAGCAGTTTGAGGCTGGTGAACTTTGGAGAGCGGGTGTAAATGACCTGTACTTCGACAACATCGGCACCCACATTTGTGAACTAATCACGAGCGTAAACTACGAGAATGTTGGATTTAAGTCTCTTAAATCCAAACGCAACTACTGTTTGCCAATGGCATCCAGTGACGTGTTACGTCTTCCCGTGGAGGCAACTTATCAGGAAAGCCGACTGGCGTTGGTCAGGGAGCAGTATGATAAAGATGGCAGGGTAATGCTTCGGGACGGTATTAATCGATACGATTTAAGACCGGAAGAATTTCCGATTATTGTCGTCACTAAGAAGCCGCCTACAACCAAGACACAAATACCTACTTATAATCTGTTAATCGAATATAAGTATGGTGACGTGAATGGAGAAAAGGTGGCCGAGCCGCATAGTTCTCAGCACAAAGAGGGCGACGCTTTCAGAGTGCTTTCGCCGCAACCTGCTGGTTATAACGCATATATCGCGGTGATTGAGGGGTATGCTGGAACATTGAACAATCCGTATATCATTGAGGGTGTGATGCCGAAGGGCAACGTGCACATTGTGATTGTGTACACGAAGAAGCCCGACCCGCCAGCTAAGAAAGATGACCCCGAAGACCCCGATAAACCTGACCCTGATAAGCCCGACCCCGACCCCGATAAACCTGACCCTGAGGATGGTGAAGGCGCCAAGGATAAGGACGCCAGCTCTGGTAATAAAACTGAAAACGACCAAGGAACTGGTGGAGAAATCCATGAGGAGGATGGAGGCTCTAGTGGTACGGGAGACTATCAAGGCGATGAGCCAGAAGCTAATGATAGTAACACAGGCACTGACACTGACACAGACACTGACACTGACACAGGCACTGACACTGACACAGGCACTGACACTGACACTGACACTGACACAGGCACTGACACTGACACAGGCACTGACACTGACACAGGCACTGAAGATACTAAACACGAAGGCGATACATCTAAACAACCCGACCCTCCAAGTACTGCCCCAGCAATCACTGGTAGTGATACGAACACAACCAATAATGGTGATGGTACATCTACTAGTATCACCACGCCGGCTGACGCTAGTCAGGATAAGAATAGCGGTACTCTTGGCAAGCCTGTAGATTAATTTAATTGATTAGCTATAAAACAACAATTAGCACTTTTTATATAGATCCGCCAATAGGGCGGTGGGAAATATTGAAGGTACCAACTTCAATAACATGGGGGAGTATATACTCCCCCATCAACCAAGATTTAGTTTGTGTTTGAGATGATTCGATTGTGGGACTGAAGAAGTTTAACAATATGGACCAGGGAAGAAAAAACAAATTTTATTATCAAATTTAATCAATTTTTATTAAGTAAATCATAACTAATCTATAAAAGGAGATTAATATGAAAACAGCAATTAAATCTACCCTCGCGGTAGCTGCCACTGCGGCTGCTATTGCAGGCGTGGCTGCGGTGCCATCTCTCGTCTCTGCTTGGGGTGATAATGGTGGTGGTCGCCCAAGTTACACTGTCGACCAGATCAACAATGGTGCTATTGGCCCAACAGAAAAGTCGCATGGCAAAAACTATAAAAACAGCCCTGATTACCCAGGTCAGATTATTTTCAATACGATTTCCGATAGTGTAATCGGTGATGAGAAGAATTTTGTGGGTGCTCGTGAATGTGTTTTGCGTGCAGACAATCGCTGTGAAGCAGCCGACAAAACTAACGTAGAAGGTGCCAAATATTGGCGCGGCAATGATATTACCGTTGAAGATGGTAAGACTTATATCGTACGTCTTTACGTGCATAACAATAACCCAAATGGAGTTGATGCTGTAGCAGAAAATACTAAAGTTGCATTCAGCTTACCTCAAGGATCCGCTAGTAAACTTGAGCTAAATGGGTTTATTACCTCATCTAATGCTTCCCCATCAAAGTATTGGGATTATATTAACTTTAATAGTAAAGATGGCACTCCATTTCATCTAGAGTATGTTAAGGGTTCAGCTTTACTAGAAAACAACAAAATTGGGCTTGGCGGATTAACTCTTAGTGATGATGTTGTTAATGCTAAAAGTGGTGGTATCCTGATTGGCTATGACGCTCTTGATGGTAAAATTCCAGGCTGTTATCAATATGACAACTTTGTAACTATACAAGTTAAAGCAGTTTACGACTATGACTTTATCGTGCAAAAAGAAGTCCGCCTTGCTGGTGATATCGACAAGACTTGGAAAGAAAGCGTAGAAGCCAAGGTTGGCGATAAAGTAGAGTTCCAATTTGAATATCGCAACACTGGTAGCCAGACTCAAACAGGCGTAGTTATCCGTGATATTTTGCCAAGCAACCTGCGTTACGTCAAAGGTACGGCAAAACTTTACAACAGCAGTCATCCAAATGGCATGACTATCGACAATGATGAGGTTATCTTCCAGGGCGGAGGCAATATCGGTTCTTACGATGCTAATGCTAATGCATTTATCCGTATTACTGCTGAAGTTGTCGATGACGACTTAGCCTGTGGTTCCAATACCCTTATTAACTGGGCTCAGGTTCGTGTTGGGGACAAGACCGTCCAAGATGACGCTCGTGTTCATTTGACTAAGGTTTGTGAGAATACTCCAGACCCAGAACCAACCCCACCAGATCCAGAAGATCCGGAACCAACTCCTACTCCAGAACTTCCAAATACTGGTCCAGAAATGGTTGCTGGTGGCGTAATCGCTACTGGTTCCATTGCTACTGCTGCTGGCTACTACATTGCTAGCCGCCGTCAGTTGCGTTAAGCTTCGGTTATCCCCACCTAGCGGAGTAAAACCCGCTAGGTGGACGCCGACTGACTTGGTGTAACATTTGTTTGTTATATCTTGATCGCTCCAACTATGGTCAAAACCCCTTTCGCCTTGGCGTGAGGGGATTTTTGATGACATTAATTTAAAGATCGGCACCCGCCGCGGTGCACAAAACCAGCGGAGGGGGAAACCGTTCCAGCGATTATTGTAATTCGACGGATTGACGTCACTAGCATTGAAGTGGAGGCCGTACGCGTTTGTAGTCGTCGAGTATGAGCGCGACGACCAATCGTATCCGTTCTGGCCAGCGTTCCTCAAGGCAGGGATGCTGACATTAACATACCCGCTGCGCATCAATTCCAGGCACCAAGCCCAAGATACTTGTGTAATCCGCAGAGTACGGCAGAAATATCTACCTCACAAAATCAGGCAAAACCCGACTGCAAGTTTAGAAGTTCCTCGAAAAGATTAGCAACCATAATTTCTAACCGGCTAGCCTCATAACTTACTCTAAAAGCCATCAGAGGGGAACTTCACGATCTTTTGCTAGAGAACCGCCGGCTAGCGGAGGAGTGAACTCAGGCCGCCATTGGGGCTCGTGGACAGTATATCCATGGGTATATTATAGCAAGTTCGCAATTTTTAATGCTCATGATTGCATAAGCAGTTGAGGTGTAGTAAAATCTAAGTGCCAATCTTTTACACAGGGATTGAGTATGAACCTTGGAGGTGATCCGTAATGGAATATAGACCGAAAGAGCTTTACCAAATTGTTGATCAGTATGAGAAAGAAGGGTATATAGAAGTACCCGGATATTACTCAGAAAAAGGGCGCCATTGTCGATTGTGTGGGTGGGAGAATGATAGTGAGTTTCCTAAAACTTGTCCTAAGTGCAAGGCACAATATGAACAAGACTCTGCAGATAAGCAATTCCCATTAAACTTCACTTGGCTATCAATAGAGGACTGGCTTATTCTACAAGCTATTGAGCACCAGATTAAAATTGGTGAACAACCTTATGCCACACTTGAAGAATTCGCGGAGAATATCAGAGACCGGGATAAACACTCGCGACAATGGACTGCCGAAAATCGGGCCAAAAAAATACAAGCACCACATCGCAACGATAGCCGATTATATCAGCATAAGTAGCTATGTTTAGGTTATTCCGTTAGTCACGTATCAGTTTTATTTTGAATAGAGTTGGAAATACAAGTGTTCCACCTATTCGCTCATTTTAAGGCCGTCAATGACGACCTTAAATATTTTATCTCGTAGGTGGTAACCATATACCATTGTCATTCTGGCGATAGTCTTCAGCTCCACGTATCTGAGGCAGTGGAGTTCCTTGCTGATTAGGGCGAGCATCATTACCAGTTGATACTATCCCTCCGCTAGTACTATTTTGGATAGCGTGAATCTGGATAGTACCAGAATCTGAAGTAGAACTACCAAGTCTGACTTCTTGAAAACCATCATACGAACCATTTTTTGCTTTAAATTCTTCTTTCAAAAGTTTGTTAATTTGTTCTAGCGATTCGCCATTAATCAAATTAGCAGCATTTTCGCTTGCAAGGGCCTGACGGTAGACGTCAGTAACCTGTGTGAGGTTATTACCAGAAAGTAATCCGGCTTTTGCTGCCGCAACCTGTTGTTTTAGGGCACTTACGTCTATATTACCAACTGTACCAGCTTTAAGTTTGTCTGTACCTAATGCGCTGTATTCAAGTGCTGTTTTGATTGCAGTCCCATTATTAATATCCATAACGAGCTTTTGTAGCCCCCTTTGATCACTACCTTTAATCTTGCCCATATTTTCGCCATTACCCAAATATTTGCCAAGAATACTAGCCGCCTTGCTACCTTGATTTGCTTCAGCAAATTTTTGTACGGTCTCCATTAAAGTCCCGCGACCGTTATCAGTCTCTAGTAAGATCTTAGTCAGAGCCTTAACTTTGCGACGTACTTCAACATTTTCTGGATTCTGATTAAGTTCGTTAAGGCGCTTTTCAAGTTCTTCACTAACCTTTGATTCGCTGTTTGCATCGAAATTTTCATCCAACCTATAGCCGTTCTCCGCATCCTTAATACCCTGAGTTTCCTCTGCATCTATGGCGGACGAAGTAATATCATCTCTACGTCCACTAGATATGAACCCACCTCCAGCGATAGCGGCTGCCTTCGCATCACCACGTATGCGTGCCTCTTGTGCGCCAATTGCTCTAGCCAAACGCCGCTTAGAACCTTTGCTACCAGTATATTTACCACCAGTAATCTTCCCTAAAATCTTATGGCGTGCAGCAATCCCACGACCTCTAAGCTGTTCACCGAATTCAGAACCACGTTGGAAGGCATCTGACTTTCGCGCCGAGCCAGTAACAGAACTGCCAAAACGGCTGCCAATTCCGGAAATCTTTGCCCCAAGATTTCCCAGCGCCGACATAGAACTTTTTACTAATCCTGGGATTAAGAAAAATGGTACTACGCGAAGCAACATCGCAACTAGTGTTAAGAAGAATTTACCGCCACTCATTATAAACTATTCGCTACCTCCAATAAAATTGTTGATGCAAAGCTCCCTCCACCCATCAACGCACCACAAATCGGGAACACAATTAGCAGCGCCACAAATATCTTGAACCACCGGTCAAAAATCTTTTTAGAATTGGGCAGAGCATAACAAGCAAATGCAGCTGGCGAGAGCACAATTAAAACATAGATTCCAGCCAAACGTGCCGTCAGAATAATCGCTCCAAAGAACACGCTAATTGCAGCTGACAGCAGAACAAGTAGGAATGCAGGCATCCATGAACCGGCCGTCGCCATCCCTAGCATAAGTCCAAAAGTCTCCATCCAATTTACTAATCCCGAACCACCAGTATTATTAAATGAACTGTTCATATCAGTTACCGTGCCGCTCATAGAATCAAAGAAACCATTTAGACCATATCCTAACACATTAGAAATGTCCACGGCAAATTGGCATATCAAGAAAGACATATTTACTAGAACAGCCACCATGATTAGTCTTGGCAATGTTTTCTTGATGCCGTAGTTGGTTAAACCAATTCCAGTCAGTTGTGAAAAAATCACAATCATGAACATAATTACAAAGATAACGTTAGCAACGGTTCGCATTATACTCCAGGCGTCATATACCGCATTCCCTCGCTCGCCTTTAAGCTGTGTTGAATCTACTTCTAAGAAAACTTTTTGCACATAGCCATCATAAATATTGTCCACACCTTCTGTCACCATCTTCAATACTGGGCACAGAATCCAGCCTAGGGAACCAGCTGCGCCAGTACAGGCGTCTGGATCGGCACCAGATCCAGCATAATTGTAGTCCGGCTTATCAACAGTTGAACCACTCCAATCGGCGTCGATATCTGGCGGCGCAGCTGATAAAACACTAGCAATCTCCTTATCCAATTTATCAAGTCCTGGGCAGGTCACCATAAGCGATGTTTTGTCAAAATCCCAAACTTCTCCACGACTATTATCGTCTTCACCACTTACCAAATTACGTTTTTCGTTCAGCAGATTTTGGGCAGCATTAATTTCGCTTTCTACACGGTCCAATTCGGTTTGCCATTTCCCAAGCAACTTATCAAATTCTGCTAGTGTTTCATCGTTTGGCTTCGATTCGATGTCGATTTTATTAGCCGCCATAGTAATATCATTTGCAATGTCCTCAAACGCGCTCACAATTGAATTTAGCAATTCGTCATTATAGATAATCTTGCCATCTACTCCGCTATGAATTTTATCGCGATAGAAAGCTTTTACCATACTGTCTACATAATGTTTAATATCAAAATATTCCGGCGCTCCGTAGGATGTATAAGTGGGCTCAAACTTGCCACTACGAATTTTTGCAATTTTCTCACTCAAATTATCTTTAAACCCTTTGGCATAAACTTGCACAGAATTATATTTTTCAATTTGATTTTCAAGTTTATCCAAAGCCTCTCCATATCGATTAATACAATCTTCCACGTCGGCATATTGTGTTTCGAGCGCAATTTCATCTGCGTTTTCGCCAAGTTTTGTAGCCAGCTCTTTGCAAGTTAACTGTGAAGCATCCTTGACATTATAATAAACTTTTCTTGAAGCATTAATTTCGGAGTCACTATGATAATAAATTTTCTTGGTCACTGCATCATAAATTTTATTCATATTGGTACTGCTAGCGGCTGGCGGCGTGGTATTACCGTTATTTACTTTTGCCCCGCAACCACTCTCAAATGCTTGATAATAACGCCAATAATCCATCGTTTTACGCGTATCCACATCTAACTCGTCAAACCGCCCCACCATAGATCCTACTACCGATTGAAAGTAGCTGGCGGCGTTGGGAGAAGGAGTCAACTTCACATTAAAACCATAATCATAATTACCATTGCCGCTGCCGCGAATAGCTTCATTGGGGCGGTTTTCAACATAATCAATCAATAAAGCTAAGTTTCCGCTACAGTCGTCCTGCGCCGGCCATCCCTCAGGCCAATCCTTTTTGCCATCTTTATCATTGTCGTATTTCGCACCAAACATTTGTCCGCCATAACCAGTTGTCACGGAAAATAGTCCTGGTTGCGAACCGTTGCAGATCAACTTATCACGCGTACTATTCGTATATTGTCCAAGTTTAGACAATAACTCTGGTAACAGGTTAAGCTCAGAACAATAAATTTTACCATCATCATAGCCGCTGCTAGCCTGATTTTCCAACGTCGCGCTATAGACTAAATTTGAATTACCAGAACCCTTTTTGGCATCAAATATTTTACCACTATTCAGATTGTAAAAATCTTTCATATATTGGTTGTTATATTCTGAACGTGAAGATAAGGAAATGGTAGTTTCATTACGCGCCGAGCTTCCCATACAGCGCGATGCCGCTTCATAAAGGGTGCGGATTTGTTCAAGTTCTTGTGCATTTGTTGCATGTTCGCTCACATACGATGCTGAAACTAGCATTGGACTCAGACACGCAAATCCCATAATGGCGAACACGCACATCCCAGCTAAAGTTCGATACCAAAATACTTTACGCATTATTTTCTCCAATCAGATTCCATATTTCCCAACAACCTTGTTGCACGCTATCAACTAAGTAAGCTTCTGTCAGTAATAGCTGATTTTGTAAGCTATCTATGCTTTGCAAAGTTGATGTTTGTTCTTCAGTGGGTGCAAATTTTTCCACACACAAAACATCGATTTTTCCAGATTGCAAACATCCTTGCTCCTGGTAGTTTTCTAGTATTCCAAGATATAACTCTGCGTAAGTTTTGACTATGTTGAAATATTCATGCCCATCATCAGAAATTCCTTTTAGATTAGAAAAGTTTTTATCAACCCAGGCCAATGTTTCGTCCCCACCAGATTCTAGAAAAAGATTTAGTAAAACTTCGTTGTTAATTTTTGGTGTTTGGCTGAGTGCGTTTAGCAAGCTATAATCTTGACTATATTGATTGATGATATTAGTTGAGTTCTCGTTCAAGCTCTTTTTGTTAGCCTTAAAATAGTTCATAAATTTATTAAACAGTTTTGTTAAGACATCAAAATACTCATCATGAGAATCTGCATAAAATTGCTGATATAATTTATATTCTGTCATAGTCATGTAGTCATCTGCCTGGTCCACATCAACCCACGAAAGATTTTTAGTATCGCCATACAAAACATAACTTGCGTATTCTTGAAAACTAGTCTGCATCACTTGTCTATTATCATTATTCAAAAGCAGTGAAACTAATACTACGATAACTGCTAAAGCGATTACCGCTATTCCGCCAATAATAAATGGTCGTATAATATGTGCAAATTAAAAGAGGAGTTATTATGATCTATGGCTATATCCGTGTGAGCAGCGACAAGCAAACGGTTGAAAACCAGAGGTTTGAAATTGAGAATTTTTGTCGACAAGAGAATATTAAAATTGGTGGCTGGATTAGTGAAACTATCAGTGGCACAAAAAATTACAATAAACGTGAACTTGGAAAACTATTACGGCAAGTAAAACCCGGAGACTTAATTATTTGTTCGGAGATTTCGCGCCTTGGACGTTCGCTTTTTATGATTATGGAAATTCTAAACCTTTGCATGACAAAAGACTGCCGTGTTTGGACAGTTAAAGACGGTTATCGCTTGGGCGACGATATCCAAAGCAAGGTTTTGGCATTTGCCTTTGGTTTGTCAGCAGAAATTGAACGCAATTTGATTTCTCAGCGTACTAAAGAAGCACTTAATCGTAAAAGAGCTGAAGGGATACAACTTGGTCGACCAAAGGGAACGTCGGGTGCGCTATATTGCAAACTGCACCATCAAGAAGATCGCTTACGTCATTTTCAGCTCGCAGGATACTCTTATGCCAAAATTGCGGTTTTGTTGGGCGTTCACCGCAATACTGTGGCAAATTATGTTCGCAGATACATTGCTATCAAAAAACCGAACAAACCTATACTACTGGTATAGGTTTGCAAAAGTTCTACCTCTGTGAACCTATTAGTAAACCTGTACCAGTGATATAGGTTTACCCAGAACAAAATTTTGCCAAAATATCATCATTGGCATAAAACACCGGTTATGCTAAGATAAGTATATGGACGAAGATAAAAACTCTTCAAACCTTCCACCCGTCGATAACACGGGTGATGTTGCCGTTCCCAAGAATCGCCAGGCGCTTTTTACTCCTCAACCGCCAGAACCAGTAGAGAATACTAGCGATACAGGCGCACAGCCCAAAACATCAGCCTATCTGTCTCATCCCTATCTCTCCAACCATCCCACACAAACTTTCAACACCGACACTGGCGATATTATTCTCAACTCTAGCGAGCCAAAACCCAAACAAAATAAACGACCGTTTATTATTGGCGGGGTAATTTTAGCGGCAGTTGTGGCCATTTGTTTAGTAGTTTTACTACTAATACAAGTTATTTCTAAACCCAGTCAAGCCGATGTATCTAAAAGTTTTGACATATTCAAAAACTATATTGAGTACGGCCCTGATAATTCAGGGAGCGAAGACAATTGGTTTTTATTCCAATTAGTTGATTTTGAATATACTGATTCAGATAAAAATGAATATACCAAAAAAGCCAGTGAGCTGTTTACTGACTTTAGAGAAAAACTAAATGCTTCTGGCATAGATTTAGGGGGTAACATTAACGGGTTGATCGCTACCGAAGAATCATTATTCAATTTTGCGGTAGTGCTTATCAATATTGATTCCGTGATGCAGCCACTCATAGAAAGTTATATGTCTGATGGTATTGATGCAGCAAAAGGTAAAATTACGCAAGTTGTCCCGCAAGAATCTAATAGCGAATTTAGGAATGGTTTTCGTAATGCGTTGATCGAATATATTACCTCTACTTTAGAAATATATGATTTTTACAAGCGGAATTATTGCATTGATGATGGTAGCGTTAATAATGAATGTGTGGCGCTGCTTGATAATGATGAAAATTATGCGGAGTTACTTGCCCGAAATGATAAACATTCTTCAACTTTACAGAGATATTTTTCTAGGTTAGAAACTGAACTGAGGGCATGTACTTCGGCAATCCAAGAGGGGATAAATGAATAAACGTTTTATTAAAATTAGCTCTTGCATTGTTGCTATTCTGGCGCTTTTGATTGGTTCGTTATTTATTCTGCCATTACATTCCGTGGTAGCAGCGCCCGATGATACTAGTATCATGAAGAAAACTTTAGCCAACTCTATTACGTCCTGTTATAACAGTTCATATATCCACAAGGACATTACTCCTGCTGGACAATTTAAAACCGAAGATATTTTTGTCTATCATTTCTCTAGCGGTAAAAAGGGCAAGGTACTCATCTTGGACGATCTTGGTGGTTCTATAAACTGCGAACAAGTTTTTCTAGGTTCAAAAAAGACACAAGGACTAAATTCACTTTTCAATAAAAACCCAACTACCCCAACTAACCTAGGCTACGTGCAATCTGGAGATAACAATCCATCATCCACGCGCTGCATGAGCGTCAGTTATAAGCACGCATCAGCTGAAGCTGGCGGCAACATGGTTAATTATACTTCCAATTCTCTGTGTTTTGGTGTTATGAGTGATGGTAAAATAGATATGGATTCTTTCCCAAGTGGTGGCGTGCCAAGTTCCGAATGTGTAGACCCCATTTGTTTATCAGCTAATGTGCAGGGTAAAGTTTTCGTTAACGTACTTGGCAATGACGGCCTGCACACAGAGTGGGAAGTTGCATATTTTGACACTAATATGTTTGCTGGTGGCGATGGGACCAAGTGGGACGACCTGTATAAGGAAGTCTCTAATGCAGTTAGTGGCATGAACAATGATAATGGTTATGCTAACGTAAGCACAAATCAAACCAAAACTGATGATCCAGGTGCGTTTGCTACATATACGATCAACGATTATGGTGAAGCTGCTAAGGCAGCATTCAAATATTATACTGGTTCATCTAATATGGATAGCCAGAAGTTTACCAATGAGGATATAAGATATCTGCTCGACAAAGCCTATGCTAAAATGAGGAGTGATGGCATAATCAGCGAAGATAGTACTTGTTTTGTTGGCAAGGATGAGGCTCTGAACCAGGGCACGCCATATGCATACTATAAGCCAGGAGACGACGATGAACCAGGAAAGTGGTGCCCAGCCTATCTGAACACTGGTCTTGCAGCTGGGAAGACGTATAATGTTGTAGCTGCAACTTTAAAAAACTTAACAGCAGCATCTCCAGAAGAGATATTAGAACTTGTCACCAAGCGCGATGAAGGCTATGCTACTGTTGGCGCATATTGTCATAAAAGAGCTGAAGAACGCTACGATGAGTTTGTGAATGCCTGGAATGAAGAAAACGCAAAGGGTGACAAAAAAGACCAAGCGAAGCTAGACTACTATAAGGAACAACAGCAAAAAATTCGCCGGATGCTAAATAAAACTGGCGGCACTTACAAAACTGAGAACGGACAGGTTGTTTGTCTAGAACTACCAACTATTAACGGTGCTCCCGATACTCCGCCAGATACAAGTGGTGATAATGATGGCGGCACGAATGGAGGAAATGGTAGCAATGGCGGTAATGGCGGGGCAGAATCTGATGAATGTTTTGGCGCAGCTGGCTCTTTAGGCTGGATTCTATGCCCAGTTTTAAAGACGGTTAGTGAAGGCGTTGATGAAATTTATAAAGGTTATGTACAAAAACAATTTCTGGAAATAGACTCCACTAAATTAAAGGCTGACTCCAGCAGCGATGTTTATAATGGTTGGAAAGTTATTCGTGATATGGCTAATATAGCCTTTGTAATTATGTTTATGATCGTTCTCTTTTCACAACTGACTGGAATTGGATTAAATAATTACAATATCAAGAAGATGTTACCAAGGCTTATTGTTGTTGCTATATTAGTCAATGTCTCTTTTCTGCTCTGTCAATTTGCTGTAGATATCTCAAATGTTTTAGGTTATAGTATGAATGCTATCTTTGAGCAGATGAGTAAGACCGTGAACAATATGAGTGAATCATTTTCTCCTGATGGTGGAACTACTGGCACAGTAATGACTTGGGTAGGAGTATTAGGTATCGCTATTGGTGCGGGTACAATTGGATCATGGCTAATCCCGCTTTTATTAGTATTGCTTTCCTCAGCTATAAGTGTATTTTTTGGAGCTATTATACTTGGCGCACGCCAGGCTGGTATATTTATTTTGATTGTTCTGGCGCCAGCTGCTGTTGTTTGCTATGCTCTGCCAAATGCAAAAAGAATGTTTGATCGTTGGCTTAAAATTTTTACAGCTTTACTTGTAGTATTCCCAATTTGCGGCGCACTAATGGGTGGCGGTAATTTTGCGTCAAATATTTTACTATCAGCCTCTGGTGGTGGTTTTTTCCTGACGCTAGTTGCTATGTTATTGAGAGTAGTACCGTTCTTTTTAATACCAGGATTAATTCGTAGTGCGTTTGCGGCTATGGGCAATATAGGTGCAAAGATTGCTAATGTAGGAAATCGTGTTGGACGTACTGCAACAGGCTCTATTGCTCGGTCGGACTTCGTTAAGCGTAGGGATGCAGATTTAGCCAGAATGCAAGGGAGTGCAACAGCTTTACGTGGTCGCGCACTAAGTAAAATTACAGGCAAGCCAATGTCTGATCGGCGTAAGGCTAAAATTGCCCGGCAATATGCAAAATATAATAAATTACGTGGAGAGGAGGCGTCGGCTAACCCTTATGCACTAGCTCCAGGGACACGCGAATATGAAGCAATGAAGAATGCCGCCCATCAAAACCGTATTGACTCATTGGCGAAAAACATAGCACTGGAAAATACGAATATCGCTACGGACGAAACTGCTCTTGCAGAACGACACGCAGCAGCGCTAGCTGCCCTAAATGAAGATCAGTCGGATGAGAATTTAGCTGCAGTACAGGCTTATCAAGATATGTTAATTAGCAGTGACGGAGGGCGTACGAAAATGTTCGATAACTATGCCCAGGCCACCATAGCAGGACAAGACAAGGGCATTGAATTAGGCGCACAACATTTGTTGCGTAGTCACGTTAAAGATATTAAACCCAATAACCGAGACTTTTTCTCATATCTTGGTGAAGCATCACGTATTTCTGGCGGTGGAGATATTCACAGAGACAGCTTCCAATCCTTTACAGATAATAAAGGAAATACTCATTATCTCTCGAATCACTTTGCCAACCAAGGCGTTACGAGTTACGATGCTGCCAGTATTGCTAAAATGGATGAGGGATCTCTTGACCGTTTAATACAACAAGCCAGAAATGGCTCATTAGAAGATGATCAGAAGCGCGTCCTAGAACAGTATACTCGTCAAGCTATGACTAGTGACAATATACATGTTCAAGATAAAATTGCAAGAAAATTCAATACATTGCGTGATGCAATGGGGTATACTAGAATTCAATCTCAGCAGCAGAGCGACTCCGGTACAATCGATGTACATGACGGTGGCAGCAATAACCCCGGAAGTAGTTCTAATAGTAACAATGCTGGGCCAATTATTAGGACTGGCAATGACGATCGTAGAGGATCTGATAATGGACAGAGACTCAATGGTCGTCATGGCCTCGGAGGCACTGATGATTGGAGGCCAAATAATGATCATGGCGGTATTATCTTGCCGCCAGGCGTGCGATAATAAAGCTTAAGATTGCATCTTTATAACAGTTGTAATAGAATAAAATTGTTGGTCGGGTGAACTTTTATAAGGAGGTGGCATTATGCATGCAACATGTTGGATATGCGGCAGGCAATTTAGCGATACTACAACGTGCCCTAATTGCCTTTCTGCTTTTTTAGATGATACTGAGAAGAATCGTAATAGACTTATTAAGGCTGGACTTCTCGGTATCTCCTTCTCGGAATGGGGGTCATTTGTTAGAGATGGAAATCTCAAAACGCAAGGTGAAATCAGCGAAGAAGAGTTTTTGAGACGTAAACAAAAAAATATTAAAAACACCAAAGAGCGTTTACGAAAGAAAGCCGAAAATGAGGCAAAATTAGCAGCAAAAGACCCCCTCGGCCATCGAGGTGATGCCTATAGCTAATACAGTTAAATGTATATTGTAGTCATCTATCATTATTACGAATAGTGTTGGAAAAAGTAAATTAGTTCCACCTATTCACCAAAAGTCTAAAGCCCGTTTCTGTAGTAGAAACGGGCCCTGTCTTTTATCCAGTACATAAGTGTAATGAGACTTTATCTCCACTCCAAAATATAACAACACTTCTCTTTAACTCCGAAGTATTTTACTGTACTGCCAGCCGACATAGAAAAAGTAGGCGAGAACGTTGTCTTTAATCTTGCAGGCTCACTGCTGTCTAACGGCATAGTATATATGCCGACTTCTCCAGTTGTATCGTGTCTCGGTTCAGATAAAAATGCAAGCCTTGTACCCTCCGGAGATACAACAGTACTCCAGCTATAACGCGAGTCGCTTGCTGGTATATACTCTGACCTTGTCTTTGTACTAATGGTTGCAATATAGCTTTGGTTGTTTGCTTCGACAATCAGCCTGTCATCATCAATCCAGTCAGTTAACTTATAGCCGCTAATATGATGCCAGGTTTCAGAATCTTCGCAAATCATCGGGTCTGCCGTACTAATTTCCCATGAAGCACCAGGAACTATATTGTCTACAGAGACTCCGTAATACTGATTTTCTCTGAAGCCTTCAGAATGAACATAGATGAACACATCTCCCTGGAATCCTACTGCCTGATAACTCACAATATCATCAAAATCACCATGTGATTGCTCATCTAATGCTTCAGTTACATCAAAGAAACTGCCATCGGTATTTATCCATCCAGCATGAACCTCGCCGTTATTTGCAAAGGTCTTGGTAGCTGCCGCTTTGGTGTAATCATTAGAAAACTGGTCATAAAGATTAGCATAACGTGCAAACTGCAAGGCTGGAACAATAGTATATTCAGGATTTGTACGTTCAAACACTGAGTCGAACCAGAAATTAGAGACTTCATGGTAATCTCCACTTTCCGGATTGATTGCAGACACAGTGTAGGTTGGGCAATACAAGTCCGACCAGTCTGCCTGCAGAACAATTATCCCCTCAATCTCTCCAGTCACAGGAACCTCTTCTGTTACATCCTCCTCACCTGCTTCCACATCCCATGGCACGAGGTCTTCTTCCGGCGGTCTGCCAAAGTCATCATTCTCTCCAGCGACATCTGCCAAGCCCTGCGACGCATCATCGGGTTCAGCAATCTCCGCCGGGGATTCGTCAACCACTTCTGCCGTCCCATCAGCATAAGCTGCCGGACCAGTATCTCCACCCATGTCCGCCGCAGAATCCACTGAACTTCCGCATCCTACCATTGTTGCGACACTCAGTGCCAAAGCCAATACAGTTACAAAAAACTTTCTTCTCATCATTTTATCCTCCATTTTCTCAATGTTCTCACTACTTGCGAAACTCTATGTTGCAAAGTAGCTTACTTCTCCGCCATTCTATCACAAAAACACATTACTATCAAGCATGAGAACTTTCATAAATGATTTTTGCAAGTGATAATATAAGAGATGATATAATTAAAGAATGAAAAGAATCAAAACATCTGAGCGCTCGTCTGCAGAGTTTAAAGAATGCCGCGGCAGAAAATCCGCCACTTTACCGGACGACCTTTGGGAAAGTATCGCTGCTTTTTCTAACACGCATGGTGGCATAATCTATTTGGGGGTGAATGATAATGGTGAAATAATTGGTCTAGATAATAAAGGACTAGATAAACTACAAAAAGACTTGTCCACTCTGATAAAAGGTAAATTTAATATTCAGCCAAAAGTAGAAGTTTTCTGTGATGAAGAACATCTTGAAGTTATAGTATCCGAACTGGAAGTCTATAATAAGCCAATATATAGCAAGAAGGTAGGACCGCGCAAGGTTTATGTCCGCCAAGGTTCGACCAATGTGCTGGCATCCGATGAGGAGATGCGCAGCTTATTCGCTGGAGCAAGTGGTGGAGGGGAAAATCAAATCGTGGAAGGCGCATTAACTGACTTAGTTGATGAAGATAAACTAGATGATTATATATCGCAGACCGGGCTTAAAAGCGTATCATTTTCAAATCTAGAAGAGAAACTTAAAAAAATCAAGGCACTTAAAGACTCTAAACTTACAATTTTTGGACTAGTGGCTTTTGGTAAAGATTCGGCTATTGACGAGATACTTAATAATATCTATATTGACTTCAAAATGTTTTCCGGTACAAGCAAAGTTAGTATGGACAATCTCGACAAGATTTATCGTGACCGTACAGAATTCCATGGTGATGTAGCTAAACAATTTTTTCAGGCTTTTGATTATATAAAATCTAAGCTTCCAAAAGAAGCGGTAGTAAACAAAGAAACTGGATTACGTGAAGAACGCTATATCCTACCAGAAGAAGCTTTGCGTGAAGCATTAGCTAACGCTATTGCGCATCGCGACTATCTTTTACAAGGGTCTTGCGTTAACGTGGATCTGTACTCTGACAGAATTGAACTATCCAACCCAGGTGAAAGCCTCATTGCTATCAAGGATTTAGAGAAGGCTTCATCCAAAGCACGTAACCCAAGTCTAATTGAGTTTCTCAAGGCATACAAAATCACCGACAAAACAGCACGTGGTATCCCAACGATTTATCAGGCGGCAAGAAATCGAGGGCTACTTGATCCAAGGTTTGAGAATATTTCTGGTGACTTTAAAGCTACGCTTTACTTTTCCTCACCTCATTCAGGTAAAGATAAAGAGTGGGTTGATATGATAGATGATACTTTTGAGCTAAAGGACACACAGAAAAACGCGTTAGTATTCATTAAAAATAATGGAACAATTTCAAATAAGCAATATTGTGAACTCAATCATATGAATAGTAGGAACGACGATAAGCAAGCTCGTCGTGAACTAGGAAAGCTTTTAACCGCTGGGTTATTAATTAAGGTAGGAGACCGTTCCGGTACTAGATATAAATTGTCTGATAAACTTTTATAAAATTGAATTTATCGGACATTTATCGGACATTTATCGGACATTTATCGGACATTTTCACCCCTGTTTTAAAATATTTTATCGGACATTTATCGGACATTATTCAGACAAATTGCCAACCGCATATCCTCCGCCCTCTATTGTGCTATAATTACCCTAATGGGAATTCAACGAAACATCGACGAGTCGACTGACGCTCCAGAACTACACGAGCAACACCGCTTAGTAGACACTAATCTAAACGACGGTGACATTTCTGAGCAAACCGAAGAAGTTTCTCTCCGCCCCACAACTTTTGCAGAGTATATCGGTCAGGAGCGTCTTAAAACTAACCTCAAACTCGCCATTGATGCCGTCAAGAAGCGTAACGATGGTACTACTCTCGACCATGTCTTACTTTATGGCCCCCCTGGCCTTGGTAAAACTACCATGGCTAATGTTATTGCTCATGAAATGGGCGCCAACTTGCGTGTTACTTCTGGACCCGCGATTGAGCGCGCTGGCGACCTTGCCTCTATCCTTACCAATCTTCAGGACGGCGATGTGCTTTTTATTGACGAAATTCACCGTTTGCGCCGCGCTGTCGAAGAAATTCTTTATTCCGCCATGGAGGATTGTAAACTCGATATCGTGATTGGCAAAGGTCCTGCCGCGCGGTCGGTACGCCTCGATCTGCCTAAGTTTACTGTAATTGGCGCTACCACTCGTACTGGCTCTTTGGCTGGGCCCTTGCGTGATCGTTTTGGCCTGATTCATCGTCTAGAATATTATCAAATTCCCGAAATCGAGCGCATCATCAACCGTACCGCTAATCTTTTGGGTACTGGTATTGCTCCAGAGGCTACTAGCCTGCTTGCTACTCGCTCTCGCCTCACGCCACGTATTGCCAACCGCCTCACCAAACGTGTGCGTGATTATGCTGATGTTAATGGTGATGGTTTTATTGATATTAAACTTGCCACAGCCGCTCTTGATATGATGGAGATTGATAATCTCGGTCTTGATCCTGCCGATCGCAATATGCTCCAGCTTATGCTAGAGAACTATAATGACCGACCCGTCGGTCTTAACACTATCGCAGCTCTCACGGGCGATGAATCCGCTACCATTGAAGACTATTATGAACCCTATCTACTACAGATGGGATTACTAGAGCGCACTCCGCGTGGTCGCGCCGTCACCCCTAAAGCCAAAGAACATCTTGCGAAGATTAAACGTTAGCCATATAATATACATATGGATAACCCTTATGTATTAACGCACAAAACACCAACACATAAAGATTTTATTGATACGACCGACTTCGACCAGTCAGAAATTATGGATATCGTCAAGACTTCCATAGTGGTGCGCGACTATATTAAATCTGGCAAGACTCTTGAGACGCTTTTCCACAAAAATTTAGCCATGATTTTCGAGCAGAAGTCTACTCGTACTCGCGTGTCTTTTGAGGTTGGCATGGAGCAGCTAGGCGGTCATGCGCTTAATCTTGCACCAGGCGCCATCCAGTTAGGCGGGCACGAGACGATTGGTGATACTGCGCAGGTAGTTGGTCGCATGTGTGACTTAATTATGGCGCGTGTCGACCGCCACGAAAGTATCTTGGAACTTGCTGCTCGCTCAGCTGTTCCTGTAATTAATGGTATGTCTGACTATAATCATCCTACCCAAGAAATCGGCGACCTTATTACTATCTTTGATCATCTTCCAGCCGACAAACCTCTAAACAAAATCAAGGTAGTTTTTGTGGGCGACTGTACTCAAGTTTGCGCTTCACTCATGATGATTACTACTAAGCTTGGCATGAATTTTATCCAATACGGTCCACCAGCCAAGTGGCTGCGTGACGATTTTCTCAAAATTGGTCGTGCCAACAATCAAATGTATGGTGGTAGTGTGCATGTTACAGATAATCCCGCCTATCTTGAAGGTGCTGATTTTATTTATGCCGATGTTTGGTATGGTCTCTATGACAAAGAGACCCCAAAAGATGTCTATATGCGCGAATTCTATCCAAAATATCAGGTGAACGATGAGATGCTCGCTATGACTGGTAATCCCAATGTCAAATTCATGCACTGTTTGCCAGCAATTCGTAATGAAGAAGTTACCGACAGTGTTTTGGATGGACCACATTCTATCGCTTGGGATCAGGCCGAGAATCGACTTACGGCACAACGTGGTTTGTTATTATATTTCAGTAGCAAAGCTCAAACAGCTTTAGATGAAATTAAGAGGCAGAAGGAGGAACATAATGCCTAAAAAACCAAAATATAAATTCAGGCTGTTCAGCGCCGTTCTAGCTACAGTCTGTATTATCCTCGTGGGCGACGCCGTTGCCCCGACTGCCGCTATTGGCAACTCCCAATATTTCTGGTGGATTATTATGCTGATTGGTTTCTTCTTGCCATACGGTTTAATTTCTGCCGAACTTGGCACCCAGTATCCTTCCGAAGGTGGTATGTATACTTGGGTAGAAAAAGCCTTCGGCTCTAAGTGGGCCAGTAGGGTAGCCTGGTTTTATTGGGTAAACTACCCTCTTTGGATTGCTTCATTGGCCGATCTCGTCACTACTATCATCATGCAGATGCTTGGTTTCGAGATTACTTGGCCGCTTGTGATGGCGATTCAGGTATTTTATATCCTGCTGGTATCTGTACTGGGCGTTTTGCGAGTCTCGCAAAGTGACGTTTTATCAAATGTCGGCGCAGTCGCTAAATTTATTTTTATGGCTGGGCTCGGTGTACTTGGTATATATGTTTTGTTCACGCAGGGAACCGCCAACCCCATCAACTCCATCACAGATTTATTGCCATTAGTGGAAAATGGACATTTTAGCCTAGCTGGCCTTGGCTTTGTCTCCTTAATTATCTTTAATATGCTTGGGTTTGAGGTAGTTTCTACCTTTAGTGGTGACATGCAAAATCCCAAAAAGGAAATTCCTAAAGCCATCATCTTTGGTGGTATTCTAATCGCCATTTTCTACCTTTTGCCCAGTTTTGGTATCGGAGTCGCTATTCCTCTTGAAGAGCTCCAGACTGACACTGGCCTAATTGCTAGTTATGAAATTCTACTCAATATCGTTGGGTTCTCCGCTGGCGTTGCTAAAGCAATTATAGTTGTAGTTGGCGGTCTCTTTATTTACACATTGGTGGCAAATATCGCTTCCTGGAACTTCGGTGTCAACTCTGTAATTGCATATGCTGCTGAAGACGGAGCTTTCCCCAAATCTTGGATGAAACGCACCAAAGATGGCGTGCCCTATGTTCCGTCTATTTGGACTTGTGTAGTTGCCCTAGTGATTGCAATCGCTGGTATTATTATCGCTCAGTTTGTACCTGACCTCACTAACCTCTTCTGGACTTTCTTCTCGCTCAGTTTGGTCTGTCTACTGTTATCATATTTACCAATGTTTATGGCTTTTCTCAAGCTCCACAAGCGTGGACGCCAATCCGAAAGTGGCTTCTGGATTGAGGGTGGTAAGTTCAAAATTGCACTCTTTGGTATTGTGCCATTTGTGTTAATTTTAGCTGCACTTTTCTTCACTCTCTTCCCAGAGTTTAATCTCGAAATGTTTAGCTACAACTGGCCATTGATTGTCGGTGCCTGTATCGCAGTAATTTTAGGCGAGGTTATGGTTTCCCGTGTCAAGGATGGCAAAAATCTTAAAACTGTCAAAAAGGAGAAAACTCTCGATGCGCATCAATGATAGCACCCCAAAAGCCGACGGCTTTTATATGCCGTCCGAACTAGCAAAACACCGCTGTACTTATCTACTCTGGCCTGAAAGGGAAGATAACTGGCGTTTTAACGCCGAATACGGACAGGCCGCTTTCAAAGAGGTAATTCAAGCCATTGCTAAGTATGAGCCGGTCGTAGTTGGTGTTAACAAATCTCAATATCTCAACTTACTTGAAATGAACATGCCTAACGTGCAAATTGTTGAGATTAGCAACAACGATTCTTGGATTCGTGATACTGGTGCCACTTTTGTCGTAAACGGTCTCGGTCGCATGCGTGCCGTAGACTTCAAATTTAATGCCTATGGTGGCTTGGTTAACGGTCTTTATTTCCCATGGGATCAAGACGATTACATTGCCCCTAAGATGGCTGCTATTGAAGCCGTGGATTACTACCATTTGACAGATTTTGTGCTTGAAGGCGGTTCCGTGCATTCAGATGGCGAAGGTACAATCTTGACTACTGAGGAAACTCTGCTCGATCCTGGACGCAACCCTGAAATGTCCAAAGAACAAATTGAACAATACCTCAAGGATTATCTCGGTGCAGAAAAAGTACTTTGGATACCAAAGGGTATTTACATGGACGAAGATACCAACGGTCACGTCGACAACATTTGTCAATTTGTGGCTCCCGGCAAAGTTGTTCTAGCTTGGGAAGACAACGAGGAGGATCCTCAGCACGAACGTTCGCAGATGGCATACGACTATCTCAGCCAGCAGACCGATGCCAAAGGTCGTCCAATTGAAATTGTCAAAATTCATGTACCGAATCCAATTTTGATCACCGAAGAGGAGTCAAAAGGTGTTGACGTGGTAGAAGGTACTTTCCCGCGTCGCCCAGGCGATCGCTTGCCAGCCAGTTATATTAATTACTATAACTGCAATGGCGCAATTATTTTGCCAGTGTTTAACGACCCACACGATCAAGAAGCAATTGATACTTTGCAGGCTCTTTTCCCAGACAAAGTAATCGAACCGATCTATGCTCGTGAGATTTTGCTCGGTGGTGGTAATATTCACTGTATCACCCAGCAAGTGCCGTTGCCATAAACACTACAGATAGTGCCAACAGTCTTCCATGTGGCTTATGTCTACATATTAGCACAAACAGTTTATATTGTCAAGTCCAATTTACTAAAGTGTAGGTTGGGCTTTTCGCTTATGTTATAATTAATAGCATGAACAAGTTACATTATGATGGTCCAATTGTTTTAGCAATCCTAGATGGTGTCGGTCTGCGAGCCGCGCGTAGCGGCAATGCCGTGCGTCAGGCGCATACTGAGTTCTTGGATCGCGCAATGGTTAATTACTTAAATATTCCGCTGTTGGCTTCTGGTGAGGCAGTAGGAATTATGCCGGGGCAAATGGGCAATTCCGAAGTCGGTCATAATGCTATTGGCTCGGGACAGATTATCAAACAGGGAATTGCTGGCATCGAAGCTGCCTTTGCCACAGGCGACATTTGGCAATCCAAAGCCTGGAAAGGCGCCATGAAATGGCTAGGCTCGAGTGGTAGTGGTTCTTGCAAACGCGGTATCGAGACCATCCGTAGCGCCACTAATTTACAGAAACATGTGACGGAATCGTCTTTTGAACAAGGCATTAAAAGGGCGTCGAAGCTCGACGCGAAGAATGACAGCCCCGTAAAGACGGGCGCTGGAGAGGATGCCTTGAGTAAAAGGAGTATTCCGTCAGGCACTCTGCACTTTTGTGGTATCTTCTCTGACGGTGGCGTCCACAGCGACATCAAACATCTCGAGCAAATGATTCAACGCGCCTATGATGAGGGCGTGCGCAGAATTCGTATCCATTGTGTTTTTGATGGCCGTGACGTGGCCCCACAATCCGAACCCAAATTCATTGAACGCATTGAAGAATTTTGTGCAAAATATAAAGATGCAGATTTTCGCATTGCATCTGGCGCTGGACGCATGGTGGCCACTGCAGACCGCTATGAAAGCGATTGGGATATGGTTAAATTGGGTTGGGATATGATGGTACATGGTCGCGCTCCACGCCAGTTTAAGTCTGCTAGTGAAGCAGTACAAACTCTACGCCGCGAGAATCCAGAAGTACAAGACCAATATTTACCAGCTTTTGTAATTATCGAAAACACTGGGGCTAGCAGCGCGCTCAGCACACGTGCTGAGCGCGCCAAAACCTCTGGCTGCCGCCAGCCGCGGTCGGTCGGCACAGTAGAAGACGGAGACGCATTCATTTATTATGATTTCCGTGCCGACCGCGCCGTCGAAATCGCTAGCGCTTTCGACGACCCGAATTTTGACAAATTCGACCGCGGCCAGGTGCCAGAGGTTTATTTTGCGGGCCTTACCGAATATGATTCAGATCGTCACATTCCCAAAAATATTCTTGTTCCGCCAGTCGTCATTGAATCACCACTCAATGTCTTTTTAGGGCAGAACAAAATTTCCCAACTAGCCATTTCTGAAACAGTCAAGTTTGGACATATCACGTATTATTTCAATGGCAATAGTTATAAGAAAGCCCGCGGCGAGGAGCAGATCGACATACCGTCCGATCTACAGCCCTTCAATACACGCCCCTGGATGAAATCTGCCGAAATCACTGATATTACCCTTGAAAAACTCGACCAATTCAAATTCATTCGCCTAAATTACCCCGGCGGTGATATGGTAGGACATTTTGCTGAACTTGAGCCTACCATCATTGCTATGGAAGCCATCGACTTACAATTGGCGCGCCTAGCCAAAAAAGTTGACGACCTTGGTGGTATGATGATTATCACTGCCGACCATGGCAATGCTGAAGAACTACTTGATAAAAATGGCGTTCAAAAGACTTCACACACTAGTAATCTTGTCCCCTGTATTTTCTACGATAATACCGCCAATACCAAGCGCTATCGTGCTGCCTCCGTAGCCGCACCAGGTCTGGCAAACCTCGCCGCCACAATCGCAGTTTTACTAGGGTTGCCTGACTATCCTGCTCCCTGGCAGCCTCCGCTTATCAAAGCCTAATTTTCTATATAAAGCACAATAATTATAGTATAATATAGTTATGCTATTCAATGGTTCACGTCTGCTTGGTTGCCCAGTACTCAGTTTGCATGTTGGTGGTCGTATTGCCAATGTTACCGAATTAATTATTGATCCAGATGATTTGAAAATTGTGGCCTGTCGCGTAGAAGGACCATTAGTTGGTAAAGAAGTTGGCGAAATTCTACCAATCGAAAGTGTGCGCGAATTTTCTCGCCTCGGAATGATTGTCGACTCTGCTGATGAGTTTGTAGAAGAAAACGAAATCATTCGTATTCACGATATCATCAAGCTTAATTTTCATCTTGTTGGACTCAAAGTTGAGTCGAAACAGGGTGCTAAGTTGGGTAAAATTAGTGATTTTACTCTTGAACCTGCTACCTGGCGCGTACAGCAACTAATCATTCAGCGACCTTTGGTTAAGGCTTTTCTCGACCCAGAACTCACTATTCCTTGTAGCCGCATCGAGTCAATTGATGACTACAAGATTATTGTTAAGGAAGAGACTGAAAAACCCAAGACCAAAGCTATTAAAACTGACTTTGTGCCAGGTTTTGTCAATCCGTTTCGTGAACCAGATTTTGCTTCTGAAATTCGTACCAAAGAACAAGAGTCGTAATGCATTATATGTATTCTGTATATACAATGTCAATACGCCGTATATACCTTAGTCTTCTTGAGCCTTTGCTAATTCCACAGCTTCCTTAGCTTGCTGCAAATTAAATCCCTGACGCACTAAATAACCAATTAACTGAAAGTCATTGTATTTTTTACGTTTTTTAGCAATAACTTTCAAGATTTCCTCGTTTTCGTCGCGCCCCACCTTGGACATCGCTTCAGAAATTATATCTGAAGTCACACCTTTCTTTTGCAGTTCCATGCGTAAGCGTTTGTGGCTAATCCCGCGCCTTACATAGCGATTTTCCGCATAAAACTCAGCGAATTTTTGATCATTAAGATATTTTTTCGCAATTAATCGCTCAATCACAAGCTGCATTACATCATCTTCAATTTCTGCCAAAGGCTTTTTTTCTTCGCGCACACGTTGGCGGTTAAGCATCCGTCGCTTAATCTGTCGGCGACGTAAATAATCGCGCGTTTCTCGTACGGAGTGTGGACGCATCAACACCCACTCCAGTGTGCGTTGATACAATTTACCGAATTCTGATAAGCGCTGCAATTCTCCTAACCGCTCGGTGGTTACTTTATAACCTATTTTTACCCCAGACTCCACAACTTGCGTCACATCAAGCGAAAAGGCAAAGTGCCCATCCAAAAAGATATTAACACGATTAGGGTCTCTCACGCCTGGAGTCATTTTGGTCACGGTATAATATTCTGGCCCCCTAGTAAGAGTCTCCCAGTCACCAACTGGTCCAGATACCTCATCATCTCCGCCATAAATCATCTCAGCTTCACGTCGGCGCTGAGCCTTAACTAAGTCTAGATCTGGTTCTTCCACATCGGCGTCAGCCGCACTTTCATCTGTAGAATCATCAAAATCTACTATGCCCAAGTCACGTGACTCCAAAGATTCTATCTCGAGCATTACGCACCCTACTGGTTATTAGATCTCGGCGTCAGCCGTCAGCTCGTCTGCCCCACCTGTGAGATGTGCCGCTTCACGTACTTTCTGATCAATTTCGGCCAACAATTCCGCGTTTGACTTCAGAAGAGTCTTAGCTGCCTCGCGCCCTTGCGCAATCGTTTCGCCCTTATATTTCAAGAATGCACCAGCTTTCTCAATAATACCTTTCTGGATTGCTAAATCTAAAACGTCGCCAGTCTTGCTAATACCTTCGTTGTACATAATATCAAACTCAGCCGTACGGAATGGTGCTGCAATCTTATTTTTAACGATCTTCACCTTAGTACGGTTACCAGAAATGTTATCACCCTCTTTGATTTGACCCACACGTCGAATATCCATACGTACCGAAGCATAAAACTTCAGCGCATTGCCGCCAGTCGTAGTTTCAGGATTACCGAACATTACACCAATCTTCATACGAATTTGGTTGATGAAAATAACAGTTGCTTTGGATTTGGAGATAATACCTGTCAACTTACGCATGGCTTGGGACATTAATCTTGCTTGCAATCCCATCTGCGCATCACCCATATCGCCGTCAATCTCCGCTTGTGGCACCAAGGCTGCCACAGAATCGACTACAATCAGATCTACCGCACCGCTTCGCACTAAAGTTTCACAAATCTCTAGCGCCTGCTCGCCGTTATCTGGTTGCGAGATGAATAAGTTGTCTGTGTCTACGCCAATTTTTTTAGCATAAGCTGGATCTAAAGCATGCTCCGCGTCAATAAACGCCGCTTGGCCACCCTGCTTTTGGATCTCTGCAATCGCATGCAAAGCCAAAGTTGTCTTACCTGAGGACTCTGGTCCATAAATTTCAATAATTCGCCCTTTTGGATAACCACCACCTAGCGCTAAATCAAGCGAGAGGGAACCAGAGGGCAAAAGTTCTACATCAATTTTCTGAGTTTCTCCCAGTTTCATGATGGAACCATCACCAAACTGTTTTGTAATTTGTGCAATCGCGAGATCGAGAGCCTGTTTCTTGCCAGAATCTTCTGGTGCCATTTCTGCTTTTGTAGTCTTTTTTGCCATATTACCTTCCTTTGTTAATCTTATTATAGCATTGTTGTTTGCTAGGGTCGACAAGAATACGCGTTTTTCTTGCGTGAGCACCTGCATGTTGTCAGCATATAACAAATTTTTCTAAATTAACAAGCACAAGTCTGATATTTCTACCAAAAAATAGTCATCCTGCTTTGCTTAAATTAGCCTTGCTTATGCTTGCTAAATTTTTCTTTTTTGCATTATAATCCAAACTACGGGCAAATAGGTCTTGATCTAAGCAGATTTAGCAAGGGAGAAAGGAGGATAGTTTTATGGTAATACGCTTTAAATTAAAACGTATGAACGTCTGGATTACATTATTCCAAGTCAAAATTGCTTTCGCTAAAAAGCGAAAGCAACCCATTCAACTAACCTCATTCTAGCATCAATCAAAGGCAAAATCAAGACCGAAAGCCCGCCTGATTTATACACCACTCAGTGGCTGAATATCTGCTCCCAAACTATTCAAGCGCTCAGCAAAATCTTGATATCCTCGGTTGATTGAATAAATATTCCGTAAAATTGAAGTCCCTGGCGCTGCTAGCATTGCAATCATCACCACTACAGCTGGTCTTAGCGCTGGTGGCGCCACGAGTTCTGCTGCCCGCCAATTCGTTGGACCCTCAATATAAATCCGATGTGCATCTAGTAGCTCAACTTTGGCGTTTAGATTTTCGAGATAGGTCAAATACACTGCACGATTTTCAAATACCCAGTCGTGAATCAACGTACGACCCTTTGCAGTCGCCGCGATTACTCCAAAGAAGGGTAAATTATCAATATTCAAGCCAGGGAATGGCATTGGCGCAATTTTATCTGTTGGTGCTACAAGTTCCGACTTAAAAATCTTCAAATCTACCAAACGCGTGCGCCCATTTGTGCTATAGTATTCTGGCGAACGCTCGATCTTAGCTCCCATGCTTTTTAAGACTTCCAGTTCTACTTCCAAAAACTCAACTGGCGCCCGACGAATTGTCAGCTTAGATTGTGTTACTAGCGCCACCGCGATAAAAGACATTGCTTCGATTGGGTCTTCAGCTGGTGCATACTCCACATCTAGATCGATTTTTGCTTGTCCGGTTACTTTTAATGTGGTCGTGCCAATTCCGCGTACTTTTACGCCTAATTTTTCCAGGAAAAAGCATAAGTCCTGTACCATATAATTTGATGATGCCCCCACGATTGTTGTTTCTCCTGGATATAATGCCGCCGCCATCAAAACATTCTCTGTCACCGTATCTCCACGTTCAATTAGGACGATACGCTTAGGTGGAAATTGAATTTTTACCTGGTCAATATTACGCGGCAAATCTTTGAATTCGGGTTTCATCGTAGGCTTGGCTGGTGCTACTGTAGCCTTATAAAATCCACTGCAAGTTGTGGCATCGATCTTTAAGCCAAATGCACTAAGCGCGCGCAAATGCGGCTCAATCGTGCGCGTACCAAGTGTACATCCACCAGCATATGGTAAACGAAACTGTTTAAACTTATGCAAGAGTGGTCCCATAAACATCAAAATCGAACGGGTTTTGCGTGCTGCCTCGACATTAATGTGTTCAATATCTAATTCGTCTGGTGATATAATTTCCAAATCACGACCATCATTTACCCATCGGCATCGCACCCCCAAAGACTCCAAAACCTCAATAATCCGAAATACTTCTTCAATTCGGGCTAAGTGTTTTAGCGTTGTGGTACCAGAGTTCAAGATTGAGGCACATAGCAAAGCAACTGCAGCATTCTTGCTGGTATTGATAGTCGCTTCGCCGTGCAATTCTTTACCACCATGAATCCGATAGCTCTGTGAAACCGTATCGTTAACAGAGAGAATCTGACCACCCAGAGCCAGAGATAGCTTTTTTATTAACTCCAATGAGACATTCTGCCCACCTTTTTCAATTCGGTGGATTGCCGATTGGCTACTCCCAATTGCTTCAGCCAACTGCGTCTGTGTCCAGCCTTTCTCTGTGCGTAACCGCTCAATTACTCGGCCAATAGCCTCCTGATAACTTATTTCTGAGTGTCGATTTGTCATATAATGATTATATCATAGAATGAATAATATTACTAAGATTAGCCCTTATAACTGCACACTACATTATTAGCGTGCAACCAACCTTCCACGCTACCACCATCAAGATATTCGCCCTCCACTGGCACCACGCGCATCACTCCTCCGCGCTTGATGTAACTATCAATTGGGTCGGTTACTACATATTCTTGATCTTTTGGCCCAAAATCATTCACCTTTGTATACTCCACGATCTCTTGTAACAGTTCTGGCGACATAATATATTTGCTTACATTAATCAAATTTGATGGTGCGTCTTCTGTGCTTGGTTTTTCCACTACGCCAGTCAGCTTACCATCCTCGGCCGATAATACACCGTATTTTTCTACTTGGTTACGGGGTACTTCCACACCCAAAATTGCCGACTCGTTATCATTTTCTAGAGCCTTAACTAACGACTCGCTAGCTGATTCTCCTCCCGGGTTCCAGATAAAATCATCACCCATGAATACCAAAACCGGCTCATTAATATTATATTCCTCTACTGCCATTGCGATTGGAATTGCAGTGCCATATTTTCCGGATGGATCTTGTTGAATATAATGGATTTTTACATCCTCCGGCAAGGTATGCGCCAGCTGCAGACGATCTTCTTTTCCACGCTCAATCAAATACTGGTCTAGTGCAATGTTCTTCTGATAGAACGCTTTCACCTGGCAAGGTTCTACATTAGAGATAATCATGTAGATGTCTTTCACTCCAGCTTTAATTAGTTCCTGCACAGAATAATCCACTAGAGGACGATTCCCAACTGGCAACATCGACTTTTCAATAATTTTCGTAATTGGCAATCTCCGAGTTCCCCAACCTGCTACTGGAATAATCGCTTTGGTAATCATTTCTAACTCCACTTTAATCTGCCGCTATTATAGCACAATTCTGAGCTATACAATCAAAATCGTTTCCTTACTTATTTCTTATGAGACAATTATATTGTCTTAAATTGCAAACGCTAAAGCATAAAATCTCTTTTATTTAATTTTACCAACCTGTCTCCCGGAAGATTAAAATGTTTTCCGGGAGCATAGTTCAAAATGGCTTGGCGAAAGTCCCCGAGTTGTGGGCGCGTAGCCGAAACCCCCGCTTGCAAGGTACCAGCACGCAATAGCTCCAACGCTAAGCTGGTATCCAAATTCTCAAACCATGCTCGTTGCCAGGGTTGATTTTTTCCTGGTAACAAACTCACGACCAGCTGATCAATTTCGGATTTGAGTTGTTTTTGCCTTTGCCATAAGTCATAAATCTGTATTTTTTGCTCAAAATCCATTGGGAAATTATTCATCTGGTGACGTATACGGTTTCGTAAATATTCATCTGATGAGTTAGACTGGTCTTCGCGAAAGCCCAACTGACGCTTAGCGGCATATTCCAAAATTGCTGCTTTATCCAGCGGTTCATAAAACATCTCTGTTTCCAAAAACGGTCGTCGAATGCCTGGAGTATCTAGGACCGCCAACCCACGCCATCCAGTACCACGCGATAAGTTAATCACCGTGGTTTCTACTAAATCATCAAGGTGATGCGCTGTAAAAACCGTTGCAAACGGGTCAATACTATGTAAAAAGTTATATCGTACCGTTCGTGCTCTCGCTTCAGAAGTCTCTTCACTAAGCTCACCATGCCCCAGGTAAAATTTTACGCTATATTCTTTTGCTTTGCGTTGTACAAATTCGGCATCTTCGGCAGAATTTTCGCGCATACCATGATCGAAATGCGCCACAATTATATCATGAGATGAATATTGTTTTGAACGGCATATCATATCTAGCATCACCATAGAATCCACCCCACCCGAAACTGCCAGAATAATCTTTGCCATAACAATATAATTATAGTATAATTATGACTATGAATCCAGCTAAAATTCGTAATTTTTGTATTATTGCCCATATCGACCACGGCAAGTCCACTATTGCTGACCGTATGATGGAATTAACTGGTACGGTTTCTAAGCGTGAAATGAAGTCGCAATTGCTGGATAGCATGGAACTAGAACGGGAAAAGGGAATTACTATCAAGCTGACGCCTGTACAGATGCACTGGAAAGACTATATTTTAAATCTCATCGATACGCCAGGGCATGTAGACTTTTCTTACGAAGTTTCGCGTTCGTTGCAGGCTGTGGAAAGTGCTGTCCTTGTGGTAGACGCTACGCAAGGCATTCAAGCCCAAACGTTGGCTAATGTTTACCTAGCACTTGAACAGGATTTGTATATCATACCAGTTATTAACAAAGTTGACCTTCCTGCCGCTGACGTCGAAAAAGTTAGCGCGCAAATTATCAATTTGCTTGGCTGTAAACCTGAAGAAATTATTCTTGCTTCTGGTAAAACTGGTCAGGGCGTCCCAGAAATCCTCGACACAATTATCAACAAAGCCCCGGCACCTAGTGTGGCCCCGCGTAGCCTTTTTTCAGAGGGGCTTTCGCAGGTTGCGACCGAGAACGCAGGGCGCGCGACACCCGCAACGGCGGGCTGGCGCGACGACCGGTCCTATGGAGAAAAGGGTACGCGAGATGCACTAAGCGCCAGGGCTCTCATTTTCGACTCTTACTTCGATGATTATCGTGGCGTCGTACTCTACGTACGAATTTTTGAAGGCAAAATTGAGAAAAATGCCGAAATTCGTATGATGGCTGCCAATACTAACGGCATTGCTTTGGAAGTTGGCTCTCTTACCCCAAAAATGACTCCTTCTGCTAGCCTAGACGAAGGCAATATTGGCTACATTGTTACCAACCTCAAGACTACCCGTGAGGCCAAAGTTGGCGATACGGTTACACTGGCTAAGACTCCGGCCAGTGAACCTCTACCCGGATACAAGAATGTCTTGCCATTTGTTTATGCTGGATTTTTCCCTGTGTCTAACGACCAATATCAAGACCTCAAAGACGCCGTTGAAAAACTCGCCATGTCCGATTCAGCCCTACATTTTGAGCCAGAAAATTCACCAATTCTTGGCTTTGGGCTACGTATTGGCTTCCTTGGTCTTCTGCATATGGATATTATTCGCGAGCGTTTGGAAAGGGAATTTGGTCTCGACCTTGTGGTTACTAACCCATCCACTAATTACGAGGTCACTATGTCGGATGGCTTTGACCTGAATATTCGCTCAGCTGCTGATTTGCCAGATATTTCTACTGTCAGCGAAATCCGTGAGCCATGGGTTAAGGGTGAAATTATTCTTCCGCAGCATATGATTGGTGGCGTATTGAATCTAATTAATGAAAAACGAGGTCAACAGACCAATCTTAGCTATATTGAAGATCGGGCAGTAATTGATTTTGAGGCCCCCATGGCTAATTTGCTAACTGATTTTTATGATCAGCTTAAGTCTATCACTTCTGGCTATGCTAGCTTTAATTATGAACTCTCGGACTATCGGGCTGAAGACTTAGTGCGTCTAGACTTTTTAGTAGCGGGGAATCGTATTGATGCGCTTAGTCTTATGTGTCATCGTTCTGAGGCTGATGCCCTGGGTCGCGAAATCACTAAGAAACTTAAGGAAGTTATCCCTCGTCAAAACTTTGAGGTGGCGCTTCAGGCTGCCATCGGCGCGAAAATTATCGCCCGCGAGACAATTGGCGCCTACCGTAAAGACGTTACAGTCAAAATTCATACGGGCGATCGTGATCGCAAGGCAAAATTACTCGAAAAACAGAAAAAGGGCAAAGCCCGTATGAAGCGTTTCGGTAAAATTGATATTCCATCTGAAGCTTTTACTGTGATGCTTAAACGCAATTAAAAAGGTCCCGACTGTAGCCGAGACCTCCAATTAGCATAATTATACCGCCGCCGCTTCATGCAGTTTACTAAGTGTTTGTACGAAAACATTTTTCACGTCATCGCAAACCTTGAATTCTGGATAAAGGTTCCCGCACATACTCAACCACAGCGCAAACACATCCAGATGTGTGCTGAAGAAATTTTCTTCAGCAAGAGTCATCATATATGGCGAGTGTAGGTCATACGCACAATCACCATTGAGACACCACTGGTGACTATGGGGACCTTCGACGCTGAATTCGATGTCGGCTGAACCGTCTTTGTTGTCCACTAATTTCGGATTGGTAGCGAGTGTACGTTCCAACCATTTGCCTCTTGCTGCGTTGGCGCAGACAGAATACGCTACGATTGGCTGCTTTGTATCGAGCCAGTCAGCTGCTCGTAAATCCGGCAGCAACGGAAAGTCATCCTTTGTCAGCTCCAGTGCCTCTTGTAAATTTTGACTGTAATTTTCCAGCGCCGTTTTGATTTCCAAGCGCGTTTCGTGGCAAACCACCTTACAGTCACCGTGTGACTCGTGGCATTTCTGGCAGTTTTCAGTATCCGTCTTCAGTGCACTTTGTGCGCAAGCAAGCAAATGGCGTAAGTTTGTCCTTCCGCACATTTGTAGAACATCTACACTTAAAACATCCCCGCTATTCAGTGGCAATTTCCCAATACTCTTGCACTTGTCACTGGATTTGTCGCTTTCGCCTTTCACTTTGGTAGTTTTTGTGTTCTTCATATGAACCTCCTTGAAAATATGATATGGCTTAAAACCAAAGATTCTGCTGTTTAGCAGTATTAGCAGTACGAAACCTTCCTACTTACTAACACCACCAAACAACTTAAGATTCAAATGAGAACTTATTTATATGCTAAATTGTCCAAGGTACCAGAATTTTTTCTCAACTCTATAAGTTAAACACAGATTATATAATAAGTCAAGCATAGAAAACCCCTGGCAACCGCCAGGGGAAATCATTAATCGTTTGATTTTTTCTCAACTGCCATGAGAATCATAGTAATCCCCAAGAAATGGGTTAACTCATCAAGCATAATGCCAGTCCCGAAAGGATTAACCATCTGCAACCACACTCGGGAAAAATCCGGATTATCACACAGGTAGTTAAAATCTTCATTTCGCAAGACGATACCACAAAAGGGTCTCATAGGATAATTGTCATGATACGACCAGAGCTTTATCGGATTTTCCGGCTCATCATCCAAGATGGCATTCCAGATATCCTTACCGTAACGGTCCTTGGATTTACAGATTACTCCATATAGCATTCCTGAGTCTTTGGATATCATTATTATTCCGGTCCCATTTTTAGCAAGCGACATAGAGTGGTGCACATCCAAGTTAAAAGGCGGGCGATAGTCAATATGTCTATCGCGGATAGCAGCCTTCATGTTGGCGATATAAATCTGCACAAATCCTAACCTTTTCTTGTAATCTGCAATCACATTATCCAGGTATCTTTTGCAGTCGTTGAGAATTTCGTCATCTGCAGAGTTAAACACGCAGTGCTCACCTGTAAACGGTTCTGAGCCAAAGCACTTGTCGTAGTGTAAGCACTTTGAAATAGCATCGTGGGTAGCTTCACCTGGTGAAGCTACCGAAACCGTTTCGGTAGCGGAAGTTGACATTACTAACGGTGCTGCCGCAATTGCGTGGCTACAACATTTGTTATCGCACTGGTGATAATTAGGAGTCTTACTGCACCATTCAGCTACATCGCGACCAAACTTACAGGTAAAAACCTTCACTTCACGCTTACTCATTGTTGCACAATAGGCCTCGCAATCGCCCTTTCTCATTAGCTCATCTTCCAAGCTTGGAGGGAGATTGGCGTATCCCATACCCCGCCAGTTACAGTAAATCACGCCGTCACTCGCAGCGCGCTCATGCCGGACATTCTCCAGACTCTTGTACTTAATCTGGCTCAATGCCTGACAGGCATCCTTGCACGCTTTCCGCAACTTCCTCTCCTCGCTACGCACATAGCACAAAATCTCGTGAAGGTTGTTCTTGCCTAAAAAGGCTAACTCATCCACAGTCGGGACCTTCATCTGTGAAACATCTCCGGAAACAACATCAGGATAAAAATATCCACATGTCATCTGGTCGAGATTCAGAGTACAAGGGTTTACAGTTGCATTGTCATGATTTGCTTTTTTTGCCATAGTTTTGGCCTCCTTTTTATTTTTTGACATACCAGGTCTTTTCACGATCTAGCCTTGCCTAAAGGTATGCTGCTTAGCAGCAAAAATACTAGGCAAGTTCCTAATATTTTTGCCACCAAGAAGCAAATAACCAAAACGCAGTTAAATTCAAACGATTTTAAGGTTATCTATAGGGAATTGCTCACCCTATCTCTACATTATAGCATAGATTATTATAAAAATCAATATTTCTATAATAAAACGATAAGTTTTTCACATACTATTGTAATTTTTACAACAATGGCTTGGTAAAAACTCAGAAATTCTGCTAAAATACATAAAGTTAATCCAGCTTATTATCTTAAATAAGGCATGAAATTATCAAATATAAAACTTAATTAGGAAGGAATTTGTATGGATAATGTTGACAATAAATTTCTAGGGCAAGAAAGAATCCCTAAGCTATTGCTTAAATTTGCGGTGCCGTGCATTCTATCACTCTTAATTAGTGCATTATATAATATAGTTGACCAAATTTTCATTGGCAATAGTCCCGAACTTGGCTACTTTGGTAACGCTGCGACCTCTGTAGTTTTCCCACTTACTGTTATTGCTTCGGCTTTTGCATTTGCGCTAGGTGATGGTGCCGCAGCTTTTCTTTCGATTTGCCAAGGTCGGCAAGATACCGAGAAAGCTCATAAGGCAGTAGGCAATAGCCTCTTGGTATGTTTGGGGCTGGGATTGGTTTTTGTATTATTCGGATTCATATTTATGACGCCACTATTACAACTTTTTGGTGCTTCTGATACTACGCTAAAATTAGCACAGGATTACTTCGTAATTGTGTTGACATTTATACCAGCCTTTATGGTGGGAAATGTGCTAAATTCGATTATTCGTGCCGATGGTTCTCCAGCTTTTGCTATGATACAGACCTTAGCTGGAGCCATTACTAATATTATCCTTGACCCAATTTTTATTTTTGGATTCCGTTGGGGAATTCAGGGTGCTGCCTGGGCTACCATTATTGGACAAGTTTTAACATTGGCAATTGGAATCCTCTATTTGCGCCGTACTAAATCTTTCCATATCGCATTACAGAGTTTCAAACTTAATTTTCAAGTTTTGAGTAATATCGTAAAACTTGGCATTTCTACTTTTATTACTCAAATGGCTGTAGTTGTAATCATGATGGTCTCCAATATCGCACTTTCCAAATATGGTGCTATGTCTAAATACGGCGTTGATATCCCAATTGCTGCCATGGGTATTTGCACTAAGGTCTTATCTATTATCCTTAACATTACAATTGGTATTATCGTCGGAGCTCAACCGATTTTGGGCTACAATATTGGTGCTGGCAAAAACGATCGTGTGCGCGAAACTTTTCGTCTGACAATTATTGCTACAACTATTGTAGGCGTAGTATTAACGACATTGATTGAACTTTTTCCAGACCCAATTATTAATCTTTTTGGCGTCGACTCGGAACTTTATCTTGAATTCGCTCGTCTAACTTTTCGCATTTTCTTGATGGCAATTACATTAACCTGTCTCACGAAAGTAATTTCAATCTTTTTTCAAGCCGTGGGCGAACCACTCAAATCTACAGTTGCTTCTTTGATGCGCGACTTGGTTTGTTTCGTGCCATTGGTGCTAATTTTACCAAATTTTATGGGCGTGGAAGGTGTGCTTTGGGCTGCACCGATTGCGGATGTAATTAGCATTGTCGCTTCTGCGGCTTTAGCAATCAGTTTCTTCCACAAACTGGGCGACGATAGGACTAATCCAGTTAAACATGCGGCCATTCAAAGTTCCAAGCCTGGCGTAATTATAACAATTTCCCGCGAACATGGTTCGCAAGGCAAGAAAATTGGTGAGCTTGTAGCAAAACAACTTGGGATCCCTTATTATTACAAGGAACTAACTGCTCTAGCTGCACAAGAAAGTGGTTTGGATCAGGAGTATATTAAAAAGGTTAACAGCAATGACGGTGAGCAGATCATGCATGAACTTTATCTCACAACTTCTCCAGCTAAATATGCAATTGAGGCGCAAGATGCTGCACTGCGTGATATTTCAAAACATGGATCTTGTGTAATAGTAGGGCGTGCCGCTGATTATGTTTTGCGTGATTCCACTAAGCTCCTGCGTGTATTTATCTATGCCCCTAAAGATTTTAGGGTACGAAATATTATGGAAATGTATGGCGATAGCGAAAAAGAAGCCAGCAAAAATGTTGAGCGTTCTGATAAAAACCGTGCCGACTATTATAGCTTGGTTTCTGGTCAAGAATGGGGTGATCCGCAAAACTATGACTTGTGTGTCGACGCCTCACTCGGTCAAGAAAAAGTTGCCAAAATTATTGCTGATTTAGCAACAAATAAATAATCAGTATAGCAACACTACTTGCTTCTACTTGCCGCCATTAACACGTGTTCGAATAGTGCTGTAACTGTAAGCGGACCTACCCCACCTACCTTTGGTGTGATTGCAGTGAGGTCGGTACGTGCGCGTACAGTTTCGTCAACATCTCCTACTAAAACCCCATCCTCACTTGCTGTGCCTGCATCCACCACCACGGCGCCAGACTTCACCATCTCGGCCTTAATTAGATGTGGTACACCTGTCGCACTCACAATTATGTCAAAATCCCTTAGTTCACTTAAATCGCTGTGGCTGCGGAAAACATTCACATTATAGTCGGAATTTTGCCACATACGCTCTAATGGTGCGCCCACTAAGCGACCGCGACCTACGAGAGCAATTTTTGCACCCTGTAATTTTATATCATATCCCGCCAAAAGCCAGTTGATAGCAGTAGCCGTAGCAGACTCAAATATATCACCAGATGAATACACTTTAGAATCATTATTCGTATCATGAGATATTGCAGCTAGCCCGTCCACATCCTTTTTTGGGGTAATTTTGCTCACGATTCCATCGGTTTGGCTTGTATCCTTGAGCGGCAACTGTACGATAATTCCATGCACTGAATTATCCGCATTAGCCTCCGCAATTGCCTCCGCAACATCCTCACGAAACCAGTCTTCCACTACTACGCCAATATCTTCACCATATTGCTGCTTCAAGTTTACGTATTTGACAATAACTGGGTTATTACTATCGCGGATGATTACTAGTTTTGGCTGGATTTTTTGAGAGCTCAATACGCGCACTTGATGCGCTTGATTTTCTTTCATATAGCCAGCAATCTCGGCGCCATTCAAACTCTTCATTTTAATCTACCTCTGTTAAAATTGGCATTTCTACTGGCTCTTGGCCTAAAATGTAACCGAAATTTTCTTGTACCGCATCAATAATAGTCTGTCTAGCCTGGTCTAAGTCATGATAACTCTTAGCAGTTTTGTTTATTAAAACTAGGGCGGCTTTATCACTGACTTTAAAACCAAACATTTCCTTGCCCTTTAGACCACATTGCTCAATTAACCAACCAGAATTAATTTTACCTTCACCGTTTGCGCTGCGCCATACTGGAATGCCTTTTGCTTCAGCTGCGTCGGACTCATCCTTATTCAAAAAAACATTCTTAAAAAAGCTCCCAGCACTAGCCACTAATTTTGGATCAGGTAGTTTATCTGCACGAATTTCACATATCATACGGCGAATATTGTTTGGAGAAAAATTCGTTTCATGATATTTTTCAATATAACGTTCCAGGGAATTATAAAATGGACGCTGTAGCTCGCCCTTATGTAGCTTAACAGTAACTGATAGAATCACAAAACGCCCTGCGTCTTCACCGTGATTGAATCTCGAGCTGCGGTAACTCATTTGCATGTCTGACTTTTTAATAGTAACAAACTCAGTAGTTTTAGTATCATAGGCCTCAACTGAAAGTATCACTTGTGAAATCTCCTGTCCATAAGCCCCAATATTTTGCACTGGCGCTGCACCAAGAGTACCTGGGATCATGCTAAGCGCTTCAATACCAGAGTAGTCTAAGTCGCAAGCTACTTTAACGAAATTATCCCAAACTTCACCCCCCATACCCTTCAAAATCAATTTTTCATCTAGGCTATCAGTATTTATGTTCTCCGCTGCGACAAATTTACCATCCTGCTCAATAAAGATCCCCGTAATTTTGTTTAGCAAGATCACGCCCGGGAAGCCTTCGTCGCGACCGATGGTATTGGCGCCACCGCCCATTACCCAGACTGGCATGTTATGATCTTTTGCAAAAATATATGCTGCACGCACATCCTCAGGTGTTTTTACACTAACTACATAACGTGCATTGCCACCTAGACGCATGGTGGTTAAACTAGCAATAGGCACATTTTCACGGATTTCCATGATTTCATTATAGCATTTTTTCGTAATTAGTGGTATAATCAACATAGATGGGTCGGTAGCTCAGCTGGTTAGAGCATCTGCCTCTTAAGCAGAGTGTCGTGGGTTCGAGCCCCACCCGACTCACCAATACGGAATTTTATAAATACTAAACTACGCAAGGATGTTTGATTTATAAAGAGATCCTTGTGTTTTTTGTTATTAAATTAATGCTTATATCCAATGTTTTGTAGTACAATAAAAATAACGATAAGTGGGAGGCGGAATAATGAAAAATATTACCCTTAGTAAAGAACAATATGATTTTTTGAGAGGACTTGTTAGGATCGCGGCGGTTGAAAATGACGATACTGTACGTGTTTTTCCAGATAACGAGAAAGCTATTAAAGAGGCAGAGGTTATTCATACTCTCTATAATGAGGTGTTTGCTTGATTAAACTTGATGATGTACGTAATGACAAGACAGCAATGTTTTTCATTGACGAATCAAAAGATATTCCGTCCAAAGATTATAGAGGTAGCGCTATAAAATGTACTCTCCTTGGTCTTCTATGCATACAAGGTGATCAATTCTTGCAGCTAGAAGAAAACTTTTTAAAATCACGTATAGAAAATCGATTATGGGGAGAAGTTCATTTTGAAAACGCAAGCGGGTCATATGTACAAAAGTATTCTAACATGCTGAAGAATTATATTTCAAATCCTTATGTGACATTTCATTCTAGGATGTTTGCAAATGTTGAAAAAGAAAATCGGAAAAGTACACATGGCGGTTTAACTGAGTATGATGATATTTTTAAAGAAGAGGCTTATAGACTCATTAGATCGGTGATAATGAAATGTTTAGCTCATGGTATGGAGTCATTTTATATTCTGGCAGATGGATACACGAAGGGAAGGAATGATTACAAAGAAATAATGACAAGACTTAATAATGATGATAGAATACCAGAAGTCAAAAGCAAGAATAATTTATGTTGCACCGTAGGCGACTCACGCTGTTGCGGGGCATTGCAAATTAGCGATTTACTAGTTTCTACTTTAGGACAATATAAGCTCAAGGCTAGTGGACTAAAGAAAGGTTGTGAAAAACTGCTAGACACTATCGTAGAAGCTAATGGTAACTTAGACCCAATGGAGCACAAGAGATTCTTCCCGACTTTGTATAGCTCGAAATTTCACTATTTTTCAGCACTTACTTATAGAAATATTGGTAACACTGTCGCAGACAATAAATAATTGAGCCATACGGTCAAGATAGGAAGAAAACGTAATATAAGATTAAATTACCATTCCATGCTATAATATACGCAACATGTGCCCGTAGCTCAGTGGATAGAGCACCAGCTTCCGGAGCTGGGTGTCGTAGGTTCGACTCCTATCGGGCATACCATTGATATTCGTATAAATTATTATTTGAAGATCGGCACCCCGCCGCGGCACTCAAAAGGACAGCGGAGGGGGAAACCGTGCCAGCGCTCGTTCGGGCCATTCGACGGGTTCACTGTAGAGGCATTGAATTCGAGGTTGTAAGCGCTAGGGATAGCCGCGCCATCGTTGCGCGTAGAGGACGCTCGCGACGACCAATCATAGCCGTTGATGCCAGCGTTCCTGAAAGTAGCACCACTAACACCGGGCAAGTTTACGTTCCCGCTGCGCACGAAAACTACTACCATCACTGCGAAAACCTCGTCAGAAAACGTCCAAAGTGGCGTTAGGTAGAGAAGTTCACTTTTACCGTCGTAACCGTAGTTGCGATTTTTCAAACCTCAACATTTTCTTGAAATTTTAGAGGGGAACTTCACGATCTTTTTCTGGGGAACCGCCAGCGAGCGGAGGAGTGAGCTCAGGCTGCCTTGAGTACCCATGAAACAACTTTCACATATCTATTATATTAGATATCATGCTATAATATCATAATGAAAGCAAACCACTTGCAACTCGCTTATGGCACCAAAGTCATTTATGATGACTGTAATTTTAATCTCGAAAATGGTGACAAAGTTGGAATTGTTGGCGTAAATGGTGCTGGCAAAACTACCTTATTTCGGATTATTCTCGGGGAGCAACAATTAGATGATGGGGAAATTGAATTGCCTGGACACCGTTTAGGCTATCTCCCACAAGAAATTACGATCCCGCCAGAACATGACGACATTACGGTTTGGGAATATGTAGCTTCTGGTCGCCCAGTGGATGAATTGCAGGAACAGCTCAATGCTGAGTATGAAAAACTTGCCAAATATCCCGATAGTAACGCGATTCTGGCTCGTATTACTGAGTTTCAAGATTTAATTGATTCATATGATTTAGCAAATTTTGATTATGAATTGCTCAAAATTCTTGATAAAATGCATCTCTCCGATTTGGTAGACCAAAAAATGAAAGAACTTTCGGGTGGACAAAAGTCTAAAGTTACATTTGCCCGGGTGCTTTTTGAAAACGCTAGCCTACTCCTGCTGGATGAACCCACTAACCACTTGGATGTTGAGACTAAACAATTTGTTGCAAATTATTTGCGTAGCTACAAAGGTACAGTTTTGGTAATTTCGCATGACATTGATTTTCTCAACACTGTCACTAATAAGATTCTTTTTGTTAACAAAACCACGCACAAAATGAAAGTTTATCGTGGGAACTATAGCGACTTCCGCCGTCAATATGCCGAAGAAAAAGCTGCTGAAGACGCCCGCATCACAGAACAAGAAAGGGAAATTAAACGTCTCAGTGAGTTCGTCGCGCGTGCTCGGGCAACCAAGCGCTCCAACACTGCGCTAATCGGTATGGGCCACCAGCGCGAAAAAGTCCTTGCCAAAAAACTTGCCGAGCTGGGAGAACGTGAGCAAAAATATGCCCGTGTTGCCATGCATATTACGCCGGCCAAAGAGGGAAGCAAGACTCCACTCGAAGTACAAAATCTTTCATTTACCTATCCTGGCGGGACGCAGCTTTATGATCGCCTCTCTTTCTCGCTCACGCGCGGCGAAAAGTTCCTCATTGTCGGTGAAAATGGTGTTGGCAAGTCAACCCTACTTAAGCTCATTGTGGGCGAACTTATGCCAACTGAGGGCTCAATTATTCTGGGGCATAATATTACTATTGCTTACTACGCGCAAGAGCTAGAAATCCTAGACGAGCGTCGCACGATTTTAGAAAATGTCCAATCCTACGACTTTACCGACACCGAACTCCGCAGTATGCTTTCCAACTTCTTGTTCTATGGCGACGATGTTTATAAAAAAGTCGCTGTGCTTTCACCCGGCGAAAAGGCTCGCGTGGCTTTATGTAAGATTTTGTTGCAACGCGCTAATTTAGTAATTCTGGATGAGCCAACCAACCATTTCGATCCAGAAACTCAAAAAATTATTGGTGAAAATCTCAAAGATTATACTGGCACAATTATTATGGTAAGCCACAACCCCGCTTTTGTGGAGCAAGTAGGTATTACGCGCATGCTTGTTGTACCTAGACATCATCAAGACGCCAAGAAACCTGAACTTGCTATCATCAAAAATTATTCCCGTGAACTTTTGGAATACTATTACTATCTCAACTTGGATTTGGTATAAAACTCTTGACCCTTACCTCACGTTATAGACTATGATAAGCGTATATAATTAAAAAGGAAGGAACTATTACGTAACGTCATAGTTATGAAAACTATCAAACAAGTTTCCAAACTTAGCGGTGCTAGCGTGCGCACGTTGCAATATTATGACAACATCCATTTGCTCACGCCTAGTCAGCGGACTGCGTCCGGTTATCGTCTATATAGTGATTATGATATTGCTAAGTTGCAACAAATTCTCTTTTTGAAAGCCTTGGGATTTTCGCTCAAAGACATTCGTGAGCTAATTAATCATCCCGGCTTTGATCAAAATTTGGTTTTTCGTAAACAAAAAGAGCTCCTGTGCGCCAAACGCCGACAAGTCGGTCAAGTGATTCAAATTTTGGATCGTCTCGAAAACGGCGCCTCGCTTGATGACTGTGCGGCAGATATCAAATCTATTGCCAAGGAGCCAAAATTTATGAAAAAATCTATCAAATTGTCATTATTCGTTGTCCCAATAATTTTGTTCGCGGGAGCGGTTAGATTTTATCAAATTTCGCAAACTTCTACGCCAGAGCCAGACACACCAACAATTGCCGTTACAGATATTATTGAGATTAATCCAGTTACTACGGATGGTGTTGTCAGGGCTTATGCGCTTGATATTGTCAGTATTGTCGAGGAAGATTTACCGAAGAATTCTCCTACGCTAGATCAGATTGTTCTGCCAGAAGATTTACGTGATAATATTCGTCTTGAAGCTTTCTATCCCTACGCCCATTCAGCAGACGACAAAGTGAGAAGTTACAGTATCAAAACTTCCGATGATGCGCGTTATATTTATATTGGTTTTTCACCTGACCGCACACCGATTCGCGAAATGTATGCGCCAGAGGGTGAACCATCGATTATCAACGGCCATGAAGCAATGATTGGTCACTATACTGGACAGGTTTATCTTGAAGAAAGTGGAACATTGGAGCCAATCGAAAAATATTATGCCGATTTTACATTCGACGGCATGAACTACACCGTCGAAACTCATGGTCTTAGCGAAGCCGAAGTTGTCACCCTAATCAAATCACTTCTTTAATTAGGCTTTTATATGAAAGAACATTTATTACAATCCACGGCGTGGGAAAGTTATGAACGCCTTGAAAATCGACAAACTTTCCGCTTAGAAAATAATAAATTTTCGACGCTAGCTATATTAGAACGCACACCATTAGGGAATTATCTTTTCGTACCGTATGGCCCAACCATATCTTTTAGTAATCCTCTTGAATGCCAGCGCAATTTTCACGCCGCACTCCAGGCCTTAACGAAACTCGCGCAGGAAAATCGTGTTTTCTTCATTCGCATAGAACCACCATTTAATGCTATGTCTGCAAAGATTTTAAGAAAAACTTTTTGTCTCCAGAAATCCCATGATATTGACCCAGCGCATACTTGGGTATTAGATTTAACTCAGCCTGAGGCGAAAATTTTTGCCCACATGGAAAAGGAAAAAAGTCGACTTTGGCGAAATCGTCATAAAAAGGGGATCTCGATTCGTCAGACCAAAAATCCAGATGAGCTGGGAATCTTGATACATTTCCTAAGTCAAGTCGGCGCGCAGAATCATTTTATCCCGCAGAAAAAGGCGCACCTACAGAATCAAATGAGGGCCGGTTTTGCCACGCTCTATGTCGCCGAGCTCAACGGTCAGCCAATCGCCGCTGCGCTGGTATATGACCATGACGATATAAGATATTATGCGCACGCCGCAGCCGCTTATAAACATCGCAAACTTGCCGCTGGTTTAATTTTACTTGTGCAGATGATTGCTGATGCTAAACGTGCTGGCATGCAAACTTTTGACTTTTGGGGAATTACTACGTCCGAAGATTCTCGCCATCCATGGTATGGTTTCACACAGTTCAAGAAATCATTTGGCGGCGAGCAAGTCAACTATGCGGGGACTTGGGATTTGCCAATTAATAAATCGCGCTATTTACTTTATAGAATTATCCGCAAACTCAATCGTTAGCGTCGCAAATTCTATCATCGCAAATAATTATTTCTGCCCTTCAATCATTAAGACGAATTTCGTTGTGCCAGTTGCGCCCTTGGTAATCCCAGCAAAGTTGTCATATTGCTCAGCCAAGCGTACCAATTGTTCCACTTTGTTAGCCGTCACTCTCACCTTGCCGTTTACGAAATTATTTAGGGTTTGGATTCCTTCGCGGTCAAACTGCATCATACCATTATTTAGCTCATTAGCGCCTTGTGTCAGCTTATTCACTCCAGCCAAAATTGTATCTAGTGCGCCGGATACTGCTGGTAGCATGGTCTTTTGTACGGTCTCTGCTACCTGCACGGCCACATTCTCCGCAGTCGCGGCTGCAGTTTGTTTAGCAGTGGTCTTGGCTAAAGTCATTGAGCTTTCCATCATGCTAGCTTCCACGCCTTGCACCAATTGTGTCTGTATGGCCTGCAAATTTGCTTCAGGGCAAGTTGCTCCGCCAATCTGCGCACTGCACATTTCTGCAGCTTGCAAGCGCAAAGCGTTCATCAAAATTTCATTGCTTTCGATCTGTGTCTTAATGTTTGCCGAAATCACCCCACGCTGTGCTTCGGCTTGCTTTTCGGCGGCAGCACTAGCAGCGGCTTTGATTTTATTTAAAGTATTGCTATCGAGTTTAACCTCTGCTTTTTGTAACTTTTGCTTAGCCTGTAAAATACCATTTTTCAATTCGTTGATGCCACTTTTGAGCGAGTTCGTGCCTTCCACTAGTTGTTTACTACTCACGGCCAACTTGTTACTGCTAGCATACAAATCATCTAGCTCAGTGAAAGTTTTCAAATCAGCACTATCGAGCAACTTCGGCGTTACAATCGAATAGATATCACCTAGTTCAAACTTTTCCGTTTCATAACTAATCGTTACTGTATCTGTGCCTTTTAGCTCTGCAAGACCAAGACTTTCATACAAACCTGGTGCTGCCACTGCGGCAACTGCTGTCGTGCGACCATTATTCACTGTACGCCCGTTTGTTACCTTCACATTAGAAACTTTTGTTTCGTCTAAAGTAGTCGCCACTGCGACTACAAACGGTGTATACATATTACCAACTTTGGATAAATTAGTATATTTCAAGCGAATCTCAATTTGCCCACTCTTGCCTAAAATCTCACTCACTGGTTTTTCTTCACCATTCAAATAATATGTGGCCTGTAGTTGCACCGGTAATTCTTTTTCCGTGGTTCCGCGATAATAAATATCCTTACCTTCAGCATTCCATTTTATTGTCTGATCGTTTTGTGAAAAAGTTTCAAACCCATTTAGATTTTCCAGCTCACTTAAAATACTTTCATCAAACAACTCATTTTCTTTCAAGTCATTGATCAAATGTTTGGTAACAGAAACATATTTTGCACTACCATCGTTTTGCAATTTGGCGTATACCGTTTCATCTTGAGTCAGCGCCATTGCGGATAAGCTAGACAAACTAGGTACAATTGCTACTGCGCTTGCTACTGCCACGTAAGTTAAATTCTTAGTAATCTTTTTCATAATTGTCCTTTCTTAAATCCTAAAGTTGTGCGCCGAATCACCGAATCAAAAGTTAGCAACAGTGTCGGCACCACTGCCATCACTACTACCATACTAATCACCGCACCGCGTGCAATCAGCGTGCATAGTGAGCCAATCATATCAATTTGCGAAATCACGCCCACACCAATCGTCGCTCCAAAGAAACACATCGCGCTCACAAAGATTGATTGAACCGAACTCCCTAGCGCTGTCTGTACTGCCTGCTTTTTGTCTGCGCCGTTTTGCCGTTCCTCGAGATATTTAGTGGTCAGCAAAATTGCATAATCAATCGTTGCTCCTAGCTGGATTGTGCCAATCACAATCGACGCCACGAAGGGAATCTCCGTCCCAGTTACAAAAGCGCAACCCAAGTTCAAGAAAATCGCAAACTCAATCGCCGCCATCAAAAGCACTGGCAGGGAAATAGACTTCAGTACCAGCGCCATAATTACGAAAATCACCGCAATCGAAACCGCGTTCACATTGGTAAAGTCGCGGTCGGCGATCTCCACCAAATCGCGCATCAGTGGACCTTCGCCGGCCACAATCGCTCCTTCATCATAACTATCCACGATTCCATTCACCTGGGCGATTTGTGTATTTAGCTCGTCGCTCGCAATGCTATAGCTCGACAGCACTAGCATCATCGTATAATCATCAGTTTCAAAGAACGACCGTAATTTTTCACTCAGCAAATCTTGCGAGAGGCCATAATTTGCTAGCATGGTTGGGCTCAGCACCGCATCCACACCGTCTAGCGCACTGATTTCTCCCGCCATCGCATTCAGCTTTGCCGTGCTTGTGCCACTTTGTGCCAACACCACCATTTGTGATTCCATCCCAAAGTCTTCACGTAGTGCCGTCATCGCTTTGGTATAGCCATAGTCGGACGGAATCGACGAATCCAATTTATAATACACTTCCGTCTTCGTATTAAGAATATATGCTGGTACCAGAGCCACCGCAAACACTGCTAAAATCACCTTGTTGTACCTAATAATCCAATCTTTGACGCCCGTGAATTGTGGCAAGAGCTCTTTATGTTTGGTTTTTTCTACCCACTTGTCACAGACGAGCAATAGGGCGGGGAAAGTCGTGATTGCGCAGACCACACCCAGCACCACACCCTTTGCCATCACGATGCCAATGTCGGTACCTAGTGTCAGACTCATCGTACAAAGCGCTAGAAATCCCGCAAAAGTTGTCAGTGCGCTTCCTACTACGCTTGAAGCTGTCGCCTGAATTGCACTCGCCATGGCTTTCAGGCGATCTTTTTCAGTTTTCTTTGCAGCTTCATATTTGTGGTACAAGAAAATCGAAAAGTCCATCGTCACACCAAGCTGCAACACAGCGCTAATGGCTTTGGTAATATAGGAAATCTCTCCAAGGAAGATATTTGTCCCCATATTGAAGAGCAAAGCTACACCAATACTACCAATTAGTAAGAACGGCACTACATAGGAATCCAAGCAGAGTAACAACACCAAAAACGACAACCCTACCGCGATACTCACATAGAGCACAGTTTCACTATTAAATAGCATCTTGGTGTCCAGCACCATGGCGCTCATCCCGCCAATCAAGCAACTTTCTCCAGCCAAATTGCGGATTTCCTCCACGGCCTCCAAAGTTTTCTCATCGCTCGTGCCATCACGGAAGGTAATCAGCATAAGCTGCGTATCATCATGCATAATCTTCTCACGCACCGCTGAAGGTAAAAAGTCCACTGGTATCGCCGTACCAGTCAAATCTGCCATACTTAAGACCTGATTGACACCGTCTACTTGCTCAATTTTTTCCTCCAACTGCAAAAGCTCTTTTTGGGGCATTTTTTCTATCACTGCCACCGAAAATGCACCCATGCCAAAATCGTCTGTCAAAACTTCTTGCCCTTTGAGGGTTTCGATGTCGGATGGCAGATAAACGAGCAAATCATAGTTGATTTTGGTAGTAATATAGCCAAATAGCGCTGGAATCAGTAGTAATCCCGAAAGAATTACGATTGCCCAGCGATGTTTGCAAATAAATTCGCTGACTTTCTTCATTTCGCTCCTTCTTATTTATATAAATAATGACTAATGGTCACTTTTTCTTCCATCATTCTATACCAATAAAATACGTCTGTCAATAATAAAAATGACCAATAGTCACTTTTTTGTCATAAATCATGCTTGTATTTTGCAAAAATTTCAGTATAATAAAAGCATGGACACAGAAAATCAAGTCAGCAAGCGCCAAAGCAAGCAAATCGACACTTACGATCGTCTTTTAGAGTCAGCTTACCATCTTTTTATTCAACGTGGCTATGATGCAGTTTCAATTCAAGACATTACCGAGCAGGCTTTTATTGCTAAAGGGACTTTTTACAATTATTTTCGTGACAAAGATGATTTAAAAGAACAACTTATCACGCGCAAATCAAGCGAGCTTTTTCAAATGGCAATCGCCGCCCTACGCCAGACTGGGATAGTAAATTTTGAAGATCAGATTATTTTTATCGTAGACTATATTACGGATATTTTATCGCAAAATCAAGATGCACTTAAGCTTATTTCTAAGAACTTATCGTTTGGCCTGTTTAATCACAAAGTCAGTGAGATTTTCACTAATGACAGCATGGATATCTTACATAGCCTAGTCCGCGCTGCCGAACACAGTGGCATCCAGCTCAAAAATCCCAAAGTCCTGCTCTTTATGATTGTTGAACTTGCTAGCTCTACTTGTTTTTCGTGTATTTTGGATTGTGAACCACTAGAATTTGCCGTTTATAAGCCATATTTATTCGATGCCATTCGCCAGATTATTCGTTCGCAAAGTTTGTAATTCCAGTCTCATCCAAGACTTGCTGGATTTCTTGAATATATTTCACATCATGCGCTGAATGATAATATAATTGCTCCAAAATCCGCAAATCGTTTTCTAAATCGTCATCAAACTTACGCCGATATTTGTCACAATTATCGTCGATAGTGAAAGGGAAATAGCGTGCTCCGCGGCCAATCAACTGCGCTTCAGAAATTGTGGTTTTGCCTGGAATATAGACGCCATTCTTGGTCTTGCCGTCGCGCGTTTCGTATAGACGTACAATATCAAACAAGTTCAATACATCCCAACCCTCCTTCAACATATCCACCGCGAAAATCGCGCGGTAATTATTGTCGGACGCTTCCAAAGTGTTCACCGCGTGCTGCGTCTGTCGGGAAATTTGCTGGCCACCATCCATGCGCAACAAATTTTCTGGACAAAAATCTTGCTGCAATTCTTGGCAGAGTTGCTCAAACCTAATATTATTGCTAGTAAAAAATGCAAAGGCATTCCGCAAAACCCCAGTTGACTTTGCCGATATTTCGCTGAGTTTTTCTGGCGTCAAATGTAAAAGTAACAACTCAAAATCCGCCAGACTAGTCTTGTTCTCATACACTGTGCGACTTTTGAACATTACCACCGGCTTCAGCGAAATATCATTTTTCTGTGCCACAAATTTACGATATTGGCTTAGAATAATCGCCTGCAACTCACGCTCCGGCAAATCATCACTCGCAGTATATAATAATACTTCTTTGCTAAACCCATCCTGCCGAAACTTACGCAAATCGTATTGGAATAATGTGCGCTTGTGATATTTGTCGCGAATGGTTTCGTCTTCAAAATCCATTGTAGCCGTGAACTCTAGCAACATTGTTCTAGGATTTTGCCGCTGGATTTTCTCCACAGTGGACTCCCAATTTCCAAACGCCGCCTGGCGATAAAGATTATTTTTGGCATTGTTGTGGTGCGCCTCGTCACCAATTAGAACGAGATTATATTGTGCCAGTTCGGCGTGAGAAATGCGATTTTCGTGCGGCACGTTCAAATCCTTATGTAGGCGCTGTGTGGTGGTAAAAAGGATGTTAATTGCATTTGGATCGCTTTCATAAAAACTCCGGATTTCCCGCACGCGCACAAATTTACCATCGATTTTGATGCTGGGCGCAAAAAGATATTTCGGTGAATTGACGCGTACGAAATTGTCGCGCGTTTTTTCGAGAATGTTGGTCGAGTTCACAAAAAAGAGAAAGTTGCGCCAGCCACGCCGATACAAGTCTAACATTAGCGCCGCCATGATATAAGTTTTACCCGAACCGGTTGCCATATTGAATAGTAATTGTACTGGCTTGTTAGGCTTGCCATCAATGTATTTCAGCCACGCCGCCAGCGCGTCGATTTGGTATGCGCGCGGTTTGTGGCGCAAATTGTTCGTAATATCATTTGGTAGCATAGAAAATGGTGTTTAGCTTTTTGTCTAAGTCGGAAACATTATGTTTGTCGATCTCGGAATAATTGATATAAAGTGACTTTTCGTCCGCGGGATTATTTTGTGTGCCAGACTCCAACACACATGAGATGAAATTTGCTTCACCTTCCAGGCGCTGTAGCATAATTCTGTGCGCGCCGTTTAGCTGCTCCACGGCAATAAACTGCCGGCCAAGTTGCGCTGATACGTATGGCGTAGTACCACTGCCAGCAAAAAAATCCAACACAATGTCACCTGGATTCGACGCCATCTTGATGATGCGCTCCATGAGCTTAATCGGTTTTTCAGTAGTATAACCAGTACGTTTTTTGCCATCAATTGGCGCTCGTACCGCCACTGGAATATCACTCCACCAATCATCGGGTACACGCCCTTTTTCACGCATCCGCGCTATATCCTCATCCGTCCAACCATCACCTGCATTGAGACTTTTGCGCATTGATTGGTAGGTGCTAGTGTATGGCACGCGCACCGAGTCCTTGTTGAAAATAAAATTATCCGGATCTTTGGCATACCACAGAATCGTATCATGTTTGCGATTCAGTTGTTTCATCCCAGGGCTACCTGGACCAGTATAGCACCAAATAATTTCGTTGATAAAGTTTTCGCGCCCAAAGATTTCATCGCACAGAACTTTGAGGTAGTGCACTTCGTGCCAATCGGCGTGAATAAAAATTGACCCGTCGTCAGTGAGAAAATCCTGGACCACTTCCAGGCGATTTTTCATGAAGGTCAGCCAAGTGGAGTGAGTAAAATTATCGTTGTAACAAAAACTGTCGTCGCCGGTGTTAAAGGGAACATCGATATAAATCAGCTTCACTTTGCCCGCATAGTGTGGCCGCAGGGAATGGAGCGCAATCAGGTTGTTGCCTTTGATAATGAGATTATCTTTTTCGCTGATTGTTTCGGGAATTGCTATCTCATTTTTGCCGCCCAATGGATGATATTGCCAGTTAGTGAAGACTTTTGGCTCCAATAAATCGCCAATTTCTTCCGCGGCGATGGTTTGGTGATAAAAAATCTCCTCACCCTTGACCGATTCTTTAGTCTGTTTACCTTCTAGTATACAATCTTTGTATGGCCAGTTTAGCACGACGTCGTGATTCGCCAGCAAAAAGCTCCTATCATCGGCGCCTAGGCCAATTTTGTTCGGATAATCAGTGTGAGATTTAGGCATATATAGTATATTATATATGATTTAAGGGTATATCTTGATATAATATAAATATATGACACAAAAAGAAGCAAAAGCCCGATTAAAGATAAACAAGATGTTAGAAGATGCTGGGTGGCGCCTTTTTGATGGTGAAGCTGGTCCAGCCAATGTCGATGTTGAAAATAAGGTAGACATGCATACATATGGTGATGATTTTCAAAACACCAAAACTGGCTTTGTAGACTATCTGTTATTAAATGAAAACCAGAAACCAATTGCAGTACTGGAGGCAAAACGAGAATCCATTGCTCCGCTTTCTGCCAAAGAGCAAGCCCGCGAATATGCCAATTCGTTACATGTGAGATATGTTATTTTGAGCAACGGAAATACACATTACTTATGGGATATGCAGTTTGGTAACCCTGAGCCGATTAGTAGTTTTCCTACTTTAGAATCGCTTGAGGAGGATAAGGAATGGATCCCGGACGCCGATGCATTGGCTAATGAAGAAGTCGAATCGACCTACATTGCGGAATCACAAATGCCTGATATAAAGATGCGCCCAGATTATATGGACGAGGATAGGCGCAAGGAGTTCGTTGAAAAGAATAAAATAAAGATTTTGCGTAATTATCAATTTCGCGCTATACAAGCCGTGCAGAAATCTGCCAAAAACGGCAATAAGCGGTTTCTATTAGAAATGGCTACTGGTACAGGAAAGACTCTTACTTGTGCCGCACTTATAAAACTTTTTCTAAAGACGGGGAATGCGAAACGTGTATTGTTTTTGGTTGATCGTATTGAACTTGAAAACCAGGCTAAAAAATCCTTCACGCAAACGATTGGACGTGATTATGTTGTCAAAGTGTATAAAGAAGACAAAGATAACTGGCGTACTGCTGACATAGTAATTAGTACAGTACAGTCCTTGCTAGCTAGTGCACGGTATCGCGATTTTAGCCCCAATGATTTTGACTTGATAATTTCCGATGAAGCGCATCGCTCAATCGGCGGTAACGCGAGAGCGGTTTTTGAGTATTTTACTGGCTACAAAATCGGGCTAACCGCTACGCCAAAAGATTTTCTTAAAAATACGAGTCAAAACCAAAATAGTGAAAAAGAATTTGAACGGCGTGAGTTGCTTGATACATATCGCACATTCGGCTGTGAATCTGGGCAGCCAACTTTCCGCTATGATCTCAAAGATGGCGTCAACGACCCAGATGGCCCATTCTTAGTGAACCCAGTCATCATTGATGCTCGTACCGAAATTACGTCGCAGCTATTGGCGGATAAGGGATATGCGGTGCATCGCGTTATAGACGACACCGATATTGATGAAACTTTTGGCGTACGAGATTTTGAAAAGAGATTCTTTAATGAGGAAACTAACGTCGTACTTTGTAAAACTTTCTTGAAATATGCTGCTAGGGACCCATTAAGTGGCGAAATTGGCAAATCTATCATTTTTACTGTAAGTCAAAAGCATGCAGAAAAGATTACGCAAATTCTCAATCAACTTGCTATGGAGGAGTGGCCTGGGAAATATAATTCTGATTTTGCGGTTCAAGTAACTAGCAATATTCGTGATGCTCAGCAGTTTACAATTCAGTTTTCGGAAAATAACTTGTGCGGTCAGACTAGGTGGCTCCAAGACTACGAAAGTAGCCGAGCAAGAGTTGCTGTTACGGTAGGCATGATGACTACCGGTTATGATTGTTCCGATTTGCTTAATGTTGTGTTTATGAGGCCAGTCTTTAGTCCGTCAGATTTTATCCAAATGAAGGGGCGCGGAACGCGGCTTCATACATTTGAATGGATAGATTATGCAAATGGAGAATCTGTACGGACTTCGCGTAAAGAGAACTTTAGGCTAATTGACTTCTTTGCTGTGTGCGAGTACTTTGAAGAAAAATATGATTATAGTGTTCCGTTAGCTATTCCAAAAGTTAAAGAATCAACTATTGGTGTAGTATCCACTACGCTCCCAGGCAACACGGGGCAGGATTTTGCCATCGTTCAACCATTCGAGTTAGGAGAATCCGACGATGTCCAGACGGTTTCACAGACCACTGTCGGTTCCGAAGGTATGCGTATTGATCGTGAAATGTTCCGTAGCTTTCAAGACGAAACTAAAGGTGATGTTGAGCTTAGTGACCTATATTACAGCGGCAAAATCGATGAGGCTGTCAGCTATCTTAGAAGCCATATCCTTGGCGAAGACCGCCCTAGATTTTTCATGACACCGGAAAAAATACGCAAAATCTTTAATCTTGACCGGAGATTGGAAGGTAGGGAAATTCTCGATTTAATTTTCAAGGATAAAATTCCTTTGACAAAAGCTGAGTATATCAAACAAAAGTTTGACGAATTCATTAATGATAAAAAACTTGGTGATGAGCTAGTTGGCGAAGGATATAATGATGCTTTCGAGTTGTTTGATGCTTACATTTCTAATCGTAGAGTTGCAGAAGCAATAGATAATCGTGATTATAGTATACTAGAGGGCTTTGGATCGCTATCCATTAATCAGCTCGTCAGACTTGGTAGTGAAAGAATTAATCAAATCGTTGAGTATATCCGAGATTACATCAATGTTGAAAAATTAAGAGTAAAGGATTAAAATGAACTATTCTCAGTTTAAGCAAATTATCGACAACGCAAGAGACATACTCATGGGGAAGCTGCCTAGTCCGATTGCTCAAGTTGATGCGATTTCCTATGCGTTGATTTATAAGTTTATGTCTGATGCTGATGATAAGTCTGCTGCTCTCGGAGGCAAGAGAACATATTTTTCCGATGAGTATGAAAAGTATAGTTGGCACAATCTCATGAGCCCATCGGTTAGCGGAAGCGACCGTGTGATTTTATATCGCAATGCGTTGGAAAATATGAGCCATAACCCGAACATCCCTCCATTATTCCGTGAGATTTTTAATGGGGCAACGCTTAACTTTACCGACGCGAATACTCTAAATCTCTTTTTGCGTGAAATGGACAAAATTGATCAGGATTCTGGCGACTCAATTGGTGATGCATATGAGTATTTGCTGTCTACATTAGGCTCGCAGGGTGGTTTGGGTCAGTTCCGTACCCCAAGACACATTATTAATATGATGGTAGAAATATTGGACCCAGACAAAACTAATAAGATTCTTGATCCGGCTTGTGGCACGGCTGGGTTTCTTATTTCAGCCTATAATCATATCAAGAAAAAGCATATTGACAACGAACGTCTAAATAGCGAAGATGTTGAGAAAATTCATCATAACTTCTATGGGTTCGATATCGAACCAAATATGACGCGCATTGCACGGGTAAACTTGTTCCTCCATGGCTTTAAAGCTCCAAATATCATCGAGCATGATACGCTCAGCTCTGAGGATTATTGGAGTGACCGTTATGATGTAATTATTGCAAACCCGCCGTTTATGACGCCAAAAGGCGGGATTACGCCGCATAAAAAGTTCAGCATTTCATCAAGTCGCGCCGAACTACTATTCGTTGACTATATTGCCTCTCATCTAAAGCCAAATGGCAGGGCGGCAGTCATCGTTCCGGATGGCGTGTTGTTTGGTAGTAGTACTGCGCACAAAGCCTTGCGCAAAGAAATCATCGAAAATCAAAATCTCATTGCGGTAATTTCTATGCCGTCTGGCGTATTCAAGCCATACGCGGGTGTTTCTACGGCTATTTTGGTTTTCTCTAAATCGAACAATGACAAGACAGACAAAGTCTGGTTTTATGATATGAAGTCGGATGGTTATAGTTTGGATGATAAGCGTTCGCCACTAAAGGAAAGCGATATTCCAGACATTCTTAGTAGGTATAAAAATCTTGGCGGTGAAAATGATCGTAAACGCACTGAGCAGTCCTTCTTTGTACCAAAAGAGGAAATTGTAGAAAATAATTACGATCTATCGATTAATAAATACAAGGAAATTGAGTACGAAAAAGTTGAGTACCCACCCACTAGCGAGATTATAGCCGATATCGAAAAATTAGACAAAGAAATCGCAGAAAATCTGGCTAAACTTAAAAAACTATTAAACGCAACAAATTCGGATTTGTTAGGCTATGAACTTGCGATGAGAAACCTTGACGTTTGTTTGGTTAACAATTGCGTAGTGCATCGTAGTATCAATCTGCGAATGTCCCAAAAGTCTTTGAACTTGCTCGATTGGCATTCCTTTGTCAATCGCTCTGGTTGCCATAGTGCGACGGAATTTGTGCGGGTGAATTTTATTTATTCCTAATTCTCTGCCCAACGAACGCAAGCGAATTTCGACGCCAGAAATCTTGAGCCTGTCATATGGCGCGTCTAAAGTCACAAATAATGCCGGATTGTTATCAGAACGATTATTAATATACCCCTGAAGATGAATTTTAGTTTTAGCATCAAAATAAACCTTGCGCTCTTTATCCCCCTTTCCTAGTACCACACACTCACGTTCTTCAAAATTTATATCATCAATATTTAATCTAACGAGTTCACCAATTCGAATACCTGTAGAATATAGTAAGTCGATGATTGCGAGGTCACGTAAATTATCACAACTATCGCGAAGCTTTTCTATCTCCTCGTCAGAAATAATTTCCTTTACCATTTTTACGGTTTTGATTTTATGAATGCGGCGCATAGGACTTTTGATAATATAATCTTCCTCTTCCAACCACGTAAAGAAGCTGGAGATATTACGACGAACGTTATCAATAGTAACTTTACTACAATTATTAATTGTCTGATAATTAGCTAAGTACCCACGAATTTCGTCAGTGGTAACTTTTCGTATCGGCTCAGAAAAGTTACTCAACAATTTTGCAATTGTAGTTTCATAATATGACAATGTCCTGTCAGAACAACCTTCAATCTTCTTTGCGTTAAGGAACATAGAGAGATAATTATGATTTGATAGATTATTAGTGGTACTCTTTTGGTTTGTTAATCTTGCCACTAGAACTCTTTGTAGCTTCTGAGATTGGTTTGAGGTGAGATATTCATCCATATCCACCAAAATATATTTAATGGCTTCTTCCATTTATTTTCTCCTTTCGTTAGATTGGTACCTCCACTAACGAAAGGAGCTGAGTTCTAACCAAAATACTCCTGCATTAGACTATCAAACAGTTGTTGTGTCTTTTCTAGTGATTTTTGAATGGCAAATTTTGATTTGTCGACTTGGGCGACGAAGATGGCGAATTGATTTTGTTGTTCAATTGGCGGTACGGGAATACTCATAGTTTTTAATTTTTCTTTTGAAAGTTCAATCTGATTAGTAGACCCACTAACGCAATCGGAATACAGCTTTTCCTGTGTTCTTGGGCGCTCAAACCACACTTTAAATACCTCTGGGAGAACACGATCGTTTAGCCGAACTATGGTCACATGACTATCCGCCATGTATCGCGAATCATCTGGGCTACGAAAAATGTTGCAACGTCCTAGTGTGCCTGTACCGGTCGAGCATATAAGCAGGTCATTGTGTGAAAGAATTCTATCCCCATCATAAGTCTCTTCGTTATATTTAACATTTTCAAACTTGAGCTTATCCCAATAAATACATGCCTGGTTTACAACTTTTAATTTAGACTCTGAAACATATTTTGGCGATTTACCGCGCGAGCAGAATGAAGCAACATTATCGATAGTATCTTCGTCTATATTTTTCTCCTCGAACATCTCGACAAATCGGGCTTTGATGAGGTTATCTAGTTGTTCCAGCTCATTTTTTCTACAATCGATAGAGAACCGTATTTCCCGCATGATGTTTAGTATTTTTTTCTGTTTGCTAATAGATGGAACCTCGATTGGGAATTCACACAACATAGATAGTTTTAAATTATTTCTCACACTTCCTGAGGCAACAGTTTTAATACGCTTTATAGTGCTAGGACTTTTGAGATAATAATACAGATACTCTGGAATAATATTTTCATTTACCGTAAAAACGTTGTATAGAGGGCTCACGATCACTTTGTCTTCGCAATGCTGGTAATCGACCGATCCAACGTTAATCCGAGAAGGATTGTAAGCAAAAGCATGTCTTGGAACAATTTTGTATGTCTTCTTATTACCGCTCGCAACCTCTTTTCCGAAATAATCGCGACAAAATCCCTGAGAATTAGTTACGCTGTAAACCGGAATATCTTCATTAAACCTATTTCTAACGGAATATTCTTTAATGTAATCGCCGAGTTTTTGCATCAATAGTACCCCTACAAATCCGAATTTGTAGGGGGGAGGTAATTATGAAGCTATCGGATTTCTTAGAGGAAGTTTCAGAAAAGACTACGCAAAACAACCAATACCCGGTTCTTACTTCTTCTAAAAATGGTATTTTTCTACAAGACGACTATTTCAATAAGCAGGTAGCTAGTAAAGATAATACGGGCTATAAGGTTATTCGGCGTGGCGAATTTACTTATCGAGTCATGAGTGATACTGGTGAATTCTATCCAAACATGCTTGAGCGCACTAATATTGGCATAGTGAGTCCAGCATATCCTGTATTTAGGATATCTAAAGATGTGATAATACCAGAATATCTAAAATACTATTTCAAATCAAAAAATTTCCAAAAGTCAATCACGTCTTTCGTGCAAGGTAGCACGCGTGCTAGTATGAAATTTGGTAAAATGAAGACTATTAGTGTTAGATTGCCCGATAAAAGTGCTCAATCAAGCATGGTTAAAAAGTTAAATTTAATTAAAGAACAAATTAGTCTAAAAACAAAAAAGATTGAGCTACTTGACACCCTCATCAAAGCCCGATTTGTCGAGATGTTTGGAGACCCCAATTCATATAATATACCCCCACACCAATATAAATTGAAAGACTTGTTCATATTGCAAATGGGTAAAACTCCAGATAGAGGCGACGACAGATGCTGGGGCAAAGGGCATAAGTGGGTATCTATCCGAGATATAAGCAATTTTGGTAAATATATAAATGATACGAAAGAGCAGATTACGGATTATGGGGTGCTTAGAAGCGGAATTAAACTTATACCTAAACATACAATTATTATGAGTTTTAAACTATCAATAGGAAAGGTCTCTATTACGACAGAACCAATTTATACTAATGAGGCAATCATGGCCTTTATCGACAGAGGTATAATGCAACTAAATAATAACTATTTGTTTGCTTTATTTACGATGAAAAATTGGTTTAATGGTAGCAATACGGCAGTAATGGGTAAAACTCTAAACAAGAGTACTTTAGCTGAAAAAACAATTCCGGTTCCTAATATCTATATGCAAAATCAGTTTTCAGATTTCGTATCTCAAATCGACAAATCAAAATTTGCTGTTCAAAACACAGTTCAAGACGTACGAGGATAATATGAAAGCAGCAAGCTCTTTATCGTCACGACTTGATATGCTATTATTAACCTTAAGGAAGAGTATGGATATCAAGAAAATAGAACTATTTTTGCCAGAGGGCAATCCCACAGGATGTATATTTTGTGACGTTGCTAATTGGGATGGTAAGGTATTCAAGATTACAAAGAATCGGTTTCGTGATTATCGTGAAAGGCACGATTTACAATATACAGGAATATACATACTTATTGGAGGAGATCAGGACACACAAATCTATATTGGTGAAGCGGAAAATCTATATATGAGATTAGCGCAGCACTTAGACGAAGATTTTTGGAGCACATGTATTGCAATTACCAAGAAAGAAAATATCCTAAACAAGGCCCATGTTAAATTTCTCGAAAATTACTTCTACAGTATTGCCAAAGAAGTTGGTCGATGCTCCATCAAGAACAGTTGCATCCCAACAAAATCGAGCCTCTCAGAAGCGGATGAAGTTGTACTGGAAGATTTTGCCCAAAAGGCTATTAGCGTAATTGGTGCTCTAGGATACAGAATGTTTATGCCAGTAATAAATGCTGAAGAATATCATGCTGAGTACTTCAGTATTTCGCCAACAAAAACACATCCTAAAGTAGAAGCTAAGGGAATAATATCTAATGAAGGTTTCGTTGTTTTGAAAGGTTCTGGAAGTATAGACAAATTCAGTAAGCATAGCTCAGCTTCCTTGCGTATGAAATGGGAGAGCTTACGTAAAGACGGAACAATAAAAAACAATGTCTTCACAAAAAATTATCTATCTTCATCGCCTTCAACGGCTGCGGCTATGATTTTAGGCAGAAATGCTAATGGCTTGACCGAATGGAAAACAAAAAACAAGATCACACTTAAAGAATATCTGAATTTGGAATAATTACCTCTGGTATACCCGACAGGGTTCGAACCTGCGACCTTCTGTTCCGAAGACAGACGCTCTAATCCGCTGAGCTACGGGTACGATATAATTATAACACGTTTTTTATATCTGTATTATTACCATGTTATAATACAGATATAATGCCGCAGAGTGAACAGATAAATTACAGACATAAAACATTCTACACCACTATTGATGAGTGGTGGCATAATGTCGAGCATGAGAAGATTAATAATAAAATTAGCAAGTTAATCGCAAAATCAACTTGTTTAATTATCTCTGCGTACACAGTCGGTACGTTACTTCTATTATATAGGAGTCATGTGGTAGATTTGCCTTTTTCTCCAATATCAATAGTACAATGCGCAATCCTCACTGTATATTCAGCACTTATAACAGGATCATTTGTCATCATTGAGTACATTATTATAGACCTAGTGCCACTTCGTCTAAGACAAGAAAATGAGAAAATATTGGATAAAATAAAATGGTGTCTTACATTGTTTAGTCTTCTTATTGTTCTCGTTATTCTTATCTTGTCATTATTCTTGAATGGCTTACTAGAAGCTCTCGTTATCCTACTTACGTACTATGTAGTTGGCATAGGTGTATCGCGTATTTGGAAAGGGAGAAACACTTTTCTATTCAGAGTTATATGGTTGGCATTTGGTTGTATCATTTTTGTTGTACTTTTACCTACGAACCTTGGTGGTTTTCGCGTTCGCCAAGTTGGCTATTGCGTCTATAGTAATCAAACATGTCAAGAATACGACTACTATGGAATATCGGAAGGCCTATACCAATTCGTTGAGGATAAGGATGGTGAAAAACATGTAGTCTTGGCACCAGTAGATTCTGGATATATACGCTACGAACAAGAAAAAAGTAAACTTTTTGGCCTCATTGAATTATAATTATTACATGCGCCAATCTCGCAAAAACCTCCTCATTACTATAGTGTCCCTTATCCTCTCCGTCATTTTGGGTATTCTTTCGCACGATATTATTCTCGGCGGAACCATTCTTTTTACTGGTTTACTCTCAGCATATTTCGCTAGCCAGGGCCGTAAGATTCAGTATCTCCTTAGCGTTATTAACTATGCTCTCATGGGTTACGCTGCTTTCCGTAACCAACTTTTCGGCTCAGCATCATTTTATATTCTCGCTTGTCTACCATTGCAAATTTGGGGCTATCGACAGTGGGGTAAAAACTCTGATAAGTCTGGCGAAGTTAAACGACGCAAATTCACCCTCAAGACGTCCATTATAGTCATCGCCTCATGCTTAATCGGCAGCCTAATAGCGGGTTATTTACTCAGCCTAATCCCAACTCAGCGCCTGAGTTGGCTTGACGCCGCCTCCAACTGCGTCAACCTTTGTGGCATCATTTTGATGACTATGCGTTACGCCGAGTCGTGGTGGATTTGGATGGTTAACAATGTGCTCGATTTAACCATCTGGACCATTATTCTTATAGATGGTTCCAGTGCCGAAGCTCCCATGATGTTCGCTACCAGCACTGCTTACTTGCTCATCAATATCTACGGCGCTATAAAATGGCAGCGCGAAAGCAAAATCCAACATCAAAATCGTGCTAAATAATTTAACACACAAGTCCTAAATTTCCCAATGCATCATTGGCTCAATCGTCATTTTATGCACGTAGGTTTTTAACTTCTCAATAGCGCATTTGTCATATTGAACCCAACAAAAAATCAACATAATCTGCCGCGACATATATAAGTCGTATGATTTTAAATTGCCATCTTTGCTTTTTAAAGTTGGATATAAATCTATAAAAATCATTTTTAGCAACCAGAAGTTTGCATTTGGCATGGTCGCTTCAAAATAATCAAATTGTTCTCGTACAAACCGAAGTAAAATCCTAAAAATTACTTCTTTTTTGACTTTAACTTTTGGCAATCGTGCACAAAAATTTTGCTTTAATTTTAGCTCGTACTGCTCTATAAAATTCACCTCGCCATAATGTGCGTAAAACGTTGTCCGTGAAATTTTTGCCTGCCTACAAATTTCTGCTGGTCGAATATTTCTACAGCGCTTAGTTAGCATTCCATGCAAAATAGCATTTATCAGTTGTTCGTGGTGTTGGAAACGCATATCACTAGTATTGAGTGTCTTCTTTGAAATAAAAATCCTTTCAGCTACACTCTATCTCCTAATTATATCACAGATTATCAAAAAAGTCAATAGATTTTTCGATTTTTATCTAAAATACTGGGTTGTGATACAATAATATTATGAAATCCGGAGGAGATAAATTGCATTTAGACCCGAAGTACCTTTGGGTAATGGTGTTTATAGAAGCCATTATTGTTGCTTATCTTTTCTATAATTTTTTACGAAGCTAAAGGAGATATTTTATGCACGACCTCACCTGCCCCCACTGTGGCGCCAAATTCAAAGTTGACGAAAGTGAATATGCTAGCCTACTTAATCAAATCAGCAAGCAAGAAATCGAGCAAGAAGTTCACGAAAAACTCGCTACGGCTGAACGTGAAAAGCAGAATGCAATCAAACTCGCCGAGTCCAAAGTTCGCGCTGAGCTACAGCAAACTTTAGCAGACAAGGAGTCTGAGCTCCAACGCGCTATTTCCGACAAGGATTCCGAAATCGTCAAGCTGAAATCTCAAGCCAATCAAAAAATCTCCGAGCTCAAAGTCCAAAACTCTGAAGAACTTTCCAAACTCCAGTCTCAAACTGCCGAGACTATTGCTGAGCTCAAATCTCAAATTGCTAGCTCCAAGACCGAGCAGGAACTCGCAATTACCAAGGCTGTCACTGCCATCGAAAGAGAGCGCGACGAGCTCCAAAATCGTTTGAACGCCAAAGAAACTGAACAAAAGTTGCTCGAAACTAATCTTAAATCACAGTATGAAATCGAACTCAAAAACAAAGACGAGATGATTGCCTACTACAAAGACATGAAGGCTAAAATGTCCACCAAAATGATTGGTGAGAGTTTGGAACAGCACTGCGAAACTGAGTTCAACAAGCTCCGCCCCACAGCCTTTCAGCGTGCTTATTTTGAAAAAGATAACGCCGTTTCCAAAACTACTGGTAGCAAGGGTGATTATATTTATCGTGAAACCGATGAGCATAGCAATGAAATTATTTCCATCATGTTTGAGATGAAAAACGAAAACGAAACTACTGCCACCAAACACAAAAATGAGCACTTTTTCAAGGAGCTAGATAAAGACCGTCGCGAGAAGAAATGTGAGTATGCCGTTTTGGTTTCTTTACTCGAAGCCGATAATGAACTTTATAATCAGGGAATTGTCGATGTATCTTTTCAGTCAGGGTTCGACAAAATGTATGTGATTCGCCCGCAGTTTTTTATCACAATGATTACATTATTGCGTAATGCTGCCCTGAATTCTTTGCAGTATAAAGCTGAACTTGCACTTATCAAAGAGCAAAATATTGACATTACGAATTTTGAAGGTCGTATTGATAAATGGAAAGATAGTTTCGCTATCAACTCCGACCGCGCCACCAAGAATTTCAATAAAGCTATCAAAGAAATCGAAGAAAGTATAAAGAAGCTCGAGAATACTCGCGACGCCCTTATTCAGACTGTAAAGAATTTTGAAACCGCTAACAAAAAATTAGATGATCTTACCATTAAGAAACTCACACGTGGCAATCCTACAATGACTGAAAAATTTGCCGAACTCAATAAAAATGCCTGATTCCATGTTATAATATATCCATAAGCATAAAGTGGGCAAGATAATAAATAATGGACGAAAACGAAATCCAACGCAAACGGCGTGATAATGAAGAGCAAGCCACCCGCAACCGGGCGCGGATTTTAGGCTTGCCCTATCTCGACACGCGTGAATTTGAAAACACTATCCCGTTGGTTCCTGATGTACTTAATGTTAAAACCATGCGTAAGGATTTTATGATTCCACTTCAAAAGGGAGATGAAGAAACTCCTTTCCGTTTCATGGTCACTAGTCAAACCCCAAATAGTCTTTTGCCAGAAATGCGTCGGCAATACGCTGAAGATGGTAAGCATGTTGGTTTCTTCCTGATTTCCAATTCAGCATTCCAAACTTTTATGCTGCGCTATGATCCGCCTCAGCAAGTACATTACGATGACATCAGAATCGCCCAAGAGGGGGATTCTGAAACAATTGCCGAAGTTAGCCGCACGCTCAATCAAGTTTCGTCGGAAAAAGTTTTCGATTTTTTGATTGATCAAGCCGACAAGCTTAGTGCTTCTGACATTCATATCGAAAACCTGCGTGACGAAATTCGTATTCGTATGCGTGTCGATGGTATGTTACATCCTGTTGCACAAATCGACAAAGACCGCTATCGTATTATCATGGGTGAGCTTTCTTCGCGTGCCAATATTTCCAGCGCCGCCACCAAGCCGCAATCTGGGCACATGCAGCAGGATATTTATCGTGGTAGTTCTTCGCACCTACTTAACATTCGTGTTGAAACTGTTCCTACTATGTATGGTCAAGATGCCGTGCTTCGCCTATTTAACTTTGATGAAAGTTTGCTCAACCTCAATCTACTTGGCTTGTCCGACATTGAGCTCGAAACTATCCAAGAAATTATCTCCCATCCTCGTGGCTTAGTTTTGATGGTTGGTCCTACTGGTTCTGGTAAGTCTACCACGCTCTACTCAATTCTTAACGCCCTTAACACTTCTGAACGCAAGATTATCACCCTAGAAGATCCGATTGAATATGGTATTACTGGAATCACTCAAATTCCAATTCATACTAATGATGGCGGTTCTTTTGCTGAAGGCCTCCGCTCTGTGCTTCGCCTCGACCCTGACGTCGTGATGGTGGGTGAGATTCGTGATGCCGACACCGCTCGCACCGCAATTCAGGCATCTATTACCGGTCACCTAGTCTTGTCATCTTTCCACGCTAATTCTACCGCTGCGGCTTTTGCCCGTATGATTGATTTAATTGGTACCAATCCAATTTTTGCTAGCTCGATTCGTCTCCTTATGGCGCAACGCCTTGTTCGTAAACTTGCTGACAATAAGGAGCCTTATAAACCTGACGCTTCCACTGTTAGCTATATTCGTGATGCCATGTACGGTGTAGACGTCGACCTTGAAGCCATTACGCTTTATCAACCAGTAGAAAGCGAAGAAGTTCCTTTCGGCTACAAAGGTCGTACAGTCCTAATGGAGCAGCTCGTAGTCTCTGACGATATTCAAGCGTACTTGCGTGGTGATATTAAGGATATTAATACTCGCGCTATCGAGGATACGGCTCGTAGCCAGGGAATGTTGACTCTGGAGCAAAAAGGCATTCTCGCAGCCTTGCGCGGTGAAACTACACTCGAAGAAGTTTCTCGCGTTATATAAGTATTGACAAAATGCTTATGTTGTGCTATTATGGAAAATAATGGCTCTCAGAGCCCTAGCTTTTCGTGTGTTATAATAATGATATGGAAAGATTTCTTGATTATTTTGTTCCCGAGTTATACGATTTAGAGTTGTTTATTTTTCGCGAAAAGGAACTTCTTAGCGGTACAGTCAGAGTAGAGGGCGAAATCATTGGTGACAAAGTTAAATTTCATGCTGTCAACTTGCGAATCCAAGAAGTTAGTTTTCAAGCGTTACACTGGCGTGGTTCAGATATAACTCCTTTGCGACCTTGTGATTACTATTATGATGACCAGACTCTCGAGATTCCTATTAATTCTGAAATGCTAGACGACTTAGAAAAAGTTAGTCAGATCAACCAAGAGGAAGACTATGAAACACGCCGTCTTGCTACTTTTACCGTTAAATATGAAACCAGTATTAATCATAATATGCAGGGTTGCTATCTCTCAACCTATGATTATAATGGCGAGGAACAACGTCTCATTGCTACGCAATTTGAATCGCACTATGCACGCGAAGCCTTTCCTTGCATTGATGAGCCAGCTGCCAAAGCCAAATTTAGTCTTACGTTACTGGTACCGGATTATACCGAAAAAGATGTTGTCTTGGCTAATACCCCCTTACTAGCCAAGGACTGTAATCGTTTCACCTTTCAGACTACTCCACGTATGTCCATTTATCTTCTTGCGTGGGTGATTGGACCGCTCCAAAGCATTTCCATGGTGAACAAAAACGGTGTCAAAGTCAGTTCCTATTGCGCACTCAATCAGCCCGTAGAATCGCTGATTTTTGCCAACAATACCGCCGCTCGCGCCCTAGAATATTACGACGAAAGATTCCGAGAAAAATATCCCTTACCCAAACTCGACCAGGTTGCTTTGCCCGATTTCGAGGCTGGTGCCATGGAAAACTGGGGCTTAGTTACCTATCGTGAATCCATGATGTTGGCCGACAAAACCGCCACTTTAGAAACCAAACAGAGCATCGCGCTCACTGTTACGCATGAGCTCTCTCATCAGTGGTTTGGCGACCTCGTTACAATGCAATGGTGGGACGACCTCTGGCTCAACGAATCTTTTGCCAGTGTCATTGAATATTATGCTACCGCTGCTCTCTATCCAGAGTTCAATATTTGGCAAGATTTTTTCACCGGCTATTGCTTCGCCGCCCTTAGGCGTGATTGTCTTCCTGGCGTGCAAGCCGTCCATCAACCCGTCGATCATCCTGCAGAAATCGCCACACTGTTTGACAGTGCAATTGTCTATGCCAAGGGTGCGCATCTGATTTTTATGCTAATTCGGCTCATGGGCGAAGAAAAGTTTAACCAGGGAATTTGCGATTATTTTGATAAGCACAAATACAGCAACACTGAGGGGAACGATCTTTGGGAGTCACTTCAACCTCATGCTGATTTTGATATTAAAGATTTCATGCATGCCTGGATTACTAAGCCAGGATACCCAGTTCTTCAAAAGCAAGGAGATGAGTGGCGCCAGCATCGTTTTCTCGTTACTGGAGGCATCGATGACTCCAAATGGCCCTTGCCTAAAATTTCTGATGACATGTCTGGCCATTATCTCATTGACCTAAGCAACGAAGAATTTCAACAAAAACTCTCAAATTTTGATAATCTCTCCTTAGAGCAACGCTTACGCTTGCTGATTGACCGCGAACTGCTTGCGAAAACGCCTCATGTTCCGTCTAGCTCGCTTCTAGATTTGTTACCGAAATTCGTCGACGAAACTTCTGGTGCAGTTTGGAATATTCTCGTGATGCTAATTTCCGACCTCAAACTTTTTTGCCCACCTGAGACCCCAGCGGATGCAAATTACAAAGCATACCTCATCAAACTCCTACAGCCACAGTTTGATGCTATTAACTATTCTGAGTTACATGATGTAGATTCAACCACTAAAAGGGGAATTTTGCTTGGAATTGCACGCTATTGTGAGTATGACCCAGTTTTGCATCGTCTAAATGACTTCTATCAGGGTGATTTTGCCCAAATTAGCCCAGAGCTCCGCACACATGTCCTCACGGCCAAACTTTATTATGATGAAAACGAAGTTTTTGATGCTTGGTTAGCCAAATACCAAATTGAAATCGACCCCGAAATCCAGTCCGATATATTATATACTCTTGCTGGTTTCTCTCGTGAGCCTCAAAATCTTGAGAAACTTCTCACTCTATTAGAGCAACCAAAGATAGTCCGTCCGCAGGATCATATCTTTCTCTTTATTCATTTGTTGCGTAATTTCCGCACCCGCGACCGCGCCCTGGATTGGCTCATTCAACATTGGGATTACGTCGAAAAACTCACGGGCGAAAAATCAATTGAAGATTACGTGCGCTATGCCGCAAATCTTATTCGTACATCTGCCGAAGCCGAGAAATTTTACAATTTCTTCGATTCTAAGATGAATGACCCAGTGGTTAGTCGTGCCGTCCAAATTGCTCATACCGACATTGATGCCCGTTTGGCGCTAATTGCTAAAGATTCTGCTGATGTCCAAGAGAAGTTAAAAGAATTAGTGAAAGGAGCATAATATGCCTATTATTGCTGGCGGAGTATTAGAAAAAGACGGAAAATACCTTCTAGTACAAGAATCTAAGCAGAAATGCTACGGTAAGTGGAACCTACCAGCTGGACACATTGACGCGCAAGAACTACTTTTTGATGGTGCGGTGCGAGAAATTAAAGAAGAAACCAATTGTGATGTTAAACTAACTGGAGTTTGTATCATCGCTACTCAACGTTGCGAAGAACCTTCTGTTTATTTCGTTTTTGCCACCAAAATCTTGACAGACGACGTCAAACCTCAGGAAGGTGAAATCCTTGAGGCTAAATGGTTTTCCTATGAAGAAATTATAAATATGCATGACGAATTACGCGCTCCAGAGTGGATTATTCCCTCCATTTCAGCATATCGAAACGATGATATTTTACCGCTTAGCATAATTACCGTAACTGAAAGGAAAGTACAATAATGAAACTTTTTCTATCTAGCCAAGACTTAGGTGATTTCGCCGAAGATTTACGAGTGCTTGTGGGCGAAAATCGCAAAACTTTGCTTATCACTAATGCTCGCGATTACAAAGAATCTAATGCTCGCCGTGAACGCGTTGCAGAAAAACTACAAATCTTACAGCAAGCCGGGTTCCAAGCTCAGGAACTTGATTTACGCAACTATTTCACTAAAGATCCGGCAGAACTATCCGAATTTGTATCAAGTTATAATCCAGGATTAATATACTCCATAGGCGGGAATGTCTTTTTATTGGCTACAGCGCTAGCTATCAGCGGTATGGACGACATCATTCGTCAACGCCTCGAAGAAGATATCACCGTATATGCTGGACATAGTGCTGGCGCAATGGTTGCATCAGAAGATATTGAAGTTTATGAACGTGACGATCTCAAGGTTGAAGAAGTCGGTGTCTATTATGGCGTCGAATCTATTACGAGCGGTTTAGGGCTAACTGACGGATATATTATTCCTCATGCCAATCGTCCCGAACGAAGCCAGATTACCAAATTTCATCAAGACCAAATCGCCAAAATTGATGCCAAACCTATTATTCTAAACGACGGCGACGTTTGTATTATTGATGGTAAGCATCAAACCATAAAAAGAGCCAAGTGATGCAAAGCCATACAGGAGAATTGGAGTATCGGTCTGTCACTGTTGAGACACTTCCAGTTTTGATTGAAACTTACTATCAAGTTTGGCCTCAAAAGACTCTTTATCACGATTGTCTAGAGAAGCCATTCCATCCCGAAGATGTCACTAATGTATCGTGGCTAATCTACCATCATGGCGATTTGGTTGGCATTGTCGGAGTTTATAGTTTTGATCCTGACGAATCTGGCTATGATTCCGGTAGATCAATTTGGATGGATCATTTCGCTATTTTGCCAAAGTTCCGCCGTCAAGGCTTTGGTCGACAAGTCATCCATGATGTTATAAATTATTGTCAAAACCTCAAAAAACCAAAGTATTTCCGCCTTGATACAGTATATTATGCAGGTCGCCCCGCCTTAGCGTTATACGACCAAGTTATGACTTTACGCGAAGATTACACCGCCGAAGACACTTTGGATAAGTGTCAGCATTATCTCATTTATTCCTATAGTTTAGATGGCTCGCCTATCCAACCCTGGAATAACCAGCGGCTCGACTTGGGCGATTCAGACCACGACTTGATTATTAAATAAGGGCACTAAACTATGCAAATTTACCTCGTCCGTCATGGAGAAACTGACTGGAATCGCGAAAACCGCTTGCAAGGGCAGACTGATATCCCTCTAAACAATACAGGTATTTCTCAGGCCCACCAGCTACGCCAAAAGCTTAACGCACAAAACCTGAAGTTTGACGCTGTGTATGTTTCACCTCTGCAACGCACTCTAAAAACCGCGCAGATCATTGTGCCAGGTTTTCCAATCACTCTAGACAACAATCTCAAAGAACGCAACGCTGGCCAGTTTGAAGGCAAAGATCCGGCGCTGATATTTGATGGAGAAATCGATTTTCTTGATGAAACTCTTAACTCTGATGCTTTCGGTGTCGAGCCAATCCGTGATTTTCATGCTCGCGCCGTAGATTTTTTACAAAATCTTCAAGTCTCTTACCCTGACAACGCCAAAATACTCGTTGTCAGCTCTAATGGCCTGATGAAACGCCTAGTTTCTATCATTACCGAAACACCATTTGATAAAATCCCTAACTTTCAAAACGCCGAAATTTATGAATATAATCTGATATCTCATGTTTGATATAATGACGATTCCATATAAATTTGACAAAATTCGCATATGTAGCCATAAAAACTATTGACATTTTCACAAAAGTATGCTATCATGGAGATAGAGAGTGTAGCAAAATAAACACTAGACACTCTTGTGAGATGAAATTTTACCTCTGTTATGCAAAAATCGACCAAAAAAGTCGAAAAATCTTTAAAAAAGGTGTTGACTTTGGATATAAGATGCGATATACTGAGTAACAGTTAAACAAGTTGCGAAGAGCAACCTCTGTATTAAGATAGAAATCATGCGAGGTAAATTCTATCGTGCTTTCTTCAAAAAAAGAAGCTTGTATAGACTTACTTGCGCCAAAATTTCGATTAACAATTTGAGACAACGATGAAAAATACAAGGAGCCAAAAGAAGCGAAAGTTTACTTTCATTTCTGAGGCGACGAAGTATTAATTGTAAGACGGATCTAGTAGTCGAACTTCGATTGCTAGTTAAGTCAATGCATAAAAAGGTACATAAGGGCACTGATAGTGGATGCCTTGA
>CARYFM010000005.1 GCA_949101405.1 uncultured Candidatus Saccharibacteria bacterium
CTATTTTGTTGAATATGCTTCAACTATTCCTTTCTGGATTCGTTGAGTGAACCTTATATTTTCGATTGAAATTAGTATAAAAAATCATAAGTATGTTATACTAAAAGCAGAATTTAGGAGGTTTTATGGCGCATATTAAGCGTAAATATATTGATAGTCATTGGCTAGTATTTGTATTCCAGGGAATTGTGGCCTGTTTATTTGGCTGTCTGACTTTATTTACGTCAGACGAAACATCTATATCGCTAGTGCCAATTGTAGGGATTTCTATGTTAGCACTTGCAGTAGTAGAATTTGCCAATTCAGTTTACCGTAGCTATAACCGTCAGGGTTGGTTAGTATCTACGGCGGTTGCAATTTTTGACGCGGTTTTTGGCCTTTTGCTACTTTTTGTCATGAATGAGGGCATGACTTGGCATCTAAGTTTAATTGCAGCTTATACATTATTACGTGGCATTTTTGAACTCGCTATTGCCTTTCGTACTACAGTTGACCCGACAGATCGCTTCATCTGGGCACTTTGTGGCATATGTGGCGTCTTGTTTGCTGCTGCCATCTTTAATTCGGGACACTTAGCAAATGTGGATTTTATGCGTTTCTTCGGTGCGTATATGTTGATTCTTGGGGTGTGCTGCTTTATTTATAGTGCACATAACCGTGAGCAACAACGCGAAGATCGGTTGGAGCGTTCTGCTACGGCTAAGGCTGCTCACAAAGCCAAAAAGGCGCTACCTGAGGCAGATACTAAAAAGAACCCAGAAGCCTAATCTGTGCTATAATTAAGCCATTATGAAATATCGTCAACCTACCAAGGCTATCATTACCGATGCTGGTTTTGCGAGCCGTTTTCTACCAATTACCAAGTCAATTCCTAAGGCTATGTTGCCGTTAGGCAATCACCCTATCATGCAGCTAGTCGTGGAAGAATGTGCTGAGGCCGGAATCCAAGAGATTATTATTGTCGCCACACCCGAAGGTAAGGCGATTTACGAGGATTATTTTAATAATAGCGTCAATCGCATCCGAAAACTGTTGCGCTCTCAAGAAAAACTAGATCGTTACGATTCAGTTCAGGCAGTTCTAGACTTGCCCAAGATTACAGTGATTGAGCAAGATCCATCCTATCCTTATGGCAATGGCTCTCCCGTAGCGTCAGCGCGCAAGTTTATCTGTGACGATGAGGCTTTTGTTGTGGTTTATTCCGATGATGTCGTTTTTGGTAGTTCGGACGTCAAGACACTGATGCAGTCTTATGTGGAGCACCCTGACGCCGCAGGTATTATTATTGCTCAGGAGATGCCTAGCGAGGTCTTAAATAAGTACGGCATCATTCAATTAGCCGACGAAACTGCTATGACCTTGCAAAACATCGTTGAGAAACCTAAAGTAGAAGATGCGCCGTCCAATCTTACAAGTTATGGGCGCTATCTTTTGACTCCAGAAGTTTTCCAGTATCTGAATCCTAAAGAGACTGGGCTAGATGGTGAGTTGTGGACTGTAGATGCCATTACTAAGATGGCAGTAGATAATAATGTCTACGTTGAACGCACTAGGGGGGAATGGCTGACTACTGGTGACCCTAAAAATTACTTTATGGCACAGCTCAAATATGCTATGGAATATGAAGATTATGGCGCCGAAGTCGCGGCAAAACTTAAACAATAATATAAAAGATTTAGGAGGTAAAAATGAATATAGCAGAATGGATTTTAGTAATCATGTTAGCAATCACGCTCTTTATTTTCTTGGTTGCTGGAATCGTCTTGATTATCAAGTTAATTCACTTGGCTAACGAAGCAAAAAAGATTGTTATGACTGGCCAAGGAATCGCTGCTAAGGCCGACGATATTGTCGATAATGTTAAGGGAATGACCTCAGTTGGTGGAATTGTAAAGACTTTTGCTAATCATGTCGTGGAAAACCAAGAACGACGTTACGCTGCCGAGGATGCCGCACGCGAGGCGGCTGAGCGAACGGCAGAAGCCAATGCTGCCCAAGCTGCAGCCACAGAAGCTGCTATCGCTGAGGCAGATCGCGCAGAGCGCCAAGCTAAGCGTGCCACAGCTAGTGCACGTAGCGCAAAGAAAGCCGCCGGAGCAGCCAAGAAATAGCACACAGAGCCTATCTCCTCATTATAGCACAGAAAGTATAAAAAGTCAATACTTCCTGTGCTTTTTATTTAAATTCCTGTCAGAAATATCTCAAATCCTGTGCTATAATAATACTTATGACGGAGGTAACTAAAGATACTGAACCACTCAAAGTCAGCGACTTTGTCCACTTGCATAACCACACTCATTATTCTTTGCTCGATGGACTGACTAAAATTCCTGAACTGGTAGATTTTGTTAAAGAGCAAGGTATGGAGGCAGTTGCAGTCACCGATCACGGCACTATGAGTGGCCTAGTTGAACTCTATAAAACTTGCCACGATGCTGGTATTAAGCCAGTTCTTGGCCTAGAGGCTTACGTGGCAGCCCGCAATATGGAAGACCACGATCCGGCTCACGATAAACAACGTTTCCATATTACCCTCCTTGCCATGAATAATCAGGGCTTTGAGAATCTGTGCCATCTGATGTCCGAAGCCGAAATTCATGGGCGCTATTATAAACCCCGCATCGACCATAAGATTATGGAGAAGTTTAGCGAAGGTATTATCTGTTTGAGTGGTTGTGCTGGCTCTGAGATCTCTGAAGCAATTCGCGCTAATGATCTCAAGCGTGCACGCGAACTCATTGATTGGTACCATAACCTTTATGGCGATCGGTTTTATCTAGAAATGCAAGATCATGGTCATCCTGAATCTCCTACGCATTGGGACGTACAAAACCAAATCAACCAGCAGTTAATGAAGTTTCATGATGAGACTGGGATTCCGCTAGTAGTAACCTGCGATGCGCACTATTTGCGGCACGACCAGCAGGACACACACGAAGTCTTGCTCTGTGTCGGTACTGCCTCCAATTTGTCTAATCCAAATCGCATGACTCTGAAGGATTTTGAGTTGCATGTAATTCCACCGAACGAAATTATTGCGCGGTGGGAAAAAGTTTGTCCAGAGGCAGTGCGTAATTCGCGCCGAATTGCTGATCGCTGCGACGTCGATTTGCAACTTGGGCGTATTTTGATTCCTAAATTTCCAGTTCCAGAAGGTGAAGACGAAAAGTCTTATCTTGACAAACTAGTGTTTCAGGGTTTGGTTTATCGCTATGCAGGCAAAGAATTAGCGGATACAGTTGATATGAGTGTGGCAGAATGCCGCAAACTCCTAGAAGATGTAGATAATTCTCCGGAACGCACTGAGGAAAAAATGAAAATCCTACCTCGCATTGATTATGAATTGGGCGTGGTAGATAAAATGGGCTATAACGGGTATTTCTTAATTGTGCAGGACTTTATTAACTGGGGTAAGAGCCAGCGTATTGTGTTTGGTCCAGGGCGTGGGTCGGCGGCTGGTTCAATTTTAGCCTACGCCTTGCGCATTACTGAGCTAGATCCGCTGAAATACGACTTACTCTTTGAACGCTTTCTTAATCCAGATCGTATTTCCATGCCCGATATTGATACCGACATCCAAGACACCAGACGTGATGAAGTGATTGAATATTGTACACATAAATATGGTGCTGGTCGAGTTTCCAACATTGCAACCTTCGGTAAGATGATGGCAAAAAACGCCGTGCGCGATGTGGCACGTGTGCTAGAAGTGCCATATGCCGAAGCTGACCGGTTGGCAAAAATTGTACCAGATCCAGTACAAGGTCATCATGTTCACCTTGCGAGTGCTATTAAGGACGTGCCCGATCTCAAACACGAATACGAAACCAATCCAGTTTCTAAAGAAGTCCTGGATTTTGCCAGTCAGCTTGAGGGAACTATTCGTAACCATGGCGTACACGCCTGTGGTGTGATTATTGCGCCGGATGAGTTAGAAAAATTTTTGCCACTAGAAGTTTCAGCTAAAGGGCCAATTGCGGCGCAATTTCCAATGGGGCAAGTAGAAGAATTGGGACTGCTTAAGATGGATTTTTTGGGTCTATCTAACCTTTCGGTGATTAACAATGCTCTACGTATGATTCGTAAAGTTTATAAAAATGACATCGACCTTACGCGCATTCCACTCGATGACGAAAAAACGTATCAGCTCCTACAGCGTGCTGAGACAACTGGCGTCTTTCAGCTGGAATCTGCCGGTATGAAGCGCTATTTGCGCGATCTTAAAGCTAGCCGTTTCGAGGATATCATCGCTATGGTAGCCTTGTATCGTCCGGGTCCTATGCAGTTTATTGACCAATTCATTCGCCGTAAACATGGCGAAGAACCAATCACTTATCTTCATCCTGGACTTGAAAGTTCACTTAAAGACACCTACGGTATTATGATTTATCAAGAGCAGTTCATGAATATTTCGCGTGAATGGTGCGGGTTTACGGGTGGGCAGGCTGATACTTTGCGTAAGGCCGTAGGCAAGAAAAAAGTTGATCTTATGAATAAGGTTAAACCACAGTTTATTGAAGGGGCTATTAAGGTTGGTGGTGCCACCAAAGAAATTGCTGAGACCTTCTGGAACCAGCTACTTGAATTTGCAAACTACTGTTTCAACAAAAGCCACGCTGCGTGTTACGGCTTAGTGGCTTACTGGACGGCTTATCTCAAGGCGCATTATCCGGATGCTTTCATGGCGGCTCTAATGACTGCGGATATGCGTTGGACCGACCGTCTTGCTATCGAGATTACTGAATGCAAACGCATGGGCTTGAAGGTGCTTGGCCCTGATATCAATCAGTCGTATGGCGATTTTGGTATTGTGGGTGGCGAGGGCACGATTCGTTTTGGTCTTTCTGGCATCAAAAATATGGGTAAATCGCTAGTAGAAGAATTTGTAATTCCAGAGCGCGATAAAAATGGCCCATTTACTAGCGTTTGTGACTTTTCTGCCCGAGTAAATTCAACAAAATTCAACAAAAAATCTTGGGAAGCTGCGATCAAGACCGGCGCTTTTGATCGTTTTGGTGATCGTAGCGATTTACTGTTTAATCTTGAGGCAATTCAGGCATACGGTGCTAAACGCCAAAAAGATGCCGCATCGGGGCAAACCGACCTCTTTGGTGCTATGGGTGATGCTGGTGCCGTGCCCGAACCAGAGATTAAGGCGGCACCCACCAAATACCCTGAAAAAGAGCGCTTGCTTTGGGAACGGGATCTTATGGGGCTCTATATCTCCTCACATCCTCTAGACTGCTACGAAACTTATTTCGCCGAGCAAACTCATCCTTACGACCTCGTCAACGCCGAAAATGACGGTAAGCAGCTTAGTATTGGTGGTATTATTAGTGCTGTGCGTACAATTTTAACTAAGAGCGGTACGAAGATGGCTTTTGTAAAATTAGAGAATAAAATTGCTGAACAGGAAGTGATTATTTTTCCCAATTTGTACGAAGAAGTGGGTGGTAAGCTGCAGCAAGATAATGTGATTAAGGTCACTGGTCGGGTAAACGCCAAGGACAAAGACGGTAATGTTTCGTCCGAAGTCAAAATCATCGCCGATACCGTAGAAATTATCCCTGATACGGTGCTGGAGAGCTATCAATCTACCGGTCAAAAGTTGCCAATTCCGCAATCGGCCGCTCCTCGACCCACGCGCCGCAGTCGCGCTACTAGCGTAAGTGGCCAGCGCAGTGGTGTTCCCAAATCCAATATTGATGATGCTCCACGTGCGCCAATCACACCACCGCGGGATACTCGTGGCGAAAAACTTTACGTCTTGGTAGAAGACCCTAATAATGTTGATACGCTTAGCGAAATCCGCCACTTATGCGAATTAAATCCAGGTGTTCAAGAAATAATTATGGTTTTGAAAGACGAAAACGGTAAACGCCCCTTGCGTCTGCCCTTCAAAGTTGATGTTACTGATGAGCTCACCAAGCCGCTTGCGGATTTGCTTGGCGCCAGCTGCGTTAAAGTGCAATAAAAATAGGGGGACGGCCAGAGGCCGTCCCCCTAACAACAGTACTGTTGTTACTTTTTGTAAAACTTATCAGAACTTTGTCGTGGTGCTACTCTTTTTAGTAAGAACTTTTTTCAGACTCTCTGTTTGCAAGTTGGTATGATAAAAGTCTTTCAATGAACATCCTGCTCTTCCTCCACCCGCACAAGCACAGGCGCAAGCACAACTCACACAGGCGCAACTGCTCCGAGCACAACTATGTGTATGGATATAGGTAGTACGACTACCCCCAAATCCACTGCGGCCATTATATCCATCGTCTTCGCATATGAACGAAATTACACAAATCGCAATAATTAAAACAACGATTATGACTATAATGATAACCACTATTTTATCGACTTTATCTCCCTCCTGATATTGCTCGTCCGGGTTAGTATCAAATACATCAAGATTGTACTTTACTGAGGTGTTTAATCTTTCACCCATGTCAAGACTATCTTTCCAAACCAGATACCCATCGACCGTCTCGTGCGCATTACTTTCAATAACGTTATCACTATTCCATCTTATACTGATATAGTCAACTTCAATTTCTTCAAACCAACCAGGCGTAAAAGAATACCGGCACAAGTGATTGTCTTCCTCCAAGGTGTACATATAAGACTGATGAATAGAATAGCTAAATTTTACAGCTTCACCAGCCATATATTCACTCTTGAAATCCACCCGAATATATGACCCACCATTCTCAGACATATACTTAACTGACTTTATATTATCGGTTAATGCAGTAATCTGGTCAACGTGACTATTCGGGCATCCGATTTTCACCCATTCCAGCGGCCCTTCGCTCTTACTGTCCAGAACTTTCCACTCGATATCATACCGGATGTCCATCGTCCCATCATGACGCATGTTTACCGTGATATCATAGCTTTTAATCTCGTCCAGCGGCTTGGTTTTGGCGTAAGTTGTTAATTCCAACATACTCACGATTATCATCGCCACACAGACGAAAAAGATTTTACTCCACTTTCTCATTTCAAGCCCCCCTATTTTCTGAGCGGGCAGATACTAGCCATACAGCTTGATTCTGTCCGAATTGCAGTGCATTTTTCTGAGTTCCAAATTTTCTCCCAAGGTTGCTCTAACATTGCGCCCAGTTCAGAGTCAGCGCTCAGCCAGCTCTGGCAGGGGACCACCAACCCATCAGGCGTAATTGCCATATTACTTAAGCAGGCTCCACAGGTAGGTACGTTTAAACCTAACGCTTGTAATTCCTGCTCCGCAATCCAACCGGGCGAGGTAAAACTGATTTCCATGTGATGGCCTGCGCAGAAGTTGGTTGCATCAGTCAAAATCTGCAACAGCTCTGCACTCGAAAGCTGCGTGTTTCGCGATTCATCCCGACAGGCGTTTCCAGTTACGATGAGGCCCGAGCAAGTAACATACTGTATACCTAATGCATATAAAACCTCTAACGTTAAAACATAATCACGATTCAAGGTGCACAAAGGAGTATTGATACTCACGCTCAGTCCTGCCTGCATAGCATTCTTTATCCCATTCAATGTCTTCTGAAAATTGTTTACTCCTACCAATTGGTTATGGATGTTTTCCTTAGAAGAATAAAAAGTGATTTGAACACTATCCAAACTAGCCTGATATAACTGTTGGCAGAGTTCAGGTGTCAGATTTGCTCCATTGGTGTTTAATCTGGTTACGAACCACTGTGCATGATTTACCAGCTCCACCAAGTCATCACGCATAGTAGGCTCTCCTCCAGTAAAGGTTATCTGCGGAATTCCAATTTCGCGACAACGGTCAAGAATTGTTTTCCAGCTCTCTGTGGATAGCTCTCTGGTTTCGGCCAGACTTTGTCCGGCGGCGTAGCAATGCAGACATTTTTGGTTGCAGTGCCAGCTACCATTTTTGACCATTGTGCTAACCATCAAATCCATCCGGTGAGGAGCCTTCATAAACGGGGCATATTCCCCGAGCGACATATACCCAATCTCTATACTGGGTTCACGTCTATAGGCTACATCACACAGAACATTGACTAAGTCCCACAAATCTGTACGTAAGCGCTTTGCGCCGGTTTTAGGGTAAACCTGTCGCACATTGACGATGGTTCTCTGCACGATTTCTTCCAGCTGATCGTCAGCTACTTCATTGCTGGCAAATACATTCACCTGTTTGATGAATTCATTCAGCAGTACCGCCCAAGCAAAATTGACGGGCAATATGTCCTGCCCGTTCAGAATTACTACGCTAGGCGCGCCATCTGCGGTAACTTTCGGCGGAATCAAATGAATGCGCACCACTCCCGGCCCGTAAGGATTCAAGGTAGTGTGCGCTACTCCGGTCATACCGGATTGGTACTTCAGCTCTCTCGGTGTCAGCTTCATAATTATCACCACTCCAATCTGTAAATTTTTTCTAGGTCCGAAACCGGGCCTCTATCATCATTATAGCACACATCGCCAAAAAAGTCAAGAGAAAGCGCTTATTTTTGACACCTATAGCACTTTTTGTTAAGATAAAACTATCATATTGGGGGGATATTGTACGTTGATTTTTTGAGTACATCACCCTACAAAATCTGAAAGGTAGGTGGTATTATTGGTTATTACAGATTTCACACGCTCGCTGACGGGAAAGCTGCATAGAGGGGTAGAAAAACCTCCCGAAGGCAAATCACCGCCAAAGTCCACGACTATACCGTTAGTGTTGGGGATACTGACACAAGAAGTTTATTCCAGAGAATATAGAATGTTATCTGGGATAAAAGCAGGACTTCTCACTTTTAATTCTGGCTTGATAGAAATCATGCAGGAAGACTCGGAAGCGAAAGATCTGAGCCAAATTCAGCAGTGTTTTTCTGAGTCCGTGACCAAAGCGATTGACGAGAAACAAGCCAATGCTGTTACGGTGGCCACACCATGTTTAGAGCCGTTGGGTTCACTTATCGCACGAGAGCAGAGCATGGAGTTTCTTAGCCTTAATCAAGAAATAGCATGTTCATGCGAAAAACATCAGTTACGAAATGTGGGGCTTCTGGGCACAAGTTGGGATACAAGTCAGAACAGTCACTTAGTAACAATGTTGAAACAGCATGGTATTGGCGTCAGCATTCCCAGCAATACCGCAGTGCGCAACTTACTCACGCATTGTGTGCGTTATGAAGTCAGGGGAGGCATTTACTATAACGGCAAATCATGTGATAGTGAGGCGTTTTGTCTATCGGCGGTTGAAGACATGGTGGAGCGCGACCAGATTGATGGTCTCATTCTTTGTAATGGGGAACTACGGTACCTTGCCAAAGACATTGGGCAGAAGTGGCCGCAGCTCAAGATCATCAATGCTATGTTGGTGCACTGGCAGCTGTTGCAAAAGAGTTACGAAGAGGTCGAATCATAGCCAAGAAATCTCCCCCAGCTAACACTAGTGGGGGAGATTTCCTTACCCTTATCTTCTCATTATAGCACAGAAAGTATAAAAAGTCAACACTTTTATGCTAAAACTTGAATTTTAAGGTCGGATCCTCTTCAGAAATGCGCATCAATTCGTTATATTTAGCAATGCGTTCTGAACGCGACATCGAACCAGTCTTTATCTGCCCCGTGCCCAAACCTACAGCTAGATGCGCAATTGACGTATCTTCGGTCTCACCAGATCGGTGCGACATTACCGTACGGAAACCAGCCTTTTTCGCCATCAACACGGCATTAATTGTCTCAGTAAGCGAACCGATTTGGTTAGGTTTAATTAGAATCGCATTAGCTGCTTTTTCGGCAATCCCGCGCTCCAGGAGCTTGGTGTTAGTTACAAAAAGGTCATCGCCAACCAGCTGAACCTTATCTCCTAGGCGCTCGGTCAAGAGTTTCCAACCCTCCCAGTCACCTTCGTCCAAACCATCTTCAATCGAAACCACAGGATAATTATCTACTACCCATTCATACCAGTTCACCATATCCTCTGATGTCTTCCAGGCGCCGTCGGTTTTCAGCTCATAATGATCGTGGTTCCAGAATTCGGACGCTGCAACGTCCAGCGCCATTGCAACATCTGTGCCGGGACGATAGCCCGCAGCTTCAATTGCTTCAGTAATACATTCTAGCGGCTCATTATTACCTTCGCGTACCTTAGGACCATAACCACCTTCGTCTCCCACCGTCACGGGATAATTTCGACCTTTTAGGACTTTCTTTAGCTCATGAAATACTTCGGCTCCCATGCGTACCGCTTCCGCCATTGTGCCAGCTCCACGCGGGATAATCATATACTCCTGGAAATCTGTACACCAATCTGCGTGGCAGCCGCCATTCATTACGTTCATCATCGGCATTGGTAAGCACATTTCTGGTGTAGTGTGAGCAATTGCTGCTATATATTGGTAAAACGGCATCTTTTGCGCTTTAGCCATGGCTTTGGCGGTCGCCAAAGACACTGCCAAAATTGCATTAGCGCCAATCTTCTCCTTGTTATCCGTACCATCCAACTCCAGCATGAGTTGATCAACTTTAGCCTGGTCGGCTACATTGCCGACTAGCAGATCATGAATATCATGGTTTACATTCCAGACCGCTCTGGAAACGCCTTTTCCGCCATAATATTTCGGGTCATTATCGCGTAACTCCAGAGCTTCTCCAGCGCCAGTTGATGCACCTGAAGGCACGATCGCCCGTCCCATTTCACCAGAAGCCAAAATTACATCAGCCTCTACTGTAGGGTTGCCCCGGCTATCCAATACTTGCCGGGCTTTAATGTCTTTAATCGTATATTTATCCATAATCAAATTATAGCATAGCTGTAGAGTTTCCAAAATGTTTTGCTTATATTTATTTTTTTGTGCTACAATAGTAACAAAGCTTAAGCAAGGAGAGTCATGGAGCAAAATCCTACGACTGAAAATCAGGAGACCGCTGAACCGGTTGTGCATGAGGTAGATAGTAGTTATACCAAGCGCGATATTAAACTTTCGCACGGGAAGAGCCATAAGGGCTTGATTATTGGTATTATTGTGGCGGTGTTGTTGGTTTGTGGCGGTTTGGCTGCCTGGTTTTGTTTCTGGTATAACAATCCAGACCAAGTAGCGTATGAAGCGGTTAACCAGTTGATTAAAGCCGAAAACGTTGGCTTTGAGGGTGGATTCAGCTTTTTTAATCCAGACGAAGACAGCGAATTAGAAATGATCTTGGTTTCTTTTGATTCGGCTTCAAGCTCTTTGCCCAATAGTACTTCTGGCAAAATTCAGTTCATTTTTGACCCAGAAAAGGTCGAAGGCGAGCCACGTGTGCTAATTGAAGTCAAAAATATCATCATGCATGATGGAGTAATCTACTTGCAATTGGCTGGATTGATGGACTCCATTAACTCTTTAGAAATTGACGAAGATACGCGCGCTAGCCTTGGGGTTTACATAGACACTATTGAGGTAATCGACAACGAATGGTGGCGGATTTCTATTCCCGACTTGTTAGCTGAAGCAGAATTGCCTGAGGCTCAGACAAGTGCCTTCGGCGATGTTTATCAGTGTATAGTTCAAGCAGCAAATAGCGATGTGTCGGGTGAAGTGGCTGAGATATACAAGCAAAATCAATTTGTGAAAGTGCAACCTAGTAAATGGTTGGCACCAGATGATTCTGACAGTTTCGACGAGTTGACTGCGGGCTACAAGGCTTATGAATTAACTGTAGATAAGGAAAAGTTGGCTAACTTTGTGAATCGTATGCCTGAAACCAAGGTTGCTGAAGATTTCTTTGCTTGTTACAGCCAAGCGGTGTATGATGCAGGCTATACGAATGATAAGAAATCTTTGTCTGCTAGTGATTTTGCAGAAATTACTGCTGAGGACATAGAGTGGCCTGATGCCGAAGATATGCGCATTTATTTGGAAATTTCACGCTTTGGACATCAGTTGCGTAGCGCCCACGTTTATACCTATGACGATGGTGAATATGTTGCTGGAGGGGTAGTTTTATTTAAGTATGATACGGTGGTTGTGAGCGCACCAGAAAGTTATCGTCCGATTACGGATTTATTTACCGAATTGTCTGGGATGTTTAATCAAATGTTTCAGGTGGAAAGTGAGGGAATATAATGGGACTCTCTAAAATGAAGATTTTAAAGACTGCCAAAACTGCAGCTACCACAAAGCTTGCTCAAGTGAGTAAGGCGGTCAAAACCAAAAAAGATGATAGTGCTAAGTCTAAAGCTGACGAACTATCACAAATTTACGCAGAGCAAAAAGCCGAGATGCAAGCAGAGGATGCTGATGACACTATCCTGGCGCTCGATATTGGTACGGAAAACGTTAAAGCGGTAATTGCTCGGCAAAATACCTCGGGTGGTTTAGATATTATTGGTATTGGACGTGCTCGCCAGGCATCTACCAACATGTATGCTGGCGCGATTGCTGATATCCCTGCCGTGGTTGAAGTTTGTGAAAAGGCGCTTAGCCAGGCCGAAAAGATGTCTGGTACTACCAGTAAGTTAACTGTGGTAGGAATCGCCGGAGAGTTAATCAAAGGAAACACTAGTACTGTGCGTTATCGTCGCAAGAGTGGCAACAAACCTTTGTCTGAGCAGGAAATGGCATTGATTATCAAGCGTGTACAAGACCGTGCTGGCGAACAGGCACGCCAGGCGATTGCCGACGAAACTAACAATCCCGATGTAGAAGTCCGCTTGATTAACTCAGCGATTGTCAGTATTAGTATTGATGGCTATAAGATTTCTAACCCGATTGGGTTTAAGGGTACAGACATTGTTATCCAGTTTTATACGGCGTTTGCGCCACTGGTACATATTTCCGCGATTGAGAAGGTCTGCGCGGAGTTGAGTTTGGACTTGTTAGCGGTAGCAGTCGAACCTTTTGCAGTTTGCCGAGCCTGTTTGGGTGACGATTTGGATAGTAATTTCTCTGGTATTGTAATGGATATTGGTGGTGGCACCACTGATATTGCCGTAGTAGATGATGGCGGCGTAGAGGGTACCAAGATGTTTGGTATCGGTGGCCGTAGCTTTACTCATCAGATTGCCGAAACTTTAGATATTGATTTTGAGACGGCCGAGAAATACAAACTTGCCATCAAAAATCCTGCTAAAGTCCCCGCCGACATCAAGGATAAAATGTTGATTGCAATTCGACGAAATTTAGCAGTTTGGCTTTCAGGCGTAGAGATCACGCTTGAGGAGTTTAACCTGACCGATATGCTGCCTAACAAGATTTTGCTCTGTGGGGGCGGCGCGGGTTTAAATGAGTTGCAAGATGTCCTGGCCACGACTGACTGGTTCAAAGAATTACCATTCGCGCGCCGCCCTGTGGTGCACTTGGTCGAATCTGCCGATATTCCTGGCATTAATAATACTACTGATGCCGTGTTGGACTACTCTTATGTTACGGCTTTGGGATTATTGCGTGTCGCTCTAGATACTTTAGCGGGTGTACCCGAAGAGTCTGGCATACGTGCTAAACTGGCGAAATTATTGCAAAATTAGTAAATATTCTTGCAGACCTGCCAATTTAACATAAATAGTATTGACAAAATAGCAAATCTGCGGTACAATGTAAGTATAAGGACGTAGTATGTATACTACGAGCCACAAGTTTTTAACACATAAAACCTAGTGGCTCGTCAGAGCCCTTAGGTATATTAAAAGCTTGTGGTGCAACTATATTTATGAAGGAGGGTCATATTATGACAGTTTTAGTTTTTGTAGTGGTTTTTATCATCGTTTGTATTTTCGGGTACAATTGTCTGGCTTTGCTATATAAGCAGAAAGAAGACATTAAATCCGGAAGAGTTGGCATGATGGATGGTAATACTCCATTAATTTGGGTCGGGGTTCTGTTCTTGTATCCGTGCGCTGCTGCCATGATAACGTGCAAAATCTGTGGGATAGGGTTCAATTCCGACAGAGGTATTATCGCGACTTCTGTATTCTATATATTGTACAGTTTTGTTGTCTTGGTGCCATGGGCGCTTTTTAAGCCGGCTTGCCTTTGTGTACTCAAACACGTAGAATCTTGTTTCTGGAAAGATAACAAAAATTAGTTACATTGTGTAAGCACCACAAAGCAAAAACCGCCCAGCACCATAGGGCGGTTTTTCAAATATTACTCTATTTCACTCTACACATCTAATAACAGTGACTCAGGCAGCGGAGGGGGGAAGGGACTATAGCGATAATTACCTCCCCACGACGCGATAACTTGGACATCATCAAGCCGTAAGGAAAAGGCTAGAGAAGAATCAGTGTTTGCCCGTGATGACCACCAGAAAATCTGTGTTGTGCCATCTAAAAAAACACCAGCATTATTTCGTACCCGCCCGCTGCGCACGAAACTCTAAGCCTTCAAGTCTTCTTTACTTCTACAAACTTACCAGATTCCAAGCCATCCAGATGATAGGAGCCAAAAATTGTGCGATGCAACTCTACTACGGTATAGCCAAGAGCACCAAAGGTGCGTCGAATCTGACGATTACGCCCCTCATTCATTGTTACTCGCCAAAACTTCCTACTGCCATCTGCACCTATGCTTCCTTCGTCTGATTCCAGGCGCGCCAATCCTAACTGCGAACGCCCATCTGGCAAATCTATGCCAAAATCCGCAATCATTTGCTGATGTAACGGTTGCAAGGGCTGATCCAACTCCACTTCATAAACCTTTGTTTTAACAAACTTGGGATGGGTCATCCTGAAAGCAAAATCACCATCATTGGTTAGTAAAATTAACCCAGAAGAATCTTTATCTAAACGTCCCACGGTCTTCAACTCGTGATATTTTTTTGGCAAAAGTTCATACAAAGTAGGGAATTCGCCCTGTTGCTTGCGGGAACAAACATACCCCACTGGTTTATTGAGAGCTAAATAAGTATAACTCTGCAAAAAAGGCACTATCTTTCCATTATAGCATACTTTTGGTATAATGTCAATAGAATCTTGGCCAAACTCCTCCGGAATTTCTATTCTCGCCCCCAAAACTGCCTTTTTGTCACCAACTGTAACCTTACCTGCGGCAATCATATCATCGGCTTCACGCCGGGAAATTCCTAAACCCTCTGCCAAAAACTTATTCAAGCGTACAAACATCGCTATCCTACGCTTGCGTTGCACCAGAATTTGGGTCAAGGCTACCTAGTGGCTGCACTGACTCCGTGGCATCGCCGCGCGGGATATTTAAGACTGGATCTGGCATAGCCATGTTTACTGGGGCTGGATCGTTGGCTGGTGTCGAGGGGTTAATCGTTCCATCGGCGGAACGGTCGCCTAGCACATCGTGCACGACATTTACTACATCCTCAATGCCTACCTGAGATTTTACTAGATAACGATCCGCTCCCAAATTCTCGCCCCGTTCACGCTGATCTTCCGACGACAATGCAGTCATCATAATAACCTTAATATCTTTCGTTTCAGGAGTAGAACGCAGAATATCCAACATATCAAATCCAGAAATCTTAGGCATCATCACATCAGAAATCACCAAATCCGGACGTTCGCGTACGGCAACTGCCAAGGCTTCCTCGCCATCGCCGGCCGAAACGATGGTGTAGCCCTCGGCGGTCAAGCGAATACTGTAAATCTCGCGTAAACTGTTATCATCTTCTACTAGCATGATTTTACTCATTGTGGCATGGCTCCTTGGTTAGTTTGATTTACTTGGGGTTGATTTACTAAAGGGGGACTTTGACTTGGCACAGGGTTCGGCGGGATTACCTGCATTTGTGGTGGCGCTGGTTGCGGCTGTGGGGCTACCGGCACCGGCTGCGCTGGTACTGGTTGTATTACAGTCGCCTGTTGCTGTGGTATAGCTGATACTACCTGTGTTTGCGCCGGAACGACCGACTGAGCAGCTGGGGTAACGGATTGGGGTGATGCTGGCGTTTGCCCCGGGTTATTTCTCGGCTGGACCAGGTCAAAATCACGGCCCGCAGGGCTCAATTTTGAGAGGTCCACCGAACCAGGAGCAGACGCCACCATCATCCCCGGCATCTTCACTCCGCTCTTTGCCTGTAGCTGTGCCTGCTCGTTCTGATAAGCCAAAAGTCGCTTTTGATACTCTGCTGGCGTCAACCTAGGTAGGGAAACATAAAACGTTGAGCCATCACCGAATGCACTTTCTACCCAAACACGACCATCCATTGCTTCTACGCGCTGCTTCACTAAATATAATCCCAAACCAGTACCACCAATCTGCCGCGTCTGCGAATTGTCTACACGATAAAACTTTTGGAAGATATGCCCTGCATCTTCTGGCGACACTCCAATTCCGGTATCAGTGACATTTATTAGCACTTTATCGCCATCACCTCGTGCATTCACCCAGATTTCGCCGCCATCAGGAGTATATTTGATTGCGTTATCAATCAAATTATCTAGAATTTCACGCAAAAAGTCCAAGTCCACCGCCGCGTATACCAGTTGCTCAATTTGCTTATCGCCCGTCACTGGACCAGTCGTACCAAAGCTATATTTCAAATGCTTCGTACGCATATCTGTCTCGCGCGCTCCAGCCATTTCTCGCACCACGGATACAATTTCAACTGGCACCGCACGCACTTTTAGCCGCCCATCGTCTAATTTAGTTACATCCAACAAATCCTTAAATAATCGCCCTAAGTGCTGGCTTGAAGCGTGTGCTGCATCCAAATACTGCCTAGCGCGGTCATCAATCGTGGCTGTCTGTGGATTGAGTGCTAGACCCAAATAACCTTCAATACTTGCTACTGGCGTGCGCATCTCATGGCTAGCGGTAGAAATAAACTCACTTTGCTTTTCTTCCTCCTCCAACTCTTTGGTAATATCACGAAAAGTGATAATTTTGTTGGCTTTGGGCCCGCCAGTTGGCGTCAATGTTAGCGCAATCGCTGCTCTGCGCTCACTCTGCACTGAAATCAACACGTAATCTCGCATTGTGGCGGATTGATTAGTCTGTACTGCCTGTGCTAGCTTGCTCTGAGCTGGCTGCACAGCCATACCGTCAGTAGTCTCTAGTCTCAGCACGGTCTTATAATCTAGACCAATCATATTAGTTGGACTGCCATACCCTACCATTGCTGACGCTGCTGGATTAGCAAACTTGATAATCCCTGTATCATCAATCAGCAAGACGCCATCAGTGATATTATTTAAGGTCAACTCAGCCAACGCCGAATAATTAGCAATCGCACCTGCTGGCAACGACGCTGTCGGATTGACTTGTTTCTTTTTGAACAAACTCATTATGTTTATTTTAACACAAGCGTTTGAAAATGTGCTATATTTAATACATATGAATAAGGAAGTTATTTATTTGGAGCCGGAGGATGATATCACCGACATCTTGTCCAAGCTTCAGCGGGCTGAACAAAAAGTCGTGGCCTTGGTGCCACCAAAAAAAGCCACTATGCTTCGTAGTGCGGTGAATATGAAGTTAGTAGCACGAGCTGCCAAAGAATGTAAGAAAGTTGCTGTGATTGTAACTGCGGACCCAGCAATTTCTAAGATGGCAATGACGGCTCAGATACCGGTCGCAAAGACCTTGCAAAGTCGCCCAGTAGTGCCGACCAAAGAGAGTTTAGAAGCGGCTCAGGCAGAAGAACAAGTGATTGATGAAGATCTGGCCGATGCTAGCGATAAAGCTGAGTTGGATAGCCTTAAAGCTAAAGCCAAAACGCCTGCAGTGGGTACTAAGAGCGCTTCTGAGAAGGTTTCGGGTAAAGACGCCGATACTATCGAGCTAAGTGAAGAAAGCCTTGAAAACGGCTCTAAAGGGGCTAAAAGAGGATCTGAAAAGGGACAAAAGGGCGATTCTAGCAAAAAAGTGCCTGATATTACCAAATATCGCAAATGGATCATTGCTGGTGTTGCTACAGCCGTTTTATTGATAATTTTCGGTGTTTGGGCTCTCGTTTTTGCTCCAGCCGTCAAAATTACTGTCGCAATGAGTACAACTTCCAATAACTTCTCTGAGGAGGTACGTTTTACCTCTGATCCATCCGCTGAAAATATTACCGAGGGCGTACTTTATGCCCATAAGGCTACCTTTGAGCCTGAATATAGTGAAAACTTTGAGGCCACCGGCAAAGAAGATCGCGGCGAGCGCGCTACTGGTACAGTTAGTCTTAAAATGATTTTTAAGCCAACCAGTGGTACTGCCGCCAAGATTGGTCTGGCTAAGGGGGCTAAGCTTACCGCTACGACCGCTGATGGCAAAGCCGTGGTTTACACATTGGATGAAGACTACAGCGCCTCTTTTGATGGTACAGATAATGGGGTGAGTGAAATCCAGAGCGCAGGCTGGAAATGTACTGGCTCAGCCCTAGCAGGCATTTCCCAGTGTAGTTTGACGGTTAGTTCCGCTAAGGTTACTGCCGCGGCAGCTGGAGAAGACTATAACATCGGCGCTGGTCGTCAATGGAATAGTATTACTGATGATGACGAGAATATCACAATCAGTAATTCTGGGGCTTTTTCCGGTGGTAGCTCAAGAGAAGTAACAACAGTCACACAAGCTAATCTTGATAGTGCCAAAGAGCGGATTTTGGCTAGCCACGCTTCTGAGGGGCGCTCTTTACTTCTCGAGCAGGTTAAGTCTGACGATGTGGTTGTAATTGAGTCTAGTTTTGCTTCTGAAGCTGGCGATGTCAAGTCGAATCCTGCTTTAGGTGCCGAAGTAGATGAAAATGCTAAACCTGAAATTACCGTAAAGGCTATCTATTCAGTCTACACTATAGATAAGACTAAGATCGAAGAGTATATCAAAGCCAAAATGACTGTGGCTGATGACCAAAGAATCTACTCTGTAGGTGAACCATATTTTGAGCGTTTTACCAGCATTGAAGAATCGGCACGCCTCAAGACCGTAGTTAAAACTGGACCTACTGTCACCGAAGAAACGATTCTGGATAAGTCTAAGGGCCGTAAGATTGGCGAAGTGCAGTCATTATTGCGCTCCATCAACGGTGTTAGTTCAGTCGATATTGCTCCATCATACTTCTGGGTACGTTCTGTACCAAATGATCCCAACAAAGTTACTATTGAGCTAACGGTGGAGGATAACTAAGCATGAAATTAATTGCCTTAGATGTCGGCACCAAACGTATTGGTGTAGCCAAAGCCGATTCATCAGTGCGAATTGCAGTACCTTATCCTGCCGTAGAGGTAGAGGATGGAGCTGAATTTCAAAAAATTGCTTCACTGGCGCGAGCTTGGGACATCAATAGTTTCGTCTTGGGGTTGCCACGCAATAGTCAAGGCGAGGAAACTGAGCAGAGCCGCTATGTGCGTAAGTTTGCTAAGGAGCTCAAACGTGTTGTCCCCGATGCTAAAATTTGTTTCCAGGATGAGTCGCTAACCTCAGTTGAAGCAGAGAAACGTCTTAAAAACCGTAAAAAAGGCTATAAAAAGGGTGATATTGATTCTGAGGCTGCCACAATTATTTTGCAGGACTTCCTGGAAAAGCATGCTGGAAAACCCACCACTAAGGCAGCTGGAGCCAGGCGCCAATCCGTTAAGGCGGCTAAACCACATCGTCTACTAATGGCGCTGTTTATTGTGATTATTTTGCTCGCTGGTGCCGCTGCCGGAGCCTATTATTACTACCTCCAGAATTTACAGGCTGTTTTTACTGATGTCGATTGCAATGATGGTGATAATACTAGCGTAGCGGCTTGTAAACCAGTGGTTTTCGAAATTGAATCTGGTGCCGGGGTAGGCGATGTTGCCGTGGGCCTCAAAAATGCCGGATTAATTCGAAATTCAATCGTTTTTCAGATTTTTTATCGTCTGAATTATAGTGAATACACCATCAAAACTGGTGAATATGAGTTAACTAAATCAATGTCGCTAGAAGAGATAATTAGCCTAATTACTGAAGGTAAAGGCGGTGACGTTTTTACGCTTACTTTCAATCCTGGCGAAACTCTACGCGATTTGAAGGCCAAACTAGCTAAAGTGGGGTATGATAGCGCTCAAATTGATGAAGCCCTTCAGGCGCGTTATGAGGGGGCTTATAGCTGGATTTTTGAGGGACGACCGGAGGAAGCCAGCCTCGAAGGCTATCTTTATGGTGAAACCTATGAATTTTATCGTGCTGATACCGTCCAAACCATTATTGAGCGCATGCTAACAGAGATGGCAGAGGTGCTTGAGGATAACGACCTCAAAAATAAGTTTGCTGAACACGGCCTTAACCTCTATCAAGGTATCACTTTGGCCTCCGTTGTGCAAAAAGAGGCAAATAACGCCGCAGATCAAGCTAAGGTGGCTCGGGTGTTCTATAATCGCTTAGCTCAGGGAATGAGCCTCGGTAGCGATGTTACAACGCAGTATGCCCTAGATTTAGTAGACCCAAATCGCGAAATTTACACTAATAATGCCGAAGCTTTACAGATAGATTCACCTTATAATACTAGATTATATCCTGGTTTACCCTATGGACCGATTTCTAACCCCGGAAAGCAAGCACTTAAGGCTACTGCCACCCCTGATAGTGATGCCTCAAACTACTTATTCTTCTTGACAGGAGACGATGGTATGATGTATTATAGTACTACAGAGGGAGAGCACCAACAGAATATCATTAATCATTGTGCTGAACTCTGTAATGTTGCTTTGTAATAGGATTTTGACTTGTTTATTGAGGGTGCTTACCTATATCGGGTTGTACCAGAGGCGATTCTTCAGATGAGCCTGGTGCAAGCGTGCCCAAAAGAGACAAGACAAAAGCCCCATGAAAGGCGAATATTATGAGGAAGAAACGTAAAGAACACAAGTTTAGGAACTTCATGGGTAAGTTTTTACCCTATGCGGCTGCCTTTTTGGTGATTTTCGGTATTGCTAAGGTGGGCTCAGAGAGCAAGAATGAATCTGATACTGGCAGTATCAATATGAACGCAATGGCCGCCGAGAACTATAATGTTTCGGCCGACCAGCTTTCTGAACTCTATGTTGTGGCTAGCCTTTCAAATAGTTTTAATCTTGCCAGTGTAGATACGGTGGCTGGTAACTATGTAGTGGTGCAGTCTATGAAAGAAATTAGCCAGACTACGACCGACCGTATCGAAAAGCCAAGCATCATCAATACTAATATTTCACGCGGCGTCCAGACTTACGTGGTGGGCGACGGCGAAACGATGGCTAGTATTGCTGCTAAATATGGCGTTACTACTGATCAAATTCGCTGGTCTAACGGTCTCAAGAAGACAGATGTTGAAGTGGGTCAAGTACTCAAAGTGCCGACTACGCCAGGCATTGTTTATACTATCAAGGCTGGTGATACTGCGGATGATTTGGCTAGAAAATATGGTAGCACCGCCGAAAAAATTATTGCTTATAACGACCTTGAGGGTGGGAATATGATTATTGGTGCTCAGATTGTGCTGCCAGGTGGTTCGCTGCCATATACCGAACGCCCAGAGTATGTGGCGCCAATAATTCATAACTACAACTATAGCTACTCCGGTTCGTATAACAGCCGTCAGAATATGCGTGTTGTAGCACGAGGTGCATATAATGGTATTTATAATAACCCTGCCGGTATTAATGGTAACCCAATGGTGCGCGGTCAATGTACCTGGTATGCTTGGTACTGGCGTGCCACTGAGGGTGCAGCAATGGGGCTGCGTCCAATGCCAGGTGGCGCTACTTTGAGCCATGCTCGCTATTGGGCATCACGCGCCTCTGCGTTAGGTTTTAGGGTAGACCGTACGCCGTCCGTGGGCGCAGTTTTCCAGACTACCTCTGGTTATTATGGCCACGTGGGTATTGTGCTGGCGGTTAATCCTGACGGTTCAATCTTCGTGCGCGAAATGAACCTTGATAGCCGTGGCGCTGGTACTCTTACTGAGGGTACAATACCAGCCAGCTCAGTTGGCAGCTTTAACTATATTCACTAATTTACGAAAGGAGAGGGCTGATGATGTTTGTTGATACAGCCAAAGTCAAATTACAAGCCGGAAAAGGTGGTGATGGCGCCGTCTCCTTTCGTCATGAAATTTACATCCCTAAGGGTGGCTCCGATGGCGGCGACGGCGGCAGGGGCGGTTCAATCATCTTTCGCGCCGACAAAGATACCAATACGTTGCTGGATTTTCGCTATAACCCTGAACTAAAAGCTGAAGACGGTCGTAATGGTTCGGGTCAGCGCAGTGCAGGACGTAGTGGCAAAGATTTGATTGTAGAAGTGCCAATTGGTACAGTGGTACGTCGTGACGGCGAGATCTTGGCGGATTTAGCAGAAGATACGCAAGAAGCAGTAATTGCTAAGGGCGGCGATGGTGGGTTTGGTAATGCCCATTTTAAGTCCTCTACGCGCCAAACTCCGATGATTGCCGAGGTTGGTGAGCCAGGTGAGGCTTTTGAGGCTTCGTTGGAGTTAAAGCTGATTGCAGACGTTGGACTAGTAGGCTTACCTAATGCGGGCAAATCAACTTTTCTCTCAAGCGTGAGTAATGCTCGCCCTGAGATTGCCGACTATCCTTTTACTACACTTACCCCACAGCTTGGTGTGGCTACGGTAGACGAGCAGGATATTCTGATTGCTGATATCCCCGGATTGATTGAGGGTGCTGCAGATGGCAGAGGGCTGGGGCATGACTTTTTGCGACACGTCGACCGCACCGCAGTACTTTTACATCTGATTGATGTTTATAATGATGACGCCGGCAAAGCCTATCAAGTTATTCGCCATGAGCTAGAGCGGTATTCAGATTTGGCTGGTCGACCAGAAATTATTGCCTTGACTAAATGTGAAGGTGTGGATAATGACATTGTAACTATGCAAAAACAGGCAATTCTGGATGTGAACCCAAAAGCCAGAATTTTCGCAATTTCCTCGGTAGCCAAGCAGGGAATTACGGAGCTGTTGCGAGCGCTGATGCAGGAGAAAAAACAAGCAGCGGAATCTGGCGACCGTGCTAAGTTTTCTTCTGAACCCGCTGCGTCTCGGCCCGTCGTTACGGGCGAGACTTGCTTCGGTCGCTCCCCGTTGGTCGCGAAGAGTTCCGAAGAAAAACTTAGCCCGTTTCCAGATTCCGCCAAAGATATTCCGGTGATTACTCTTGGCGCGGAGCAGCTGAGCAAGGCCTGGAAAGCGGAAAAAGTCGATGATAAGTTCGTCGTTACTGGTCCCAAAATTGAGAAATTTGCTCGACGCACCGACCTGAGTAATTATGCCTCGGTCAACCGCCTGCGTGATATCATGAAAAAAATGGGTATTCGCGCCGAACTTACTTCACTTGGCGCTCAGCCAGAGTCTATTATTTCTATTGCGGGCAAAGAGTTTACTCTAGTGGAAGATTATTAGAAATTCTGTTATCTTGCTTGCAGAAAATAGAAATTACCATAAAAGTATTGACAAAACTGGTAATCTGTGCTACAATGGAATCATAAGCTTAATAAGGCTTGCGGATTAAATAATTTAATCCCGATTCTGCCCTACAGAATCGTAAACTGCTTATAGGCTTAAGAATATTAAAGAAAACGGCTATCTACATTTGCTATTTGCTTAACTACCCATAAAAAATAATGTAATGCTCAGCCCTGGCGGGCGAAAATGATAAATCTTTGTCAGTTTATCATTTGAGAACGAACGCCGGGTGGGTACCGGGTAGTAGGGAAAGAAAAACATGGCAAATCAGAGATTATTTATCAGCAATGCAGATGCGTTCGCAGAGAAGCTTATCCAGGTGGGAAATAGTATGTCTACGACATACTCCTACGATGGTGATAAACTCACCTTATTCTGGAAGGGTCGCAAGATTACTGAAAGAACCGGCGTGAAATACGGTGACGCTTTTATCGTGCACTGTGATGGTTCTGAGCCCACTATTAGCAAGCTTAAAGTTCCACACCGGAATAATGACTTGTTGATGTGGCTCCTCTCCTTCAATAAGGATAACCGAGCATATAATGAAGCGACTTACCAGGATTTACTTGCGCAGCAACGCGAGGAGAATGACTGGTGGGGCTATCGCGATTGGGGCATTGAGGGCAAAGGTTATGCCTTTACTTTATGTAATCGTTCCGATTGTGGCGGCGTGCATCATATCGCAGCCTTTATTGACCGTAAGGTTGACAAGGCGCTGATAAAAGAAGTATTGCAGGGGTGGGAGCGTGGTCTCTATTGGCCACAGGATTTCGTTGAAAGGTTGTTAAAAAAGCGTTTTGGTTTTACCGACGTTGAACTCAGCGAGATTTACCCTCACAGTAACTACAATATTCCGTTAGCCGAATAAAATTAAACCCTGAGGCGTGCTCATTCGCACAAAATATACTCATTTGTATATTTTTAGCCCTCGGGGTCTTCTTTTTGAGCTGAATAAGCAATACCTCTCCTCACATCCCTAATACAGTACTCAGGCAGCGGAGGGGGAAACCGGACCAGCGAGCGTCCGGGCCGTGCGACGGACTGACCTCACTAGCATTGAAGTAGAGGGAGTACGCGTTGGTAGTCGACGAGTACGAGCGCGACGACCACCAGAAGCCGACGACGCCAGCGCGCCTCAAAGTGCCAGCAGTAGTAGGTAAGTGGACATACCCGCTGCGCACGAAGTTATATCTTTGACATATCATAATTGTAGTGTTATAATGACAATTGTGAGATGACATCTCATGTACTTTGATATCTGAGACAAACCCCTTTTTAGTAGTTTGGTTGCTAAGTTTGCGTAGTTCAGAGAAATCGAACTCGCAATGCAGCAACTAAACTAGCAAAAATAAAAAGGAGAAATGATGATGATTACCATTGAAAAAGGACCTACAGATGCAACTCCGGAAGTTGTGGTAAAGTTAAGCGTATCTATGACCGGAATGGAACAGGCATACGAGATGATTACTAACGCCATCACTAATGAAGGTGTAAACCAGCATGAGGACACCTGGCATCTGCGTAAAATCTTGGAAATCGGTTCAGGTGAAAAAATAGGCGACAAAATACCGGGCATTTTCTTTGACAAAGATGAGAAACGGTATCTGTACTCCAGTCGTTCCAAGGTTCAGGGATATCGTTATTGCCCTAAGAATGGATGGTATCCGATACCGAGCGACGATTCTACCCTGGAAACTGAGGAACAGGAGCAGTATCTTCACCGCATAGTTTTGCCGCATATCGCTATTGAAACCACTCGCCAGCTGGTAGAGAATTATCCGCCCGAAAGGATGCTTAAATTACCCGTATGTCGTGTGCAGGAATTAGTTATGCTTGGACAGCGGGCAGCCGCGCTGATGGAAGAGGACTTCAAGGATTGGGCAGAACGCTGCCAGAAATGGATTGAGAGTTAATTGTTTTTTGTCTCATGTGGTTATAACCACAGCAGTAAGGGCGAGAATACGTATTCTCGCCCTGCTTAATTATGCGACCAAGAAAGCTGGCTCTTTCGAGCCAGCAATCACGCTGATGCGCGCCCACCCTGGGGCACATTGGTTTGTTTTAATCCGCTGTTTTTGTTTTTGTTAAAGTCTCCACACTCCACTCACATTGCAGTGGAACCCCTGTGAAGCGTACCAGCTTATACTTATAATAAGCCTAAGCAGCTCAATAGTCAAGCAGAAAGCAAAAACTGTTGTATTTTTTACAACAGTTAATTTGGCGACCTAAGTGTGGAAGGTAAAATTACTTAATGTTGCCTAACCTTCTTGTCCATTATATTTCATTAAAGAATAAGGTTTTTATACACCTAAGCATCCACCCTTTTCAACGATTATAGCATAAAAACAACGCAGATGAACTCCGGACTTATCACTGAGCAGGCAATCGAAAATATTGCTATGTTGCAGAGTATTTGGCAGAACGGCTATGTCAGCAAGGAGTATCAGGATGAAATCAACACAATCAGGCAGGTTGAAGGGATTTTCGCTTGGTATAACCAGCTGAAAGAAGGGGGTAAGACCTTGCCGGAAAATACCAATACTCCGGGTTATAACCCGGAGACACAGTCTGTGTTAGAAGCTGACGATGAGGCGAATTGTCCGTTATACCGCGAGTGTTATCTGCGGATGTATCTGATACCGCAGGTGGCCAAGAAATTAGTTGACCAGTTTCAGCAGAGTCAAAAACTTGGCGATATCGAGGCAATGAAGCCTGAAACGATTGCAGCAATTGACGCAGTGATGGCGGAGGCTAAAAAGTTGATTGACTAGGAATTAGCACAAGAAACGCAGGAATAAAAATAAAATATCTTCTTCAAATGGGGCCCGCGAGCGGCATGCTCTGGGCCTATTTTTATTGCGAGGTCTTGACGACATTGGCTATGTCGTGATAAGATTATGACATATGCGAATGTAGCTCAGTTGTTTAGAGCGCTTCCTTGCCAAGGAAGAGGTCGAGAGTTAGAGTCTCTTCATTCGCACCATATTAGGACGTCACGTTTGATACAAAACGATATCCATTAAGCCTACATAAGCCAAAAGAAAACCCCTATAAAATGGGGTTTTCTTTTGGCTTATGTATAAGTTTAATCCACTGAGTGATAAAATCATCAATAAATTCGGTGATAGGCAAATAAGAAATCAGAGCCTCATTCTACACGTTGCACCCAATCTTTATCATTTGCACCCGTTTGCACCGCTACTGCACCTGTGCGGAGATGGGCTATATCCCATCTCCTCTGGCCACGGCAATCCCCCGGAGGAATCCCTGCTCAAACACGGCATACTTGGTATCGTTAACGCAGGCACATAGCGTATCTATGGCAGCTTCAAGGTGCCCTTCAGGGATATGCTCTTTGAGAATATCTACCACCTGGTCTGTCCTGTCAAGGTCACTTACCATCAGAGTGGAATATTCTGAGCGGATATGTTCCTCAATCTGGCTTTTACCATATGGCCGCTCACTGCCGATAAATAATCCCATCGCCAGCCGGAACCCATAGATAAATCCCTGATGCTCATTAGTGCAGGCTACCTCGGCAATCATTTTCTCCAGCTCCAGCCACTGCTTCCTGGCCTCCTCCGTATCCTTGCTCAGATACCCATTCATAATGCAGGCTTTGACTTTGTCCCTTGCTTTTTCTGCTTCTGGCAGGTCTTTATAGTCTATATCATTGATTAAGCTGCTATAAAGCCTGTCGATTGTACTCATACTCATATTTATCCCATCCTTTCCTGAATCTCTGTTCCGGGTTCATTTACCCGGAACAACCTATTTTTACGATGGTTATATCTATCACTCTGAACCGCCCAAAACACAAGTCTTTTCTGCCCGCAAAAATATACAAAGATTCTGGAGTAATATTGGTGGTTATGATGGGGCAGGCATGGTGTTTCTTGATTGTATTCAAATTGTGCCACAGATTGATATCTTCGTGCGCAGCGGGGATATTTATCTACCGGCCACTGGAACTTTTAGGGATGCTGGCCAGTACGGCTACTGGTGGTCATCACGCTCATATTCGACGGTTACAGATGCATATCGCCTCGGCTTCCATGCTACTATCGTAAGCCCATCCCTCAGCCTCGCCCGCTGGTACGCTTTCCCCCTCCGCTGCCTGAGTACTGTATTAGGGATGTGAGGAGGATGTGCATTTTTTGTGCCGAGAGTTTGGCTATGAGGGAGAAGAATACAGATACCAAAAGATCGGCACCCCGCCGCGGCATACACAGCCCAGCGGAGGGGGAGACCATGCCAGCGATTGGCGTTGGTATTTAGATTGAGCTGGGACTGTTGGATGTAAGGACGCCAGGCACGGTCTGAGGTATCAGCTGCGGACGACGACCACCAGGCTCCAAGGTCGGCAGCGTCCCGCCAGGAGCCTGCAAGTACATTAGCCCACCCGCTGCGCACGAAACAGGGAAGGCAAATGCAGAAACAAAATAACCAGCCAACTGAATCCAGGAAGCCTTTTTATGAGGCCCGGACCATAGCCAGGACGGTCTTCCAACCTCTTGCTATTTCTTTTGATAGTTGGAGAGTAAGACTTCACGATCTTTTGTCGGAGAACCTTCAGCTGGCGGAGGAGTGAGCTCTGGCCGCTCTTAGTTCCCGTGGGGAAACATCCCCACGCCTTTATTGTAGCATGGCGGGTTTTCCACTTCTTCATTGGTAGGTCTAAGATGGCGCATGGTAAAATGGATGTGTGGATAGGATAGTCCATGGGACCCACAGGCAGCATTGAGGTCATGCTCCGTTCGCTGACGGCTCCCACCATAAAAGATCGTGAAGTTTCCCTTTGGACTATAAGAGAAGCACGGAGGCTTGACGGCCGCACTGGGTTACGACTGAGTGCGCAATAAGTAGACTTCTAGCCTTGACGGCCTACGGTTTTTGTAGATTCTGGTAATTATGCTGCGTAGCGGGGATATCGAATTACACGTTTCTGCTGGTACTTTCAGGAACGCTGGCTGGTTGGCAGTGGACTGGTCCTCGCGGGCAGCTGCTGCCGCTGGTGCTTACCGCTTGGTCGTCTACTCTACAGTTTATCCGTCGGGCGATACTACTAACAATCGCTACAACGGTTTCCCCCTCCGCTGGTTTTGTGCACCGCGGCGGGTGCCGATCTTTTGACATTTACATTTTTCTCATCCATATCCCTAATACAGTACTCAGGCAGCGGAGGGGGAAAGCGTACCAGCGAGCATAGTCATTACGTAGCGAATTAACTTCGTTGGCATTAAAGAGGAGATTATAAGCACGAGTAGACATTGAATAAGAACGCGACGACCAGTAGAGGCCAGCGATGCCAGCATCTCTAAAAGTACCAGCGGCAATAGGTAAGGTGATATACCCGCTGCGCACGAAACTAGGCATTTTTATCATCTTGCTTACCCTAGCGTTTTTCTAAAACTGCTAGGGTATAAATGAAGTAATAACTGGGGTAGGAGAGTTTTCTATCCTTGGCGCTTTTTAAAAAACGCCAAGACATCAGTACTACTCTACCTTCAACTTTTTGCAAAATTTTGAAGGCGTCTTTCACCAATCGCCCCTGTTATGGCAAAATAGAGCCTTCAAAAAAATAGAAAAATTTGAAGGCAGGCTCGCTAATTGACTTTTTGTATTATCTGTGGCAAAATAGTTTTAACTATGCCAAAAATCAAGTTCACTATCATTACGCTTTTTCCTGAGGCTTTGCGGCCCTATTTGGATAGTTCCATGCTTTTTAAAGCGCAAAAACAGGGAATTATTACGATTGATTATGTGAATTTGCGTTATTTTGGCTTGGGCGCACATAAGTCCGTAGATGATACGCCCTATGGTGGTGGCGACGGCATGCTCTTGCGCTGCGAACCAGTATTTGCAGCTATCGAAAGTATCAAACAAGCTGCTCCTGATGCTGAAGTAATTTTGCCCACGCCAGTTGGTATAACTTGGAATCAAGCCCTAGCGCGGCAATTCGCGGGAATTTCTAGCTCAGAAAATAGTGAAAACCTAGCCAAAATGGCTCAAAAACGCTCCTTGGCTAGAGCGGCGGCTGGTGGCGTCTATGGAGAGAGACTAAAAGAGCAGTCAGCTGACTGCGAAGAACGAGCGCCCCGTGAAGACGGGCGCTCAAGGGGGTCTCTCGAAACAGATGCTAGCAGCCGCCACTTTATCATTCTTTGCCCGCACTACGAAGGCTACGATGAACGAATTATGAGCATAGTAGATCACCCGATTTCTTTGGGGAATTACGTTTTGACTGGCGGGGAACTACCTGCGCTGATTATTATCGATTCTATAACCCGCTTGCTACCCGGTGTGCTTGGAGGAGAAACTTCGGCAATGATAGAAAGTTTTTCGGCTGGTGATAATTTGGAATATCCGCAATATACCAAACCTGCAGAGTTTCGGGGCATGAAAGTTCCAGAAGTATTGATGTCGGGAAATCACGGCGCCATTGCTAAGTGGCGTGCTGAGCATAGCAAAAGACAAACTACAGAATAACTCGGTGGGTTTTGCAGCTTGCGGCTAAAAGCTGAATAGACCGAGCATGCTATAATACTCTTATGGATCTTACGGCGGATATTAGCACAGTTAAGGGTGTTGGCCCTAAAACTGCGGAATTGCTCAAGCGTGTTAATTTGCGTACAGTGGGTGATTTATTATATTGCTTGCCTCGAGTTTATGAAAATTATCAGACCACAGTTAATATTGAAGATTTGCGCCCCGGAAAGGTAATTATCCGAGGAAAGATTAGCGATCTACGCCTTGTGCGTACTGGCCGCAAGCGCCTCACTATTACTCAAGGAGTAATCCGTGATGAAACTGGAGCTGTGCGCACAGTGTGGTTTAATCAGCCCTATCGCGCCAAACAATTTGACGAAAAACGAGAGTATTATTTTACTGGTAAATATGAGCTCAAGAGTGGGCGCTATCAGCTAACCTCACCCTCTGCTACTTTGGTGCAAGATGTCAATAATGGCACAGCGACTAATTTTCAGCCAATTTATTCAGCGAAAAGCGCTATTAAGCCGCAAATGTTCCATAAACTCATCGAAAACCTACGACCAGAATTTGCTAGAATACCAGATTTATTGCCATTTACTCCAGGTAAACCACTGTTTGTCAAACCAGGCGCTCGTGCTGAGGCACTCTACAATTCGCATTTTCCCGAGAATCCTGATGACGCCGAGCTGGGGCGGGAATATTTGGCTTATGAGGAACTGTTTGAGCTGATTCTGGCAGCTAAGCTTAATAAGCAAGAAAATCAGCGTTTGCAGGCTGAATCGCTAAAATTTAACGCTAAATTCACGCAAACTTTGGTGAAGAATTTGCCTTTTGCCCTCACCGGGGCGCAACGTCGGGCCACCTGGGAAATTTTGCAAGATTTAGAGAAAAATGTTCCAATGAACCGACTGTTGCAGGGGGACGTGGGCTCGGGGAAGACGATTGTAGCGGCGCTGGCGGCTGCTCAGGCTACCGCCAATGGCCATCAGACCGCGCTGCTCGCCCCCACCGCTATCCTCGCCACCCAGCATTTTGAAGGCTTGCAACGATTATTTAGTGACTTAAGGAAGGAGATTTCTGCGGTTAATTCATCACAAGGCATTAAAATAGCGCCGAAGCTCGGCGCGAAGAGCGACAGCCCCGAGAAGACGGGCGCTGGAGTGGATGCCTTGAGCGGAAGTAGCCCTCATGACTTCCGCTTGCCTCGTATTGCGCTTTTGACTGGCGCCACCAAAAACAAACGTATGCTCAAAAACGCTATCAAGTCTGGGCAAATCGACCTAATTATTGGCACACATGCTTTAATTACCGATGATACTGCTTTTAAGTCATTGGCTTTTTGTATTATAGATGAGCAGCACCGTTTTGGTGTAGGGCAGCGTCAAAAATTACTTCTTAAATCGTCTGATGGTTTAGCGCCACATCTGTTGGCGATGACCGCTACTCCAATTCCTCGCTCTCTGCAACTGACTTTATTCGGCGACCTTGACGTTTCGATTTTGAATGAGCTACCGCCCGGACGCCAGCCAATTACCACCAAAATCTTAGCCGAGACTGAGCAGCGCGACGAACTTTACCCCAAAATGCGGGAACTATTAGCTAAAAATCAGCAAATATATTGGATTTGTCAGGTAATTGAGGAAAAGAACGCTAGTACTGCCACACCAGTAAAGAGGCAGTTAAAAAAGTTACAAGATCTGTTCCCTAAATATAAAGTGGAGATGCTACACGGCAAAATGAAACCCGAAGAAAAGGACGCAATTATGGCGCGGTTTGCGGCGGGGAAGATTCAAATTTTGGTTTCTACCACGGTAGTGGAAGTTGGGGTGAACGTGCCGAATGCCAATATGATTATTATTCAGGATGCTGAGAATTATGGTCTGGCACAGCTACATCAGTTGCGCGGCCGGGTGGGGCGGGGCGACCAGCCGGCGCAGTGTTTTTTGTTAACTACAGGCGAGGGGAGACCGTCTAAGCGCTTGCGGGAAATGGAAAAATCCACTGATGGATTCCATTTGGCAGAGGTGGATTTAAATATTCGTGGTCCAGGAGAAATTTATGGTTCACAGCAGCATGGCGAGTTAAACTTGCAGGTAGCAAATCTCAGTGACACAACATTGATGGCACAGGCTAGCCATCATGCCGGAGAATTTGCCAAAAATCCTGCCGAACTCAAGCAATATCCTGAGTTGGACATGCGAATTAAGAAATATCAGCAACTTACGACGTTAAATTAAAGATCGGCACCCACCGCGACAAAAAGGCAGCGGAGGGGGTAACCACGCCAGCGGTCGTTGCTGTTCGACGGGTTGACATTGGACGCAAGGAAGTAGAGGTTGTACGCATTAGCAGTAGTCAAGTCGGAGCGTGACGACCAGAATAGACCGTGGTAGCCCAGGTAGCCAGAGTGTGGTCCTCCAGCTGTGCCAGCACCAAGATAGAAGCCCCCGCTGCGCACGAAGTCATAGAAACGACAAAATAAATCAGGAAACAGACAGCCAAACGGCTGAGTCCAAGAAGCTCTTTTGGATAGTGAAGACCGTAGTCAAAACTATTTTCCAATCTCAAATTACCTCTAAGAGCAGAACTTCACGATCTTTATAGAGGAGCCACCAGCTAGCGGAGGAGTGAACTCGGGCTGCCTTCGGCGCCTATGGACGTAATATCCACAGACTTATTTTAGCACGCCCTCTCCCCCCATCCCTAATACAGTACTCAGGCAGCGGAGGGGGAAAGCGGCGTAGCGATTAAGTGGACCTGCTGATGGATAAATATCAGTAGAACCAAGAAGAAGGTAATAAGCACTTGGATTTGCATTACCACTAGCATTCGTGCTAGAACCACGTAGTGACCACCAATGCCCATCATGGCTAATACCAACTAAAGTACCATTATCGTCCGTAAGGTAGATATACCCGCTGCGCACGAAAGATCTGCTGAACTAGATTTGCACCAAAAAGCAGTTCCTAGATTAACCTAGGAACTGCTGCATTACCAACTCGCCAATTACATCAAATCTAGAAAATGTCCCAAAACGCCAACAATACTACCCAAAATGATAGACATTATTGCCATCATTACTGGGCTTTTCTTGTCATCTTTGGCTACCAAAATAATAACTGGAATAGCCATTAGAATTGCGACCACGCCGCCTTTTATCCACCATAAGTCGCCGAACCAATTAAGACCAAAAATAATAAAAGGCAGTATTACATAATATGCAAATGCCGACATGCAAGAAAACTTATCGACTTTCATTTTAATCATGGGCAAGACATCAATTGCTCCAGCCACTACGCCAATTAATAATGTTAGTAAGAAATTCATTTATTATCCTCCTCTTTCTATCTATATTTTAGCATATGTTCTATCGAACACGAAACATAATTCTCGCAGAAAGAATTCTAGCCGACGATATATCAAACTTCATCAGACTAGTAAAACAAAATAACACCACATTCGGTGTTATCTGTCAATTGGTGCCCGCGACTAGACTCGAACTAGCAAGCCTTTCGGCACATGCTCCTAAGGCATGCGTGTCTACCAATTTCACCACACGGGCATGACTCAATTATAGCACACTTTTGTCTAATTTCCAGTTACGTCAGACAGACTTTTATTTCTGATAAATTGCAATCCCAGCAGCAGCGTATCTGTGCGCTGTCAACAATTTTAACCCAGGAATCTCTGGTGTCCCATTAGCAAAAGGAAAAGATAACGCCAAAATCCCACCTGATTGTAATAATTTGGGCAATTCTGCCACTTCGGAGATATCAAACCTATCATATGGCGGGTCGGCCAGAATCACCTCAAATTGACCCTTCCAAGCAGCATCTGTAGCAAAATTCATTGCACTCTCCGTAAAAATCGGACAAAACGAACCATTTTTGCCGTTTTTATTCAATCTTAGATCGACCGCAGTACCACGGCTCTCTGTGGGTAAAACCCCAGGAAGAGCCTCTAAATGGCTTCTCTCGGCAATTTGATGCAAATTTTGACGAATAATCTGGGCAATTTTAGCTGTTTTTTCTACAAAAACTACACTTTTTGCACCCCGACTAAGTGCTTCTATTCCTAATGCCCCTGAACCCGCATAAATATCGAGTACTTTTGCCCCATCAAGATACGGCTGTATCATATTAAACAGAGCTAATTTCTCGCGTGCACCCATTGGATGTGTTAATGTTGACCTAGGCGACACCAAACTCAAACCTTTAAATTTCCCCGACAGAATCTTCAAACTATTTTTTGCGGGCATCTTCGACGTCTTTCTGTAATTTTGCCGAGTTTTTGGCTGACATAGTGGATGATTCGCAGTTTAGACCATATGCCTCTTCGACTGCTGAATACCAAATTAAGGCTATCGCGCGCACAATTTCTGGCAAAACCAGATTTTTAGTCTCCAGCGCTAAATCCGTCGTCCAGCCATCCTTGCGAAAATTATTGTAAATTTCCAGAGGCTTAATTCGTGCTATAGCATCAAACAAAGTCCGCTTAGCATCAACATAACAGAATTCGGCCTTACCAATTTCCGGTATAATTTTACGCAGCGGTAGAGCTGCCGCGATGATTACTACGCCATATTCATAAGCCACGTGCTTGGAGAAATATCCGCCTGCACCCCAATATAACCAATTATTACGGGCAGTTTCAATCATATTACGACCGTGCATAATCCCCTTAATCGGCTCGCCAAAAATCTTTATAAATTCCTTGTTGGACATTAGTTCTTCCTTTGCCTCGGAAAGCGGAAAATGGTGAGCTGGCGTTAGCGCATCAGTCACCTTATGCGCTAACCAAGCCGCTTCAAAGGCTGCTCGTACTTCATTCTGCTTTTTTAACGCCTGTACCAAATTGTAATGGTGATCCAAAATCTGTTGCACTAATTCGCCATTTTCACCGTCAAACATATGCGATGGGTCGTCATTGTCTGGACTTTTACGCTTCAGTCCATCTGGACCTAGCGCACCAGAAAAATGTCTAATCTCCTTAATGTTTGGAAAGTATCTACCGCGTGGCAAATGTCTAGCCAACACCTTGCGTGCGGCTTGATCCAGCTGCTGGTGAGTGCCTACGATCTTACCAGTAAATTTGGAATTTTTAGCTAAAGTAGTAGTAGAATACATAATTAACCTCTATATTATATCCCAGAAAGCCAAAAAATGCACCACCCAGCATGCTATAATAAGCTTATGCAACGTGAAGAATTTACTCTTAAAAGTCAACATGATAGCCTCGAGTTGGGCGTGAGCTTGCGAATTCCAACAGGTAATCCGCGCGGAATTTTGCAGCTAGTACATGGCATGGCTGAACATCGCGAACGTTATCATAATTTTATGGATTATTGTGCTGAACAGGGCTTTGTTGTGATCATCCACGATCACCGTGGGCATGGCGCCAGTGTTAAATCCGATGATGATTTTGGCTACTTCGGAAAAGATGGTGTGAACGGTATCATCCATGACGTTCATCAGGTGACAGATTATATTAAACAGCGTTTTCCGGAATTACCGTTAACGCTCTTTGGGCACAGCATGGGGTCGTTGATTGTGCGTTGCTATATGCAAGAATACGATGCCGATGTGAATGGCTTGGTAATTTGTGGTTCGCCGAGCAAACGTGTTGGTGCTGGTGTAGGCAAGCTAATTGCTAAGTTCTTACAGGCGTTTTATGGTAGTAAACATCGAAGTAAATTTGTTAATCATTTGGCTTTTGGTGGCTATAACCAACAATCGGCTAAATTGGCTCGGCAGAACGGTCAAGCTGTGAACATGGCAAAGCATTATCCAGTTTTAAATTCTTGGGTGGTGAGCGACCCCGTCGTAGTGGCGGCTTATGACGCCGACCCGCGCGATGGCTTTACTTTTACGCTAAATGGTTTTGAAAATTTATTTGGATTGATCCAGCGGGCTTATCGTCGGAAGGGCTGGGCTATGGCTAATCCTGGAGCGCCAATTTTCTTTATTTCTGGTGCTGATGACCCTTGCTTAATTAGCCACAAAGATTTCGCCAAGGCGGTGGATTTTATGCGTCAGCGCGGTTATCAAAATGTTACGAGCAAACTCTATCCGGGCATGCGCCACGAAATCTTGAACGAAAAAAGCAAACAAGAAGTCTGGCGCGATGTAGTAGATTTTATTACAAAAAGCGTGCTATAATAATGCTATTATCAATTAATAGAGTAGGACTAGGATAGTCAAGACTTACAGGACGGGAAGTTGTCTGTAAGGCAAGAGGGTACTCGCTGATTCTAGTTCGCATTCCGCTATGAAGAGAGTGCTTTTTGCCAACCTCGTAGTAGCGGGGAAGGAGTTTTATGACTAACCACCCCGCGCCTCGTGCTTTGTCTCGGGCGCACCAAGTAACATTAATGGCAATTATGATTGCGGCGATCATCGTTCTGCAACGCTTTTTGTCAATCCGTACACCCATTATCCAAATTAACTTTATGTTCTTGCCGATTATGCTGACCGGCATGCTCATGGGCTGGAAATCTGCCACTTTTGTGGCAACTATAGCCGATTTAATCGGCGCACTACTTTTTCCATCGGGTAGTTTTTTCTTTGGTTATACCTTGACTGCCGCGCTAACTGGTTTCGCAGCTGGCATTTGTTTGTATCGCCCTAATGGGATAAAACTGGACCGGAACTTTATGTTGCGTCTAGTAATCTGCATTTTAATTATTACTGGAGCACTTAACGGTGGGCTCAATACGATTTGGATATTACTAACCACTAGCAATGCTAGTAACATTATCATCCCAGTACGGATCGCAAAACAATTAATTATGGCACCAGTAATGTTTATAGCAATGACGGCAGTGGTAAAACTTTTCTCGGAACGCTTGCGACATCTCACTCAACCAGCATTAGCAGAAGCAGTAACAGACGATGATTAAGCTGGAACAGTTTAGTTGTGGCTATGACGGACGTCGGGTTTTAGGGCCACTGGATTTGGAAATTTCCAGTGGGAGTATTACTGTGGTGATTGGACAAAATGGTAGTGGTAAGTCTACTTTAGCTGAGGCATTGGCTGGGCTTAAAACTGATTTTAGTGGTAAAGTTTGGCTAGATGATTTGCAGTTAAAACGTTCCACCACCATTCGCGCTTTGCGTCAAAAACTTGGCATGGTCTTGCAAAACCCCGACCATCAAATTTTGTTCGACCGTGCTGAGACAGAAATTAGTTTTGCCTTGCAAAATCTTAATTTACCCACGTTGCCAGATTTGCCTAAAAATCGCCACGAGCGGGAGGCTATATTGAAGGCGAAACGCCGAGAGATTGTTCGGTCTGCCCTGGCACAAGTTGGCCTGGCAAACAAGATTGATATCAACCCACGAGAGCTTTCAGGCGGGCAGAGGCAGCGCTTAGTGTTGGCTAGCGTTCTAGCCTTACAACCAAAATATCTTGTGTTAGACGAAGCAACGTCAATGTTGGACTTGCCGAGTCGTCAAGCAATCTACGGAGTTTTACAGAAGCTTAAACAGCAAGGCGTCGGTATTTTGTTGATGACAAATTTGCTTGATGAGATTTTGTTGGCTGATAAAGTTTTGATTTTGGCTAAAGGTCAAATTTACCAATATATGCCGGCGGAGATTATTGAGCAACCACGACTTTTGACAAAATATAACCTTACAACACCACTTTTGCTTCAAGCCGCTCGTAGTTTAGGAGTTGCAAATCTGGCGGATTTGCAACGGAGCCTATCGAAACTTGAGGAAAAATAATGAAAAGCACAATCTTTATCTTGGGGCTCATATTCTATAGCACTGCGCTATTTTTTATTGAGCAATTTTGGTTACTGGGAACTTTGCTAATCCTGAATCTAATAGTACTGGCTTGCGTGCAACAACACTCTTGGCGCAGTCTGGTTACTTTTCTGGCTAAAAACTGCGGCTTTGTATTATTTGTTGTGTTATGTAATCTGTGGTTTGCTGGTATCTATTTGGCTTTACTAGTAGGTACGCGATTAGGTTTGGCAATATTGGCAACTTATACCTTAACCAAGCAATTATCTACGCAACAACTAACACAGGGCACTGTTAATCTCTTGACGCCACTGACATGGCTCAAAATAGATACGGAAAAACTAGCGCTTAGTATTGCCGTGGCGCTCACTTTTAACCCACTCCTAATGCACGAGGCGCATAGTATTCAAAATAATTTAAAGCTCAAGGGGTTTAGATTTAGTTTTTATACTATGTGGCGCTATCCACGAGTCTATATAGTTGGTATTATGGAGCAGCTATTTAACTATATCGAGAACGTCGAGAAAGCCTTGCGTCTCAAGGGCTATGATTAATACCTAGGGGCTAATTCGCGTGAGTAGCTTTCGGTATAACTTGAAATTCACTACAAGTGTTAATTTTGGTTCTCTGTGGACAAAACTGGCAACCACCTTTATACTAGGCTTATGGCTAATTTTTATAACCAAACCGTTAAAGAGACTCTTGGACAATTTTCCGTCGACCCAGAAAAAGGACTAACTACGCGCGAAGTTCACAAGCGCCAAGAGATTTATGGCAAAAACATTCTCAAGTTTAAAGAAACTCCACTCTGGCGCAAGCTGCTGGAGCCATTTATGGATATATTTATGGTAATCTTATTGATTGCTATGATACTTTCGGCAATTCAGCAAGATTGGATCGAAACTATCGCTATCGCTGCGATTATTATAGCCGACACTGTAATATATTACATTCAAAAGTTTTCTACCGAGCGCATCCTGCGCTCACTGAAATCCAATACTCAGCATGGTGTAGCAGTAATACGTGATGGCGAAGAGCAGACGCTGGATGCAACTGGCCTAGTCCCCGGTGACGTCGTAATCCTACGTGAAGGTGATCGTATTCCAGCTGACGGACGTATTATCAATGAGTCTGGCTTGCTGGCGGACGAAGCAATGTTGACTGGAGAATCCACTTCTATCGCCAAAGATGCGCGGGCAATTTCGGGCAACAAAAAAGTCTATGAACAGCGCAATATGGTGTTTGCTGGTTCATTCGTAGTGACTGGTACAGGCAAGATTCTAGTTACCGCTACGGGTAATGACACTGAATATGGGCGCATCGCTTCGCTGGCATCTTCCGTGGAGGAGAGCAGCCCAATTTCAGAAAAAATTAACAAACTAGTTTTCAAAATTGCTATCGTAGTGGTATTTTTGGCGGTGATTGTACTTTGCGTACAGCTAGTGGATGGAATTGATGTCCTAAACGCTCTTAAATTTACCCTGGCGATGATTGTTTCGGCTGTTCCAGAGGGATTACCAATTGCCATTTCAATTATTTTGGCGCTCTGTGCTAAACGGATGGCTAGGAAGCAGGCTTTAATCAAAGAATTAAAAGCCATTGAGTCGATTGGTATTGTGACTACGATTGCTAGTGACAAAACTGGAACTTTGACGGAAAATCGCCTAGAGCTCAAAGAAATTTGGACAACTTGTAGTAAGTGTGACTTTCGCGATAGTCTTGCACGTGCTACCCTTTTGCAATCGGCACTAATCGACAATGCTGGTAATTCATCGGTTGCCGATCCACTCGATGTCTGTTTGTTGAACTATTTGCATGAGCAAAAATATAATTTTGATAAACTTACACCACTCAAATCTTATGCTTTCGACCAAGCCCTAAAGATGTCCGGTAATCTTTATAGCGATAAAAATGATGGTTTGCGACTCGTAGTCAAAGGTGCACCAGAAGTAATTTTGCAACGTTCCAAGCTCGAGCAGCAAGAACATGAGGAAATTGAGGCTGAGCTACTGGAATTGGCAGGGAAAGGCTATAAGGTCATCGCCATTGCTAGCGGTAAATTGAAGCACGAAATTAATGAATTGGCTCGTCTTACAAAAGATGATAACTTTGATTTTGAAGGCTTTATTGCTATTGCCGATGCCATTCGTCCTGAAGCCGCCCAAGCAATTCGCCAAACCGCACGCATGGGTGTAAAGACCAAAATGGTGACCGGCGACCATGCAAGTACGGCATATGTTATCGGTAAAGAATTAGGACTAGCAGAGGATGTCTCTGAAGTTTTAGACTGTTCTAAGCTAGGTAATATAACTGATGACGATTTAGCTGACTTAGTGCGTTCAACTACGGTCTTTGCCCGCGTGACACCCGAAGATAAGTTCCGTATTCTAAAAGCCATCAAACAGAATAAGATTTGTGCTATGACTGGTGATGGCGTAAACGATGTCCCTGCCCTTGTGGGCGCACATGTTGGAATTGCGATGGGTGATAGTCCGTCCATCGTGCAAGATGCTGGCGATATCGTCTTATTGGATAATAATTTTAAAAACATTACCGAAGCAATTAGAGAAAGCCGTACAGTTCTGGCAAATATCCGGCGTATGCTCGGCTATCTTCTGGCAACTAATGCCGGCGAAGCTTTAACCATGCTTGGGGCCTTGTTATTCTTTGGCGGTCAAATGTTGACACCGATTCAGATCTTGTGGATTAACTTAGTGACAGACTCCCTGCTGGTGATTCCTCTAGGCCTTGAACCACCCGAACAAAAGATTTTACGTCGTCGTCCTGAGCATAAGGATGCGGCAATCTTATCCACTAATATGGTGGTGAGGATGATTATTATTGCTATTACCATGGCTTCCGTTACGTTATGTACGTATTTTGTATCTAATCTTATCCTTGAATCGCCAGCTCAAGCGAATACCCTGGCCTTTACCGCGCTAGTAGTAATGCAGTGGAGCAGCGCAATCGCGGCTCGTGGAACTTATGAGTCGGTTTGGCAACGCCTCAAGGTGCGTAATCACGGTTTTATATATGCTTTGATTATCGCAATCTTGTTACAAATATCAGCGATTTTTGGTCCATTGGCGCCTATTGTTGAGACGGTTCCAGTACCATTAATTATGCTTATAGTTGTAGCCTTTATTGGATTCTTTGTACCGCTTATCATTATTGAAATCTACAAAAAGCTTCAAAGTCAAGATTAACAGAGATTAGCGTTGTATTTAATACAACGCTAAAGTTATTGACACGCTATATATAGTGTCTTAAAATAAGTATAGACACTAAATGTAGGGTCAACCAAGAAAGAAAATAAAAATTTATAAGAACATATCAAGAGGAGGTAATATTTTTTATGTTCAAAAAAATTGTGAAACGGGATGGGAAAATTGTAGATTTTGACCCAGAGAAAATAACCGAAGCTATTGCCAAGGCAGGACTCTCAACCGAAGAATTCAAGCATGACCGTGCGAAGCAAATAGCAGAAAAGGCTTTGAAACGCGCCGAGGAAACTATTAAGCAACGTACGCCAAGCGTAGAACAGATTCAGGATATCGTCGAAGAAGTGCTGATGGAGTCTGCCTTTAAAAAGACGGCTAAAGAATATATTACTTATCGCCAAGAGCGCAACCGTGTACGTGAAGCTAAAAGTAACTTGATGAATATCTACAAGACTATTGCGGTAGCCGACGCCTCAGAAGATTCAGATGTGAAGCGTGGTAACGCTAACGTCGACGGGAACTCTGCCATGGGTAAAATGTTACAATTTGGCGCTGAGGGTTCTAAGATTTTTGCCAAAACCCTGTTAATGCGACCAGAATTTGCTAAAGCGCACGACGAAGGTGACATCCATGTGCACGACCTTGACTTCTATGCAACTGGTACGTTGACTTGCTGCCAGACCGACCCCTTGCAGTTGTTTGCTGATGGTGGGTTTAATACTGGGCATGGGCACTTGCGTACCCCAAATAGTATTGGCAGTTATGGTGCACTTGCAGCAATCATTCTGCAAGCCAACCAGAATGAGCAACACGGTGGACAAAGTATCCCGAACTTTGATTATGCGATGGCTCCGGGCGTAGATAAGAGCTTCCGCAAGGCACTGAATCGTGCAATTCGCCAATATAATCGCTTTAGTGGGAATAAAGAGATAGAAGTTAAAATTCCCGAAAATTTGGCTTATGGTGACGAAAAGGCCATTAAGAAACTCAAGCTACCAGCAGGCATTGTAGAGAGTGCAAACGAGGATGTCGAACGCCAAACATTCCAGGCAATGGAAGGATTTATCCATAACCTTAACACCATGCATTCCCGTGCTGGCGCACAGGTGCCGTTTACTAGTATCAACTTTGGTACCGATGTGAGCCCAGCCGGTCGCTTGGTGGTACGCTGCTTGCTGGACGCAACTGAAGATGGTTTAGGGCATGGCGAGACTCCGATTTTCCCAATCTCTATTTTTAAAGTGAAAGAGGGTGTCAACTATAATCCTGGCGATCCGAACTATGATTTATTTAAACGCTCTATGGAAGTTTCGGCTAAAAGATTGTTCCCGAACTTTGTCTTTATTGATGCGCCGTTTAACCTCGAGGGTTATGTTCCGGGTGACTACCGTACTGAAATTGCCACCATGGGCTGTCGCACACGGGTTTATGGTAGTATTTTCCCAGAAAGTGATCATATTACTACTGGACGTGGTAACTGTAGCTTTACAACTGTGAACCTTGTGCGCCTTGGCATTAAGCATGGTATCGCACTGGGCGAGCGTAAAGAAGCGGATTGGTCTGGTTTTTACAAAGATTTAGATGAAAAGATGGATTTGGTAGCTGCTGAGCTTTTGGAGCGTTACGAATTTCAGGCTAACCAGCATGTACGTAACTTCCCATTCTTGATGGGTGAGCGCAACTGGTTTGGCAGTGAGAAGCTGGGTTGGAATGATAATTTGCGCGATGTAATCAAGCATGGTACTTTGAGTATCGGTTTTATCGGACTTGCGGAATGTTTAGTGGCAATGACTGGCAAACATCACGGTGAAGATGAGGAATCACGTGAGTTGGGTCTGGATATCATCACTCATATGCGCGAACGTTGTGATATGTACATGAAGAAATATCACTTAAACTTTAGCCTCTTGGCTACACCAGCCGAAGGTATTGCGGGGCGCTTCACTAAGATCGACCGCAAAGAATATGGCGTGATTAAGGGTGTTTGTGATCGAGATTACTATACCAATAGTTTCCACGTGCCAGTTTATTATCCGATTAGCGCCTTTGAAAAAATCGAGATCGAGGCTCCATATCACGCTCTTTGCAACGCTGGCCATATTACTTACATCGAGCTAGACGGTGACCCTACGCAGAATATCGAAGCTTTTGAAGCTGTAATTCGCAAAATGAAAGAATCTGGTATTGGTTATGGATCTGTTAACCACCCAGTAGATCGTGACCCAGTCTGTGGCTATTCGGGTATTATTGCGGGCGATCGTTGTCCGGCTTGTGGACGATGTGAAGACGATGTGCCATTTGAACGCTTACGCCGTATTACTGGATATCTGGTCGGTAGTTTGGAGCGCTGGAACGACGGCAAGAAGGCTGAAGAGCGTGATCGTGTGAAACACGGTGTGACTTGCAATAAGGCTGGCGTCTATACGCCAGAAGAGAAAAGTAAGCGTGAAGCCGCTAAGCGCACGCAAAAGTCCATGACGGGGAAGAAGTAGTGCAGATTCGGCTTTCTGGACCACTAGAACACGATAATATTGTGAACGGGTACGGCCTTCGGGCCGTACTCTGGACGCAAGGTTGCGCTAGGCACTGCCTAGGCTGCCAAAATCCCGAAACCTGGGACTTTAATGCGGGATTTATGGTAGACGTAGAAGAAATTAAGGAACGTTTGCGAGGTTTTAAGGGGCAGGCTGGGATTACCTTTTGTGGAGGTGAGCCTTTTGAACAGCCAGAAGCTTGTTTAGAGATTAGCAAGTGGTGTAGAGAGGAACTAGGCTGGAATGTTTGGAGCTTTAGTGGCTATACCTATGAGAGTTTACAAGAAATTGGCGGTGAGAAATGGGAATTCCTGAAAAGTTTAGACGCTTTGATCGACGGACCGTTTATCCTGGCTGAACGCGATTTAACATTAAAGTTTCGCGGTTCACGCAACCAACGTTTGCTACATCTAGAATACGGCACGGGTAAAATTTTGAGGATTGAATAATGAAAAATTTAGCGATGATCGCCTGTATAGGGCGCGATGGTGGGCTAGGTAAAAACAATGATTTGTTGTGGCGGTTTTCCGAAGATCAGAAGTTCTTCCGCAATACTACCATGGACAGTATTATCGTTATGGGTAGAAAAACTTTTATTAGTATCGGTCGAGCATTGCCGGGGCGAGAAAATCTAGTTTTGTCCAGAAGTAATATCTCTGCTCCAGACGTGACGGTATTCCATGATAAAACAGAATTGGATCAGTATCTGAAATCAATAGATAGCCAGAAATTTATTATCGGTGGCGCTAGCCTTTATGAGATGTACTTATCAGAGGCTGAAACGATTTATCTCACAGAAGTTAATGCCGAGAAGCCAGCAGATGTATTCTTCCCGAGTTTTGACCGTTCTAATTATAATGCAGAGATTTTGCAAACAGGCGAAACTGATGGTGTGTCGTATCGTATCGTAAAATACAGTCGCAAAGAGGAGGTTCAGAATGCTATCTAAATCTCAAGAATTTGCCTTCTCTCCAGCTACTGAGAAGCATGCCCGCGAAGAGCTTTCAGAAGAATTAATGCGGGCACGAATTGAGGAATTTCTACAAAAATGAAATCCCAGGTGTATTTAGATTATGCCGCCACTTCACCATTGCTTCCGGAGGTGAAAGCGGCGATGATAGACGCTATGGATAGAGGTTACGGCAATGCCTCAGCTCTACATAGTACTGGACATGACGCTGCACAAGCTATCGAAAGTGCACGAACTGCGGTAGCCAGATTAATAAATGCCGATCCGGCAGAAATCATTTTTACTTCTGGTGGGTCTGAGGCCAATAATGCTGTTGCTGAGACCTTCCGTGATCGGGTTGTGGCTATAAGTGCAGTTGAGCATCCGTCAGTCATAGAATCAATGCGTGCTCGTGCTAGGAGTTGCAAAGTAATTCCAGTAGACAAAGTGGGCAGAGTAAATCCAGAAAATGTGCCTACCGATGTTGATTTGGTATCGATAATGTTGGCGAATAATGAGCTCGGTACCATCGAGCCAGTAGCAGATATTGTAAAACGTTGTAAAAAATACAACACGTTCGTGCACACAGATGCAACTCAGGCTATAGGCAAGATAAAAGTTGATGTTAAGGCTTTGGGAGTAGACTATCTTACGCTTTCGGCTCACAAAATTGGTGGCCCAATTGGTATAGGCGCGCTCTATGTCCGTCAAGGCGCACCTTACAAGCCACTGATTTTAGGAGGACATCAAGAAAAACGCCGTCGCGCTGGTACTAGTAATACCTTAGGAATTGTTGGATTGGGCGCAGCCATGCAATATGCTTGGGATAATTGGACTTGCAAAACCTTTTCAAACCAAGTCCGTGAATTGCGTGATAGGCTGCGTGATGGTATTCTGCAAACTGTACCATATAGCAGTTGCAATAGCCCCAAAGAGGAATGTCTACCTAATATCCTCAATATGAGCTTTCGGGCGGCTGAAGGAGAATCAATTCAATTATATCTAGACGCTGAAGGGATCATGGTGTCGACTGGCTCAGCCTGTGCCGCCGGTGATATTAAGCCCAGTCATGTATTAATGGCTACAGCCGGTGACGCTGAGATTGCTCATAGTAGTATTCGTTTTTCTCTGGGGCTTGATACTACAGAGGCGGATATAAAGCGGGTTTTGGCAATTCTACCAGACATTATCAAGCGTCTGCAGGGGATAAGCACTATTAAAGTTGAGGAGCAATATGACTGAATCGGCTAGCTGGATTTATTCTGATATTGTAAAAGAGCATTTCTTAAATCCACGTAATTTTCTAATGGGCGATGAAACTAAATATCAGGCTGATGCTGTGGGGGTTGTAGGCAATCCAGTCTGTGGTGACCAAATGAAAATGTTCATCCAAGTGCAAGATGAAAGAATTACTGATATAAAGTGGAAAACCTATGGATGTGCTAGTGCTATTGCTTCTACATCAGCATTGTCCGAGTTAGCCAAAGGTAAAACACTAAACGAAGCTTTACGGATTGGCCCAGAAGAAATCGCAATTTACCTCGGTGGCCTACCTAAACATAAATTTCATTGTTCGGTGTTGGGGCACGAGGCTCTAGCCGCAGCCATTGAAAATTTCCGACAGAAGGCGTAAAATTAGCTTATGGCTACAATGCGTTTTTGGCTTTCGTTTGGTTACCGGTTGTTGGCGGGGATTATTACTGGCGTTGTATTGTGGGCGCAGTTTGATTCTCTAGGTCTAAACGCTTGGCGTCTTCTAGAGACCTGGATACTGTTTTGCGCAACGCTTTATTTCTTGTTCTCTGCAGTTATTAGCTGGTTTCGGCGCAAACAACCGTTTCCCCAGGCAGCATTTTGTCCACTTTGGCAAGGTGTAATTTTAGTGAGTGGCATTTGCTTAGCAATTTTGTGGCTATTTTGTCAGGCTAATCAGCTAGTCTGGCTCGGTACGTCCACGGCTATTATCTATATCTCGGCTTTTTTGACGCCGGCGCTAATCGTAGTCGACTGGCTTTTCTTCTCCAAAAAAGGCGGCTGGAGTTGGAGTTACCCGTTTTATTGGTTGGGAATAATAATTAGTTATTGCTGTATTGTCTTACTGACAGCTAGCACTTTTTCTGGTCGGGAAGATTGGGTATATCCATATTTCATGTTGAATTATCCAGCAACTGGTTTTGATTTATTATTTTGGTGGACACTGTTGATTTCCGTTATAGTTTTATTGGTAGGTTACGTATTCATGCTGTTAGATTATATTGCGAGTGGGCAGGTGCGCCAACATATTGTCCTGCCTAAAATTAAAACAATTATAATTGAGGAGCCGGTAGCGGAGAAGCCAGAGATAGACGTGACAGACAAAATTAAGCCTACCGCTCATAAATCGCCCAAGGCGACTACGTTGTCTAAGCCTAAACCTAACCGCAAAAAGCCTCAGATGGATATCGTTAAGCCCGTAGAAGGTCTCAAAGACCGCAAGTCAGCTCAAAATTTACACCGTAATAGCAAAAGCAAAGCGGACATTATCGCTGATATTCGTTTACGGGTTTCCGGTCCTAGCTCCAAAAAGGTTACTTCCGCTCCTCGACGTAGTCAATCGCGTTCAAATAACGCTAAAACTACCAAGAAGTCTTAGCTGTCACTAGGCTGTCACTTTGATTTGCTAGAATGTAATTAATCGGGGCATACCCGAAATTACTAACGCTAATTTGAGGTTACAATGAAAATACTTGAAGTCAAAAATTTAGTCAAAACCTATGGCAAAGGCGAAAATAAAGTTCGCGCCGTGGATGATATTAGTTTTTCAATAGATGAAGGCGAGTTTGTGGCAATTGTAGGTGCCAGCGGTTCGGGTAAGTCCACCTTATTACATTTACTGGGTGGAGTGGATCGCCCCACTTCAGGGAAAGTTTTAATTGACGGAAAAGACATCTATGACTTGTCGGATGATGCACTAGCGATTTTTCGCCGCCGTCAAGTAGGAATTATCTATCAATTCTATAACTTAATTCCGATTTTGAATGTTACGGAGAATATCACTTTGCCATGCGATTTGGATGGTAAGACTATCCCAAAGAGTCGCTTGAGCGAGTTGCTCAAAACGCTAGGTCTTGAAAATCGTACCACGCATCTGCCCAACCAACTTTCTGGTGGTCAACAACAGCGCGTCTCGATCGGTCGTGCCTTGATTAATAACCCGGCAATTATCCTAGCTGATGAGCCTACCGGCAATCTTGATTCTAAGTCTGGCGATGAGATTGTCTCACTGCTCAAACTTTCCAACAAGAAATATCATCAAACCATCATTATCATTACGCACGATCTCGAAATTGCTAACCAGGCAGATCGCATTATTACTTTTGAAGATGGCAAAATCATCAAAGACGAGCAGAATTAGAGGCACCCGAAATGAGAATTTTACAACGGCTAACCCTAGCTAATTTAAAACAAAACAAACGTCGTACGGCAGTGACTATTATTGGTGTTTTACTCTCGACTGCACTAATTCTAGCGGTAGTAGGAATGGTCACCAGTTTTCAAAAGATGATGATCAACTGCACGATTGCTGATTTTGGTGATTTCCATGAAATGTATCAGGAAGTGCCAGTGGACGCACTAAAATACATTGAAGACAATCAGCATGTTGAAAGCTATTACTATTCAAAGCCAATCACAAAGGGCGACATTGATGAAACAGCTTACTCTCGTTATGAGCTCTATCAGCATGAGCCGTATAATGTTGAATATTATGAGAAGCTAGACATATTACCAAGTGATGCTACTGGCACATATAATATATATGTACGCTACGATAATCCAAAAAACTTTGAAGCTAATCGTGAAACCATTCAAGCGTCCTTAGAATCTGCCACTGGCAAAAGCATCAACTATCGCACCAACAGTCCTCTCTTACGTTACGAAGCTCAAGTTATGGGCGACGTCGCTTTGGCTACGCTGTACAGTATGGCCATAATCGTCATTATTATCATCGTGGTAACTAGTATTTTTGTAATTCGTAATAGCTTTAGTATTTCTGCTACCGAACGAGCTAGACAATTCGGTATGCTGTCCAGTATTGGAGCTACTCCACGCCAAATTCGCCACAGTGTATACTTTGAAGGATTAGTCATAGGTTTGATTGGCGTACCGCTAGGAATCTTATTAGGTATTGCTGCAGTGGGCGTTCTAGTTATAGTCGTGAATGTTTTGTTGCAAGGAATGATGCAAGCTGATGTCGAATTCTGTATGCCGTTTTGGATTTTCCCAGTATCAATTTTCTTAAGCTTTATTACAATTTTCTTCTCCAGTTTGATACCAGCTATTCGTACTGCTCGTATGTCGCCAATAGATGCTATCCGCGGTAATCAAGATATCAAGATCAAGGCAAAGAAGCTGCGCACTTCAAAATTGGTCAAAAACGTTTTCGGTATCGGAGGAGTGATTGCGGATAAGAACCTCAAACGGAGCCGCAAGAAATATCGTACTACCGTGGTTTCAATCGTACTTTCGGTTGCGACTTTCATTGGACTATATAGCTTCATTAGTTACGGCAAAGATCTTACTGGTATGCAGTTCAGTAATTCTGAGGTAGACTATGCTGTGTCTGGAGCTTCACCTGAATTCTATCAAGAATTGCAAGAAAAGTTTGGGCTGGAAGACTCGGCCTATTACTTTAATACACGGATTGCTAACATTCAGGTATACGTTATGCAGCAATCGGCTTTTGAAAAATTCGCCAAGAGCGTAGGTGTACATGAAAAAGATTATAGTCACATCGCCATTATGAATCCCAAAGAGCTACGTCGCCTTGATGATGGCTCCCAACAAATTCGCAACTTTACGGATATAAAAGATGGCGGAACGCAAAAAGTAACCGTACAACCATATGGTGAAATACCTGAGAAATGTCGCGAATCTTACACTGATGATACTGGCACGCATTACAGCTATGGTTATGAGAGTGAATGTTACTATAAAGCAGTTGGCAACCCTAAAGACGTTGAGCTAACAATTACAAAAGTGATTGACACATGGCCAATCGGCTACGATGTCGGTAACTACTGGCCAATGATCTTTGTACCAGAGAATTATTATCGTCGTAATGAGCTTGGCGTCATTGTTGACCAAAAGCAAAGCTATCGTGATGACTACCACTATCTCGAAAGTGCCCTCTATGCCGAAAACGTCGAAAATGGTTCAGAGATTTCAGAATATATCGACGGGCAAATTGAGGCTGGCAAAATAAGTGAAACGGTTACATATCAGGATGTACATGAAACTATGTCGCAAATGCGCCGTATGCACTTGCTAATTTCAATCTTCCTCTATGGGTTTATTATTGTAGTAACCTTGATTGGTGTTACTAATATCTTTAACACTATTACTACCAACATTGCTCTACGCGCCAAAGAGTTTGCTATGCTTAAGTCTATCGGCATGACTAGTAAGGAATTTAATCATATGGTGCGCCTTGAGAGTCTAATGTATGCTGGTAAAGCTCTTGTTATTGGTATTCCGCTTGGATTGGTCTTGTCCTACGCATTTTATCAATCCATTGCGAATTCGGTTGACTTTGGCTGGATAATCCCATGGGTAGCAATTCTCATCTCTATAGTTGCGGTCGGCTTGCTAATTGGCGTGATCATGCGCTACTCTGTCAAACAAGTTGAAAAACAGAACATTATTGAGACTATCCGCTCTGAAAATATCTAGTATAATATAGCTATGAAATTACTGCTCGTCGAAGACAACCCGCTCACCGCTAAAGGTTTGCAATACCTTCTAGAACGTGAGCACTATGATGTTGATGTGGCGAGCAGCTTAGCTGAAGCTGAAGCCAACCTAGCCATGTACACTTATAAATTAGTATTACTGGATGTTGGTTTACCAGACGGCGATGGTTTCGCCTTGACCGAGACTTTACGTCGTCAGTCTAAAACGGCAATTATATTTCTCACTGCCAAAGACGATGAGGCAGATGTCGTGAGGGGGCTAGAGTTGGGCGCAGAAGATTATATTACCAAACCTTTCCGTAATCGTGAACTATTGCTGCGTATCCAAAAGGCACTGCGTCCCCAGGCCGCCAGTGTGCAAAAGGTTACAGTTGGTGCACTAAGTCTTGACCATACTGGTACTAGCGTAAGCGTGGCGGGAAATGAGATTACCTTAAGTGCTGTAGAGCGCCGCCTCTTATCTCGCTTAGTAGAAAATATTGGGCAAGTGGTTACCCGTGAGCAGCTCTTGGATGAGATTTATGATGCCTCGGGTAGTATTGTTAATGACAACACGCTCTCGGTCTATCTTAAGCGTTTACGTAAGAAACTCGGCCCTAGCGTGACTATCGAAACCATCAAAAGCGTCGGTTATCGTTTGCGGGGAGAGACAAATACTTAAATGCGCCGACGTGTTTTTAAAATTATTTTGCCGGTGCTATTGATTGGGGCTGTTGTCGGCATCAGTACTGCCTGGGCATTCAATAATATTAGGTATTCATATCAGCAGACCGCCAATCAGGAGATTATGGCAATTATCGGTGCTGCCGTTACTAGTGATGATGAGTTCCAGCTAATTTCCGCTCTGCGTCAAAACAGTCCAGACCAGGTTATGGCTGGTTCCAACTTGCTCAAAAAATATGGCTATCTGCCAAACGACCAGATTGCAGATAGCGCCAGTAGGCTATTGCATCAATCTATCTTAATTATCAGCTTGGCGATCACCATTATGATTATAGCTGTAGTGGTGTATTTTGTTTACTTAGATTGGCGACGTAATCGCCAAATTGCTGAACTAGTGGAATACATTCAAGGCTTAAATAATCGCATTTATGAACTCCACTTGGAGGAAAACAGCGAAGATGAACTTTCAATTCTTTCCAACGAATTATATAAAATAATGGTGCTCTTGCGCGAAGCAGCTGATAATCAGCATCATGCCCGCCAGCAGCTAGAGACGGCCTTGGCTGATATCTCACATCAACTCCGCACCCCACTCACTTCTATGCAAGTAATGGTGGACAATATTTATGATGATTCTAAAATGCCTGCAACTGTACGTCAGGATTTTCTGCGTTCGATTAGCCGTCAGGTAGAGTCAATGTCGAGTCTAGTGATGACATTGCTGAATTTGGCAAAATTTGACAATGGATCTATTCGTCTACAACAGCTTCCAGTGGAAGCTGGCGAACTCTTGGAGGAAGTTCGCCAAAAGTTAGAAATTCTAGCTGAATTGCGCGGCGTAGAGATTATACTAGCGGGTGATTTGCAAGCTCAGGTGCGAGTGGATCGGCGCTGGCAGGTGGAGGCGCTGACAAATATCGTCAAAAATTGTTTAGAACATAGCCCGGAGGGGAGCAAAGTTACAATTACCGTCACTAGTAGCCCGTTGTTTTTGCGCCTCAAAATTCAAGACCACGGCGAGGGCATCGCTGTGCAAGATTTACGCCACATTTTTGAGCGTTTTTATAAAGCCAAAAATTCTGCGGCTGGCAGCGTGGGCATTGGCCTGGCTTTTGCCAAGACAATTATTGAAGCTGACAATGGCCAAATTTCCGTCAAGTCTCAAGAGGGTAAAGGCACCGAGTTCACAGTGACGTATTTTCGGTGAAAGTGTTATAACATACCTTGGCTTTTTCAAATCTTAATGGTCCCCGATTTCCATATTCCGGTCATGGTCATGGCTACTATTGTTGTTAACAATATAACCACTAATCGCCAACTCCAGCCAACTAGCCAAACCGTCATTTGTGCGCCATAGGCTAGCTCAAAGACTCGTGTGAGTGGAACAGCATAAAGTAGCGATAGTATCGTCATCAGGCCTAACCCAACTATGACTGCTAGTAGGCATACTAGAACTCCGAGCATTAACGTGTAGCAACCATAGATTCGTCTTAGATCGTTTAGCGTTGCTCCTTTTGCCTGATATAATTTTCGATTCTTCGTTTCTTGACCTAATAGACGCGACAAAGTCATTACAGTGATAAAAAGTGAGACTGTCATCAATATTCCAGCTATAATGGCATAGGTTCGCCATATCTTCTCAAAGGCCATATCGATGTTCACTTCATATGCGGTAAACGGAGTTTTGACTGGTACCGCAGCTAAAAATAAGTCTAGCACACTATTCACTTTAACATTGTTGAGAGCTAAATCCATTATTTGCCCTGTACCTGGCTCACCTGCCTCTGGTGCTACTTTTCGTACTGCTTGCTCGAGACCCGCGATACCTAGGCCTATTGCCATTATTAATCCCAGCACTACACCCATTGTTGATGCTACTAGTGCGTGTCTCCATTTTTTTGCCTTGATCGGAGCAACTCCTAATCGCCAATTATCACACATTTTCATTTATGCCACCCAAACTTTTCCATCTGCTACATTGATAATTTGTTCAGCATATCTTTCTATGCGTTCATCATGGCTCGCTATAATCACGGTCACTCCTATCTGCTGTACATCCCTTAACACCTCTAGTACTTTCTGTATGCTCTGTGAATCCAAATTATTAGTTGGTTCGTCTGCTAAAATGACCTCTGGCTCCATAAATAATGCTTGTGCTACGCACACTCTTTCCGCTTGTCCACCAGAGATCCCTGCTGGTAAACCATTAATTACTTCGGTAATACCAAGCTGTTTTGCTAGTTCTTCAACTCGCTCGTGTCGTTTACTAGGAGGTATGTTAGCAAAAACCCCTGCTAGCTCAATATTTTCCGCTACCGTTAGCTGTGGCTGCAGATAAAACCCCTGAAAAATAAACCCAACTTTTTTACGAAAGAACTCCGTTCGTACTTTCCCATGTAGCTTAGCTACATTTTGCTCATCAATCAAAATTTCGCCACTACTAGGCCTATCAATCCCGCCGATAATGTTTAGTAAGGTAGTTTTTCCAGCTCCACTTAATCCCCGGAGCATGACAAAAGTCCCTCGGTTAATTTGTAGATTCACATCTTCAAAAATCAACTTTTTCTGATAACTTTTACTAACATTTTTTAACTCGATTGACATTACATTTCCTCCTTTAATTTTTTAGCAATATGCTTTGATGAGAATCTCCAGCTAGTCATTAATAGTATGATTGGCGCAGTTAGTAGCATTAGCCCGATTGAACGCCAAAAAACCGTGTCTATCCCTACTAGTAATCCGAACGGCGCCTTAGCTAAACCAAAGAATCCTTGAACCGCCTCGCTAAAACCTGCTAAAGCATTCATCGTCGACATACCTAATGTTAGTATTAGACCAATCATAATGCTTAGCCCTACCGCAAGCAGGCATAATTCTAGCAGGTAAACTAGGTAAATGAAGTAAACTTGTCCCAGTGAAGCACCTCGAACGCGGTAAAGTAAAATCGTTGCGATATCAGATTCTACCAAGTGTGCAAAAGTAGACAGTACTACTATTAAGGCTACCGCCGTCAATATTAAGATAATCGGCGCCAAAACTATATCCGTGCTATAGTTCATTTTTCGGACTATGCCAGTTGTATAGTGACCAAATAAATCCTCTACAGATAATCCATACGATACGCCGTTGTAGTTCACGGCTTTTGGTACAGTTTTAAAATCAGTGGCGTTTTCTGCACTATCAACAAGTTTTAGGGCTTGTTGATAATCGTCAAATTCAGCAACAACTTCTATGGATGGCGACTTTTTATAAAACAAATCCTCTTGATCTTGTTCGGTTATATCTGATTCTGGCAAAGATTCTATGTAATCTTCATATTTCTCAAAACTTTTCTTCAGCTCATTTTCCGCATATTCCTTTGCCATAACGCTGTCTACTAAATAGTATTCTGGCGTACCGAAGCTCCATATGCTCCCAACAAACATATTACTCGGTGCCAAGTCTTGCACAATCATATCATTTCTGTCTGGTTTACAAAGTTCTCCCACTTTAACAAACTGACTGGACTCTTCCATGCCTCCCCAATTTTGTACTGTCAGTACTCCGATTTTACCATCTGGCACTTCTTGTACTGATCCAATCGCCAGTATTTCTGCTACACCTCTATCTATTACCCGTATTTGGTCATTTCCTATTTGATCATATGTTTCCATTATGCCAACTACCCTTCCGCCATATTGCTTCACAAAAGCGTCTAGGCTTGGTATCGTATCAATAAGCGAATTGACATTTTCTTCTCCTTTACCACCACGCACTGTGTAACCTAGGCTTAGATAAGTTTGTCCGGATTGCCCAAATGATGATTTGAGCAGAAGATTCCAAGTTCCTCGCGTAAAAAAGCTTACTCCTATTATTAAGCCAAAAATCACCGCCATTGTCATAATAACTGTTATACTGCGTCGTTTATTCTTGCGCAAATTCGTTGTTGCCAACCTATAAGTGTCACCAAATCTCATACTTCATTCCTTAGTTATTTATAAAAACACCCCGACAACTCGCCGGGGTTAGGTTAGGAAAATACCACGCCTTCCAATCTAAAAACTACAGAGTTCCATTTACAGTATCAGGTATTAATACGTTACTGTAACCTTATAGTAATTTACCGGAGTTACCACTAATCGCGGGGCAATCCGTAGGTCAATTCGTACAACGTTACCGCCGTACTCAAGCTTACCGTCCGCCGCAACTCCGCAGATATTGTCACCACGCCAAACCACATTGCCGTTGGAGTCATACATCAAACAGTCGATTTGGTAAACCCATCCGTTATATCCACTTCCGGTTACCTTGTAATAGAACCAACCGTTACCGTGTGGAGCTCGCAAATCGTCGCCCGTCATATTCTTGTAGCCATCACCGACCACAAGAGTTTTAGTCTTGCGAGGAGTGATGCCATCATCAGAACTATTGCCGTCCGCAATGGGGTCGGCGACAGTTCCATCTGCAGCCACACCATCGGCTGCAGATGCTGTTATGGACACGGCAAATATCATTACACAAGCCAAGAAAGTAGCCGTGATTCTCTTAATTTTTCTCACAAAAATCCCACCTTTCTTTTTGAAGTGCATGGTATTTTCACACCAACCTCATTAAGTATATATCGTCAGTAAATTACTGTCAATTATCCTGGCGACTTTTTTGGCTAAAAACTGGTCGAGCCCCTAGTTCTATCCGCCTACCGTCAGGGCGGGGAAGTTTTGGTGTTTAATAAGTATCTCTACCCCCGGATGTCGCTTAGCTTGCATGCGTAATCCTTATCGCCAACTTCTTTGAAACGCTTAGTTGGGTACATCAAGGTACTATCACCGACACAAAAAGCGGCACCGCGAGGCGTCTTACTTCCCATAATAACCAAAGCTCTACAGCTGATTATTTACGCGATGCCGCTTAAATCCATCTGTAGATAATACTCTGGTTTTGGGTTGTAAGACAATTTCATTATATCATATTATCAAAAGATCGGCACCCGCCGCGGCAAAAACCAGCGGAGGGGGAAACCGTTGAAGCGATTGTTCGGGCCGTTGGACGGTTTAACTGCCGAGGGCTCAATCTGGAGGTAGTAAGCCGTAGTAGTGGCCCCACCTCGCGACGACCAACCGAAGCCGTACGCGCCAGCGTTCCTGAAAGTACCAGCAGTTTTGTTTAATTCTACATCGCCGCTGCGCACAGGCCATCCTCAATCAACAACACCGAAATAAAAGGCACAGGAAAAAGAAGTTCACTTTTCGTGCTTTTGACCGTAGTCATCTGGCGACTAGCCTTAATTTACTCTTTATCTATAAAAGGGGAACTTCACGATCTTTTCTAATGAGCACCGCCAGCTAGCGGAGGAGTGAGCTCTGGCTGCTTTTGGTACCCATGGGCTTAGTGCCCACGTTTTTATTTTAAGCCCGAATTAAGTAATTTTTCAACCTCAAAGCTATAATACGTAGCATGCTTGGCTGGCAGCCTTAAGAGTTCATCTATTGTGATTTCACCGTTTAGCATGCGCAGCTGTTTGATTGATCATAGTTTACCAAATCTACAACATTATAATTTGTTTCAGCATGTCTTGTAGCAACCAACTTCATGCCATAATTTTATTATAGATACAGGGATAAGTCCAGATGTTACAATAAAACCATGGACGTATGTCCACGAGCCCCAAAGGCAGCCTGAGTTCACTCCTCCGCTAGCTGGCGGTTCTCCATCAAAAGATCGTGAAGTTCTCCTCTGGAATAATCAAGATAATTATACTGAGGTTTGATATAATTACTGATTATGGTCAATAATTTAACAATGAACTTCTGTTGCCGCAAGGGTTATTGGGCTGATTTTGAGGTGTAGTTTTTCAGCTTTTACCCGCCTATCGTGCGCAGCGGCTACATCGAGTTGCCTAAAACTGCTGGTACTCTCAGGAACGCTGGCCACAATGCTGACTATTGGTCGTCTCGCGGTTCTGCTGCTACTAATGCTTACAACCTCGAATTCAATACTGCGGTCAACCCGTCCAATGGTCCGAATAATCGCTGGTACGGTTTCCCCCTCCGCTGCCTGGTTTTATGCCGCGGCGGGGTGCCGATCTTTTTATTGGGTCGGCAGGAACAAATAATTGCTACGCAATTATTTTACGCACTCGTAGCGGCCAAAAAGTAAGCAAGCTTACTTTTTGCCTACAGCCACTCTTGCGTTCCGAACCTACGGTTCGTTCCTGCCTCGTGCGCAAAGCAGAGAAAATCCAGAGCAGATGCTCTGGACTTTCTCTGGCTGGGTCGGCAGGAAAGTCAATCTCGCTATGCTCGATAACGAACCTTAAACCTTCAAATTCTGGACTATCCATCAAATATAACAGACTAGACACTAGGCCTAGTCTATTATATTTGGCTGGGTCGGCAGGATTCGAACCTGCGAATGCTGGGACCAAAACCCAGTGCCTTACCACTTGGCGACGACCCACCAATATACTTATTTTAGCACATCTTGCTAGTTTTGACTAGAACACTTTTCGGCAAGTTTTGCTTCTGCGTAAGCCTCCACTACACTTTCTTTTACTTCGGCTTCGCGTAAATTTGGTAATTCTTCTACAATTACTTTAATACAGCCTGCAATCGGAATCGCGATGATAGCTCCAAGCAGACCAAAGATGTTCATACCAATAATAATTGCCACCAGCACCATCGTTGCCGGCAAATTCAACGCATTGCCCTGGATTTTTGGTGCAATCACGTTGTTTTCGATTTGTGCATAAATAATATAGAATATCAAGAAGATAGCAGCTGCCACTGGAGAACTAAACAGCAGTACTAAGGTTATTAGCATACAGCTAATAATTGGACCAAACATTGGAATCAAATAAAATACCATTGCTAAGAGCCCCATCGGTAATGCTAATCCACCTGGCAGACCAAAGGTAAATGATAGTAATAGTACTACAATTGTTACTACCAACCCATCAAGTAATGCTACCATTGCTTGATGAGAAACATAGGTCGAGACTACATCTACCATTCGCCCCGCCAAACGTTTCCAGGCCCGCACCGCTGAATTTTTGCGCCGTCCTTCAATAACATTCCAACCAGCATCAATAATCGAGGGACCCTCTAGAGAGAAGAACAAAGTTAGCACAATCGTCAAAATTATATTCGTTAATACTTTGGCTACAGTCCCCACGCTCATTACCAAAGTATTACCGATGTTGGAAACAAAACTACTAGAGAAATTTTGCAGTGCTGTTGCAATTTCATTCTGTAAATTATCGATTCCAATTGTTTGTCCAAAATCGTTAATACCATCCCAGCCCCCCAGAGTATGTTCGAAAGTCTGTGGCAACTGCTGAACAAACTGCGTAGTTTGTTCAATTACCACTGGGCCCACCATCGCAACAACCACCCCTAGCACGCCAATCACCAAAATGTAGGCAATAATTGATGACGAAGCTGAGTGGTCTTTCTTAGTGAGCCGGTTAATCCTTTGTGCCAGTGGACGAATCGCAATAGTTAAGAACAGAGCAATCCCAATGATCATAAGCGCTTCCCAGGCTTTCCAGATAAACAACGCTGCTAGGCCAAATCCCAAAATCACCAACCAGAATCGGACAAAAGTCTTTGTATCTACTTCTACTGTCTTGCTCATGCGACCTCCTTAATTACTACTATCTTATCATAGATTAGGCTTCTGTATAATATTTTGCCAAAAACTCGCGCCGGTATTCGTCAAAGTAATCTCCCAACATTGCCTTGCGAATTTCCTCTGTCAAGCGCACAATAAAACGCAGATTATGAATCGAAGCTAGATTATAATACTTGGCTTTTTTCTCCGCATCTCCCGAACGCCACATCGCCCTAAGACTCCCGCGCGTCCAACCTGCCTTGCAGGTAGTGCAATCGCAACTTTGGTCCAAGGTTTCTCCGGTATCTGCAAACTTACGTAAGTTGATATTGCCGTTTCTGGTATAGATTTTACCATGTCGGGCTTCACGCATTGGTGCTACGCAATCAAAAGTATCCGCCCCCATTTCCGCGCCAATCAAAATATCGTCTGGGTGCGACAACCCCAAGAGATGGCGCGGCTTCTCTATCGGTAATTCTTCATTGCACCAGCGTAAAATTTCCCCCAGATCCTCTTTCAGAAAAGCCCCACCCAGTCCAAAGCCATCAAATCCTGCTCCGTCCACACGCATTTTAGCCAAATTCTGAGCCGTTTGGCGACGCAAATCTTCCCAACGCCCACCCTGTAATATACCATATAGGTTCTGTCTGTAGCCTAGGTCATCACGATGTTTTAGATGCTCGCGCAAACTTCGCTCAGCCCAACGTTCCGTTCGTTGCATAGCTTCAATATTGTATTCGTAGGTATCTGCTAACGAAGTTAATTCATCAAATGCCATATGAATATCGGCGCCAATTTGGCACTGGATTTGCATCGATTCTTCTGGACCGATAAAATCTGGCTCACCGTCAAATGGATCAATAAAACTCACCCCGTCTTCCGAAACATGCGCCAAGCGTTCTTTGTGCGCGGTATTTGTGACATGACGCTCTTTTTCCATCGAAACTACCTTACCCAGACCAGAACCTAGCGACATTACTTGGAATCCACCACTATCAGTCAGCGTCGGACCTTGCCAAGACTTAGCCGGCAAACCGTCGGGACGCAACTCATAAGCTTTGAATAGACTTTCTCTTTCTTCTGAACTCTTCGCGACCAACGGGGAGCGATCGAAGCAAGTCTCGCCCGTAACGACGGGCCGAGACGCAGCGGGTTCCGTGAAAGGGAAAGGCTGATCAAAGCTGAGGGGTTTCCATTCCGCTAACCCTCCTGCCTTGGCAATCTTCGCTGCCTGCCGCCGTAGGTGGTAGCCATTTGAGAGCATCGCTTGTGCCCCCAGCTCATGCAAATCGTCTGCTGAAATAAATCGCACATACCCCCGTGTCCCCACGGCCATAAACGCCGGAGTCTTAATCTCTCCATGTGCGGTTTTTATCACACCCACACGCCCAAGACCATTTGGCAACACTTTTTCAATCACAAATTCCATAGCTATATTATAATAGATTACATGAAGATTTTACAGCTCAATGTTTGGATGGGGAAAGTGGAAGGAAACCTCCGCCGGTTTCTTGAAAGTAATGAATTTGATGTGATTTGTATGCAAGAAGTGTTTGCGTCGCAAAGTCGCGAAGAGCACCTATCGCGACTTTGTTTTGATCTATCTAGGATCGTCAAAGCTAGTAGCTTGTCGCATGTTTTCTTTTCTCCAAATTGGAGTAGTAAAATTGCTGGAGGGGATATGGAGCTCGGTAATCTTATCCTGAGTCGCATACCATTCGTTGACACTTTTAGTGAGTTCGTCAATGGAGAATATCACGATAATACTATTTTAGGTGAAAAAGTTGGTAATAATCTCAATATCCAAATTGCTAAACTTGAAAATGGTTTTACTGTAGTCAATCACCACGGTTTCTGGCGTCCAGATCCGATGGGCGACGATGATACCATCAAGGCTTTTACCAAGGTTGGGCAAATTGTTCGGCGTCTAGATAATGGACCACTGGTGATGTGTGGTGATCTGAATATTGTTCACGATTCTCCTGCTATGCGCCCATTAGATTTCCTGCGTGACCTTACTCACGATCACAATATCAAAACTACCCTTTCTGGGCTCAAATACGATGGTGAGGTGGCTTGTGATCATATCTTAGTCAATGACCAGGTTAAGGTGCACGATTTCAAGATCCACCCAGACTTAGTGTCTGACCACTTGGCTCTATCCGCCAATGTGGAAGTCGCATAAAAATACCTCCCTTACGGGAGGTCGGGGTTGGTCGTAAAACTATTATTCAATAATGTTCTTTCCGTCTTCGTACTGCAGATTATAGCGTAATTTGCATGCCAGATAAGCCGTAAAACTCAACAGTACCAGCTCAATCAAGATGCCTGCCACATAGGCAAACATTGCCTGCTTGATAAAGTCCCGTAACGAAACCCGCCCCACAAAAGCTAAGGTTTCAAACAGAAGACTATCAGAGAAGCGTGCAATTGCCGACGAAATAAACGCTCGCCATTTAAAATCGGACTGGCTATCCTCATTAGCATATAATTCATCAGTTTTCTGCCGTGCGCGGACTCTTGCAAAAACATCATTATTCGTGATTTGGCTAGCTAAAAAGCCTACCACGCTGGCCAAGAAAATTCGTCCAGTTGCACCCTGAATGATGTCGAAGGCACTATTATCGACGCCCGGAAAATCTGGCAGAACCACTTTTGCAAACAACATGATACATGCCACTACTACGGCGAATATTGAGCAATAAATTGCCACCAAATTCGCCAGCTTTTGTCCGTATATGTTGACCAGCAAATCACCGATCACATAGGTAATTGGGAACATAAAAATCCCTGCATCTACTGGTATGCCAAACAAATTCCATACCTTCAAGGCAGCCAAATTGCTAGCCAAGAGTGTCACCCCAAGCGCTGTGCTAAACAGTACCAAGACTCTAATCACAGGAAATGTCATTTCCTCAGGATCGGCAAACTTATCGCCGATCCCCAAAATATTCAAAATCCGCATTCAAAACACCCCTTTCTTAAAGAACCAACCCCTATCTTTCCATTATAGCATGCATTGTAAGAAATGTCAATAGCAAAATCGTGATTTTAGCACACGACTATTGACATTGCTAAAAATTAGCGTTATCATGGTTAAATGCTCAAGTTGTTCAAATACCTCAAACCTTATTGGTGGCAGACCATGCTTTTGCTTGGCACAATTGCTCTGCAGGTTTGGGCAGGATTGCAACTTCCAGCTATGATGGCTAACATTATTAATCATGGTATTGTAGCTGGCGACCTTAACTACATTTGGTTAACTGGTATTTGGATGATTGGCTTTGCTCTGCTAGCTTCACTTTGTGCCTTCACGGCCAACTTTCTCTCTGCCTGGCTTGGCGCTCGCTTCATCCGTGATGTACGCCATGACTTTTTCGCCCACGTCCTTAGTCTCAGTATCGCTGAGAACGACCAATTCTCTACGGCCTCTCTTATTACGCGCACTATGAATGATATTTTCCAAACCCAGCAGGCGGTTACAATGTCACTTTCTATGGGGGTGCGTGCACCACTCACCTGTATTTTGGCGATTGGCCAGGCAATCGCCACTGCTCCAGACATGACCTGGATTATTGCTTTAGCTGTAGGTGTCATCCTCGGTCTCACGATTTTGATTATGTCAATCGTGATGCCAAAGTTCCAACTTATCCAGAAGCTGGCCGATCGCCTCACTTTGCTCACGCGTGAAAACCTCACGGGCTTACGTGTAATCCGGGCTTTTAATAATGAAGACTTGGCGAAACGCAAGTTTGAGCGCGCCAACGAACAAAACGCTAAACTTAATACTTTCGTCGATGCCATTATGTCTCTCGAGAACCCATTGATTAGTCTGGTTTTCAATGGTACTACTTTACTCTGTATTTGGATTGGTATTTCACTGATTACTACTAATTTTGCCTATCTGGGTAATATGATGGCCTTCATGCAATATGCTATCCAGGTAGTTATGTCTTTCCTTTTTCTTACTATGTTGTTTGTCGTTATCCCACGCGCCAGTGTTTCCGCAAAACGTGTCAATGAAGTCTTGGAAACTAAAACCAAGCTCAAATGGCGTGAACAGACTTTGGGCAAACCAGACCTAAAACCATCAGTAGAATTTTCACATGTTGATTTTGCCTACAGCGGTGCAGAAGAAAAGGTCTTGCAAGATATTTCTTTCGTGGCTAAAGCCGGAGAGACCACGGCTTTTATCGGTTCTACTGGTTCTGGTAAATCCACCCTGATCAACCTAGTACCGCGTTTCTACGAGGCTACTGGCGGAGAAATCAAAGTTAACGGCATTAGCCTTAAAGATTACGCCGAATGCGACTTAATGCGTCGTATTGGTTATGTTCCACAGCGCGGTGTACTATTCGCTGGCACTATCAAGAGCAATATCCTATTCGGTGCCCCTGAAGCAAGTGATGAACAGCTTAAACTTGCCGCACGCGTTTCCCAATCTGAGGAATTTATCGAAAAAATGGACAAAAAGTATGATTCGCATATTGCTCAAGGCGGGACTAATGTTTCTGGCGGCCAGCGGCAACGCCTATCAATTGCGCGCGCTATCGCTAAAGATCCAGACATTTATATTTTTGACGATTCATTCTCGGCATTAGATATGAAAACTGATGTCAAACTCCGTCGTGATCTAAAACCGATCACCAAGAATGCAGTAACCTTGATCGTTGCCCAACGTATTAGTACTATTCAAGACGCCGATCAAATCGTTGTCTTGGATAAAGGAAAAGTGGTCGGTAAAGGCAAGCATTTGGAGCTACTAGACAGTTGTAAAGTTTACCGAGAAATCGCCAAATCGCAACTTTCCGATCAGGAATTTAATACTGCTATGTCGGCCGCGAAGAAGGAGGGACAACATGCCTAGACCAGGACATGCCACTGCTAAGCCTAAGAATTTTGGCTTATCTTTCAAAAAATTCGCTACTTCGCTAAAACCATGGCGCTGGGCTATTGTCGCATCAGTGATTTTGGCTATTGCGGCAGCAGTTTGTTCGATTTTTGGGCCGAATATTTTAGGCCAAATGACTAATACGGCAATTGCCGATTATTCAATCGCCGTAGAGCAGGCTGGCGGTCAGATTCCTGATAGTGAAACCTTATCGGCTGCCATTAATTGGAGCAAATTAGGACGTCTTGCTCTTATTCTCATTGGTCTGTATGTGACATCGGCTATTCTCAATTATATCCAAGGAGTGATTTTATCCGTGGTGTCTGCGCGCTATGCCAAAAAGATGCGCGCGCAGATTTTAGATAAGATTTCGCATTTACCAATTTCGTATTTTGACCAGCACCAGATAGGTGATATTCTTTCGCGCATGAGTAGCGATGTTGATGTAGTTGCTTCAACTCTCACAAGTGTACTCACTCAGATTATCACCAGCGTCACTACTATTGTTGGAATTTTAATTATGATGCTGACGATTTCAGTCTGGCTATCGGTGATTGCACTAATTGCCGTGCCTTTGTCGCTATTTTGTGTTAGTTTTGTTGCTAAGAAAGCCCAAGGTTACTTCCGTAGTGGACGTATTGTTATGGGTACCCTAAATAGTACGATTGAAGAAGACTATTCTGGACAAACAATTATCAAGGCTAACAACTATGAAGCGACTGCTATCCAAAAATTTGATCGCACCAACCAGCACCTCTGCGAGATTACTTGGAAAGCCAACTTCTTCTCGGCTTTAGCCTTCCCAATTACTAACATGCTTACCAACATTAGCTATGTGTTGATTTGTATTGCTGGCGGTCGCTTAGCAATTGATGGAAAACTCTTGATTGGTAGCGTTCAGGCGTTTATCCAGTATGTTAACCAATTCAACCGCCCAATCACCGAAGTCTCACAGATTACCTCTAGTGTGCAGCAGACTCTGGCTGCGGCCGAGCGAATCTATAATTTCTTAGAAGAGCCCGATGAAGCGCCAGATGCTAATCCAGCCAAACAAATTGAGGCTATACAAGGAGCAGTAGAATTTCATCAAGTAAACTTTTCTTATGACAAAACGCGCCCCATTATTACGGATTTTTCAGTTAAAATTCGTCCTGGCATGCAGGTGGCTATTGTTGGGCCAACTGGTGCCGGTAAGACTACGATCATCAATCTCTTGATGCGTTTTTACGATCCTGACACTGGCTATATCACAATCGACGGCGTACCTACTAAAGAAATGAAACGCTCTGACGTGCGCAAGCTCTTTGGCATGGTATTACAGGATACTTGGCTTTTCTCTGGCACGATTGAAGAAAACTTGCGTTATGGCAAAACTTCCGCCACACATGAAGATATTGTCAAGGCTACCAAAGCCAGTAGCATCCATCATTTTATCGAATCATTGTCTCACGGTTATAATACGCAGATTTCAGAAGATTCAGACAATATCTCTGCTGGAGAAAAACAATTACTCACTATTGCCCGCGCCATGGTAGCTGATCCTCCTATGATGATTCTGGATGAAGCCACGTCAAATGTTGATACGCGTACGGAACAACTTATTCAGGATGCTTTTGCCAAGCTCACTCACGGTCGCACTAGTTTCGTCATTGCGCACCGACTTTCTACTATTCGCAATTCTGATTTAATTTTAGTAATGCGTGACGGTAATATTGTTGAGCAGGGCACACACGACCAGCTTTTGGCGCAGAACGGTTTTTATGCCGAGCTTTACAACTCGCAATTTGCCGAAGACGAATAGCAGTATGCGCTAATGTGCTATAATAATAAGCATGAAAGTGCGAGGTTTTGAAGTTGCTAAAGGTTGGGAAGATAAAGATATTCATTTGCCCGTGCGCAGCACTTCTGGTGCAGCGGCCTACGATATCGAAGCCGCTGAAGACGTAACAGTACCGGTCTTTCGTCCCGGCGTCAAGCCTACGGCTATTCCAACCGGGCTCAAGGCTTATTGCCAACCGGATGAATACTATATTATAGCCAATCGCAGTTCCGGTGCTAGCAAGGGAATTGTCCTCGCCAACGGTATTGGCATTATTGATTATGACTATTATGGTAATCTACAAACCGATGGGCATTTTAGTGTAATTGTTTTCAATGTTTCTGATCGCGAACTTCAAATCAGAAAAGGTGACCGTATTGCTCAGGTGATTTTCCAAAAATTCCTCACCGTAGATAATGACATTGCTACTGGTGTGCGGCAAGGTGGTTTTGGCTCCACAGATAAATAATCATGGCTGATAATTTATTAAAAGTAGTTTACGATGTAGATAATGTCCTCTGGCCACTCAATCAGCGCGTTTTTACAAACTTAAAAATTGACCCCCAAAAGGATATCAATTATAACGTCCTTTCTAATCACTTATTAGGTACATTGGAGCGTGAAGCTGTGCTTAATGCGTTCCGCCAAACGGACACATTTAACCAAATCGATTTCTACCCAGGAGCTAATGAAATTTTAGGGGTCGAATCATTTGGTGTTACAGTCCGCATCCATTCGCATTGTTATACGGACGAGATTGCTCAATCTAAATGTCGTCAGCTGCGCCAACTTTTACCGCAAATAAAACCCGCTTTTATCAAAATGACTATTATTTCTCACGATCCCAACCATAAAAAAGTTGACGCTGACGCTTTTGTTTTTGTGGATGATAATCCATATAATATTATCACTTCCAAGGCGCCGGTCAATATAGTCCCGCGCCAACCCTGGAACACTACGTCCGAGGCTGTTCAAGTACTTACTAGTAACCGTAAGGTTTTAGTGGAAACTGGCTGGCAGACCGCTCTACCAGAGTTTATCAGTAGGCACCAGCGTTGTGTTATTATGGCGGAAAATCTTCGAGAGGTTAATCAAATTGTCCAACAAGCGATTAAATTTAAACAGGAGATCAAACATGGCAAAATCTAAGGTCTACTTTACTAAAAGCATTACATCCAAAAGCCTAGTGCAAATTTATGATGCGCTTGGTATAGAACTACCAGGTAAAGTTGGTATTAAAATCTCCACTGGTGAAGCTGGAAATAATAATTACCTCAAACCCGAACTTATTCGAGATTTGGTAGAGAAAGTCAGTGGCACAATTATTGAATGCAACGTCGCCTACGAAGGCGGACGCGACCAAACCGCACGTCACCTTGAGACGGCTCGTGAACATGGTTTTCTCGACATTGCCGAGGTTGACATTATGGACGCCGAGGGTGAAATCGAAATTCCAGTCACTGACCCCAAGTGGCTTCCTGTCGACATCGTAGGTGAACATATCAATAATTATGACTCCTTTATTAATCTGGCGCATTTTAAAGGTCATGAGATGGCTGGCTTTGGTGGTGTTATCAAAAATCAGTCTATCGGTTTCGCTTCAGCTAGTGGTAAAGCCTATATCCATTCACTCGGTGCCACCCGTAGCCCTAAAGAGATGATGGCTGGTATTATGGCGGATGTTGAAGGGAGCCTATCCGCTAAGCAAGATGGCTTTCTTGAAGCCATGGCAGAAACTGCCAAATCTGTCTCTGATTACATCAAGAGCAAGTTTTCTGATAGTCAAGTACGCATGGTTTATATTGATGTCCTTAACAATCTTTCAGTAGATTGCGATTGTTCTGCTACGCCCGAGGCGCCTTGCATGTCTGATATCGGTATCATGGCTTCACTTGATCCTGTAGCGCTCGATCAGGCTGCGCTGGATATGGTTAAAGCTTCTGCTGATGCTGGCCGTGAGCATTTCTTAGAGCGTGTCATTAGCCAAAATGGCGAACATATTTTGGAATATGCTGCGCAGATCGGCTTGGGTAATCGTGACTATGAAATTATAAATCTTGATAAGCAGAAAGGTATTTAGCCAATGTTTAGCGAAATTGAGAAAGAATATAAAAAGGGTTTACCAGAATTACGTTTCCGTGCGTATTATGCACGTCTTGCCATTCCACTTATGGTTGCCGCTTATTTAGCCAGCAAAGCCTTCAACATTAATAGCTGGCTCACAGCGGCGATTATGGGTGTATTATTGCTAATGTTTGTGATTATGTATCTAATTAAGGATATTCGTAGTCTCAGTAAGTATGAAAAAGGCATGAAGTTAAGTAAATGGCTTGCCAATTATAATCAGGCCGATGAAAAACGCCGTCTAGATAGCCTTATTGTCAGTTTACGCAAAAACCACCTCGACACAAAAGATGATATTAAACTTGCCCTAGATCATTTCGAACAGCGCGTTCCTGCTCCTAGTCACCCCAGTATTCTAGAAATTATCCTTTCGGTGTCGGTGGCATTGATGTCGGTGACGACTTTAGCCTATGATGAGGAAAATCGGGCTATTGATTTTACTAAATTTTGGAATATTCTATGGCCTACACTCAGTGTAATTTTTATCGTGATGGTTCCGGTTGTAATTATTGCTGCTTTGGTTAAGAAGCTTATTTTTTCACACACCAAAATCGAGGTTATCTTAGTCGAAGATCTGGCTTATATCTATGTAAATTACGATCAGTTTGAGCAAGAGCTATAGTTCATAGCTTGGGCGCTAATTTCGTAGCAAAGCTCCGCATCATACATTCCTCCACATCCCTAATACAGTACTCAGGCAGCGGAGGGGGAAACCATGCCAACGGCTAACATTACGTGATGGATTTACTATAGTATTATTAAAAACGAGATTATATGCTCCGGTAGCAGCATCACCATATAATGACCACCAGCTACCATTAATACCAGCATATCTGAAAGTACCAGCAGCAATAGGTAATGTGATATACCCGCTGCGCACGAAAAGTACTAAACCTATACCACTAGTACAGGTTTGAGAAAT
>CARYFM010000006.1 GCA_949101405.1 uncultured Candidatus Saccharibacteria bacterium
TGGTGCTGGAAGTAGGACTCGAACCTACGAAGGCCGAAGCCGAGAGATTTACAGTCTCTTGTCATTGCCACTAGACGATTCCAGCAATGTTTACATTATAGCAAAGGTTGCAGTTTTTGACAAGATTTGTTAAACTAAGAGTAGTTGCCGTGTTAGCTCAGTTGGTAGAGCAGCCGCCTTGTAAGCGGCAGGTCGTCAGTTCAAGTCTGACACACGGCTCCAAATGGGCTATTTTGCAAGTTCTGTCGTCGCTTGCTCACCTAAAGGTGCGCTTCGCTAGAGAGAATGCAAACTAGCCTCATTTTGTTTTTGTATACTAGTTTTTGAGCATATGCTACTGAGTCCTAGATCTGTTTGCGGCGGTTAGTGCTTGTTGTGGTAACACGCTTAGCGGCTGGACGGCGTACAGTTCCTGTACTGGTACGAGTGCGTTTGGTTCGGGTTTTAGTCATGGCGTCTTCAGCGATTTGGGCTTCAATGCGGGCAGTAGTGTCAGCTAGCGCTTCAGTGTCGCCAGTGTTTTCATGAATAGCAAGGATTTGGCGTAAAGTGTTGGCGCTATGGTCGAGTTCATAGGCGCTCTCTAGGGCATCAACAGCGGCTTTGGTCTGTCCCAGACGTTCTCTGGCTTTGGCTAAAGCAATAAAACGAGCAGGAACGTTATTTTCGAGTTCAATGGCTTGTTCAAAAGCCATTACGGCTTTCTCGTAGGCGCCGGTTTCAAGATAAATCAAGCCCACGTTATGTAAAGACGATGGGTTATTGTCTAGTGATTGGGCAATCTCAAAACATTCAATAGCTTCGTCAAATTTTTGCTCTTTGGCATATAGAATTCCTAAGCGGTTATAGGCGGCAGCATTTTTTTCGTCGAACTTAAGGATAGTGAGTAGGGCTTTTTCGGCACGTAATGGCTTGTGGTCGCGCATAGAGGTTTGGGCGGCACTCCAGAGTTTCTTCATTTGCATGTCGTAGCGAGCACTGCGTGGGGCTTCGGCATCTTTGCGACGCACCAAGGGATACAAAAAAGTGAGCCATAAAGCCAAAATTACCAGCAGCAGAATACCTAGCATATTCCTATTTTAGCATAAAAATCAGTGGTATGGTAAAATAGGAATATGTTGAAATGTGGAATATTGAAATTTTAACCCAACATATTACTACATATATTCCCTTTCAAGTAAAATTTAAGATGCCGAAACCTGACCACGGAAAACGCGGATATTCTGATAAGATGATAGATAAGATTAGGAGTGAAGTGTATGGTGCGTAATTTGTCTGACGAAGAAATAATTAATTTTTTAAAAAATGATAAGATAGGTCGCAATGCCTTTCTGAATTCGTTATTACGAGTGATTTTGAGTTCCCCGAACGGAATTATTTTAGATTTAGACGGAAAGTGGGGTTCAGGAAAAACGGTAGTTGCGAAGGAGCTCAGTTTAATCAATGAATCTAGTGAGTCTTACGATAATTTAGATGATGAATTGTTGGGTAAATATAGGGATGATTATTCAGTTTTTTACTATAATGCATGGGAGAACGATCAGTATGACCCATCTGAATCAATTGTGTTCCAGCTGATTAACCAGTACTGGGGTAAACAAGAGAAAATCGCCGATAAAGTATTGTCTTTGATTCCTCCCTTTATTTCAAGGGCTGCTACCGAGGTAGTTGGTTGTGAAATACCAAAAATAGGAAATGGATACACGAAAGGTCTATTTGAAGATGTAAAAATTCGTAATAAGCGTAAACAAGCCGCATCAGATATTATTAGTAATGCACTCGAAAAAAGCAAAAAGAAGCAAATGCTGATTATTATTGATGAACTTGATAGGTGTAATCCGATTTTTGCTGTTAAATTATTAGAGGTGATCAAGCACTATTTTTCGGATGTGTCAGCAAAGATTCTTTTTATCACGAATAATTGCCAGCTGTCTGGAATTGTGGAGAAGTATTATGGCGATAAGACTTCCGGATATGAATATCTTGATAAAATTTTCGATTTAATTATTGAAATTCCGGAGATTTCGATATCTGATTATATCAATATCTATGGCGATATTGAGGGGCAGGATACTCGTGAGATGGTAGTTGAAGTGGCTAAATACTATAAGATGAGCGTTCGAGAAGTGGAAAGGTTAATCCTGCTTTTTAAAATGTCGACACAATACTTGAAATCCGGGACACTTCATACAAGGTGTGGATTTAACCCATATAAATACTTTGCTAAATGCTTTCTAATCCCATTTATCTTGGGAGCGAAGATAAAAAGTATTGATGATTTTGTAGCATTGGTGAGTTGGGGAGCTGACGGAGTAGATGTTGTTAAGAAAATTTGTTCAGGAAGTTCCTATGCGAAAGAGATCGTTAGGCGATGTAATAGCTCTGCCAATATGGCAGTTAGGGCTGAATCATTATATTCTCAGTTTATTCCACAGGATGGAAAAATTGACGGTGAAACTGAGATGGAGGTTAAAAAGTTGATCATTGATATGGTGTCATTGACTGGTATTTTGTCAGATAATATCAGTCTGTAATTTTCAGATAATAAGCCAATTCTTCGCCTTTCCAATTATCAAGTACGAAATCATGATATTCTGCCCATAATCCGGAGTAGAGTTGGCTGATTTCCATATTCTGAGCTTCGTAGTGGAACCAGCACTTGTGATTAAGCACCATAGATAGTTCTGTGCCGTAGATTTTATCTTTACCCCATTCTTTTCTAGCCCTTTTGTAGGTGTCGATAATGGCTTCTTCGCCAAATTTCTCTGCAATGCTGAAATCTTGCCAAAAAGTGGTTTGACATTCGTAATTTAGAAGTCTCATCTGCCGTAAGCCCTCATGAACCGATCCATAGAACCATAACGAATCTCTGCTATTCTTCGTAAATGCTCATATTCAAGAATAATCTTGCGGTAAGTAATTATATCCAAACCAGCAGATTCAGCTGCGAGTTTAGCTTCCGTAATCATATTGTACTTGCCACTCCTGCGAACCAACTCGTAATGGTAGAAATTGAGTAGCCCAGTAGTTTTCTCAACCATTTAACCCCTTAACTGTACTAAATAATAAAATGATTATATAGACTTAGCTAAGATAATGCACGAGAGAAGTTCACGTAAGCAAATAGTTTACGTAAAAATAGGCAGGTGTAGAAAAACATGAGTTACTAATGCTTAAAATAATCTTCGTTCAGAAGAAGTCCAGCAGTGATAGTTTCGCCGAAAGAATTCTTAAGCACCTTAAGTTCAAGAAATGGTGATTCAAAATTTGAGCGATGGATATACATAAGGATATCAGCTTTATCTAAATTTCTAACGGTTTCTCTAAACTCTGCCAAAGCAGGACAAATAATCTCATCTGTATCTTCCGAGTGTCTAACAGATAGACAAGTTACTACCATTATGGGCATGTTAAGTTTGGAAGCAACCTTTTGCATAGCCGATAAATCAACAGGTGTTTCAAAATTCACGATAATTAACTTGGCATTATAGGCTAATGCTTGGCTCTGTATAGTATCTGCCAAAATTGGGCTATTATCAGCTTTTATTATTTTAAAAACCTTATTATTTCGGTAATACTTATCAGTAAAAAGAAGGGCAGAATCTGAGTAACCAAAATCAGAGGCAACATTGCGAGCAATATCTTCCACAAAAGTCATGCGTCCATTTCCGGGACGAGCACCGAGCAGAATCAAACTACCCTTTCTTAAACCACCAATTTCTTTGTCGAAATCGGTAAACCCAGTTTTGATATATTCGCTCATATTCATTTGCTTATTGCTTATCTTGTTCTATCTCTACTAATTTTATTAAACGATTTAATAATTTGCGAGTAATGCCCATTCTATACCAATGGTCAGCACCTAGCCCATCATTACTCCCAGCCAGTACTGCTGTTAATAAAAGCAATGTTAGGTTTAGGTCTAAATCTTCGTATTTATGCCTGTCCTTGAGTAGGATCCATTTGTAAGCATTACACCAAAGTTGAGTACTACCAGTAAACAAATCTAGGTCATAAAATGTAGGTAAGATTTTGGTGTTAATTGGAAAATAAGCAAATCTAAAAATGCTAATGAATCGAGATAGGTTTTTGAGCTGTGCTAATTGTGTTTTTGATAAATTGACAGCATTATTATAGACACGTTCCAGTCCTGACGTGTCGCAATCTTTTGAGGTTGGCAATTTCAGTTTAAACCGAGAGTATGTCTTGTTATCATCCTTGGTTATTTTATGTACAGATTTCATTTGGCTATCTTCGTTTACCTAATTATACGGTTGCCACCCTATCTAATCAACAGATTAGGCTTCGCTCTTGAAAAACCTTTGGTGCTTTTCTTTTGTTTTCTTAATCTGCCTTGTGAGTTCTGTTACGAATTCATTGGTGCGAATTTGAGTTTGTTCGGGAGTTTCATTGCTCGGGAATACTTCCTCAAAATCAAAACCTGCGTGTTGATAATAAAAGTCGGGAAATTTTTCGCCTTTCGCCTCAAGCACGATAAAACCATAGCGAAGATGAGGAAAGACGTTTTTGTGGGCTTTGGCTTTCTCGGTATAGGTAATAACGTCGTGGGTAGTTTGAGTTCTGATTTTACCTTCTAAAACTACGAGCGGTATTCTATCGCCATTTGCTAGCGGCTCGTAAATTAGAGCATCAGTTACGTAAGCCTTTTGACCTTTAGCATAGTCTAAACCTTTGCCAGCTTCGTTAATTTTGTCGCAAAAGTTAGTGTAAGGTAAAACTGCTTGAGTAGTGATTTTGTAACCTAGGTTTTCAATCTCGGGACGAATTAAGTCCACGAACTTTTTGATTTCGTATTGTTCTGTACCCTCTTGTTCTTCTGCTTTGAGGTTGATTGCCATGTTTTTCCTTTCTTTTAATGTTATTCTTTCGAGTAATCGACTATATCGTAAGCATGTCCTGTTGTCTTGTCGGATTCTAGTCGTTCTATATTGCTTTCATAGTATTTATTGAATGGGTTAACGCAGATAGTATGTGCCCCATTATATTTGGTAGATACAAAGAATATGCCGCCATAATACTTGCATTCAGCTCGGTCGTAATCAGCAACGCTATAATTCGGGTCTCGCGGCCACTCCTTATATTTGCCAAGTTCTTCGAGATACTTTTGATATTCTTCTTCTGTTCCATTGGGGTTTTGAGCTACACACTCCCAACGATGATATGATCCCTCCGATTCAGGTGCGTCAGAAATACGAACTACCTTAATTTCTACACCTTCTTTGAAATCGCTTTTGCACCCATCTAGCATGGTAGCTTCGGCAATTCCGTCAATAGCTGGTGTTGGAATGCTGTTGATAACTGGAACTTTGCCAACCAACCCACTAATGCCGGGAAAGGAATTAGCGATCGTAAGCCCAACATAGCCAACCACCCCGATACCTGCTACCCAGCAGATGATTTTGATAATAACTGGTTTCATAACACCCTTTCTGCCGCAACTAAAAAAGCGACCACATGTTTAGTCGCTAAACTTTACCAGTCGAGTTTTTGTATACCCAAGCTGACATATGGTCGCTTTTTCATATACAAAAACTAGCCCGATGACTAATTGACATGATAAAGTTTAGCTAACACCACTATACCATAAAAACCGTAATTGCGAAAGACTATTTTTAATTATTACGGGGAAGCTGTTAGAAAACCATGCGATATTTGCGACATACAAGCGGTTTAAACAAGCGATAAGGCTCAAACCGACCAACTTATGTATGGTTAGCTCAAGCCCTGCGAAATTTTGCGAATTTAAAATGCTGATTGCTTTTATCTGACAAATATGTTATCATTTTGACTAGCAATGAGTTAAGTTGGTAAAATGCGATGAATATTTTCTCTGCGGATTTTATGCCTGATAATGACCTGAAATTTTTGATGGATTCATCTTACAAGGGCTTTTCGAGCGTTATGGGTTTTCTTGGAAGATATGAGGATAGATTAACCTTTGAGATGGATTCGGTAGTTTTGCTATGGAAGAAATCCGAAGAGCTTTTTAACAGAATGAAATGGCTACTGGAGCGTTTACACGGAAAAATTAACAGTGCTATGCCTTGGGAATTTCGTGAGATTTTGGACAGTATGTTTATAGTTAAAACTGACGAGAACGATAAAGGTGGTAAAGAGCATATAAAAGAAGTGTTGACTATATGGCAAAATATGGAACGAAATATTATAAATACTGAACCGTTCGAGCAAGCAAAGATGATAGATGAACAGTTAGGTATTGCCGATTACGTAAGACATGATTTTGGCGAGGTAAATGTATTTTTGGTTGAAGCGATGAAAAATGAAGCAGAGTATATATGGCACCTGCTTTCTGAGGTTGAGAAACAATTGGGTGGAACTCGGAGAAAAATATCGCTAGAGGCGAATGGTGAAATGATTCTTGATGGTGTGAAGCATAACTTTGCTAAACCGAATTCCGTGCAGTTTTTGGTTCTGCGTAAGATTATTGGTTCTAAGGCTAGGTGTGTGAAGAAGAGTGTATTAAATGGGGCAATAAGTGACTTTCTAGAAAAGAAGAATGGGTCTGATAAAATTATGGATGCTAAAAAACGCAAAAGTTTATATAGTGCTCGGAATGACATTAATAAGAAATTCCGAAATTTGTTCTCGGTTGATTTTGATTTGATAGAGATGAAAGGTGGTTATTGTTATTTAGCAGAGAAGTTGGAAGCTGTTAAAGTGCAAAAATATCTCTGTAAAAATTCTGGCAGAGTAAGGATTACTTCGGAAAAGGTCAAGTGTGATTAAATAAGGGCAACCAAGCGAAAGTTTGGTAGTACCACCCAAAAATAAAAAAGTTATGCGCATAACTCCTGTAAATTTCATGTAAAGAAAGGAGTTTAAAAATAAGTGAAGAAACTAGATATTAAATCACTCGGTGAGCTGTTGGCGAGAGAATATCCTCCTCAAAGGTGGCTCATCGATGGTCTAGTTCCCTGCGATGGGCTCGTAATGATGTCATCAGCTCCAGCTAATTATAAAACTTGGCTGATGATGCAATTTGCAATTTCTGTCGCAAAGGGAGAAAAACTATTTGACCATTTCAGCACCGAACAATCAGGTGTACTAGTAGTAGATGAAGAAAGTGGTGAGCGTGCCTTGCAAGAAAGATTTAAGAGGCTTGGCGCTAATGAAGACTTAGCAATTTACTATTTATCTCGACTGGGTCGGAAAGCGACAAAGGACTACATTGACAACATTATTGAGATTTGCCAAGAAAAAGGAATTGGCTTAGTGATGTTTGACTCGCTAATCCGTTTCCACTCCGGTAATGAAAACGATTCGGTTGAGATGGCTCAAGTGATGAATGAGTTTAAAAAGATTTCGGATGCTGGAATTGCTTGTCTTATTCTTCATCACAATCGTAAGTCCTCGCTTCTCGGTAGTAATATGGGCGAATCTATGCGTGGATCGGGAGATTTGCTAGCCGCCTGCGATATACATATTGCAATTACTAGAAAGAAGAATGTAGTGACAATTTCGCAAAGCAAGAATAGGTATTGCGAAGAAATGACACCCATTAAGGTAAAGTTTGTAAGTGCTGGCGAGAAAAGTTGGTTTGAATTCTCGGAATATCAAAAATCGAAGGATGAGAAAATGGACGAGATGAAACAGGTAGTGTTCGCGACGATTGCGGAATTCGCAGGAATTAACCGTAGTGAGTTGATGAGGCGATTCAAGCAAAGCTCGTTAGATATGCCGGTGAATAAAGTGAATGATTTACTGAAATCTTTGCTTGAGGATGGCGATATCTATACCGAGCGTGGCGAGAAGAATGCAGTTAAATATTTTGTAAAAAATTAGAAAGGTAATGATTATGAAAACATATTTCATTTTAATTCCAGTAATGGAAAGATTAACTAATGTTGTTTTTCATGAGGGCATGCTTAAGTTGGCGAATGATGCGTCTGAAGATGAGATTGCTATGGTACTTCGAAAGTCTTTGCTAGAAAAAATGCCAGATGATGAGATTAATGATTATACCGAAAAACATCCGATCGCGATTTACTGTGATGGAAAATGGTGGATTTATAAAAGTGATAACCTTGAGGAGATGAAGTAATGAAGGGCGGATTTACGGAAACTCAAAATAAGGCAGTTTGGCGAGAAATGATTTCCCTTGAGGACAACGCAACTCCACTTGTTACAGGGGAAGTCGACGATATTTCTAGAAAAAAGGCTTTTGAATTGCATCTTGAAAATTTTAGGAAAGGTTTACTTGAAATCTATTCAGAAGAGCAAGTTAAGAAGGCGATGAAGAGTTTTTGGGCGAGTTTCGATTATTTAGATAGGAGAGGATTTTTCGAGGTTAAGATTTCATTAATGCCTGAGTTTGCTTGGCGAGGCGAAATGAAAACTAAAGCCAACCAAACAAATGTTTATGTAACTATATGTGAATTTAATAGCATGGATGATGCTGAACCTAAAAAGATTAATAAAATTAAATTAGTATTGCCGATGGCATATAGTCATTATCAGGTAGAGAGTGCTGTTTGGGAAAAAGTTAAGGAGAAGTTTCCTGAATACAAGTATGATGAGTTCTTAAATTCATCGTTGGCGGATTTGTTGATTTCACGTAAGAGAAAACTATATAAATGGATATGTTGCGTTTTTCTAGATGTTTAAAATTTCTATTCCTATAATGGTAAAAACTAAACAGCTACTGGTATCTGAGGAGTTAGTATGGTGAGGAATATTGAGGTAAAATATATCGAATCTGAGGGCGATGGGGTTGTGGATGTTATCGTAAAGAAATACCATTCTCAACTTACTCAACCAATCTCTGAGAGTGAGAAATCTACCCTGGCTATCAGAGGTGATGATATCTATAATATTAAGTAAGATGAAAAAGATAATGGTTGATGAATTAAAAAGTGTAAAAGTTGCGGCGGTATATATGCGTGTTTCCACTTCCGACCAAGAGGAAGACGGAACGATCGAAAATCAATGGATTGAACTCAAGAAGCGTATTGCTGATGACGGTGTAAAATTGCCGGAAGCTAATATTTATAGAGATGATGGGTGGAGTGGTGCGATTTTGGAAAGACCAGAGCTTGATAGGCTGAGAAATGACGCAAATGAGCATAAATTTGATGTGTTATATCTTTACGATAGAGGTAGATTATCTCGCAAGTTAGTCCATCAAGAAATTGTTTTAGATGGTCTGAGAAAGAATAACGTTTCGATTGTCGAGCTACATGGTATTTCTGGAGATACTCCTGAAGCCCAAATGATGGGGTCTATGATGGGTCTATTCCATGAATATGAACGCACGAAAATTGCCGAGCGTATGCGTTTAGGCAAAACACGAATCGTTAAGGAAAATGGCGAGTTATTGGGTTATCAACCATGTTATGGCTACGACCTGCACAAGACTGTGAAGAATGGGTCGGTTAAACAGAGAGCGTATTTTACGGTTAATGAAGCCGAGGCGAAAAATGTTCGCTATATCTTTCAGCTATGTGCAGATGGTAATAGCCTTTATAAAATCCGTAAGCGATTGAAAGATGAGGGTATTAAAGCCCCTAGAGCCGTAAGTGGGCTTTGGGGGAATACTACCCTAATTCGGATGTTGAAGAATACTACTTATATTGGTGAACACTATTACAATAAACATGTGGCGATTGAAGCGAAATATAGCAGGAAGAAAGATAAATATTCAAAGGTAGCAAAATCTTCGCACAAATTGAAGCCGCAGAGTGAATGGTGGAAAGTTGAAGTTGAGCCAATTGTTAGTCGAGAACTTTTTGACAAAGTGCAAATTCAGCTAACTAAAAACGCAAAATATAATCCAAGAAATAACAGGAAGAATAAATATTTATTAACTGGTTTAGTTCGTTGTAGTTGTGGTAGGATGAGAGCTGGCGATCCAGCTACGGGTGGGCATTTATATTATCGCTGTACCGATAGATTAGCCCCGAAGTTAGAGCGAGAATGTTATTCTCATGGGGTGAATGTAGCAGTATTAGATAAAAAAGTTTGGGTAACGATTTGTAATTTATTAACTCAGCCGGAAATGATTGACCGATATGTAAAGGCGATTAAAAAAGTAAAACCTGAGGATACTTTACTGAAGTCTTTGAATAACCGGATGATAGCACTTGAGAATGAAAAGAATCGTTATATAGATGGATTTGGTAAGGGGTTTATTACTGAAGAAGATTTCAAGATGAAAATGAGTCAAGTTCGAGATGAGAGGATTAGTACGGAGACGAAGATTCTAGAATTGAAGCGTTTAACCTCTGAATTGCCACAGATTGACACTACTCTAATTGCTTCTAATATGGTAAAATTATTGAAAGATGGTCTTGCTTTTGAAGAAAAGAAAGAGCTGTTAAGATTGGTGGTTGAGGAGATTATCGCAACTCCAAGTGAGGCTACGATTAAAGGTAAGATTCCTGTTTTTAATAAACATTGTTTTAACGAGAAAGAGGTTAGTTTTGAACTTGAAAATTGCGATGTTAAATCTAAAAACAAATATTTTTTTGACGAAAGAAAGGTTGGTTTAAATGTTGAAAGTAGGAATTGTAGGGTTGCCCAATGTGGGTAAATCAACTTTATTTAATGCTCTAACTAACGCTGGGGCGTTGGCGGCGAATTATCCGTTTGCGACAATTGAGCCAAATGTAGGGATCGTGCCGGTGCCGGATGAGCGTCTTGAGGTATTGGCTAAGATGTACGATACCGAGAAAGTGGTGCCAGCTACAGTGGAATTTGTAGATATTGCGGGGCTGGTTGAAGGTGCGTCCAAGGGTGAGGGACTAGGCAATAAGTTTTTGGCGCATATTCGGGAATGTGAAGTGATTTGCCATGTGGTGCGCGTGTTTGAAGATGGCGATGTGATTCGGGCAGAAGGGTCTAAGGATCCAGCGCATGATATTGCTGTGATCCAGACTGAGCTTGAGCTAGCGGATTTGGAAACTAGGGAGAAAGTAGAGAGTAAACGCAAAAAAAATTCCGATCAAGCGGAGTTAATTCCCTATTTGACTGAAAAGCCCGTGATTTATATGTTTAATGTGGATGAGAATGGTCTGGCGGATGTAGCCCTGCGGCAAAAATTAGCGGAGAGTGTGGCTCCAAGCCAAGCCGTATTCGTAAATGCTAAGCTGGAGGCGGAAATGTCGGGTATGAGTTTGGCGGAGCGTAAGGAATTTTTGCAGGAATATGGCGTAGACGAAGATGCTTTGAGTGAATTGATCAAGGCAGCGTATAAGACGCTGGGATTACAGAGTTTTCTCACGGCAGGCAAGAAAGAGGTGCGCGCTTGGACAATTAAGCAAGGTGCGACGGCGCCAGAGGCGGCTGGAGTGATTCACACGGATTTTCAGCGAGGATTCATTGCGGCAGAAGTAATGAAATATAATGATTTGGTGGATCTGGGCAGTGAGCAAGCAGTAAAGGCAGCTGGAAAATTGCGGACAGAAGGTAAGACATATGTAATGCAAGAGGGCGATGTGGTAGAATTTCGGTTCAACGTGTCAAAGTAGGCTGATGCGCTTCCTTTTGATCTGATTGATTTGGTTTGCAAAATGGAAAAGTCCCCGGTTTTCCCTCTTTTCGAGGGAAAACCGGGGATAGTGTGCACTATCAGAAATACTACTGCGACTGCTTCGCGTCACGGCTTGGCACTGAGATACATCATAGTAAGCCGCTCCATAAGCGGAGTACTGGAGCGAATAATGGTATCAAGACCATAACTCTCAGCGATGTTTTTGATGAGAGTCCTGCCTAACAAGCGGAGATAGTTCTTGCGCTCAATCTGGGTTACCTTGTCCGGCGAAACAGTTTTACCATTCTCATCAACACCTTTCAATTCTTCGTTTTTGATTCCGCGGTATCCGTCTAAGTCTTCCTGCTTGATATAACTCTTACGCTTGTCATCGTCCATCAGGCAGAAAATGTTGGCTAAGTCCAGATACCTTGCAATATCATCTTCAGACGATTTCTTGAAAGCGGCAGGTGTTAAAGTCATCAATGCTTCCATCTTGGCGATGGCGAACTGACCCCAACTCTGAATGGTGCCAGTGTCTAAATGTTTGATTAGCTGTCTGGTTCCTGAATACTCGATAGCCTGCAGCTTGCTCAGTGCCTCAATTACGGCTTTGCGGATAGCGTGGGCTTTGCCGTGGTTGTCTGCATCGGACCTCCACACCTCGCAAGCGTAGCGTTCGGCCATAGCAAAGTTTTTCGCGATGTCAGCAGCGACCAAAACCGATAACCATTCATAGTCATTTTGGTCAATCTGAATCCGCTCACCATTGGCAGTAACTACGTACATATACCGCATAGGTACGTAATCCTCTTTATCGCTGGTTGAGAGGTTGGCGTATGCCGCAGCATTTAATCGTGGTTTACCACTTGCGTTGCTAACATACTCAATTACGTCCCAGTGTTTAAACTGCGCATTGTTGATGACATGAAAAATTGAGTCTTCTACGGCGTTACCGTTTTCGTCGCAGCAGAGACCGGAATTGTTCATCTGTTTGGTGTCAAAGATGACACCGCGGGCGTCAGCAATAAATTTCTGACGGTCTTCGTCCGTTAGGTCTGTGATGATGGCTCTGTAGGTATTGAGCCTCTGTTGACTGCTGGTATAGTTGTTGATTGCGAATGTGTTCTGCAGGAGTTTAATCCTGTCATCATCGTTGTCATTTTCCAGTAGCTGTAAGGCCAGTGAACTATTGCCGCCAGCGCAGATACCATACATCATGTACTTGAGTATCTGTTCTCGATTGCTGTCCCCCTTGAGGTTATTCAGCACCTTCGAAGTCTCATTGCATAAATCTCTGAAAGTCTTGTCCATTTCTTTCTCTCCTTTTTCTTTTTATATTATTTTTTTGGTTTCTATTGCCTTTCCGTCCACAAAATGATATTTTTTGGACGAATTTGGCAATAGAGCCACAAAAACTTAGAAAAGGAGTCTGATAGTGTGTTAAGGTTCTAGATATCCAGGGAAGGTCACAATTACTTGAGACGTTAAAAATCCCAACGGATATGTTCCCATTGTAGCACACAATATTAAAAATGTCAATAGGTATAACAGATTTGATGTTAGTTATGCTAATTTTGATGTTCTTTAGACTTGAAAAATGAGATTACTCTAAAATTAACCAGTCTTGAATCTGGTAGTCGCCTCCTGAAACACTGGCAGCAGCCAGTAATGGCTGTAATTGAGTGTATTCGGAGTGAGTTGCAAGAAATGCCTGGGCGGCAAAGTGCATTTGACGCTGTTTTTCTGGGGTAACACGCACTAGCGCAGTTCCCTCTTGGTCAGGATTTTGGCTGTATTTGACTTCCGTGAAGAAGACTTGATGGTTTTTGATGGAAATTAGGTCAATTTCATAGAATTTGGTCTTGAAATTGTGAGATATAATGGTGTGATTTTGCGCTTGGAGGTATCTAGCAACGACGAGCTCGGCAGTTTTGCCTTTTTGGCTATTAGTAGGCGGTGTGGGAAAATGAGGGGATTTGTGGGTTGATATGTGGTAATTATGAGTGTTTTGGTTAGTTTTGGTGCAATTTTGTTGATTTTGCGCTATAATTTCGCGGATAGGACGAAAACTAGTACGATGTTCGGGGCAAATTCCGTGTTCCAGAAGCGCACTTTTGTGTAGTGCGGTACCATAGCCAACATGTTTTTCAAAGCCATAGGCGGGATACTGGGTGGCAATTTTGGTCATATAAGCGTCGCGGGCAACTTTGGCAATGATGGAGGCGGCGGAGACTTCTTTGATAAGGGTATCAGCTTTTTTGAGCAGGGTGACCTTGGTTTCGAGTGGGGTGTTTTGGAGGAAATTGATAGTGCCATCAATGATAATTTCGGTAAAAGGGGATTTAGTGGCAAGAATTTGTTTGATGGCGCGGCGGGTGGCGAGTTTGAGACTAGCACTAAGGCCATATTGATCGAGTTCATGAGTAGTTACCCAGCCGGTGGCGCTGGCAAGGGCGTGGGTTTCGATGAGCGGTGCTAGGGTTTCACGCTTTTTGGCGGTAAGTTTTTTGGAGTCGGTGAGGTCTTGGTATAGTTGGAATTTTTTGGTATTTTGATGTTGGGCGATATTTTCTGGGGAGAAATCTGGCCCCAAAATCACAGCGCCAACGACAAGCGGCCCCGCCCAGGGGCCGCGTCCGACTTCATCAACACCGAGAATAATTGGTTGTTGTGCCAAGAGTTTCCTATTCGGCGGGCTCAGCGGAGCCTTTAGGGTTCTCTTTTTCGGCTTGAGTTTCTGAATCTTGACTTTCAGCCTTGAGTACGGCTTCAGCCTGCTTAGTCTTTTCCTCAGCTGGAACTTCAGGAGCCACTTCTTCGACTGGGGTCTCTTCTACGGGCGCAACTTCAGGATTATTGACTGCGTTACGATCAAAGGCTTTGTTGGCGAGACGAGCAGACTTACCAGACCTTTCGCGCAAGAAGCTCAAATTCTTGCGACGAACTTTGGCGCGGTGTACGATTTCGATCTTCTCGACTAATGGATTATGAATCAAGAAAGACTTCTCAACGCCAACGCCAGAGGTGACTTTGCGCACAGTGATGCGAGCGGTATGTGAATCTTTGCGGTCTGTCCTAATGACTACGCCTTCAAACACCTGTGAACGGAACTTTTCGCCTTCTTTGATTTTTTGGGTCACGCGAACGGTATCACCGGAGCGGACATCGACGACAGCGGCTTTTTTCTGTGCGTCACCAATTTTCTTCAAACTTATGAAACTCATATTTTAACCTTTTATATTACAACTGAGTTTTATTTTATCATACTTTCTAGGATTTGAGAAGAGTAATTATCGTTGCTTTAAGGCTAATTTGATGCGCTCTTCAGTAGGCAGGCCGGAATCGACATTAGCCAGAGCGGCAGAGGCTTCTTTAAGCGGGAAACCGAGGGCGATCAGGGCATCTAGTGCTTCGTCTTCGGGACCGACAGTGGCTGAAATTGTAAATTTAGTGTCGGTGGCACCATAGTGACTGGGGGCGCCGACTTTGTCGCGTAGATCAACTATGACACGTTCGGCGGATTTTTTGCCGACGCCAGCGGCTTTGGAGATAAAGGCGGTATCGGTGTTGGCGATGGCGTTGCGGACTTCTTCGGAGCTACCTAGGTTGAGGATAGCCATGGCGGCTTTGGGACCAACTCCATTGACGGTAATGAGCATTTGAAAGAGCTTCTTGGCGGCTAAGCTGGAGAAACCATAAAGCTCTTCGGCGTTCTCGCGAATGGCATGATAGGTATAGAATTTAACTTCATCGTCAAGATGGATTTTTTCGGCATCAGGGGCGGAAATTGACAGCTCATAACCAACGCCATGAACATCAATGATGACTGAAGTGAGGAATTTTTCGGTAATAGTGCCAGCGAGGTGAGCAATCATTTATTTTTGGTGTCCAAAGAGATTAATGATGATGACGAAAAGCACTGTGGCACCAAGGGCGGAAAGTGAGACGATGAGTGGCCAGAGTTCTGGTTCTAGTTCTTCGGTATCGCCGTTTTCGTCAACGATTTCAGGGTTGGTATCAGTATCCTCGCATCCAGGCTCGGTCTTGTCGGCACAGACGACTTCGGACTCGCCAGAAGTGCCATTGTCGAGTATATTTTGCCATTCTTCAGGTGTCATACAGCCGTTAGGAGTAGAGATATAACCTTCTGCGCATGCTTTATCCGCTGATGTGGTACTATTGGTCTCGGAAATGGGCATGACGCCAGACTCGTCGGAGACTGGTTCAATCTCGTCGTTGAGCTCGATGGGTTGGTTAGCACCTTCGCCGCTTATGGATTCTTCTAACGCATAAGTAGTGGTATGGTTCAGCCCACTGAACACTAGGCTGAAAGTAAAAATTGTTCCTAAAATAACCTTTTTGTTCATAAACCTCCTTGAATATTAGGTTCATTATAACATGAAAATACTTGCTGAGCATGGGAAATTTGCAGATGTCTTTTATATTATCCCTTTCCCCCCATCCCTAATACAGTACTCAGGCAGCGGAGGGGGCGACTGTACCAGCGCTCCCATGGGCCGTGCGACGGGTACACACCAGTGGCATTAAAGCCGAGGTAGTAAGCGCTAGGGATAGCTGCGCCATCGTAGCGCGTAGAGGACGCCCGCGCCGACCAACTAAGACTACCAACGCCAGCGTCCCTAAAAGTACCAGCAGATACAGACAAATGTACGAGCCCGCTGCGCACGAAGCCTTCAAAAAATTAGAAAAATTTGAAGGTAGAGTAGTACTGATGTCTTGGCGTTTTTTAAAAAGCGCCAAGGATAGAAAACTCTCCTACCCCAGTTATTACTTCATTTATACCCTAGCAGTTTTAGAAAAACGCTAGGGTAAGCAAGATGATAAAAATACCCATTTTCGTGCGCAGCGGGCGTATCTACTTACCTATTACTGCTGGGACTTTAAGGTTAGTCAATTTTGATGGTCGATATTGGTCGTCATATAGTAACACTGCTAATTCAGCGAATAGCCTTCTTCTAAACTCTACTAGCATTTTCCCATCACCCAGCTACGACCAATATCGCGGCTACCCCCTCCGCTGCCTGAGTACTGTATTAGGGATGGGGGGAGTGCGCTATAGAGCCTTACTGTCGAATTGATGCTTAGATTCCTAATACTATAATGGCGCGATAGAAATGACTACATATTAGCCTTAGCAATAAAAGAATGCACGATAGCTACGGCCAAAGCGTCGGCAGCGTCGTCAGGTTTGGGGGCGGTTTTGAGACCAAAATGCAGGCGAACCATTTCTTGCATTTGCTTCTTATGGGCATGTCCGTCGCCAGAAATTGCCATTTTGATTTGGTTAGGAGCATATTCAAAAGTGGGTAAACCACATTGTTTTGCTACGAGCAGACAGACGCCGCGAGCTTCAGCAACAGAAATACCAGTAGTAATATTCTGTTTGAAGAATAACTTTTCGATTGCCATGACTTCGGGGCGATTTTGCTTAATAATTTCATGCAAAGATTCGTAAATATCGAGTAGACGGTCAGCTAGAGGAGTGTGTGGTGGAGTGGCAATAACGCCATAATCAATGGCTTTGCGACCTTCGATGACACCAAAGCCACAGATGCCAGTGCCAGGATCAATACCAAGGATTCTATTCGTTGACATAATCAATAAGAGTGGTTCTTAGGTCTTTAACTGGGACGACGAATTTGTCTTTGACAGTGGCGGGAGCGATAGCATGAGCAAAACCGAGTTTTTTAGCCTCGGTAATACGTTGATCGGGACGAAAGGCTGAGCGTACTTCCCCACCTAGTCCAACTTCTCCAAAGACAACGAAATCTTCGGAGAGTTTACGTCCGGCCACAGCGGAGGCAATAGCTAAACAAACAGCTAGGTCGGCGGCAGAATCTTGGAGCTTGAGACCGCCAACTACGTTAATAAAGACGTCCTTATCATTTAATTTGAGTTTCGTGCGGCGTTCAATTACGGCGATGAGAAGATTGAGACGGTTGAGATCAAAGCCGGAGGCGGTGCGCTTGGGATAGCCGAAGTTGGTAGGTGTGACGAGAGCCTGAATTTCTACAAGAATTGGGCGTGTACCTTCAAGAGTGGCGAGAATAATCGAGCCATCAGTATTTTGACGTTCGGCAAGTAAAGCGGCGGAAGGATTTTCGACTTCGGCAAGTCCAGACTGGTTCATCTCAAAAATAGCAGCTTCGGTGGTGGAACCAAAACGGTTTTTGATAGCACGAATAATCTTGAAACCGCCATAGCGATCACCTTCGAAATTAAGCACAATGTCAACAAGGTGTTCGAGGACTTTTGGTCCGGCTAAAGTCCCCTCTTTGGTGACATGTCCAACGATAATCACGGCAGTGTCGGAAAGTTTGGCAGCACGGATAATTAAGTTGCCACAGTTGGTGACTTGCGAGACGCCACCAGGAGCAGAAGCGATTTCGGCGATAGTGAGAGTCTGAATAGAATCAACGATTACGAGGTCGAATTCGCCCTCCTCAATGGTTTTGGCGATATCGTTGGCAGAAGTACTACTGGCAAACTTTAGGTTGTCGGAGTCTGCTCCTAGACGGATGGCACGGAGTTTAATTTGCCCGGCTGATTCCTCACCAGAGATATAGAGTACTTTGTGCCCATTAGCAATAGTGGCACAAATTTGCATAAGCAGGGTGGATTTGCCAATACCTGGTTGACCGGCAAGTAGTGCTACAGAGCCCAAAAGAATTCCGCCACCAAGTACAGTGTCTAGGTCGTGGAATCCAGTGCTGAGACGGTCTTTTTCACTACTGACTTCGAGGTCATTGATAGAGACAAAATCAAGGGGTTTGCCGGACATTTGGCTGCGTCCGATGGCGGATTTCTCTTCACGGCTGTTTTCGTCAAATTGTTGAATTAGTGAGCTCCAGGCGCCACATTTGTTGCAACGACCAGTCCAGTTTTTGTAGATTGCGCCGCATTGTTGGCAGGAGTATTGGATGTGAGATTTAGCCATAGAATAATTATAGCACAACAAGGATAACCTAATTTCTATTTGGGGTCGTGTCGTCGCAGCCCGTCTTTACGGGTGCTCCGCACTGCATGCTCGGCAGCAGCCTCCGCACTGCATGCTCGGCAGCAGCCTCCGCACCACCCCAAATACGAGAATTAGAATATCCTTATTGAATTTTATTTTCTTTTGGCTACCGCTAATCGGTCACTGTCGCGGTCGAAATTGTCGGATGGAGTCTCACCAAGGAGGTAGTCGACTAGCATTTGGTACGTAATCATGCCAACAATTCGCTCGTAATGATCGATTACGAGAAAAAAGTAGCTGTTAGTGCGTAAAAATGCAGCTAAGGCCTGATTAAGGGTGTAATCTTCACGCACATAGCAGATTTTGGGGTCAAGGATGTCTTCAACGCGGCGGGTTTCTTTAATTTCGAGGTTATTGAATGAAGTCGTGTGTACTAGACCTATAATTTGACGTTGTTTATTTAGTACAGGAAAATGTTGAAATCCAGAGCGGTAGAGTCGATCGAGTGTGAGTGGACCGAGTACTTCGTCAGCATGAACATAAGTGATGGCAGATTTTGGCAACATGAGTTCGGAGACTTTGACCGTAGGAAAGTTCATGATGGTAGCAATGACATGACGTTCGCGACTGCTGAGCACTGAGCGTGGAGTGCGTTTGAGCAGGGCTAGAAATTCGGCGGTAGACTCGGGAGTAAAATCCTTTAGACTATGTGTGTGATTAGTGGCGGTCGAAGCATGATTTTTGGGAGTTTCTTTGCTCTCTGTTATTTTTGGGATTTGAGCGGGAGTGCGATTAGTGGTCTGGTTGGTGTTTTGCTTCTCTGCGCGAGTACGGTATTTATTAAGTTTAGGATCAATCCAATGTGTGAAGCCAGTGAGAAATGCAACTTTGAGGTCATGTAGGCCAGTACGAAGCCAATGCCAAAATTCTTTGATACCTTTGATGGCTTGATGAAGAAAAGATTTGGCGGAGGAAGTTTTGTTCATGATATTATTGTAACATAATCAATATCGAAAAAGCCCTACATCTATAAGATATAGGGCTGTGTGCGAGTCTAAAGATTCGGCTTTATCTCAATGAACTCTTGCCAAGGAGCCGGTGGAAATTGGGGCTCGCGGCGAGTCTGAGCGTGCTTGGGCTTTATACGCATCAAATCTCCTGTTTAAATACTGTGTCCGGGAGAAGCAACTATAGTTGATCGACCTAACCCACGGACAACTTTCTCTATGATAGCAAAGATTTAGCTCATGGGCAAGCGTAAGAGGTATGGAAAGTGTTAATAAGTATGTACAAATTAACAAAAGCGTAATATAATGGTAGAAAATAGGGTGAGCGTTTTCGGTAATAAAATTATAGGAGGTACGTTGTGACTTACGCTCAGGACGAAAAAATAGAAAACTTGTTGGAAAGTGGAGTTTTACCGGAGATAAGTCAGTGGTGGCATGGGATGCGGTTTGTTTTTAATACTTTGTTATCGCGGCGTCCTTTGCCATGGCGACGCGTGTCGAAGCATGAGTTGAGCCATATTTATAATGAGTTGCTAACACATTGCGCCTTAGTTGATAGTCCAGAACAGTACAAGTTGGATAAATTGGGATTGGATACAATTTGGCCTAAGATGAGCGTTTTGATACGTAAGAACCCAGGTTTAGCTAAGTTTATGCGCGAATATGGCGTGCATTCGCGGTTCTTTTTGCAATTTTTGTATCATGTACCGCAGGCTAGTTCTTTGGGGGCGGCATTTGGCGAGGGGCATGATATGAGCGGCAAATACACGCAGATTCCGCAGAACGATTTGATGTATCGTTTTTCAGCACAGGATGAGATGTTTGTCTGGCTGAGACGGCGGACGAAAATGGTGCAGGATCGGCTGAAAAAATCGAAATCAGTTCTGTTTATTGGCGCTGGTTCTTTGCCAGAGTTACGGCGTTATGATTTTCCTTTAGGTCAATTGAAACAGCGAGTCGTAGGGTATGATAGTAATTTAGCGCTGAGGGCGCATTTGGCGGAAGTTTTTGATAAACCATTAGAGACTTATGGTATTGACTACCATTTCGAATCGTTTGAAGCGGCTTTTAATGACAAGAAAAATTGGGGACAGTATGATTTGGTGGTGGCTAATGGTGTACTATCGTATTATACTAAACATGCTCAGCTGGAGAATATGCTAAAGAACATGAAGCTCATGCTGGCAGATGGTAAAGCTAGTACTATAATGTTTGATTTGCAGTTGATGCAAATGGAGCTGGTACGTGATGCTGTAGTGCTGAACTGGAGAACAAAACCGCAGATTAAACCGGAGAAGTCGCTACAGGTAGCAGTGAGTAAGGTAAAGAAAGTTTGCGCAAAGTTAGGGTTGCAGATAATGAAATGCGAGTTTAATAATATTGGTGTAATGTTTTATGTTAAAGAATCCTAAGGGTGACTTTTCTATTTAGATGTGTTATAATCATGAGCGAGGTAAATGGCTTGGGGTGGAAGCTTAAGCTTGGAACCTTAACTTAATAGAAGGAGGTGATTAACTTGTCTTTGTTTGGCAAGTTAAAGCTGGTGAATTCATTTTTCACCAGTGATCCAAACTTATCTAGTTTGGATCCGGAATACCATAGGGGGTGGTTTGTGAGACAAGCGGTGATTGGCAAGTTATTTTTACATTATACCGCACCAGAGTCTGAATTAGACCATATCCTAAGACGTCTTTTGGCGTACTTCTACGTGACAGCAGAAGACGAAGAACAGTTCAAGCAGGAGAAAGCACAGATTATGGATGTGATTTGGCCATGGTTGAAGCCACGATTAAAGCACAACAAGGGTCTGGTAAAGTTTATGCGTGAGTATGGCGTATATTCACGTTATTTCGTTCCCCTATTAAAGACTGTTCCAGGTGCATGGGCTTTGTGTGTTGCGCATGGTGAGTGCCCAGACATCTTTGGGCGAATCCAGAAAATTCCTCGTTCGGACACAATATATCAGTTTGCGCAGTGGGACGAAATGTTTGCATTTGCACGACTACGCAAGGAAGATGTGATGCCGGATTTGGAAAGAGCGGAGAATGCTTTGATACTTGGTGCGGGTACACTGCAAGAAGCACGTCAGTTGCAACGCTTTCAAATGGCATGTCAGAAGGATTTACATTCTGTTCCATGGTTGGTAGCATATGATATCGATGAAACGTTGCGCGAATATTTTGCACAGGTGTTAGATAGCTCATTGCGTGATTATGGCGTGGAATTTCACTATGAGGATTTTTATGAGTGTTTTGCTGATTCTCGTAATCATGGTAAGTATGACGTAGTATGCGCTCTGGGCGTGGCGTCGTATTATGACAAACGTTTGGACTGGCTGCTTGGCAATATGAAGCGGATGACGAACAAGGACGGCGTTATCAAGTTTGACCTACAGGTGTTGGATGGTGGCTCAAAATTGAAAAAACGCTTCTGGAGGCATACTCTGGTCTTTGATAAAATACTCTTAGGCTGGAAGTCAAATATGACTCCAAAAAAGTCAGTTGCGGATGCAATCGTGTGCGTAGAGAGAGTTTGTGCAGATGTAGGCTTGAAAGTTGATTATTATAAATACGATAAGAATAATCAAATAGGCGTTATGTTTCAGTGTTCACGAATTGATTAACCCCTCCCCGAATTTATGTAGTTTAACGAAAAACGGCCCCATTCGGGGTCATTTTTCTTATTTATTAATAGTTTATTTTTTGGTTTTCTTTGCGTTTTTCGTATTACGTGTAGCATGAGCGTTGCGAGCGGTTCTAGGATTGGCTTTGGCTTTTGCAATCATTTTGGGGTGATTTTTGGCAGCTTTTCTACTAGCGGTATTAGTAGCGAGGTTCATATTCATATATTTACGCAAAGAGAACCAAGTGGCAAAGGAGCCAGCAAAAATCATTAAGATAATCATTACAAAACTTTGAGAAAGGATGATTTCTGCAAAACTAACTTCGAAAACGGCAGCTACGGCATCACTAATGATACCAGTGTTTGGGACATAAGCAATTTCGCCGAGAGGCCCAAGGTAAGTTAGATCGCCATCAATAATATCTGAGCCAGGAAGATTGGGTAAGGTTGGCAATGGCGGATTAGGCTTCTCAGGTTCTACTGGTTGAATTGGGTCAGTAGGCTCGACTGGCTCTGTAGAACCATCTTTTGCGTAGTAGACATTATATATAGTGTCGTTTTTGGGCATAGTGCCAGTAACTTTGGTGTAATCTGGAGTGTAGCCATCGATTTTGGGTGAATCAACGCTGAACTCGCTGCCAGCAGCGAGCGTTCCAGTGTATGGTTCAGATGCAGGTGAGCCATCTTCTTTGTAAAGATAATTGATAGTGATTTGATATTCTTGTGGCTTATAGGTGACAGTGTCGTAGTCGTAGGTTACTCCGGCAACGCCACCGAGGGTAGTGTAATAGCTAACGGTACTCGTCATAGTGCCAGTGTCCCCAGAAGTTTCGGCAAAATAGCGGAAATAAAGGGTGTCTCCTGTGGTACCGGCCGGCGACATAACCAGCGGCGTATCTAGATTAAAGCCAGCAGTGCTACCACTAGGTGCAGATATTTCTACTGGCTTCCAAGAATTGTTATCTTCTGGTGTGGTAGTGTAGTAGAGCGTACTGCTAGTGAGAGGGATGAAACCCTGGTTGAGATTACTCTCGGCAGTTTCATCAATATAAGCAGCAAGACGTTCAAGTTTAAGTTGATTTTGTGGGTCGCGGTTAGCGATGCTAGTGACAAATTGTACCAGTTGGTTATTTGTATTTTCGATTTGACCTACTACTTCGCCTTGGATATCACTGTCAGCAGAAATTGGCCAGTTCATATTGGTAATATTGATGCGAGTGTTAGATTCGGTAGTACTGCGTTCGGCGTAGAAGAAGTCGAGGTTGACGACGTCACCAGGCTTAAAGTTAGTAGGAATCGTTGTAGTGACAGGCTTGCGAGGGCAACTGTTTTCGAGGCGATCATTATATATGTCGTAGCTAACGTCTAGAGGACTAGGTAGGCTTTGACGACAGGATTGGTCGGCGACATTGTTGACAGTTGAGACGACATTTCCTTGTTTGTTGATAATGAAATTTCCTTCTGTATCCATGTGTAGACCACCGAGGTCCAGTACTAGCTGCCCATTAAGGAATACCCAAACATCATCGTCGCCACTAAACCAGAATTGTTCAGTACCATCAGCACTGATTTTCATGGGAATGCGCATATGGGCGGTGAAGTGGAAATTATGACCGGTTTTTGTGGCAGAATCATCTTTAGAAAAATCTACATCGTCGAGTGGAAAAGTTCCTTTGCTACCGTATTCGTAAGAATTGTCACCATTACGATGGAAGATGACTTCACGATCATAGCGTTTTGAGAGTTGTTTCCCATTTTTGTCATAGGCTTCGTGAAACCAGCGGTAGAAGTTGTCGGTACTACGTACAGGATCGTTACCAGTAACATTTGCAGTAAATACGTCGTGATAAGCAGTCCAGGCGTCTGTATTATTGGTGTAGGCTGGAACAGGTAGACCATCTACGCCAAGATGACTTTTGACGACGTTACGGATAATACCTTTAGCATATAACCGACATTCCGACCATTCAAATTGGCGCTCAGGATCGCTACAATCATCTTGACGTTGATCCCAATAGGTAATAGGTATAGAGATAGTGTCTGGGTTGCCAAGAGAAGCTGCCTTCCATGAAGCTGGTACGCCATCTTCATTAGCAATGGTTTCGAGTGACATAGCACGGACGAGTGATGATACACCGATAATGGTTAATATTAAGAATGAGGCGCAGGCAAAAATGCGTGCAATTGAACAGATTTGACGTTTGATAAGCTTTTGTCGGGATTTTTTTGATGGCATTTATTGACCTCTACTTAATGTATATGCTATAATTTGAGTATAGTACGAAAAAAGGAGGAGGTCAAGTGAGTCTAACGTCGATACTGCTGTTTGCAACATCAGTCTTAGCTGTGTTATCAGGTTTTTCTGTTTTTGTAGGGGCATCTAAAGTAGATCGTGCGCGGATGACTTGGTTTTTTGCGGCTGCAATTATGGCTGCATTATGGTCTGTGGCTATAGCATTATTCTTGGCCTTACCGGCAGGTTCGGAAGCATCGGCTCCAGCGTTGATTATGATGATTTATATTGCGTCGGCAGTAATGATGGTAGCATTGCTAGGATTTGCTGGTTGGGAACATTGGTATGGAAAGGTTCTTACTGTATGCGCCGCTTTGGCTGTTGTAATCATGTCAACAATCGTTTTAAACAATACTAGTATCCTGTTTGCTGGGTTTACCTTGAGCAACCAAGGTAACACCGTTCAGCTTGTGAACGGTGTGGTGTATTGGCTGTATATGTTCTTCTTCGTATTGAATAGTTGTTTGGCATGGTTTTTTATATTGCAACATTCGCGTCGCACACGCATGAAACGAGTGCGACAAGGTGATTACGTGCTTTTAGTTGGTCTGGTTATTACTGGTGCACTTTCGATGATTTCGGATTTAGTTTTACCGTTATTTGTGCGATATGATTTGATTTGGATTGGGCCATTGGCGTTGAGCGCAACGTTGGTGGCATTTTATTATGCTATCTTACGTTTTAGAATTATTTCTATCTCATCAACTTGGCTAAAGACTTTATCATATATTGTTTTGCTGGTGTCTGGTGCAGTAATTTATATGTTGATTTTCTATCTGATTTTTACGGCTTTGTTTAAGATCCCTAATCCATCGACTTCAATTTTGGTGCTTAATTTTCTCATGATTGTTATTGTATTGTTGTTGATGCCGCTTATTAATGAAGTTAATGCATCTATGCGTTCGATGATTTCTGTGGGGCAAGTTGATATTGCTTACGTTATTAAAAAATTAAATCATGTTGCTACACGTAATATTGATTTACGGGAGTTAGCATCTTTCTTAGCAGTACATCTGCATTTTGCGTATATTGGCTTCATCATTAATGGTAAACTTTATGGTTCGAAGTCTTTGGCGATGTCTGCAGAGGAGATTTTGCAGATTACGCGAATGAAACCTACGGCGAGAGGAGAGGTATGGCAAGAGCCAAATAAGGGTGTACAAAAGACTTTGAATGATTTAGATTTGAAAGCGGTAGCAGAGTTACGTAATGCTAAAGGTAAGGCTTTTGGGCAGATTGTGGTGGGCAAGCCATTAGGTAAGTCGAGTTTTGAGCGGCGTGATTTGATCCAACTGGAAATGATTATTAATTTGGTGGCAACCGTTATTGATTCGGAGAAACATATCCGAGCTTAATGAGTGAGGCAAGGGGATAAATTATGACAGCCAAGCTTCTACGCCAGACCAAGATGACAATTCTGCTTTCGTTGAATGCGGTGGCAATTTTGATCGTCGGTATTATGATTTTTAGTGCAATCAATTTGAATGGCGGGATTGCATTCCAGGTTGTGGCGGAGCGTAACGACGTTGTGGGTGGTAGCCTAGAAGAGTTGGGTTTAATTAATCCAGTGACAGATGAACTAGATGCTCCCGTAGTAAGTGTGGGTGGTAACACGATTACTTTGCCAAGTAATAATAATCATGGTTCGAGTGGCTCAACGAGTTCTGGCAGTGGAAATGGTATTAGTAAGGACGCAGTGCCTTCGGGTGAGTTGTGGCGTGAAGATTCGATTACGATTTATCAGACGGCAAATTTTGATATTTGCGTGGGTGGTGGTTTGACTGATTTGGGGGATATGTATTGGCAGTCGAGTAACCCGTCAGTGATTGCGGGCTTCTATAATACAGCGCGTACTTGGTTGGGCTACGACCCAGCAATTTGTCGTTATCCGTCAATTGTTGGCACTGGTACGACAACGATTACAGCTGGCACTTATGATGGTAAACGTCACGATAAGTTAACCGTAACGGTGATTGCGCCACCAGTGGAGCAGTGGAAACGGGACGTGCTGAATTTGGTAAATAAAGAGCGAGCCAAGAATGGTTTGGCTGCTCTCAGTTGGGGCACGACTTGTGAAGGTGCAGCAACTACGCGTGCTAAGGAGCTGATGCGCTCATATTCACATACTCGGCCAGATGGGTCGTCTTGGTCTACGGCCTGTCCGATTCCTCAAACTGGTGGAGTGAGTGGAGAAAATTTGAATGCTGGCAATGCTGCAGTGTCGCCGGAGACGGTAGTGGCATCGTGGATGAAGTCGCCAGAACATCGAGCAAATATCTTAAATAAGGATTTTAAGTATCTTTCGGTAGGTTTTGTCTTTGATCCTAGTTCGCAACACAAAACATATTGGTCACAGATATTTTCGACTTATTAGATTAAGTCAGCAACTATATGCAGTTTGACGTGGCCGTTTGCGCTGAGGCTTTTATGTAAAGTGATAAAATTAGGCAGTTTAGTAAGAAATTTTGGATTTTTAGTTTTAAAGTAAGACTTATAAAGTAGTTCAATTGCGGTCGCAACGATGTCTAGCGCTTGTTCGCGTGCTTTGGTTTTGTTTTTGGTGATTTCTATAGCGATGCTAGGTAGATTTCTAGGACTGGCAGCAATTAACTGTTTAGCAAAAGTTACATTTTTGGCATCGGTAGAGGGTGCATGGTCGAGCAGTTTTTCAACTTTGAGTGAAAAAACTTGTGCTCGTGAGAGGATGGTTGGAAGTAGTATTGAAGGTTGTTTTGTTAAGAGTACGAAATGGCAAAAAGGTTTGGGTTCTTCCAGAGTTTTAAGAAAAGCATTTTGAGCGGCTTCGTTCATGGCGTCGGCTGGACTAATGATAAAATAGCGGTCATGGACTTCTTTATTATTGGAGAGAGCGATAAATTCGCGAACTTGCTCTACAGTGATAAGCTTGGTAGTTTTATTATCTGCGGGAGATAATTTGAGGGCGTTTTTGAGTGGTAAATTGGTTTCTGGTGGGATTACGAAAACGGTGCAACTGGTGTGTTGGACTATTTTTGGGATTTGATTGATATCATCAAAAAACATACTATTTGGTTTTCTCTAAGAATTCTGGCGGTAAATTAGTGGTAAAAACCTTACGTTCCCCACCGCTTATACCAGGAATGGTGATTTCCAGATCTTTGGCGTGTAAAAATAAACGTTCATCTGGGTTACCATAAACTATATCACCCAGAATTGGTGTATTCAGATATTTAAGATGAACTCGCAATTGGTGAGTGCGTCCAGTAGTAGGTTTTAGTTCAAGTAAGGAGTATTTATTATTCTGCTGTAAAACTTTGTAATATGTTTGTGACGGTTTTCCATTTTGGTCGACTTGGAAAGTGGTGGGGCGTTTGAGATTGCGGGCGATAGGTAAGTCAATCATGGCTTCGGGTAACTTAGGATGACCTTCAACCACGGCGTAGTAAGTTTTATGAGTTTTGCGATCTTGGAATTGCTTGCGGAGCATTTTTTGGGTTTCTGGATCTTTGGCTAAGATGACGACACCGCTGGTATCACGATCGAGGCGATGTACTAAGAGACCGTAATCTTCTAGTGTAGGTTCAGGACAGTATTCTCCTTTAGCCATACTGAGTAAACCGGCGGGCTTGTTTAGCACTAAGACATGGTTATCTTCATAGATGACTGGTGGACGTGGTGGTAGTTTTGCGGAAGCTGGTACATTCAAGGTGATTTCGACGTCGGATTCGAATTTGCTATTAGGCTTAGTAACTATTTCCCCGTCGACAGTAACGAATCCGGATTTGATAAAAGTTTGCAGGCTAGAACGATTGTATTCTGGATGCTGTTTGACCAAGAGATGGTCTAGGCGAAATTTTTCTGGACTAGTGTCGGTTGCGGCTAATTTAGTGTCGCCGTTGATGACACGGGACAGTTCGGGTTTGCTGAATTTTTTACCAGTAATAATCATGCTACCTCAAATGAAATGCAGTTTGTACGGCGCGAAGTTTGGTATTGGCAACTTCATTGGCATAAGTTTCACCGGTGGCTAGTAGATCGAGAATTTCTGAATTACTAATTTTCGACATACGCTCATGAAAAGTTTCTAGGAAAGTTTGTACGCTGCTAGCAACCTTTTGTTTGAGGTCACCATAGTGGCTTTCTCCGCTCCAGGTAGAGATTACATCTTGCAATGGAACATCATTAACGAGCGCTTCGATTTGCAGGAGATTGCTGATGCCTGGCTGATTAAACATGTCGTATTGGATTTTAGAGAGAGAGTCAGTGGTGGCGGACATAATTTTCTTGGCGGCCACCTCGGGGCTGTCAAAAAGCATGATTTTGCTGCCAGGTGCAGGATTTGACTTGCTCATCTTTTTAGTAGGGTTTTGTAAATCGCGGATACGGATACCGTTAGCAACTTGCATAAATTCAATTTGGGCCTTGGGCTCAGCAGGTAGAGTAAATATTTCTCCAAAACGATGATTAAAACGTTCGGCTAGACGACGAGTAAGTTCAATATGTTGAAATTGGTCTTCGCCTACTGGGATATAAACTGCGTCATAAAGGAGAATGTCAGCCGCCATAAGCACAGGGTAGTCAAAAATACCAACATTCACGCTTTCTTTACCTTCACTTTTATCCTTATACTGAGTCATACGATTGAGGTCGCCCATGCTGGCGATACAATTTAATATCCAACAGAGCTCGGAGTGCGCGGGTACGCGTGACTGCCGGTAGAAATGAATATTTTGGTTGGGCTTGAGGTCAGCAGCAAGGTAAAATTTGAGTGATTTGATGAGATTATCTTGTAATTCCCCATCGACTTGGTCGATAATAGAATGCAAATCAGGCACAAAGATATTGATGTGTGAAGTGGTGCTGTGGGCATTTGCTAGCCGCGCCATAGGCAGCAGGGCACCTAAGAAGTTACCTAAAGTCATTTCGCTATTAACACGAATTCCGGTAAGAATAGTTGGTGAAGTTGTCATATTTTTCCTTTTATACAAAATAGTTGGTAGTATGATAGATAATTAAGAAAGTCGCCAACGTAGTTTGTATCTCATGAGTATATTATAACACGGATGTGGAGGGAGATGAGCGCCTATTTGATAAGTTTAGCTTTTTCGATTAGTTTTAGATAGTGTTCGCCCATGGTTCCTGCATTGATGGCTTTCGTAATATCTTCAAGCGTCATCCATTCAATAGCACTGTTTTCGTCGGGCTTAATTTTTGGAACTTCGGTTTCATCGGCTTCGAGTAGGAATCCGCAGTTCAGATGTAAATGTGATGATATAAATTTTCCTTTGCGAATGTGCGGCGGGACAGCAAATACTTCTAGGCTTGCAAAATGCTGGTTTAGCGGGTGGATATTTTTGAGACCAGTTTCCTCATGTGCCTCACGCAATGCGACATTAAGTAGGTCGCATTCGCCATCGGCGTGTCCGCCAGTCCACATCCACATTTGCTCAATATTATGAAAGATTAACAGAGCTTTGGTGCGGTCTTGGTTTACAATCCAATTTGAGGCAGTAAAGTGGCAGATAGGGTTATTGCGCGATAAAAGATCTGAAAAAGTTTCTAAACATTGCAAAAATAAAGCCTTATCAGAAGCTTCGCGCTCATTGTATGGGGTGTAGGCTAGGATTTGGGACTTGATAGCATCCATGAGGATATTATAGCACTAACAAAAATATCTTCCGCAATATATTATGAAAGATACTTTACAATAAATCAATATAATGGTGGACCACAGTGCAGGAAGTCAAAACTGTTATTGAAGATGAATTGTTAAGTGGCAATCCAATATTTTTTGCTTATGACAGAAGTAGCTTTATTTATGGAATAAAATAGTGCAGAGTGGAAACCATTACATCTCCTCCCAGTAATATATCAGCATTAAGCCAATTCCATCTTTTCAGTAATCGAGTTCTCCACCCCAAATATAACGAACCTGATAATGTAACGTGAGTAATCCGTATTGACGAGGCATAGTGTAAATGTATATCCAGTAATTTATGATATAATATAAAAAAGGAGCACGAGGTGAATGATTCAAATTCTGACAATCTGATGTCTGTAGCTATTGATGCAAAGTATGTTTATATTGATCTAGAAATCTTTAAGAAACTATTTGAAGGATCCTCGCATGTCTACTATTTATCAGATTATCAACGTGCTATTTCTGAAAGAAAAATTAAAATAAGCAAGCTTATTGACTTAGCGCGAAAAGCACAAATACCGTATTCATTATTTTTCGCTCCTCCCAAAATTGTCGATGCGAACATTAAACACAATGAACAGCTATTATTCCAAGGTGTAGATAACGGCCTAATATCTATGGCTGGTCGTGGTAATGTTGAAATAAAAGACATTAACTTAATAGTTAAAGATATCAGAAAACGACAGTTTTTTCTGGCAAAACACAATAAAGGCGCCCTAGATAATCCGATTTTACATTTGCAAAAGGAGCAAGATGTTCAGATATACGCAAGAAATATTCTAGAAACGCTTAATCTGGATATAGATAAAATGAGAGGATATAGGACTAAAGAGAGTGCATATAAGTTTTTGATAGGTGAACTTGAACGTGCTAACATCCTAATTTCAAGAAGCCAAAAAGGCGCAATGCCTCAAGCAATCAAAGAAGATGTTAGATTTAGCGGCATAGCCGTTAAGCATAAAAAATATCCTGCCATCTTTCTTTACAGCAAAGACGAGTCAGATATAGCGGATCCAACTGGAAGGAGAATTTTTACGATAATACTACTACTTGTTTGCATGTCGTTAAACCACTTTTCTCCAGTTTCTTACGATTCCAAGCTTAAAAGCCCAATCGAAATGAAGGAATATGTAATTACAGAGGAAATATTAATGCCGCGGGAAATGGTAGACGGTGCTATTGCCGAGTCAATTGATGATATACATAATTTATCCAGTATATTCAAAGTAACCCCGAGTATGGTCCTAATGCGATTAAAACGTTTACAGCTTATAGATGAGGATAAATTCGAACGTTATTTTGAACGGCTTAATGATGAGAGGAAGCTTGCCATAACAAAGAGTCAAAACATACCTTTTAAAATCAATGAGACGACACGAATCATTAATTATAATGGACGGAAATTCACAACTAGCGTTTTACAACTATTATCTACTGGTACTATTTCACACGGCGAAGCTTGCCGTTTATTAGGTCGGCATCGTAAATCCGCTAGTTTTATTGAACAAATTGGAGCCGTTCTATGACATCAAATATTTTCGTGGAAACAAAATACTTAGTTGATACCACGCCAGCCGCTACGCTACGGAAAGAATGGATGAATACTATATTTTTTAAAAAATTTTGTTTTTTCCCAGAAGAAATTGTTTACGAACTGAGAGACAACCTAGCATTGGATCAGAGAATGTTGGTAGGGCAAAAAATCGGGATAACAGTCGATATACTAGATCAGCTACGCAATGTAATGCTGAATGCTGAGAAAATTGTCGACTTATATAATAATGAAGGTAATGGCGACGTATTGCTAATCGCAACTGCACTGAGTGAACAACATAAGGAACTTGGTAGTATGCTAAGGACACAATGGATTATAGTTACTGAAGATAAAGGAGTCGTAAAGCTCGCGAACACTTTTAGCATAAAAACAATAGATAAAAGGCAGTTTTATATTCTCCTAGAGGGTCAAACCAAAAAAGAAGCCTCTACGGGAGGTGACTAACGCACCGTGCAGAAGCTTCAATAGCTTTATTATAGCAAACTCCTAAAAAATGTCAATCACCTGACCGTGTCGATTGATAAATTTAATCTTCTCGATCTCCTTAATCTCAGTAAAACGCTTCCTAAGCTCTCGTTCGATGGCTTTATCTGGAATATATTTCATCCTACGAGAATCAAATATAATTCGGCAAGATTGCCACCTACCACGCTTGAGATTCCTTTCGACAGCCTTAAGATTGCTTGCTTTCGGAGCTTTTATTTCCCAAGTGATATCATCTATCAAACAATCAGCAGTTTGCTTGCCTTTTTGATCTATAGCTTTAAGAAATTCAACAATATGGCCATATCGAATTAATATTTTAGCGGATTCGAGTTCGTGTGGCTAGACATCTACGCCGTCAGGGATAATAATTTTACCATTCTTCTTCATACATCTATTATACTATTCAGAACGTTCGTTTCGAAACAAAAAATATCTTCCGCAACATACTACGAAAGATATTTTCAATAATTTCAAGCCTTGGTGGAGTATATGAGACTCGAACTCATGACCTCTTCAATGCCATTGAAGCGCTCTAGCCAACTGAGCTAATACCCCATGTCGTAATTATAGCACAACCAAATCTGTTTGCCAAGATAAAAGATCGGCACCCGCTGCGGCGAAAACAGGCAGCGGAGGGGGAAACCGATCCAGCGATTCGTCGGACCATTTGATGGATTGACACCAGTAGCATTAAAGTTGAGGTAGTAACCGCCAAGACCGGCAGAGCCCCAAACATTATCAGCCCCACGCGACGACCACCAGTTGCCTTCGTGGCCAGCGTTCCTGAAGGTACCAGCAGAAATCGTCAAATTAAAGTTCCCGCTGCGCACGAATCTAATCCTGCGCCTCCAGCCTATTTCAGCAACCCGATAATTATCGCTATCGGTAATAGAAGCTCATTACATTGGATAAAACCGTAATTCTATCTGACTACTGGCCTATTCATTTTCTTTAAATGTGACAAGGCGAGCTTCACGATCTTTTGAGGGAGAACCGCGAATGAGCGGAGGAGTGAACTCAGGCTATTTTTGGTTCCCATGGAGATACTTCCACAGACCTATTTTAACATTTTTAGACCTGCGTGGCGCCATCTACGGAAACGATTGCGCCAGTGACATAGCTAGCGAGTTCGCTAGCAAGGAAGAGGAAGACGTTGGCGATTTCTGCGGGTTCGCCAGGGCGGCCGAGCGGAATTCCAGCAGAAATGCGCTCTACCATTTCTTTGGGTAGGTTGGCTACCATGTCGGTTTTGGTAACACCAGGAGCTACGGCATTAACGCGAATACCGTCTTTACCAAGTTCCCTGGCGAGAGACTTAGTAAGGCCGTTGACAGCAAATTTAGAAGCGGGGTAGCCACAACCAGCAGGTTGACCGTAAATACTAACCATAGAACTAGTATTAATAATGCAGCCACCACCAGAGTCACGCATGTATGGAGCTACGGCTTTGCTGCAGTTAAAAATTGCTTTGACGTTGAGGTCCATGATTTTGTCAAAATCTTCGGGTTTGTAGTCATAGAGGCTTTCGCGAGCCGAGATGCCAGCGTTATTTACCAGAATGTCGATATGGCCATATTCGTCGATAATTTTTTGGAAAGTTTGCGCCACATCGGTATAATCATTGAGATTGGGGGCTAGGCCAGATACGGAATAGCTGGAATTTTCTTCGCGCAGTTTGGCTACGGCGGCGTCAGCGGTTTCCTGCCGGGAGCCAAACAAAATTATCGTAGCGCCTTGTTCTAGGAATTTGCGGACTATTGCTAGGCCAATGCCGCGGGTGCCACCGGTCACAACAGCGACTTTATTCTCTAATAAGCCTTGAATAATCATAGTTTACCTCCAACTGTCCAATAAATCTAAACTAATTATAACACGTCTAGTTTAATTTTCTGAGAACTTTGATTAGCATGTTTGAATATTTTATCAGCATAAAACCAGGCTGGACCGGATTGCAAATATCCAAGTCAGACGATATTTGCAAGAGACCCACCTAGAGCTGATAAAATATTCGGACATGCTAAATAGTTATGAGATTAGAAACTGAATTTAGTGTGTTTTTGGCCCGTGGCGGTATCATAATAGACGTTAAAGCGTTGTTCGGTAAGTTCAAGCGCCAGCGACCAAATCGTATCATTATTGTAAACGTAATGTGACTTACGTAAAATTCGCCAGAGGTCGGTAAACTGAAATTTAGGCATTTGTTCACGTATAAGATAATTCGCTTCTTGGTAGCGTAAGAAAGTATCGCTGCGTGGATTATGCTCGTAAACATGGTCGATGTGCTGGAACTTGGGGGATAGGCAGTGGTTAGTGTGGACTAGGATACCGGATTTGTCTGGACGGATAATTTCGTAGCTGCGGCTGGAGTGCTCGACGACAGCGAGGTTGCCAGTGGCGTCAGCAATCAGGAAGTTTTTTGGTATGGCGCAAGGTACTTTGGCGAAAATATTTAGGGCTTGGCGGGTAGTCTTGCAATGCTCAGCGATATAGCGAATTAGATGTGATGGTGTGAGTCCATAATTCCATTTGTCAATTTTGGAAGCAGTGAGACCGATGTAAAGCCCATATTCATTGATAGCATCTTCGGCATAGATTTTACGACTGCGGCGTCCAGTGTGGCGCCCCCAGACCGATTCATCGGAAAAAGCAAAATAGCGATTTGAGTCTTTAATAGCAATGTCGTAGCGTTCAAAAAATTCTCTAGCTTCGGGAAGCCAGTCATAATTGCGACCAACAAAAACTTTGCCGTTTTCGCGGATGGCAAAAATCGTGCAGCCATGTTGATGTGGATTGACTCGGCGGCGCTGAGCATCAATGGGTGAGGCTAAGTCTTCATAAAGCAAGTACTGCGGGTCTTGATGTAGAATAGCAGCTGCTGCGTTTTTTTCGGCGACCAGTTCGGGGTAAAATTTTTCATACAAACGTAGCTGTCGACGCAAAGTGTCCTTATTGGTATGGTGGAAGAAATCATGATGGAATTCGCGTAGACGTAAGCCATAGTACTCGCCAAATTCCTGCCTGGTTCCCTGAAACTGAATCATATTCTTATTATAGCATAACAGGAATATGTTATAATGAGGTTTAAATATGGCGACACAAAGAACTAAAGCGGTTGTGGTAAAAGAAAAGAAATTTGCTGAAGGCTTATGCTTTAAAAAATTGTTTTTTGTGTTTTTGGTGGGTTCGGTGATTGGAGCGATTTACGAAGAAATTCTTTTTATGGTTCAACATTTTTATGCGACTGGTGAATTTGCGCATGCACTGCGACGTGGGGTGATTTATGGACCGTTTAATGTGATTTATGGTTTTGGCGCAGTGATTTTAGTGTATTTATTACTGCGTAAACCATTAAAAAATTGGCAGATTTTTATCTATGCGGCGGTGCTAGGAGGAATTGTAGAATATGTTGTGAGTTGGTTACAGGAAATTTTTACACACACCATGTCATGGGATTACAGTGAGAGGTTTTTGAATATTGGCGGACGGACGACGATTCCTTTCATGATAGTCTGGGGATTATTAGGGCTGGTTTTGGTGCGCTTAGTATATCCGCCAGTGTCGAATTTGATTGAGCGGATTCCGCCCAAAATTGGTGATCGGATTTATGTAGTATTGGTAGTGTTGATGGTGTTAAATATGTTGGTGTCGTGGACGGCGATTATTCGGCAGACTTTACGGCATAATAATATCCCACCATTTACGCCGGTAGGTGAATTTTGCGATTATTACTATAATGATGTGTTTTTGGAGCACTACTTTCCGAATATGGCGCATCCGGATAAACGGCCATGAGTATTTTGGGATTAGTTTTGCTAATTTATGCGGGAATTTTGTTTTTGCGAGGCAATGCGGCATTAAAACAAAATAGTCTACAGCTTAAGCCGCGTAAAATTAAGCCAAGGATAGCAATTTTGGTTGCAGCACGAGATGAAAGTAAAGTAATTGCGGGATTATTAGAGAGTATTCAGCGGCAGACAGTGAATGTGCCGCCAGAAGATGTTTATGTGATTGTGGAGACGTTGGATGATCCGACGGTGCAAATTTGCAAAAGGTATCATAACACAGTGATTTTGCGTGAAGACTTAAATAAGCAACGTAAGGGGTATGCTTTGGACGAGGCGATACGGCAGATTTTGGCGCGAGATAGGCACTACGATGCTTATTTTATTTTTGATGCCGATAATATTTTGAGTGAGGACTATCTGGAGGAAATGTTGAAGATTTATGCTGCAGGGTATGAAATTGCTACAGGCTATCGTAACTCCAAAAATGGCAATACCAATGTGATTTCTGCGGTCTCGAGTTTAACTTTTTCAATGATCAATGTAATGAGCAATCGTAATCGAGCGGCACACGGAGCGAATATTATTTTTTCAGGAACAGGATATTATATTGCCGGGGATTTAATTGAAGAGTGGCAGGGTTGGCCTTTTCAAAGTTTGACTGAAGATTATGAACTCTCATTGTATGCTACCTTGCATAGTCTAATGACTTTTTACAACGAAAAAGCGATGTTTTATGACGAACAACCAACCAAATATCGTCAAACGGTAGCACAGCGTGTGCGGTGGATTAAGGGGTATTTTTCGGCAAGGAAAAAGTATATTCCCTTGATTAGAGTTAAAAAGCATGGTAATAATTATGGGAGTTTGGTGAAAGAGCGAATTGGTGTGCGACCAGCAATTTTTGCGATTCTCGGGCTTTTGGCAATTATTGTCGGTGTTGTGATTGAGTTATGTACATTAGGTAAAGCTTTAGATATTATAGCGGCAATTCCGGGAATTTTAGTGTTTGTTTATATAGTTCTGATGTTGATAACTATAGAAATGCTTAAGCGTGAAAAGCTAGACTTAACAACAAAGACTAAGCTCAAAGCAGTATTATTTAACCCGATTTATCTTGCAACTTATATTCCCTGTGCACTTAAGGCTTTGTTGAAAAAGGATGTAAGTTGGACTAAAATTAAACATGGGGATTAGCTCGTGTCTTGGCCGGCGCGAGCGGGACTTGGCGGAGCTTATTAGTAAGTTCCCTGGGTGCGTCGACGAATTTAAACTCGGATAATTGCTCATTGATGTATTCACTACTAACATCATAATAGAGCTTGTAAACTTCATCTACAGAACCAATGACACTATCTTTGATATCGTAACCAAGCTGGTTGGCAGTGGATGCAACGGCTTCCGGGGATGGTCCTTCAATTTCGATATAAGTAGGAATCCATGGCCAGGTATCAATAGTAACTTCAACGCCGTTTAACTCCCAGGTTTCTCGATAAGAATCTTCGTCAGATTTGGCACGTAACCCGCAAGCCTTGAGAATTGCAATGGTGTCTTGATAGCTGCTGACTTCGACATTTATTTCTTCAGTTCCAGTTATTGTGTCATTGAGATGATTTTTGTAAGTAAGAACTACACGGTTGTTTTTCATCACGCACACGAGCGAAAGCATGGTTGCTATGCAAGTCAAAAACTATGCGTCGCATGAGAACTTCAGATTGGATAAGATTACCTCCTAATTGTTGAAGTTTTTGGCGGATCTCATCTTTATCAACTTCGAGAAAAGTGGCTTCAATTTCTAAATTCATAATTCCTTTCTAATCATTTTCTTTAAGTTCAACTCCGATAGTGGGTTCGTTAGGACAAGTTTGTAAAACTTTAGCCATAGCATCATGTTCGGCTTGAGTAACCCAAAGTTGATATTTATACTTAACTGAAATTTGACGTGCAATGTATTGACAGCGAAAGGCCTTGTTTGGTGGTAGCCAGGTGGCGGCATCACCATCGGACTTGCCCTGGTTGGTTTTGCTATCGACAGCGAGGAGATTAAGGGGATCGGTGGCGATTTGATAGCGAATATCCTCGTCTAGATATTGAGCACCTTTTTGCCAGGCGTCAGAGAGGGCGACGACGTGGTCGATTTGTAGCCCACTGCTGAGATCGGATTTTTGTGAAAACACCAAATGTTTGCCGGTGTAGGGTTCGTCAAATTCACCGCCAAGTACTGTACACTTGTCGTCGGCTAGGACGGCTGTGGGACCTAATTCGCGTTTGAGAATGTGTTGACGTAGGCTGCAACCATCAATATTTGGCCAGCCAGCGTAGAATTCTTTGCGGTCATAGCCAGTTTTTGGTGCACGACCTTTGATTTCTAGTTTAGATAAAATAGTAGTAGCTAAGATAACATCAGCGGAGGCTTCGGCGTTAGCATTTGATGCAGGCTGTGGGGTATAGCTACTAGGGTGCATGATGATGACGCCAACTAAGCCGGCTACGGTGACAATAGCAGCAATCATGCGACGAACTCGATATGGATGGCGAATAGTCATAGTTTTATTATACGCTGAGTAGGTGGAAAAAAGAAGCACCGCGATATCGCGGTGCGCTCTAAGTACTTAGAAAGTTGATGGGTGAATGGCTTTAATTGGAGCTATTATGCTTGAACATTTGCACTAACTCGTAGTGCATCGGATTTGTAATGTCAGTTTTACCGGATTCAAACAAATTAATCATCAGCTGCTCAGGCTGGTCTAAGTGTGCCTTAATGTACTGCCACACCATGACATTGCCGTTATAGTAGGTTAAGTCTTTGAAAAGTGGTAACCTATTGGTGCCTCGCGTAGCGCGACGTATGCGCTCAAACGCTAAAGATTGGGTAGCCTGAAAGCGTTTTCGGTATTCCTCTTCCGTTTCTTCAACTTTAGTTCCGCTTAGGAATTCTAAAGCAAAGCAGACATCATAAGCCTCACGAAATGTTAAGTTCTCGTATTCGATGAGAGCGAGGTTAATGTAGTGGCCGAAACCTGATGGAACATATGTTTTAGCGAGTGATTGTTCTACACATTTTGCTAAACCCTCATCAAAGTTGCCATAGCCTACAACACCTTCTGCAAGTGGCGTAATATTACTCATTTCGTAGGGAATGCCACGATAAGCATGAGTGCATAGTTCGTGCCCAATGACGATATTTTTGACCGTTTTGTGGGTATATGGGCCAAGAGAACGCTGTAATGGAATATAGATAATGCGGTCTTTCTGGTCAACATAGATTGCTCGTCTAGTTGTGTCTAACTGAGCCTGAAATTTGGTTTCGCCCTTGAATTCTGTATTAAGAATCTCGTTGATTAAGTTACAGACTTCTTGAGGCGAAAAAATCTCGTTGTCTGGTATGTGAGAGAAAATGTTGGCGAAATATTTTTCAACAAGTTCGCCAAATTGTTGCATCACATGGGGTTGTGGCTGAAAGATTGCATCCGATGAAGCATCTTCCCAACCGATACTGCTGAGTCGTTCTGTCAGTTTGTCATATAATACTCGGTCAGATGTTCTTAATGCGTCCGCTGGTATGCGTTGCATGTACCATTTTACCATTGCTAAGAATACGTCATAGTCAATTGCTATACCGTCTGCTTGTGTTTTATCACCGAACAATTCTAAATTGTTAAGGCGAAACCGCATTGCTGCAAGGTTTGCTTCGGACATATAAACACTATGACGGTAGTCATAGGCTGCAATGGCTAATTGGTTTTCATCGCATGCATGCTTAAGGGTGATTTTGAGTAACTGCGATTCAATTGGGGTTAAAGTATGATCCCTTTCGATGTTATTTGCAATCTGCTCTAACGATTGCAAGTTAGAGCGTAGCGTTTCGATTGGGAGATTTTTAGGCCCATTGTACTCAAAGTTTGGTTCCTTGGCATTATATGACAGAAAACTCTTCTGCGCATCCTTGGAGTTACTGGCATTCATTACCTCGTAAGCGGTAACGTCATGTTGACTGATGAGGTGTAAAAACTCTGTAAAGTTTTTCACTCATATCACCTTCTTTCTACAAATTTTTAAGGTTCTCTGTAAATAGAGACCCCCTATACCCTAATATTATCATAGATTTTATAAAAAGTCAATAGTAATTATGGTTTTTGTAGTTTTTAGCAATAAGAATGCTTTATTTATTGAGTTTTATCTCTGTGCCACGGGTACAATGAGTGAAAAAGGCAACATCATCAATGCCGTAAACCGGTTTGGAATATTCATAAAGGTGGAGTTTTTCGAAATCGAACTCTGGCGGTAAGAAGCCAGAATCGCGACTATTGCGGATAAATTTGGTGCGAAAATGATTAAGTAGTTCACTAAGGCTATTGTATTTGTGAATACCACAATAATAGATTGCAGTGTTATTAAACATTGGCTCAAACCAACAATACTGATTACCTTCGCGATAGACAAGAATAGAGTGTGAAGGCCAACTATCTTCAAGTTTGTAGAATATAAGATAGCTGGTAGCTGTGTGACCATGTGTAGTAAACCAGGCGCGTTGAAGTTCGGTTTGATCCCAGCAAATGCCGATTTGACGCGATAGTGTTTCGCTTGGAGTTTGTAAACGATATTCAGGGCTATTATTTGGACCGTGGTGTTTGCGTCCATTAGTATCTACCCAGCCGTATTCAAGGTTACGACAAAAGTCAAAAAAATTGGATAGAGTATCGAGATGATGAATCGAGAAATCAAGCATAAATTTATTATAGTATAAAAATAGGCCATTTTAGGCCTATTTTGTAAGATGAAATGTTGGAAATTATTTTTTCTTTTTGTCCTTGGGTAGAGTGGCCTTTGGATTAACGATGTAGTAAATACCACAAACGGCATCAATCACACCTACTGCAATGATCCCAGTATAAACTGTATAGCTTTCGCCGGGGCGAGCATTGTTGTATGAGGCCAAGGAGAGTAATCCACCTACGATAGCAATACCAGCACCGATGCAGAGATTAATGATTCCTTTTTTGCGACCGGCTTTGAGGAGCTCAGCTTTTTCGGTTTTTCCGGCTTGGTTAAGCATTGAGACTTCTTGGTCGAAGTTTTTGCAAAAGGCTTGCATGTCAGCACAACCATAGGAAGCTACGACATTTTCCCCTTCACTGCCCATGACTACGAGTTTGGCGTTGAGATTAGCTACTAAGTTTTGGTCAGGGTTATTGACGGACCATTTTCCTGCACGGTTTTCTTCGGGAGAAGCATCATAGCCCAGATCGTCAAGGATTTTTTTGGCGCGTTCGGCAACGGCTTTGCGAGTGGTATAATAAGTAGTTTCTTCTGTTTGCCCATTCTTTTCATACGTAAGTTCATATTTGACTACGGTATCGACGGGCTTGATAGTGGCGGTGATTTCATGGACTACATCATCGTTGGTCTTAGCTTCGATCAGAAAAGTGCCATTTTCTTGGTTTTCAAAGGCTTTAGTTTTGGCGGCAGTAGCACATTCATTGATATAGGCCACAGCTTCCTTTTTGTTATTAAAGCTGGTAGCAGATTCGAAATCGCCCAGCTGAAAAATTGTGAGATATTTCATATGTTGTCCCTTTTACTATCTTGTTACAATTATAGCATGTTTCGCAGAAATGGCTACTGAGCAGTATTTATATCTGTAGTTAAAACGGCTTGTTCGATAGCCTGTCCGAGTTCAATCACGGGTGTGGGTGTATGGCTGCGGATACCTTCGGTGAGTACGACTATAATATAATGACGGTTTTGTTCTGGGAATTCTACAAAGGCGACGTCATTATAAATAGACCAATAACTGCCAGTATAATTCCAACCAACTTTATCATAAACTTTTGCTACACTAAAGCCCGCAGGGAGGCCTTGGCGCCAGTCATAGGTAGTAATTGGCTGGTTGAGCATGGAATCCAAAAGTTTATTCCAGTTTTCTTCATCGATACCCTGATGTTGCCAGAGAATTTGCATAAAAGTGGTTATGTCTCTGGCGGAAGAGTAAAGCCCAGCGCTGGAGGTTTGAGTGAGACCAGTTGAATTTATGAAATTTTCGACTCGCATATAGCGCTCCTCGTCGGCGCGGATAGGATCAGCGCAAGGATTGTATGATTCGCGTACCATTAAGTCTAGGCAAGTGCCCAGCGAGAGGTTGCCGCCTTTGCTACGGTCATATGTGACGACAGCACTGCTGTCGTCGTTACCAGCATCAATTTGCTGGTAACCGTCATACACAAAGAAGAGTTTATAAACTGAGGCCATATTAAATATCTCGTCGGCATTATACTCTGCAGCTATTTTTTGGTTATCTAAGTCATAAATCATGACGCCAGCATTGCCAGGCATCGTACTAGCCCAGGCGTCAATGGTGGGCTGCAAGTTGATGAAAGTAGGGGTTGCTGGAGTATTATTTTCTGAAATATTATCGGACGACGCTGGGATATTGCCTTTGTCAGTGAGTGTGTTTTGTTCTGAATTTGAACTATGAAGTAAGGTTTTGGCGGCAACACCACCGATGAGAGTAATGCTAAAAGCCATCAAAAAGATGAAGAGCAGACGAAGCCAGTTTTTGCTAATAATGCGTCCCATTACTGCGGTCTTGCTTGGTTAAGACGTTTAATAAAGTTTTCGGCATCAACGGTATTCATTAAACGGGTTTGCATAGAATCGTCATAGACCGTGGGGACAATGCGGGTTTGAATGAGTTGATTATTAAAGAAATAGTGAACTAAGATGAGGCTGCGGGTGGTGCCTGGCCACCAGATTTGATCGAAGAAGAGGTTACCGAGACCGTAGTAGATTGCGCCTTCACCATATAGTTCATAAGTTTGAGGTTGGTGGGCGGCTGTACCAACTACGACATCGGCACCAAGATCGATAATTTCGTGAAAAAGTCCAATTTGGTCGCCAGCGGCGGAATTAGCATAGTCGCAGGTGCGATCATCAGTTGTATTATCATAGCTATTGCATTCAAAGTACTGAACATCCACAATGACTGTGTCTCCGCGTTCTTTGGCGGCAGCAATGTCGGCTTGAGCTTTTTCGGTGGTGTAAAAATTGGCTCCAGGAGTGTTGTCTAGTGTGTACCCACCAGTAGAGAGATTATAGGCTAACAGTGTAAAATTATTCCCTTTTTGGCTAATATTAAGTGGAATAGCAGCTTGGGCGGAAGTTGCACCGCCGCCTACTGTTTGGATGCCAAGTTCAGTGTATCTTGCGATTGTGTCTAGGGCGGCTTCGTCACCACAATCTTGATTATGGTTGCCAGTGAGTTCCACGATGTCTAGACCGATAGCAGTGAGCGCATCAATCATTTGTGGAGCAGAACAGATATTACGATCGGTAGCAAGAGTTGTGAAGGACGCTTCATTGCTGGTGTGTGTAAGGTCAAATTGGTTTAGAAAATCGGCGATATTTGCAGCAAAATACTTGGCGTCGCCAACTTGCTTTAACTTTATGTTCATGCCGCGTGAGAGGGCAGTTACGCCAGTCTGGGCAAAAGTGAGGAGAGTTTCTTTATTGGGGAAAGTCGGAAGTTGAGGCTGAAGGAGTTCAGTGATTTTTTGTATGTCATTGCTGTTGCCTGCAAGATTTAGATATTCAAAAATGGCTCCAGAATTTAGTGTATCAAGATAATATTCCCCGTCTAGGGCGAGCAATTTTTGTTGTGGCGTAAGTTCAAGAATAGGTGTGAGATTATAACTTGAAACCTCATCGGTATTGATTGAGATGGTAGGGTTATAGAAATCTGTAGTTGGTACAAGAATATTATAGAGGAGTTGTGAGTTACTAGTTTCTAGGCTGGTGCGAGTTTGTGACGATATTATAATATCGTCTTCTAATACTAAATCTGTATTATTAGTAATAATGTTGTTGACGAAATCGCGTTGACTATCTGATACGTTTTCTCCAAATACGATTACTCCAGGTTGATGAAAAACGCCAGTTTTGGTGAAAAATTGTATGGCAAAGATGGCAACTATTGCTGCAATGATTATGGCAATGGAACTACCGACGATGATACCGATCTTTTTCTTTTGCATTTTCCTCCTTCGCTCTATAAATATTATAGCACACGCGGGACGTATTGTGGTATAATGGTGACAGATTAATATTAAGATAAATAAGCTAAAATAAAATGATTTTGAATGTAATATTATTGATAGTGGGGTTCGTGTTCCTGATTAAGGGCGCTGATATTTTCGTGGATGGGGCTTCTAGTACGGCAGAAAATTTTAAGATTTCTAAAATGCTGATTGGGCTCACGATTGTGGCTTTTGGCACTAGTGCTCCAGAATTTGCTGTGTCGATGTCGGCTTTAGCGTCGGGTAGTACGGATATGGTACTCGGGAATGTGATGGGAAGTTGCATCTTGAATATACTATTGATTTTAGGCATTGCAGCTTTAATTCGACCAATAAAGATTAAAGACAATACAGTGAAAAAGGAATTGCCGCTATGTATGTTGATTTCGACATTGTTGGCAGTTTTGTTCCTAGATATTAGTTTGGGTGGCGGAGAGATTAATCAAATTACTCGTGCAGATGCAATTGTGATTTTATTGTTCTTTATGGTGTTTTTATATTATCTTTTTTCACTCGCGAGGCACAAGCGTGACAAAAATGCTAAGGTAAAGCCAAAATATAAATTGGGAAAGTCGTTGATTTTCGTAGCAATTGGTCTGGTAGGGATTGTGGTTGGCAGCGAACTGGTGGTGGACAGTGCTTCATATCTTGCAGAGGCGATCGGAATGAGTGAGCGGACGATATCATTGACCGTGATTGCTTTTGGTACAAGTTTGCCAGAGTTAGTGACTACAATTGTGGCGGCACGCAAGAATGAACAGGACTTGGCGGTAGGTAATATCATTGGAAGTAATATTTTTAACATTTGCGTGGTGCTTGGTATCCCAGTGGCGATTTTTGGTACAATTACGCCGAGCAGTTTCCAGATGATTGATGTGGTTATGCTGGTAGCTTCGGCGGCTTTGCTGTTTATATTTTCGGTATCGACAAAACGAATCAACCGGATAGAGGGAGCAATGATGTTGGCTTTGTTTGCAACTTATTATACGGTTATATTGGTTGCTTAGATAGCAGTTGCTGTTACAATGAGGCGGTGAGTCGCATCTTGTCCAGGAAGTGGTTCTCCGGCGCAAGTCATAATGATAATGGTGTTAGTTTCTGCGGGAGAGAGGATTTCTTCCATATCGATGTCAGATTTTTCTAAAGTTTGACTATCTACAATTTGGTAGGATTGACTATCATATGTAAGAATGTTTCCTGTTGCTATTTGATCTAGATTTTGAAAAACTGTAGCAGCATGACCGATAATAAGAGTTTTGTTGGGATTAGAGCTGTATGCACCAGCAATAGTACTTGGTGCAATGAGCTGACGTTCGGTCAGTTGAAGTGGTTCGACTGGCGTTTTAAGCGTAATGCTGGGGATGCTCAATTCTGGATAACCGAGAGCCTGTGTAGAAATATTGGGTTGGAAGCCGATATATAGATAAATTGGGAGCATAATTAAAAAGAATCCGGCTGTAAAAACGCGGATTGCACGGCGCGACCAATAAAATGGGTTTAACCTATATACACCTTCCATACTTATATTTTATTATAGCACAGGCGGTTTGGTGATGGCAAGATTATTCGGCGGTTTTATCAGTAGCGGATAGGTTGATAGTGACAGTTGTACCGAACCCAACACGGGATTTGACCTGCACGCGTGGGCTAGACATTAATGCGCAAATTGGTTTGGACAAAATAGTGCCACTATCAGTAATTCTGATAGCATGTTTCTGCACAGAAATTGTAATTTCGCCAGATTTTGTGCGAGTGAGCGCAGAGTCGAGGTGTTTCTCAAGCTCAGCTTTGAGTTGTTCGGGGTTTGCGATTTCTTGTGTGGTATCGGGAAAATCAAGACTTAGTTTGACTTTACTGTTTTCGGCTAAGGGTAGAAATTTATTATAGATTTCACTGATGATGAATGATAAACGATGCATATCTAGATCAAAATTAAAATTGTTCCAAGTACAAGACAGCTGACTATAACGCGATAGCGCCCAAAGGTTTGGAGTGAATGCGGTTTTTTGAGGTAGCGTAGAAGATAATGTAGTGCGAAGAGTCCTACTATGAAAGCGATAGTATTTGATAAGGTCAAAATGCCCAAGTTTTGAGCGAAGTATGTGCGACCAGTATCAGATAAAAACATTTTTAAACAAACTCCGCACATGATTGGAATGGATGCCAGGAAAGAATATTCGGCAGATGATTCGGAGTCTAGGCCGACAATGCGACCAGTAATGATAGTGGTACCAGAACGTGATGTACCAGGAATGAGGGCGAAGATTTGTGATAAGCCAATAAATAAGGCGCGAATTGGTGTTAGATGGTTCTCATTTTTGAGCTCGGACATGTGTGGCAAGTAGTCGATAAAGATCATAATAAGACCAACTATCCCCATAGCAGCGCTAACGGTGATAAGCGAAGAAAAGAAAGAATTATTTTCGATGAAGTCCGAAAGTAATAGGCCAGCTAGACCAGCAGGTATACTGGTGATAACGATGTTGATAGCGAGTTTATAATTGCGGTTTTCAAAGACGTCTTTAATAATGCGCCAGATGCGTTTGCGAAAATAAATAAGAAGGGCTAGGAGTGTGCCTAGGTTGATAAATTCAAGAAAGAGATGAAAATTATCACCGGATTGGATATTGAAAATGTGTTGAGCTAATTCAAGGTGGCCGGATGAAGATACGGGGATAAACTCAGTAATGCCCTGGATAAAGCCTAGTAGAATTGCCTCAAAAATATTCATGAGCTTATTATATCATAGTTTTTGTACTTATAGTTATTTGGTTTTGAGGAGGATTTTTTTGAGACGTTGAATGATAGGTTCAACCTGTTCTAGATTAAGGAAATAACCAGCAATGATGTAAGTAATGAGCGATCCAGCAGTGATGACGCAGAATTTTGGAAAGACTATAAAGATAGAATCATCGCTAGCCAGGAATGGGAAGAATTTGGTTAGGGAGTAAGCTACGCATCCTGTAATGCCTGTAGCAAAAATGGTGCGCATAGTGTTTTTCCAAAACTGTTGGTCGAGGAGTTTGTGCTGAGAGCGCTTTTGCAGTAGGACAATTAGTATAATAATTTCGAGCATGGTGCCAACAGACTGCGCCCAACCTAGTCCCTCAACTCCTAGCCCAAGGATGGAGAATATAATCGCTAGGGCGATAGTTAGACCTACAGTGATGATGGATACATAAAATGGGGTTTTGGTGTCTTGGTGAGCATAGAAACCACGAGCAACAATATGGAAAATTGAATTTGCAATAATAGAAATAATTAGTGTGCCAAGTACAGAGGAAATTAATGGATCGCCGCCATTTTTGATGAAACTAACGACATAACCACGAGCAAAGAATGCAATCACCGCAACTGGTAGAGCAATCCAGATAATGGTACCAAGGGCAGTACGGAAAGTTTGGCGGTATTTGGCTTCTTTACCTTCACCAAGTTCTTCGGTGAGTTTAGGAAAGAATGCCGTGGAGATTGCGACACCGATAAGACTAACGGGCATTTGGGAGAGACTGTAGGCTTGGTTATACGAGCGCAGAGCACCTGCACCCATACGCGAGGAGAGGTTTGTGGTGACCAGGGTGTTTACATAGTCAATTCCCTGGTCGAGCGAGCGAGCAGGCAGGAGTTTGAGTACAGAACGAAAGCCTTGGTTTTTCCAGCTAATTTTAAACTCATAATCAAAGCCAAGACCAAAAAGTCCAACCAAGCTGACAATAACTTGCAGCACGGCGCCAAAGACTACGCCCAGTGCTACGCCCATGATTCCACCCTCAAAGATTTGCCATCCAAATAGATTGATACCGCCAGTGAACCAGACTATGCCGATTAGGATACCTACGTTATATAATGCTGGCGCAAGAGCATAAAAGATGAAGCGCCCCAAGGCTTGTTGGATACTGGAGAGGATGGTAGAAATAGAAAAGAGAAAAGGGTTGATGGCGATAACTCGCATCATATTGATGGCAAGAATAGTGCCAGATTCGTCTAGACCTGGCCCCACAATATAGCGCACGAGCGGTTCAGCAAAAATCATGATAAGCACTGAGGCAATGAGGGTCATGATAGCCATGAGATTGAGTAGGCTGGAACTGAGCTCCCAAGCTGATTTTTTGTTGCCTGTAGATAGACGTTGGTTGAAAACTGGGATAAAACTAACTGCAAGTGCGCCAGAGGTTAAAAGGAAAAAGAGAAAATCTGGAATAGTAAAGGCGGCGGTGTAAGCGTCAATCCCAGTAGGGTAAGTGTCAAGATAGTAAGAATTAAGTAAGCGATCACGAAAGATACCTAGTAGCGCAGAGATTAATGTGGAACTGGCAAGAACAACGGCAGCAAAACGTACAGGAAGTTTGCGATTGGCGAGGCTGACTACGGATCGAAAATGAAAGCGCTTTTTGGGGCGTGGTGAAGTTTCGGGGTTAGTCTTGACTTCCTCGGGCATTTAGAGTTCGGTTGCTCCGCCAAAATAAGGTTGCAAAACGGATGGAATTTTTAGTTTACCTTCAGGTTCGGCGTAATTTTCGATTAGTGCAACCATGGTGCGCGCCAATGAGATAGCGGTACCGTTGAGGGTGTGCAGAGTCTCGATTGATCCATTTTCGCGGCGAACACGAATATTGAGGCTGCGAGCTTGAAAATCGGTACAGTTGGAACAGCTAGTTAGTTCTTGGTATTTTTGATTGACGGGTGACCAATATTCGATGTCGTATTTTTTGGCAGCCGGGGCACCGAGGTCACCGGCGGCAATGTTGATAACGCGATAAGGAATACCAATTTCTTGCCAAATTTCTTCCTCAATTTCACGAATTTGTTCGTGGGTTTTTTTAGAATCTTCAGGTAAGCAGAAAACGTACATTTCGAGCTTATTAAATTGATGGACGCGAAAAAGCCCACGTGTATATTTACCATATGTCCCAGCTTCTTTACGGAAACAGGCGGAATAACCTGCATAACATAGTGGCAATTCTTTTTCATCAATAATCTCATCCATGTGATAACCGGTAAGGGGCATTTCGGCGGTAGCAATCATGGCAAGATCTTCGCCCTCAATGTAATACTCGTCGCTTTGTTTACTACTGCGCGGGTTAAAACCACAGCCTTCGAGGATTCTACTAGAGACCATGTCTGGCACAGTCATATAGTGAAAACCGTGTTCAGTGACTTTCTTTAGCCCAAATTGCAAGAGAGCGTTTTCGAGTAGAGCTAATCCATCTTTCAAGTAATAAAACTTAGCTCCGGCGACTTTAGCTCCACGTTCAAAATCAAGCCAGCCACGTTGAGTAGCATAGTCGAGATGGTCAACTCCGACTTCGCGTTTTTTACCCCAGTTACTGATTTCGACACTGCACTCTTCTCCACCCAAAGGCACATCTTCAAAAATGATATTCGGTACCTGTTGTAGCATGTCAGACAATTCTTGCTCTATAGATGATAGCTCAGGCTCTTTTTTGGCGAGTTCTTCCTTGATAGCTTTACCTTTGGCTATGAGCTCTGGACTAGGTTTACCGCCTTTCATTTGACCAGCAACCTCATTACGCTCACGACGTAAACTTTCTACAGTCTGCAACAAGGCTTTGCGCCTATCATCAAGCATAAGCAAATCGGAGATATTGACCGAATAGCCTTTCTCATGGCTTGATTTTTCGACTAGAGATTGGTGATTTCGAATGAAATTAATATCTAACATAATAATAGTATAGCACAGAAAGTTTGGTGATGCAGAGGTTTACCAACCACCGCCTCCACCACCGCCGCCCCCGCCGCCGGAGAATCCTCCACCACCTCCACCAGAAAAGCCGGAGCTGGAATTGTTGGTAGTGGAGTGTGTAGTGCTGGTGGCGATTGAACTACTAGCAGCAAGCATAGCAGCGCTAAAATCTCGAGCAGAAAAAGCCCCGATTCCGACGTACCACATTGGCGTATTGACATCACTATATTCATAATAGTGGCTAAGTTCATTTAACCAACTTTTTTCGAGCCTAAAGATAACAGCATAAGGGAGTAACTTTTCATAAAGTTTGACGATCCCTTGATGCGAGGTGTCGGCTCCCTGGACGCTTTGGAGAAATTCAAGACGTTCTTTTTCGGCCATTTTAATGTAAAGTTTAAGGCCGTCGAGGTATTTAGAATATTCTAGTCCTTTTTCACTCATGGTGAAGAAAGGGCTAAGTTTAGAACTAAACCAGATACTAACGAAAAGTATGATCCATGGCATTACCATAGCAGTGATAGTTAGTGGCGTGCCGCCGAGAGTAACACGATAGCTAGTAACTTCATCAATTAGGAATATACCCAAGAAAATGCTGGCAATAGCACAGAGAGTAGCAATTACAATAATGATATTACAGGGATTCTTGGCGGAGCTATCGGCTTTATTGGCTTTTTTGGGGTCGATTGCAACTAGCCCCTTTTTCTGGATAGATTCTCGAGCTTGTTGACTAAACTTTTGTCCAAGTTGAACTAGGGTATTGGTGGCTTTATGGGTCTTGACTTCAATATCATCACCGACACTGATACTGGTTTTGCCACCGGCTAGGATGCGGAGCATGGTGACCTGTTCGGTTGTTAAGTCGACAGATTTGACATGAATGCGCCACATAGTTTTGGTTTTGCCAAGTTTAGTTTTACTTTCAAGCTTGTGAATAGCGATTTTGCCTTTAACCGCGAGTTCCATCAATGTAGCAACTTTATTGTTGCCCAGTGATCCGCTTTTGATGTAGTTTTCGGCCATTTCAGCAACAGTGAAACCTTTGGGCGGCGTATATTCGGGCTTTACAAAGAGCCCATGGTAATATTCGCGCTTGGCACGTGATTGACGATAGAATATAACGAAAGCGATGGTAATGCCAATTCCGACAAGTAATTCAGCAATGAAGAGGAAAAATACTTTGTAGTCGTAAGTTTTTCCTGGTATGGTAAAGGTGTCATTTTTGAATTCCACATCAAAGGTTAGGTTTTCGCCTGAAAGTAATCTTTGGGCATGAAATTCTATACCATCCGAAATAGTAGTGATTTTACAGCGGTCTTGGTTATTGCTACCATAGCGTCCTACGTAGCACCAGGCTTCACCAGTATAAGCTGATTTAATTTTATCATTATCGAAGTGCAGTCTAGCAGTGACCTGATCGAAACGTTGCGTCCAGTCGTTGCCATTAGTATCCCAATAGAGTTCCTGCCAGGCTTCGTCATTTTGTTCGAATCCAGTGATGACGTTGCGAAATTCGTATTCCAAAGTATAAACTTGCTCGCCATGAAGATAACTATCAGCATCACCGAGATAGACCGTGAAATAGCCATCACCGCCTTCGATTTTGTAAGGTCGTTCCTCAATGCCATTATGCCGGACATTAATTTCAAGATAATCGTCACTTACCATAGTGAGATTTTTGCCATCTTGGTTGGTATAGGGAATGACTCGGGTGATACCGTGGTTCTGGTTGCTACTAGGGAAAACGGCAGTAAATTTCTCTACCACACGTAAGCGACTAGTGCCGTCATCAGCTTGCCTGAGGTAAAAATCCGCTTCATAATTTTTGAAATAAAAGTTGTTTGCACCATAAGTTGCAGCCGAAACGTTAGAATTAGGCCAAAATGCTTGACAAATTACGATAAGTGTGATAATATGAAAGGATAGAGTAAGCGTCTTGGTGAGTTTTTGGTAAAAAGACTGGATTTTTAGCATGGTTACTCCTTCACCTGTTTTAAGGTATTTTTGATAATGTTGATGGATTTTTGCAGCTGAATACCTTCAGATTCGGTGAGTTGCAAATCGAGGCGACGGATGACTCCTTCCCTTCCGATTACGGCTGGGAAGCCATAATAAACATCATTACAATCGTCCAGCGTAGAAACGGGTAAGATGCGACGCTCGTCGCCCAGAATACAGTTAATCAGGCGCACAGTGCAGGCGCCAATGCCATAATGGGTCGCACCCTTTTTCTCGATGATATTATAGGCTTCGTTACGGGTAAAATCTTCGATTTTTTGACGTTGATCGGTAGACAAAAGGTTTGTGGCTAACTCTCCGCCGATATTGGCTGTGCTCCAGATGCAGAATTCACTATCTCCATGTTCGCCAATTTGGTAGGTGTGAACTGATTTAGGATGGATGTGTAATTGGTTGGCAATTTGGAGACGTAGACGGGCAGAATCAAGGATGGTACCAGTGCCGATAACACGTTCACTTGGTAATTCAGAGTATTGCCAGGTGAGATAACTAAGTGTATCCATAGGATTGGATACCACAATGAAAATACCGTCAAAGCCAGATGCCATGATTTGTCCAACGATATCGCGAGTAATTTGCGCGTTTTTTTGGAGCAAATCAGTACGGGTTTCACCGGGTTTTTGATTGGCGCCAGCGGTTAACACGCAAATATCACAATCTTCGGCGTCGTTATAATCACCAGCGCGAATTTTCAGCCAAGATGGAGCGACCGCTAGTGCATCATTTAGATCTAGCGCTTCGCCTTCGGCATCTTCTCGGTTGATGTCAGTTAAAATTAATTCTTTTACTGGGGTGCGCTGGTTTAATAAGGCGAACGCAATACTTGCGCCGACATTGCCAGTTCCCACTATCATTACCCTACCACTCATATTATTATAATTGTAGCATGAAATCTTGGTGCAGTGCGAGTTTTATGCTAAAATAATGGCAGGATGGCACTGTGGCGGAGTGGTGACGCAGCGGTCTGCAAAACCGTGTACACCGGTTCAATTCCGGTCGGTGCCTCCATTTTTTGTGAGGAAGTTGTCTAGATAGTTAAGCCAGTTAGTGGCGTTTTCTTCTTGAAAGAATTGTCGTAGGAAGTTCACAGTGAAATTATGGCGAGCTTCGGCCTCATGCTTACCGGATGGGGTAAGCATGAGATTTTTTAGGCGGAGAATCTTCTCGAAGACATGGTTGATGCTGCTATCGGGACGGTCGTTGGAAGCGTAATTTTCGACTGTAAGTTCATCGAGTGGAAAAAGATCGAGGCGGAAGAAGGGGCGCTGATGTGCGGCACTGTATTGGCAAGTGCGAATAATGCCATGCGCGCCCAGACCATCACACATGTCAGCATCGGAAACAATTTTGCCTTCGAGCGTGCGTGGTCGAAGTCCTTGCAGACGTTTACTATAGCCGAGATGTTTGATTTCGTTACAGACTATGGTTTGAGTGTCTGGACTGATTTCGGCTTCTTGCATGATGCACCTGGCATTAGGAAGATTAGTGGCGGTATCGTGACCGAAAAGTTTGTAATCGTCGACATCATGAAGCAAGGCAATTAACGACGCTATATTAGGGTTTGCATCTTCTTGTTTGGCAAAGTTAAGTGAAAGTGCGAGCACGCGATTAACATGCGCCATATCGTGACCGGAATTTTCTTGACTAAGAAGGGTGTTAACTTTTTGTTTGATAAGATTGATTTGATTTTTCATAGTTTCAATTATAGCATGCTTTTATGATTAAAACGGGCGATAGAAAGCATTGACACAGCCCCTTGTTTGTGCGAGAATGGGATTAGTTAGGTGTGTTATCGTTTGCGTTTGCAAGCGATAACTTTTTTGTTGTGCTTCTTTGCAATGAAACTAACTCTTACTTTCGGATTGAGTGTAGCCTCGAAGCGTAAACGCCAAAGTATCACTACCATAGTAACCTCCTTTCCCCATGATGCTACTGATTTTGAATGTCAAATTACTATCGCCCGTGAAGTAAGCCTAGCATAAATTGGAGAAAACTAGCAAGCATAAGCGTTGCAAACCTCCTTCTCCCCCCATCCCTAATACAGTACTCAGGCAGCGGAGGGGGAAACCATACCAGCGATTATCGTGATGCGACGGACCAACGTCACTAGCAGTGAAGTAGAAGTAG
>CARYFM010000007.1 GCA_949101405.1 uncultured Candidatus Saccharibacteria bacterium
AATGTAGATAGCTACTTAAAACTTAGAGGCTGTTCTAAGTTCGTTTATTGAACCCATAAAAAGTATTGATTTTTGGGGATGAGTGTGCCATAATGGAGAGTATAGGGGCAATGTAAGTTGCCAAAATGTAGACCTATAGGGGTTATATAATGCAAGATCAAAACCAAAAAACAACAAATAGTTCAGTCGCAGCGCCAAAGCCTGGGGACTTAGGCGCGAAGCCGGTGGTGGCGCCGAGTAAACCGGTGGTCAAGTCAGCAGCAGCAAAGTCGGAAAGTACGAAGACGGCTCCAGGGGTGATCCCACAGAACGATTTTGAGCGGCGAATTATTGACAAGATTCGGAGCTCAGAAAATATTTTGGTGGCGTTGTCGCGCGATCCGTCAGTGGATGAGATGGCAGCGGCGATTGGCTTGACAATGTTTTTGGATGGTCTGCAGAAGCATACTACGGCGATTTATTCAGGGAATACGCCAGATGCGTTGCAGTTTTTGCAGCCAGCAGAGACTTTCGAGACGAATACAGACAGTTTACAAGATTTTATTATTGCCTTATCTAAAGATAAGGCCGATCATTTGCGTTATAAATTGGATGGTGATTTTGTAAAGGTTTATATTACGCCGTATAAGACAGTGCTTTCGGAAAGTGATTTAGAGTTTTCGCATGGGGATTATAATGTAGATTTGGTCTTGGCACTAGGTGTGCCGCAAGCGACAGATTTGGACGCGGCGCTTTCGGAGTATGGACGGATTATGCACGACGCAACAACAGTAGACATTACTTGTGATGCGCCAGGGCGATTTGGTGAGATTGAATGGAGCGACCCAGGAGCAAGTTCAGTATCAGAGATGATTACCAAGTTGATTTTTACGATGCAGGGTAAGGATGCGGTAGTGGATAAGGAGATTGCGACGGCGTTGTTGACGGGAATTGTAGCAGCAACCGGGCGCTTCTCAAACGATCGGACGAATTCTGATACAATGCAACTAGCTTCGAAATTAATGTCGATGGGGGCGGATCAACAGTTGATTTCGGCACATGTGATGGATAATGATGCTGGTGTGACGAATAGTGGACCGAGTTTTGCGGACTATAATACACCGTTGCCAGAGACTGATACGGCAAATTTGTTGGTAGGGAAAGATTATGGTGGGTATACTAATGAGCTGAAGGATACAGTGGTGCCAGTGGATGTTCCGGTGGAGGGCGGTATTGATCAGGCAGCGATGATGCAGCAAGCACAAGCGGCAACGGTTGGTGCTGCGGGGCAGAGTTCGGTAGCGACTGCGGCTACTAATGCAGTGAATGAGGCGGTTTCGGCAGCAGCTGCTAGTGTGGCGGCAGTGAATAATGCTGCGGTCAAGGCGGAACAAGCAGCACAAGTAGCGGCTGAAGCGGAAAGTGGACCAAAAGATTATGGAGCAATGTTGGCAGCAGCTTTAGAAGAACCTTTGCCAATGGCGACAACGGCAAGTGTAGCTGGTCTAATTGATACTAATCCAGGCGTAGGCGCGGTGACGACGAATGGGCAAGTGATGCAGAGTGGTACGATGCCACAGACTGATATGGCTGCTGCGCAACCAGCCCCAGAGGGGCAATCAGTGATGCCACCAGTGGGAGCGCAGCCAGTAGCTAATGAGGCAGATGGAGTAGTTTTGCCACCGCCACCAGCTCCTGTAACGGGTAATGAAGCGATGCCACCGGTGTTGCCGCAGGTGCAGGTGCCAGCGGATTTGGCAGCTAAGCAGGCTGAAGAACAAGCTAAGGCGATGGCAGCACAGCAAGCACAGGCAAGTGCGGCTGCACAGCGAGCTAATCCAGCAGCATTTCAGATTCCTGGGATGTGAATGATTTAAGACTAGTGGTTGACTAGGTTAGTTTTTGATGTAATATAATGACATGAATGATGAGATTTTGCTAATTGATAAACCGGCTGGAATGAGTTCTTTTGGAGTGGTGGCGCGAGTGCGGCGTAAACTTTCAGAGAAAGCTGGTTATGTTGAGGTGAAAGATAAAGATGGGGTGGTGCGTGAGAAACGCAAGAAGGTGAAAGTGGGACATACTGGAACTTTGGATCCGTTTGCGACGGGGCTTTTGCTGATTTTGACGGGGAAAGAGACGAAGCGAGCGAATGAGTTTTTGAAGTTAGACAAGGAGTATGTGGCAACGATCAGGTTGGGGGCAACGTCGACGACGGGGGATATTGAGGGAGAGATTAAACCGTTTGTATCTAGTGACCAGTCATCACGCTTTTCTGAACCCGCTGCGTCTCGGCCCGTCGTTACGGGCGAGACTTGCTTCGATCGCTCCCCGTTGGTCGCGAAGAGTTCAGAACAAGCATGTCGACTGTCTCCAGTTAAAACAGTTACTTGCCCTTCAATATCTCAAGTTGAGGAAGTGGTACAGAGTTTTATAGGGGAGATTGAGCAGACGGTGCCGCAGTATTCAGCAGTGAAAATTAATGGTCAGCGGGCGTATAAGTTAGCACGTGAGGGCAGGCAGGTGGAAATGCCCCGTAGAAGGATACAAATTTATGAGATTGAGATTTTGCGGTATGAGTGGCCAGAGCTTACAATACGGTGTAAAGTTTCTAGCGGAACGTATATTCGGACTCTTGGGGAAGATATTGGTAATAAATTGGGTGTGGGTGGGTATTTGACAGCACTCAGACGGACAGAAGTGGGGGAATATCGGGTGGATAATGCAATGACCCTGGAAGAGTATCTTTCACATCCCTAATACAGTACTCAGGCAGCGGAGGGGGATGCCGACCCAGCGATTATCGTAATTCGACGGAGTGACGTCACTAGCATAGAAGCCGAGGCGGTACGCGTAGGTAGACGCCGAGTACGAGCGCGACGACCAATCGTAGCCGTACTGGCCAGCGTTCCAAGACTTACCAGCGTTCGGACCGAGGAACCCGCTGCGCACGAAATAGCTGAACTCGTTTTTACTTTTACAAGTTGGATTCAAATTTACATCTATAATTATAACTAGTTTTGGCTTTAATTGCGGAATTAGTCTATGGCACGACAGCGGATAGGCTCACCAGTGGCTCCATCATTATAACCGCCACCGGCACCAGTATAGGAACTACGCGCTGGAGTTAAGGCTTTGTTGGAGAATTCTAGCATGACACCATTTCCGCCAGAGGCGAGTGTACTACTCCACATGGTACCCCATTGGCCAAGACCACTAGCGACGCTTTGGTATTGCAGGGTATAACCAGAACGTACAAAGTATAGTGGTGCGGCAGCGATATTGTAATTGCCTGCGGAAATAGAACCAGAATCACCATATTGTCCACGATTAGCTAAACCATAAGTCTTGAGTAAATGAAATCTAGAACCACTTGCGTCTGCAACACCATTTGGCATTCGCCAGCCTTTGGGACAGATACTTTCTGGAGCATCGGCACCTTCTGTTATATTTCCAGTTCCAGCTACAGCAGTGTTGTACTGATAATAATTGCCGATAAGGTAATGCGCATCATAAGTTTTAGTTGCTTGATCTACGGCAATGAGCCCGTTATAATTGAGTCCGCTGGGGCGAACGAAAGTGCCTTGTTTGGCGGTAAAAGTAGGCTTCCAATCATCACCAGAAACGTCTACAAATCCGACCTCAGCGCAGACTTCCCCGATATTATCACTAGAGTAGATAGACTTACCGCAGGCAGTACCGGCTTCTGGCATGGCTAGGACTACTTTACCCCAGCTCCAGGAGTTGGTGTCAAGACGGGTATAAGCGTTGTGTGTGCCGTTTAATGCTATTTGATTAGTGGCTTGAGGTGGATAGGTTGAGCGGCTATTCCACTCGTCTGATATATCTGAGTCTAATGGACTGAGGCCAGCTTCGGTGAGATTGAGGGCAAGATTTTGTGTCATCCAACAGTGACCGTCTTTTAGTTTTTCTACCCAGTAGGCGTTGCCGTCGCGAGTATCAATAAGTTGTTTAGAGACTCCTTCAGCAGTATTAGCGCAGATTTCACTTGTCATATTTTGCATATAAACTAGTTGGCTGAGGCTAGAGATGGTAACTGGGTTAGCTATGGCGGAGACAATGACGGCATTTGTGTAAGTGCCGGAGGCAATACTGGTATCTACGGAGGCGGCAAAAGTGAGGTCGTAGGTATCTTTAAGGCTGCCAGTGGAGACTTGTTTGATGGCATTATCTGTGGATGTTGGTACGGGATAATAAGTTTTATTGTCTAGTGTATCAAGGCTATAGCCCCACGTGTTGGTAGCAAAGTTTTGTTGGTTGACTCCGGCGGTGGTAGGTCCGATGAATGAAGATTGGGAGATATCGGAGTTTTTTAGATTGGGCGAACCATCCACTGTAGACATATACAGGGAATAACCTTCAGCGCTATTAGTGGAAACGGATAGTTTGGCGGTGGTTGCTCCGAAACTGCCATTTGATTGCGGTACTAAGTCGACATTAACTGTCGGTTGTAGAGCAAGGGAAATTACAGGTTGGACGATAAAGCTTGGGTGAGTGGCGACAGAATCATTGAGCTCGTCGGCTTGAGCTTCAGACATTGTTGGGCAGGATGATAGGCCGAATATCAGTATCCCTATACTGCTTAGGCTTAATAATATTGCTTTGCTTCCCATTTTACCTCCATGGTTTTAGTAATCAAAAACCTAGCATCACTCACCTATGCTTTTGATTACTTAGTTATTGTTATGGCCACCTTCGGTGTCGCTTGAGATTGCAGATGCAATAAAATATACCAAACTCTATAAGGTCATGTTTGGTCTTAAAAGAGCAACCGCTTCTACAAAAAGCGACACCGCAAGGTGTCTAACTTCCATTCGTAACCTACCTTTAACCTTTTATAGCCAAAGTGAATTACTTATGCGGTGCCGCTGAATGCACTTTGGTTGCTATAAAAAAAGGTTATTGATAGGGTGAATGGTAAAAAATGCTACCAAAATATGGTCACGATGTAAGTTAGACATTTTTATTGTAACATAGATTCTGGAAAAATATTAAAAATAAGCATATTGTTTTTTGGTATAATTAGTAGTATGGAAGAGTTGGGACTAAGCTCGCGGAGTTATTTTTTATGGAATAATTCGTTGGGTTTTGGGGTGTTGGGGCGAGGTATGGATGTGCAAACTGAGGTAGCGTCATTAACTAAGATTATGACGGCGTTATTGGTGTTGGAGACTCGAGATTTGGCGGAGACTGTTGTAATTACCCCGGAGATGTTGAGTGGTTTGTATGAATTTGCGGTGATTGGGCTGACGGTGGGACAGGCAGTGACAGTGGAGGATTTACTTTATGCTACGCTTTTGCCATCAGCGGGAGATGCTGCGCAGGCTCTTGCAATTAGTACGAGTGGGTCAATTGCAAATTTTGCTGATTTGATGAACAAGCGGGCACAAGGTCTAGGGATGGTAAATACGCATTTTAGCAATCCAGTAGGCAAAGATGAGGAAAACTATTCTACTCCTAGAGATATAGCGATTTTGTTAAGCGAAGCCTTGAAAAATCCGACTTTTGTGGAGATGTTTGAAACATTTGAAAAGTATTTACCAACTTTGGGAATTACAGTACGAAAGACTTTTCGACAAACGAGCTATACGAAAGGTGGAAAAACAGGATACACTGAGGCGGCGGGGCGATGTTTGGCAAGCACAGCAGAAATTGAGGGAACGGAATATATATTGGTGACGATTGGCGCATTACCAGGGCAGAATGTAGTGGATACAGAGAGGATTTACGCGGCAGTGGAGGCTGAATATGAACCGGTACAGATTATGCGGGCAGGCGAAGAAGTGTTGCGTGTGGGGGTAAAACAGAGCGTGGCCAAAGTGTTGGAATTTGTTGCAGAGAGTGATGTGACTGTAGTATTGCCGAATGGAACGAGAAGAGAGGATTTGACATATGAATATGATGGGGTGCAGGAGGTTACACGTGAGACTACAGTGGGGGAGAAGTTAGGGACGTTTACGATTCGGCAGGACGAAGATGTTTTGTATGCGCAAGAGATTTACTATACTGAGGAGCCAGAATTCTATAATTATAGTTGGGTGGGATTGGGTGCAGGAGTGTCGGTATTGCTATTGTTAGTAGCAATGGTGATAGGGGTGTGCACTTGGCGTAAGAAGAAATCTAGTTGGTTGATTTTGATTTTGCTGGTGTTGTTTGGGGTGAGTGTGGGAGCGAATGTTTGGTTGTTTCATGATTGGTTTGAGCCAGGCGGGGAAACTGAAGTGACGTGGCCGGGAACGAGACTAGATGAGATAATATCCGAGGATGATGCGGTACGAGAAGACGAGGTGGATAAGGAGGATTATAGTGTACATGAGGGGAATTTGATGCTGATAAATCCTAATTTTATGGTGGATAAGGAATTTATTGCATCGCGAAAACAGGAATTAGTATCGGTATCGGAATTATATGGGATTAAAGAATATAATGCTAGTGTGAATGGGGATAATTTATTGACTGCGGAGGCGGCGGAAAATTTGAATGCGATGCTTGCGGCATATAAAACAGAAAATCCGGGGCATGAAATGGGAACGCGATCGTGTTTTAGGGAAAGAGGTACGAACTGTGGGCGGTTATGCGCGGCGACTGGAGCATCGGACCATCATACTGGTCTGACATGTGATTTGATTGATTTGCAGTATGGAACAAGTTTGGACACGGCGGATTATGCTCAGCATAAGGAATGGCAGTGGCTGAAAGCGAATTCTTATAAGTATGGATTTATAGATCGGTTTCCCTTGGCTTGGTCTGGGGGTTTAATGTCGGAACCATTGAATGTGGACGAGAATGGTACGACTGGGTTATATGAGACTTGGCATTATCGTTATGTGGGTGTGGAAGCAGCGACTGAGATTGCGACAGGCGTGTATAATAATGGCGAATACGATTCTTTGGAGCATTATCTGAAAGCCACGGGGAGAGTGTTGGACTTGAAGAATGGAGCGCGCGAGTAGTTCGCTTGGAATGGTATGGCGAATGAGAGTCATTAGTGCGAGCTGGTGGTTTTCTTGAGAAATAGGGGTTGTAAAAATACCGAGGTGTGCTATAATTGGGGACATATGATTACTAGAGAGAAAAAAGCTGAGGCGATGGCGAAGCTTGCACGCACCAAGGAAGATGTGGGGAGCCCAGAGGTGCAGGTGTCGGTTTTGACTGAGCGGATCAAAGAAGTGACCGAGCATGTCAAGACGAACAAGCATGATTACATGGCAAAGCGGGGTTTGATGCAGATGGTAGGGCAGCGTAAGAAGTTGCTGAAGTACCTGGAGCGGACTAACTTTGACTTGTACAAGAAGACCATTGCGGAGTTGGGTCTCCGGAAATAACAAAAGGCTCCCGAGTGAGGGAGTTTTTTTGATGGAAAAGTTGGTAAAAAGATACCCCTTCCGCGGCTAGTTTGCGTTGGAAGAGGCAAGAAAGGAGTTTTAGGAAGGATGACTTAGAATTGATTACGGTATCATGTAGTATTCTGGCTCACAGTCATGCGTTATGGCATAGTTATAGACCAGGTTTGTGTAACTACGCAGGGCACGTTCACATTGGCGCGTAAAAGCAGCCGTGACGCGGTTAACCGCGTCTTCTGACATCGGCGTCAGAAGACGTTCACAATTACTAAAATCTACCCATGCTGGAGCATTGTTGGTGTGGCTGACATAGAAGTTGATGATGAGCTGACTTTTGTCATATTGCATAGTATAAGCCATGCAGAAGCAAAAGTTACGCCCTTTGCAGTACTTTTCGAGTTTCTTATCATCGTATTCGCCTCTGATATATGCATCTTTGACGTGATTGACGATGCGCTCGATGACGCATTGGTTTAAAGTTGCAACGCTAGCAGGGGGGAGCCCCTCGATCACGATTGTTTTTATAACCAATTTATCTTCTAGTTTACTGCCTAAGTGATTTACGCCTTCAACGAGTTCGGTCTGAGTTTTCCTTTTGACACGTGGAGGTGAAATTTTCTCATGTACAGGTAAACTGGGGAGCGCTTGGATTGCCTCGCCAAATACGAGAGTGAGGATGCTACCGATTGAACCGCACATGGTCATTGTCACTGTTTCTGTCATTTATTATTCTCCTTATAATGTACTTGTTGGGCACACAAAATAGTCCCAATCTCCATTATAGCACAGATAATTTTATTTGTCAATATTTTGTGAGGAGGTTAGAGAAAAGCAGGGAGGTGTGCTATAATAGGGGTAGAAAATTAACATTGGGAAGACGGCAGAGAGAATGACTATAGCCTAGATAGTCTTTCTCTCTGAGGTTTTCCCAAGAAAGGTAGTTTATGGATATTATAAATCCGAGCGGCAAGCAGATGATGCGGGTCGAGACTGAGCTGTGCGGTCGTAAATTGACATTGGAAGTGAATCGAGTAGGTTTTCGGAGTACGGCAAGTGTGCTAGTGACTTACGGTGAGACCGTGGTGCTGGGTAGTGTGGTGGTTGGTAAAAAACCAGTGGTGCAGGATTTCTTTCCGTTAACGATTGACTACGAAGAAAAATTTTATGCGGCGGGAAAGATTTCTGGCTCTAAATTTATTAAGCGTGAAGGTAAGCCGGCAGACGAAGCAGTACTTGTGGGGCGTTTAATTGATCGTCCGATTCGTCCATTGTTCCCTAAAGGCTACAGGCAAGAAGTGCAAGTAGTGACGACGGTACTTTCGATGGACCCGGAGTTCCGTCCAGATATGGTAGCAATGATTGCGGCATCAAGCGCCTTGATGCTTTCGGGTACACCGTTTGATGGACCGATTGCTGGATTGAGAATTGGACGTATTAATGGTGAGTTTAAGGCCTTTTTGAACGCTGAGGAGCGCGAGCAGAGCATTATGGACTTGGTCGTGGCTTGTAAAGATGGTAGGGTGATGATGGTAGAAGCTGGGGCAAATGAAGTGCCAGAGGCCATGATTATTGAAGCAATGCATTGGGCAGTAAAGAATGTACAACCGGCGTTGGATTTGCAGCGTGAATTGGCAGAGAAAGTTGGAGTGACAGCTCAGGAATATGAGTTGGTTTTGCCAGATGAGGGCATTCAGGAAAGAGTGGAGGCTTGGTATAAGGCACATGCTGGTGAGAAAGTGAGAGGTAATGTGCTAGAACGTCAGGAGATTGTAGCGACTTTGCGTGAGCAAATGCATGCGGAGTTGGCGCCAGAGTTGGGCGAAGGTGAGACCGAGGAAGAGAAGATTGCGGATTATACTGAACGGATGCAAGGTGAGTACGATCAAGCCTTTGATTTGGCGGTAAACCATGAGGTGCGTCGTGGGATTATCGAAGACGGTGTACGCCCAGATGGTCGTGTGTTGACTGAGGTGCGACCTTTGTCAAGCCAAGTAGGGGTGTTACCACGAGTACATGGGTCGTCGTTGTTTACGCGTGGTTTGACGCAGGCTTTAAACATTGTGACTTTGGCGCCACTGAGTTTTGCTCAAGTGGTGGATACGATGGAAGTGACCGATGGTAAGCGACGCTATATGCATCACTACAATGCGCCATCCTACACTGTGGGTGAAGTTGGTAGGATTGGTAGCCCAGGACGACGTGAGATTGGTCATGGATACTTAGCAGAGCGGGCGCTTTTACCAATGTTGCCAAGTGAAGAGGAGTTTCCTTATGCGATTCGTAGCGTGACCGAGATTATGAGCCAAAATGGTTCAACTTCAATGGCGGCAACCTGTTCGTCCTGTATGGCATTGATGGATGCAGGTGTGCCCTTGAAACGCCCAGTATCTGGTGTAGCAATGGGGTTGATGGTGGATGTACCGGCCGGCACAGAGATTACCGCAGATGATATAGATAAGGCTTATGTTTTGACTGACTTGATGGATGCAGAGGACTTTGCGGGTGATATGGACTTCAAGGTGACGGGGACGACAGAAGGTATCACGGCGCTTCAAATGGATATGAAGGTGCATGGTTTGCCGGTAGATATTTTGGAAAAGGCGATTGCGCAGAGTCATGATGGACGGATGTTTATCTTGGAGCACATGTTGAGTGTGATTCCGGCGCCACGACCAGAGATTTCCAAGTACGCGCCAAAGATTGAGAAGCTGATGGTGAATCCAGATAAGATTGGAGCAATTATTGGTAAAGGCGGAGAAATGATTAACAAAATCACTTCTGAGACTGGGGCGATGGTAGACATTGATGATTCTGGATTGGTGACAATTTCTGGCGAACACGATGCGATTGCGAAGGCGTTGGATTGGATTAAAGGCTTGGTTGAAGAACCAGAAGTAGGAAAGATCTATGAGGGGACTGTAGCTACGATCAAGGATTTTGGGGCGTTTGTAACGATTTTGCCAGGGATCGATGGTATGTTGCATGTGAGCCAGATTTCTGATAAGCGCGTAGAGAATGTGGGTGATGTGCTGAAAGTTGGTCAAAAAGTAAAAGTGAAATTGACGGCGATTGATGATCGGGGACGGTTGTCGCTGACTATGCGGGGAGTTGAGCAGTAACTAGGTTTCTCTAGGAATTTGTAAGAGACGCACGTTGAGTGTGTCTCTTTTGCTACATACATCTCCTCACATCCCTAATACAGTACTCAGGCAGCGGAGGGAGAAACCGCCCCAGCGATTATATGGTCCATCTGAAGGACGTACAGATGATATAGCACCGTGAATCGCCAAACTAATACTGCTAGTGTTGTTAGTGAAAGTATGTGATGACCACCAATAACCGTTAACGCTCATGAGTCTTAAGGCGCCAGGATTATTATCAAGGTTGATATCTCCGCTGCGCACGAGAATTTGAACTTGTAATGCAATTACAAGTTCAATTGGTATTTATCTCTGTAGTTATGACTGTTTCTATCTTTAATTAATGTGCGCAGCGGGTGGATCGAAATAACAAAGAATGCTTTACGTAAGTCTGGTCTTTTTGGATTTCTATGGTCATCCTATGCTACTGATTCTGCATGGGGAGCTAGTGATCTTGGAGCATATGCACATGGATTTGGTGAAACTAAGACATATTCGTCCTATGGCCCAGATCGCCGTTACAACGCTTTCCCCCCTCCGCTGCCTGAGTACTGTATTAGGGATGGGGGGAGATGAGCGCTAAATTAAATAACCAGAAAAGGAAAGACCTGCCTCGAAACAAGGCAGGTCTTGGAGAAAAATACTTCTATGACGGGTTATTAGTTTAGTTTTTCGTACGATTCTGGTAATTTTGGCCGTTCGGATAATTTTGATGCCAGCATTTCGTCTGCGATGAGTTTGTGATATGGCGGCATCACACGAATTTCGTCGTCTGTAGGGCACAGACGTCTTAAATACTGTGCATTATCGCCCTGTAATTTAGCTTTAAGTTTATTGAGTAAACTATGATAATCACCCCTTTTTTGGTATAAGGGGAGGATTTCTTTGCCGAATGCAGCTTTCATCTGCCGTAATTCAGCGAGGATATCTTCTGGTATCAAATTACTGTTAGATTCTTCACGGGCGCGAAATATTCCAAAGAATTTCAGTATGTCCTCTGATTTAGTGCTGCTTCTTATCATGGCTTCCAGAAGACCTCTTTCTTCAAAACTACAGTCTTTACTTGGCCATTCATTGAACATCGCATAATAGAAATTTTTGGTACTGGAGTGCCTCTCGTCATACATAACTTTTTTCAATTTTACTTCTCCCTTCATGTGCTATTCTGTGATTTAAGGTCACATAATCTAACCTATGGTTCCATTATAGCATAGATGCATTATAATGTCAATTATGAAAAACATATTTTGTGTTTTGTGGAGAGTTGTGTATAATATAGGGTATATGGCAAAACGGAGGTCAACGTCAAAGAAGGCGTCAAATAGGAAGAAATCAACGCGGGCTAGGGCACGGTCAAAGGAAGTAGCACCAGAGCACGAGCTGCCAGGTGGTTTTTGGCGGCAAATAATGGCGGTTTTGATGCTAGTGTTAGCAGTGGTGTTGATTTTTGCGTGGCTGGGTGATGGTGGTCCAGTGTTGAATTCAGCAATTGATGGTTTAATGTGGTTGATTGGATATGCACAGTATTTGTTGCCGTTTTTGCTGGTGTGGTTGGCGGTGAAGATTTTTCGGACAGATGATAATCGGTTGCCAGTAGTGATGTGGTTGGCGTCGTTTTTGATGATTTTTTGGGTAGCAGGTATTGCAGGAATTCCGACAATTGGCGAGAGTGAACCCACTGGTGGTATTGTGGGTGAATGGTTGAATGGTCTGATGACGCAGGTAGTGAATGCAGGAGTGGCAATATTTATTTATGTGGTGCTAATGTTCGTGACAGCGATTTTCATCTTACAGACGAACCCATTAACGGTATTTAGGGGGATTGCGGCAATTTTCCGAACGGGTGAGCGTGAGGATAGACATAATGAGCGTTTGGCGCGCAGAGCAGAAAAAGGTGAAAAAGTTAAGGGCGGCGATTTGGAGATTAAGGTGAATTCTGGTGTGGCGGTGGATGATACTCCGGCGAATGAACCGATGCCGCTGAAGACACGTTTGGCGGGTAAGCCAGCTAAGGGAGGTAAGGATGTGGTAGCGCCAGAGCCAGAGCGGGCTCTTGTGGCGGTGAGTGATCCGAATTGGAAAATGCCAGATATCAGTTTGCTTGAGAAGAAACAATCGCCAGCTAATCCAGGTGATATTCAGCAGAACGCACAGATTATTAAGACTACGCTAGGTGAGTTTGGAATTGAAGTGGAGATGGAGGGGGCAAATGTGGGTCCAAGAGTGACGCAGTATACTATGAAACCACCTCAGGGAGTAAACTTGTCGAAGATTTTGGCGCGCGATAAAGAATTGGCGTTGAATTTGGCAGTAGATAAGATTAGGATTGAGGCACCGATTCCTGGAACGCGTTCAGTAGGAGTAGAGTTACCGAATGCGAAGTCGGCGGATGTGCGCTTGCGTGGAGTGATTGAAAGTAGGGAATGGAAGAATGCGACTGATCCACTAACTTTTGCGGTAGGGAAAGACATTTCTGGTAAATCAGTAGTAGCGAATTTGGCTAAGATGCCGCACCTTTTGATCGCTGGTACAACTGGTTCGGGTAAATCAGTGATGACAAATACGCTGATTTCTAGTTTACTTTATCGTAATGCCCCTAGTGATATGAAATTGATTATTGTAGATCCAAAGCAAGTGGAAATGGCACAGTATGATGGTATTCCTCATTTGCTTACGCCAATTATTACGCAAGTAGATAAGGCGCTTTCGGCAATGCGTTGGGCAGTGAACGAAATGGAGAAGCGTTACACATTGATGGCGGAAGAGCGAGTGAAGAACATCGTGGACTATAATGCCAAGATGGAAAAACAAGCAACTGAGGCGGCAGGCGCTAAAGAGGGAGAATCTGAGCATAAGGGCGAGAAGATGCCATATATTGTGATTTTGATTGATGAGATGGCGGATTTGATGATGATGGCAGGAAAAGATTTGGAGATGCCAATTGTGCGGATTGCGCAGAAAGGTCGGGCGGCGGGTATTCATTTGGTACTAGCCACGCAGAGGCCGGAAGTTAAGGTGATTACAGGTTTGATTAAGGCGAATATTCCAGGCAGAATTGCCTTTGCAGTGGGAAGCCAGATTGACTCGCGGGTGATGTTGGACATGACTGGTGCAGAGAAACTACTAGGCAAGGGTGATATGCTGATGCTGACAACAGAGATGATGGGCAAACCAAGGCGAATTCAGGGTGCTTGGGCAAGTGATGAAGATGTGGCAAAGTTGGCAGATTTTCTAAGAGCGCAGCGTCCACCAGAATATAACAATGAAGTTGTGGCTCAGCCGGTACAGATTAAGGGTATAGGACCGTCTGATGGTGGTGCGATTGGCGATTTAGGACGGCGGTATGACCCGAATGACCCAGTGGTGCGTAAGGCAATTGAGATTACTTTGAAGAATGGTAAGTTTTCTACAGCTTCGCTCCAGACGTGGCTAGGGAAGGGGCATGGGTTCGTGTCAGGTCTCGCAATTTGGCTAGAGGAGATTGGCGTGATTGGGCCGGCCAATGGGCATAAACCACGTGATGTTTTGATTAGCTCGATGGATGATTTTGACCAGTTGGCGAATGGTGGTGGAGAATAGATTATTTTATTTCAAAGCTTTGGGTTTGTAAATCTGAGTAATAGTTTCCACTGGTAGCGGTGAATTTTAGGACGCAGTAGTCTGGATCAGTTTTACCCTTTTTGTAAAATATTATATCGCCAGTGCGCCAAATTAAATCTTTGGTGGTTTGGTCGGTTAAGACTTCCATTGTGCCTTTGAGCATAACACCGGTGTATTTGATTAGCCCTTTGTGGTAAAAGTAAATACTGGCATGAGGGTTATTTAGATATTGTTGGACTTTGGCTGAAGAGGTGTTGGTGGAAAAGTAGAATTCTTTAAGACCAATGTGTTTTCTGGGTCTTAGCATGGCGCGAACGTTGGGATAATTTTCGCTATCGATTGAGCAGATGAAACCAACTTTTTGCTTGCGGATAAATTTTTCTATTTTCTTTAGATTCATATTATACAGTTCCTTTGTTTGATTATAGCATTTTCTTGATGTAGTGAGTTACAGGATAATTGCACAGTTAAATGTATTTCTCGTGCGCAGCGGGTATATCCACTTGCCAGGCATAGATGGAAATACATATAGGTTAGCAGGTGTTTATGGTTCTGTGCGTGCATCGCGAGCTTATTCTACGGAACCAGACGCTTATTATCTAAGATTTGATGCTAATAGTGTTACTCCATCACATGGTAGTTATCGTCACTTCGCTTTCCCCCTCCGCTGCCTGAGTACTGTATTAGGGATGTGAGGAGATGTTGGAAACAAACGCTTTTGCTTGCTAATTTTATTGATTTTGTGCTAGTTTTGGATAATGAGTAATGATAGGTCTGGTGAGAAACAAGGTAGATTAACTACAAATGGTGTACTGATGCAATCGCATGAATATGCTACGATAAATGTTTTGCTTGGATTTGGGTATGATGTTGAACTAACTCGGCCGTCGTCTAAATTAGGTGTTAGGAGTGCAGATTTTATTATGAATGGGTTAGAGTGGGAAATGAAGAGCCCAAAAGGTGCGGGTAAATATACTATTCGTGATATGATGAGAGTTGCGGCGTAACAATCGCAAAATACTGTTATAGATTTGAGGCGCACGAAACTTAATCAGATTAAAGCTTTAAAGCAAGTACAAAAGTTTTTTAGAGATACAGCAGATTAAGAGGATGTTAATTATTTTGCAGAATCAGATATTTGGCTTTGAAAAATAAGGGTGATATAATGGAGTCATTGAGGGCGACCTTGCCTCCGGCGTTAAGAATGATATCTATGAATAATAGATATTCAGGGCTGGAATTATAGGCGAGGCTAAGCCCTCTTTTTGATGATAAACGTTTTGCGGATTGACAGGGGTGGTGCAGTGTGATAGAATTAGAGGGATATTAGCTCAGCGAGCAGGTGAGAGAGCCGTGCTTGCTTTAACCAAAGGAGTTGTAATGAAAAATTACGAACTTACGGTTCTGGTGCATCCAGATTTGGAGATGAACTTAGAGCCAGCCACTACTAAAATCAAGGATTTGATTGAGAAGAATGGTGGCAAGATTACCAAAGAGCAGAACGATGGAAAGAAGCGTTTGGCTTACAGTATCAAAGGACAAGATTTTGCAGTGTATTATTACTGTGAAGTCGCGTTGCCGGCAGATGCTCCAGCCAAGATTGAAAGTGCTTTGAATATTACTGACGAAGTTTTGCGCCATCTTTTAGTGACCGTGGACGAGCGGAAATTGAAGGCTGAAGCTAAGCAGGCAGCACGTCAGGCACATGCAGCAGAAGCTGAAGCTGAGACCGAGGAGGAGAAATAGTGCGCGGATTTAGTAAGGCGATTGTTGCTGGCAATATTACACGTGATCCAGAGATGCGGACCACTGGTAGTGGTTCACAGGTGTGTAGTTTTGCGATTGCAGTGAATCGTTCATTTAAGGATAGTAGTGGCAATCAGCAAGATCAGGTATCGTATTTAGACTGTGTGGCTTGGGGAAAGTCGGCTGAGATTATTTGCCAGTACGTGCACAAGGGTTCAGCTTTGCTCGTGTCAGGTAGGCTGGAACAGCGGAGTTGGGAAGATAAGAACTCTGGGCAGAAACGTTCACGGACTGAAATTGTTGTGGAGGATTTCTCGTTTATCGGTAATAATGGTGGAAATGGCGGTGGTTACAATAGTAATCGTGGCGCAAACAACAATTCTGGTACGACTGAGACCGATATGGGTAGCGACATTGTGCCGGACGATGTGCCAGATGACCAAATTAACTTGGACGAGATTCCATTTTAACGGGTGGTAAAAGAGGAGAAAATATGAGAAAAGTTAAAGTAAACCCAAATTTGTATTTTGATTATCGCGATGTAAAGACTTTGCAGCGCTATATTGACATCTATGGTCGTATTGAGCCAATCTCTAAGACTGGTTTGACGGCTAAGCAACAACGGCAGTTGGCTGTGGCGGTGAAACGGGCACGGCATTTGGCGTTATTGCCATTTGTAGCAAGTAACTAGATTTGATTATTGCTAAGACCTTTTCTCTTGTATTCTTGGTCTGGCGGGTGAAGTCTTCGATATGCTGTCCTGCGGACTTATAGCATATCTCTGGACTTCAGCCCTGCTTATAGACCAAAAATATCAAGAGGAAAGGAATAGTGTAATTAAAGCGAATAAATTTAATTTGATTGGAGGAAAGACAATGTATGGTCCAACCGATTTGAAGAAAAATGTGTTGATTACTTTGGATGGTCAGCCATATAAAGTAGTAGAGTATTCACAGAAAGTGATGGGGCGGGGCGGCTCGATCGTAAATGTAAAGGTGAAGAACTTGATTACTGGTGCGCTTTTGCCTAAGACTTTTAAGGGTCAGGAAAAGATTGAGCCAGCCGAAGTGACGACACGCAAAGTGCAATATCTCTATAAGGATGATGAGAAATTTTACTTCATGGATCCAGAGACTTTTGAGCAATATGAGTTGTCGGCTGATATGGTGGGGGATGCCAAGGATTTTATGCGTGATGGTGATGAAATGGAAATCCAATTTTATAATGGGACTCCAATAAACTTGGTGTTACCAAAGAATATTTGGCTTAAAGTGACTTATACCGAAAATGCCGTGAAAGGTGATACGACGAGTTCAGTGCAAAAAGATGCAACGCTTGAGACTGGCGTAGTGATTAAGGCGCCAGCATTTATCAAGGAGGGGGATGTGGTTTCTGTTGATACGGAGACCTATGCTTATCGCGAGCGACAGAAGTAGGCAGGGATCGTTCTTAGCGCGGTCTACGGAGTTAGAAATTGCGGTTCGCAGGGGACGTATGTATAATACGTCCCCTTTGCGCGTCCTCATTTCTGCCTTGTATCCCATCGCTAATAACTTCGCCCTAGGGATAATAGAGTTCCTTTGCGTGCAGCGTCCTTTCTCTGAGGTGACGCAATTATTTCTTATACGTTAGCATATGATATAATAGAGGAGCAACATCTTTATATTCATAGCAGTCGTGTAACCAATAGTGTTATGCTTATTGAGGTCAAAGTGGGTACCGTGTAGGAATCCCATTGGCTTTGATGAGTAATTCGATTGCTAGTAAGGATGTTGCACCTCGCGGTGCCCTTTTTTGTTTGGAGTATAGTCGCGCCAATTAAGAGTGTTGGCTTCTAGCCTATATTACCATTAGCGGGTACCGCGATAGGTGATTAGCGTATGGCGGGGTCATAGATTTCGCGGGGGATGAGGGTCATTTGTAACTTGGCGCTGGATTTGTCGGGGCTAATTTCTACGTTTGAAATATAAGAGAGGCTGTCTTGGTCGATAAGGATTTCGTGCTGCTCGGGGTTGTAGCTGGTGGCATGGGAAAGAAGGCCGATGACTTCGTGGTTTTCTTTTGGAATAAAGTACTCAATGGAAATATTGCAGGGTGGACGTAATGGGTCGTCAAAATCATGATTAGCGAAGCTGTCATCTGAGCAGAGCGATGTGCTAGTAAAGCCGGTTTCGAGGAAAAATTGACCTTGGAGTTGTTTGAGTTCGGAAAGGGAATTGATATTATAGCCCTGGAAACTGTCGAGATTGGTGCCACGATGAGTGATGAGGTCGGTTTCTATGGGTGGGGCGGTAGCGATGGCTTGGCGGATTTGGTTGATAGAGTTTTGGGCGCTAGCGAGCTTTTCTGGGGTTTGAGCACCGAGCAGGTCATAATTCCATTGTCCGCGTGAGACTTAATTAATAGTTTTATAATTGAAACCAGAATAATCTTTGAGCGCAGATTGATTCGCTAGATCAATGGTGTCTTTGAGACGATTGGAGTAATCTTGACAGAATTGGTTGAGTTCGGCAGGGTTGTCGGAAGAAAAAGTGCGTGGACTGCGGTCGATAGTGGAACCGAGGAAGGTTCGTACGTCGTTCATGCGGCCTAGGCGGTTGATTTCTCGGAGGTAAAAATTGCAGGTACGATTTGGACTGGAAGTGGGGAGCTCTGGGATGGGGTTGTAAGCTACAGATTGAAGCTGGTCCCAGGGGTTGGGTTCGTTGATATTGGTGCAAGGTGGGGTGGTTTCTGGATTTATAGTCATAATGGCTTTAGTATAACATGTTTCCAGAGTTACGTCTTTTGCTTGGATGTGGAGACTTTATTGTGTTTTTATGGGCTTATCTTAGTCGGCGAAATACACTATATCCTTCCTCCTCACATCCCTAATACAGTACTCAGGCAGCGGAGGGAGAAACCGTTCCAACGATTAGCACTCAACGATGGTGTTATGGTGGAAACATTGAAATTGATGTAATAGGCACTTGTATCTACAGTGTAAGAATATGACGACCAATTACCACCCCACTGGCCGGCGAATCTAAGCACACCATTGGCGATTGGCAATGTTACACCTCCGCTGCGCACGAAGATTTTATTTGATGGTAAAAGTGCCGTTTGTGAAGATTTCTGGTGCTGAGATGCCTTGGTCGAGGAGATGTTGAATAATTGCTCCAGCAACGGCAGAGAGCAAGAGTTTGGCAGTAAGGGAAAGATTGGGCAGTGGAGCAATATCTGTGGCTTCCATTTCTCCTAATTTGTAAGTTTGGTTTGTAAGTTCACCAAAATATTCACTGGCAGCCCAAGCAATTTCTCCGTGATGGTTGCCGATTTGATATTGAATTGTTGTCATAGAGATATTATACGATATATTTTATATTGTATTTAACTTGTAAATGCGTTACAAGTTGGAGTAGTAAATTACAGATAAACAATATATACTAAAGATAGTTAATTAAAGATTTGAGGCAAGATGGAAAAAGATATTTTGATTTATGAAACTGGCGGGAAGAACGTGCAGTTTAATTTGAGCCCAGGGAAGGAGACGATTTGGGCGACACAGGCACAGATGGCGGAGTTGTTTGATGTTGGCGTTCAGGCGGTAGCGAAGCATCTAAAGCATGTTTACCAAGAGGGGGAACTGGAGGAGAGGCGAACTTGTTCCATTTTGGAACAAGTTCAAATTGAGGGTGAGCGTCAAGTGACACGACGAGTAAAAGTCTATAATCTCGACGCGATAATATCGGTGGGGTATCGAGTAAACTCACGTAAGGCGACGGATTTCCGGATTTGGGCGACGAAGATCTTGAAGCGCTATATCGTGAACGGGGTAGCAGTGAATGAACGGCGGTTAAAGGAATTATCGCAGAAGCAGTTGCAAGAGGTGGCGGGGACGGTGGCAATTGTGAAGCGCTTGATGGCGCAGAATGAACTGACCGGTGTAGAGGCTAAGGGGGTACTAGAGATAATTTCGCAGTATACATTGACGTTTCGGACGCTGCGTGAATATGACGATGGGTTTGTAAAATTAAGTGATGCACCGAAGGCGACAAAGGTATTGGAAGCTGGCGAATGTATGACGATGATTGGGGAACTGCGTGAGCGAATCCACGGTGGAGAAATGTTTGGTAAGCCACGTGGTGATGCTTTTGAGGGGGCGCTTCGAGCAATTTATCAGAGTTTTGATGGGGAAGATGTGTATGCGACGGCGGCGGAGAAAGCGGCGAATTTGTTGTATTTTATCATCAAAGATCACCCGTTTTTTGATGGAAATAAGCGGATTGCTGTGTTCTTGTTTATGGTTTTCTTGGCGATCAACGAGTATAGTTTGACTGAGAAAGGTGAGGCGAAGATTTCTGATCGGGCCTTGGTTGCGATTGCATTGATGATTGCTGAGAGTGAACCGCGGGAAAAAGGTTTGATGACGGCGGTGGTCTGTAAGATTTTGGAGTAAGAGGTACTTCGTGCGCAGCGGACACTTCTATTTGACGAATGCAGCTGGAGTTTTCAGGTATGCTGGCCAGTGGGGTAATATTTGGTCATCCCGCAGTGGAGCGGCAGGGGTAGTTTATTATCTCCATTTTGGACCTTCCGAAGTAAATCCGTCGGTTGATCCGCCCACTCGTTATAATGGTTTCTCCCTCCGCTGCCTGAGTACTGTATTAGGGATGTAGGGAGAAGAAATTTGATTTTTCGGGGGGGGGGGGGGGGATATAATTAAATGGAGGAGGAGAGATGAAGATTTGCATTTGTGGGAGTTTGAGTTTTACAGATGAGATTTTGCGGGTTGCGGGGAATTTGGAAGAAATGGGTTATGAGGTGTTACTCCCAGCAGGAGTAGAACGTGGTTTGATAAAGCGAGAGGATTTTGATCCTGTACAGGCGAAGTTTGAGACTGATACAATTCATAATCATCCAGAGAAAATTCGGGCAGCAGATGCGGTGTTGATGTGCAATTTTACGAAGAATGGGATTCAAAACTACATTGGTGCTAATAGTTTTTGTGAACTGTATCTGGCGAGGTATTTTGATAAACCGGTTTTTGCATTGAACTCTTTACCGGAGCAGCCATATATTCATGATGAGATTATGGCGTTTGGAATTAAAGTGCTAGATGGTGATTTAGACAGGTTGAAGGAGGAAGAATGAAGGTAATCTTGGCATCATCGGGGTTTACGAATGAAGAAATTGTTAAGTCGTGTGAAGAGTTGGTTGGCAAACCGCGAACAGAAATAAATTTTTTGGTTCTCAATGAGGCGATTAAAGCAGAAATCGGTGATTGTAGATGGTTCATTGACGGTTTGCAGGAAATTGCTATGAATTTTGGTGGTAACATTGAACTACTAGATTTACAAGCGCATGATTTGAGTTATGTAAGAGCAAGAATCGCAGAATGTGATGTAATTTTTTGTTTTGGCGGACAAACCGATTACTTGAAAGAGGTTATCGAGGAAACAAAATTTGTAGAGATTTTACCAGAAATTTTAGAGAAAAAGGTTTGGGTGGGGAGTTCAGCCGGGAGTTGTGTGTTGTGTTATAAAGAAGGTAAAGGAACATCGGTGGGGGTGTTTGGAGAAACAATAGAGAATCGGTATTATTTGGAATTGTTACCGATATGTTTTCTGCCGCATTTTAGGTCGACATGGTTTCCGCAATTGACAAAAGATGTAGCATTGCAGGAGAGTAGGAATATGGATTTGCCGGTATATTTGATGTCTGACAAGTCAGCGATAGTAGTGAAAGGGACTTTAGAGAAGCCTGAATTCCGGGCGATAGGCTATGGTTATGTTGTGGTCGAGAAGGGTAAAATTGTGGAGGAGAATGAAGTAACTGACCCTGTGATACAATAGGTGTATGAAGAAGATTGTTACGGTGGATGTATTGGGAGGGAAGCACGAAGCGAATGTTGAGGATTTGATTCCTAAGGTTCATGTTTATGGAATTGCGGTGCAAGATGGGAAGGCTTTGATTTCTCCGCAGTTTGATGGCTATGATTGGCCGGGTGGGACTTTTGAGCTTGGCGAGAACACAATTGAAACTTTGCGACGTGAGTTTAAAGAGGAGACTGGGTATGATGTTGAGCCGACTAAATTATTGGCGATACATACAAGTTTCTTTCACCATTTGAAGAAGGATCTAGATTATCAATCGTTTTTGGTTTTTTATGCGGTGAAGATTGTGGACGGTGAAATATCAACGGCTGGTTTTGATGTGGATGAGAAGGAATATGCGAGTGAAGCGAAGTGGGTTAATATTGATGAACTTCATAAAATGAAATATGCGTGTAGTTTAGATATAGCTGAAGAGTTGATAAGTTATGCGAAAGAGCTAGTATGAATACAGAGATTGTTGGGCGAGCAGAGTTGAAATTGTCAGGGGCGGTGCGAGCTTTTGGTTATGATTTTCGGGAGAAAACGGTACTGGACATTGGTTCATCGACAGGAGGGTTTACAGAATTAGCTTTGAGGCAGGGCGCTGAGAAAGTGATTGCGATAGAAGTTGGCACGAAGCAGATGAAAGCACCATTGAGGTTTGATGCGCGGGTGGATTTGCATGAGAAGACGGATTTTTTTGACGTAGTTGGGGTTAATAAAGATGGTAAGTTACTATTTAAACAGAGAGAAAATGATGGTGAACTTGTAACGCGTTTACAAGTTGATACTGTAGTGGCAGATGTGTCATTTGTAAGCTTGAAGAAGATTTTGGCACATGTGAAGCGAGTAGTACAGAGAAGAGCAGATTTTTTAGTGATGTTGAAGCCGCAGTTTGAGGCGAGGGCGGAACAGCTGAATCGTGGCGTGGTAAAAAACGAAAAGATGCGGCGGGAGATTATAAGAGATTTTGAACAATGGTTGGCAAAAAATGGATTTGTGATTATAAGGAAGCGTGATAATGAGGTGGTGGGGAAGATTGGAAAAAATCAGGAGCGGTTTTATTGGCTGCGGTTGGTGTAATTTCCTAGCCATGCTCCTATAGCCACGAGTCTGAGCGTTATTTTTGGCTCCTCTCCTCACATCCCTAATACAGTACTCAGGCAGCGGAGGGAGAAAGCATAGTAACGAGAGTCTTCTGCTGACGTTATGACTTCAGTCTTTTTACCATATAGATTATAAGCACTAATAACTTTTATAGCCGTTTGGGACCAAGCCAAGATATTCTGCCCATAATTCTTTGCTGCCCCAACCAAGTCAGTTATATCAATTACCCCGCTGCGCACGAATATTAATGCTTGTGTTTGCTAAATTTTTCTTTTTTGTGCTAGGGTGAGTATAAGGCAAACTAAGTCCCTGAGCAAATTAACTTGACGAGTGGTGGAGTGGGAAGGAGGAAGCGATGGTTAGACTAATTCTCATGATTCGTCTTTGGTTTATATGTGTAGCAATGCGTATTAGAATCAAAATTTCTTCAGACGAAAGTCTGAAGAAATAACCAAAACTATAATCCTATCCTAGCAGGTTCTTACTAAAATGTCTATACTTAGTTTGCCTTATTGTTTTTGTGGTGCGGCAAAAAGCATTAAAATTTGTGAAAATCACGCTTGCGCGGAAATAAAAATAAGCATATAATATTAGCATGAGCTTGATTCATGGAGTGGGCGATTTCTTCGCTTTGGATATTGGTACAACTGCCATTCGTTTGGTGCAGCTTTCGGGCGATATGCAGCACGGGTGGGTGTTGCAAAAGTTTGCTTATGTTCCAGTGGAACGTAAGGTGCTGGAGGATGGTTCGGCAGCTGGGGTGCGTAGGCTGGGTGAGACGATTCTAGGAGCAATGCAACAGGCTGGAATTACGACTAAGAATATTGCGGTGGGTATGCCAGCCGTGAAGACCTTTACTACGATTGTGAAGGTGGAGAATCAGCCCGAAAACGAGTTGATGAATACAGTGAAGTATCAGCTGGATAAATATATTCCGATGCCACTGGATGAGGCGACAGTGGATTATGTAAGTTTGGGGGTGTGCCCAAATGATGCAACCAAGGCAGAAGTATTAATTTCTTCGACGGCGGTAGATTTTGCTGAAGCGCGAATGGAGATGATTGAATCTTATGGTTTGAATGTGATTGCGCAAGAGCCAGAGAGTTTGGCGATGGCACGCGCATTGATGCCACCAGGAGCGCAAGATGCCAGGTTGATCATTGACTTGGGTGAACGTAGTACGGATATTGTGATGATGTACCGCGGTGTGCCGAGATTAGTGCGAAGTATTCCAGGTGGATTTGTGCTGTTGGTGCGCACAGTGGTGTCGGCGTTGAACGTCAAGGAAGAACAGGCGCGGCAGTTTATTCTGAAATTTGGTTTGGCGCAAGACAAAGTTGAAGGACAAGTGTTTAAGGCTTTGGATTCAACATTGGAAAGTTTTGCCAGCGAGCTTTCGAAGAGCATTAGGTTTTTCCAGTCAGAGTATATGAATGCGCCAGTGGGTGGGATTATTTTGTCCGGTTTTGCTGGGATGATTCCGTTTATTGCGGAATATATTGAAGCAAAGACGAATGTTCCAACAACTCAAGGTAACCCGTGGCAGTTAGTGAAGGTAAGCCCAGAGCAGCAGCAGGTTTTGCAACCAGTGGCGAGTGAGTTTGCGGTGGCAATTGGTCTCGCGGAAAGGAGCAATGACTAATGAAAGAATGGTTTGATAAGATACTTGCTAAAGTGACAGGGAAGCAAGCTGAGCAAAAGAATCCGTTAATTACAACGGTGGCGACGACTTACGAAATTAATTTGGTACCAGAAGTAAAGATGCAGATGATTCGAGCACAGAAGTTGCGGAATCTAGTATTGTTTATTTGTATCGTAGTGTCGGTAGCATCGGTGAGTGTCGTGTTGGTGTTGTTTGGAATTAAGAGTGGTCAGGATATCGCAATGGCCAGTCAAGATAAACGTCTTGGTGTGATGTCGGATAAATTGATGGGCTATGAGGAGTTAGGGGATTTGGTGACGATTCAGAGTCAACTGGCACGGCTGGATGATATTTCTGATAAGAAAACTTTACTCTCACGAGTGTTCGGTGCTCTAGGCGTGATGTTGTCGCAAGGTGAAGATTTCGTGAAGTTGTCGGAGTTACGTGTAGATTTGGATAGTAATTCTTTGCGTATGGAAGGACAGACCGATGCACGGGTAGCACCACTGATTGATTACCGGGTACTGGAGGCGTTCAAGAAAAGTGCGGCGTTGACTAAGTATGATTATGGTCGTTATGTGGATGTGAAAGGCAATGATATACCAACGTGGTGTATGAACGAGTCGGATGAGAACGGTAATGCGTATCGTGTGGGTGAAAGTTATTATGCTTGGTGGGATTTGACAGCTGAGGGCTGTGCGGCGTTGCCACTGGGTGAGACGGTGCCCGAAGACTCAAATATTAGTCTGTTTTATAACAGTGAGGCCGAAGTGGAGATAGCTGAGCAAGAAATGAGCTATGATGACTTGGAGGCTGCTGGTGTAAAAGTTGAGGTAGATGAAGAAGGGAATACAAAGCTTTCTGACGAGAAGATTGAGATTCGCGATGTCGAGGGCGTGACAAAGTTCTATCGTCAGACTGTAGTGCGAGTGAAAGTTTGGCGGACACCGCAGTTTAATACTTGGTTTAACGGTGGATTGATGGATTTGGATGGGCACATAGAGGGAATAGAGCATTTTGAGAGTAAATGTACGACGTACGCTGGGCAGATGGTAAGTGGTTCAGCTACAGCAAAGTGGACTTCCGTGAATGAGTGTTATTTGGCGCCAGATGGTTTGACTGTGACAGATTCTTCAAACGGACGAGATGAGAGCGACAATTTGGTGCTAAAGTTTACAGCGACAATGAAGGTTGATCCAAATTTCTTTGCCTTCAGAAATAAGCATATGATTGCGATTGGTCCGATGGGGCAGAATGTTACCGATTCTTATGTCCAGATTGGCAATATCTTTACTCAGGAGGCACGTGAATGCGGTGAGAATGATACAGAATGTTTGACAAACTCAACTAATACTGGAGGGAGTACGCAAAATGGCGGACAACAATAACAGTCAAGGACCAGCTGAGGGTAAGCGTCGGAAGATTTCTAAAGCGCAGCAGTATACAATGCTGGAGGTGCTAGGGGCGTCGTTGGTATTAGGTACCTGTATCGTGATGTCGATTTTCATGATTAAGTACATCAAATTTAACACGACTATTATTACTGAGAAGAATAACGCGATCGCAGCGTACGATAAGACCATTCGCAATGTGGGGGTGTGTGTAGATACTGATAAGAATGGACGGCTTAGTACTGAGGAATTAGAGAATTGCAAGCCAAATGAGGTGTCATTGAATCAGATTACGAATAGTTTGCGCTATAAGGTGCTGTCGCAAATGGCACAGAATGCCGACTTGGAATCGGTAGCGCGAAAACGTAATACTAATTGTTATGATGAGATGGGGGTGAGGATTGATTTTAATAAGTTATATGAAGAATCAACTGACGAGAAAGAGAAGCAACAGTATTTGCAGTCTTCGAAGATTTGTTCGGCGCTTCGTGTGATTCCGGATGCTTTGCCGGCGGTTAAGAATACTGAGGCATTGATGGCTAGTTTGAATGAAATCTTTTTACGGGCTGGTTGGGAACCGGAGCGTTTGTCGCCACGTGATGATAATGTAAAAAGTGATATTGAAGGGGTGGACGTGATACCAGTGTCGCTCAGGATTGAGGGTTCGGATGATGTTGTGTTAGCGGTGCTGGATCGTATTGAACATTCGATTCGTGAGTTTGATATTACGATTGCTACGGTAGAATGGAGTGCGGGCGGTTTGAATTTGCAAGCTTCGGCTAATGCGTATTATTTATCAGAACAACCGAGCATTGAGACAACAAAGGTATTATATGCTTCACGTAAGGCACAGTCGAATAATCGCAAAAGTAAGGTAAATTCGGCTAATAGTGCCAAGGACGAATTGCTACAGGAGGGCAAGTGATGAAACAATCCGATATTTTTACGTTGATTCTGATTGCGGGAATTGGCACCCTGGCGGCATTTTTCCTCTGTAATGCGATTATGGGTGACCCAAATTTGGCGACTGCGGAATTTAAGGCTTTGACTAATGAAATTAGTAGTGAATTAGTAGCACCAGATCCAGAGATTTTTAATGGAAGTGCAATTAACCCAACAGTTGAGGTCTATGTGGGTGATTGTGAGGATATTGACCAGAACGGGATCTTGGATATGGCTGAGCTGATTGCTTGTGGGCGTGAGGAGGCGCCAGTGGATGCAACTTGGCCGCGAGAGCAGCTAGAGGCTCTCAGGGATAGTGATGCTTGTATCTTGAATGTGGATCGAGTGCAATTATGTGACGAAGAGAAGCGGGTGTATATTGATGGATTACTGAATCCAAGCGGAGAATAGGGTGGCATTACTAACAAAGGATGGGCTAGACAGAGTAATACAGCTCCTAGTGAATGAGGGGCTGGTTGATGCGAATGAGGTTGCAACAGTACAGCAAGAAGTGATACAGACAAAGCAACCATTGCTCGCTACTTTGTCGAGCAAGAAGCTCGTAAATAACGAGATGATTGCGCATGCTACAGCAACAGTGATGGGAGTGCCATACGTCAATCTAAAAGACGTAGAGATGGATCAGAATGTCTTGAAGCTGTTGTCTTATGAGGTAGCTGAGCGTTCAATGGCGGTACCGCTGGGTGAGGCGAATGGGCAGATGGTAGTAGCGATGCTGGACGTGGGGAATGTGCAAGCCGTGGACTATCTTTCGACTTTGACGGGTAAGCCAGTGCGAGCAGTGATGTCTTCGAGTGATGGGATTCAGGCAGTGCTCAATCAGTATAAGGGTGATTTTACTGGTGTGCAGCAGGCTGTGAAGGTGACTAACCAAGAGGTGGCACAAAAAGCAGCAAGCAGTAATGTTAAGACAATTACTCAAGATAGCCCAATTTCTAAGGCTCTGACTTCGATTTTGGAATTTGCGGTAAAGAGTAAGGCTTCGGATGTGCACATTGAGCCGCTAGAAAATGCTTTGGTGATTCGTTGTCGGATTGATGGCGTGTTGCGGAAAGTCATGGAATTGCCGAAAGCGATTGAACCGGCGTTAGTGTCGCGAATTAAGATTTTGTCAAATCTAAAGATTGATGAACATAGAATTCCGCAAGACGGTCAGTTTGCGGTAATGGTGAGCGATAAAGAAGTGGATTTGCGTATTGCGATTTCTCCGGTGGTGTGGGGGGAGCAGGTGGTGATTCGTTTGCTAGATAAAAGTGGAACTTCAATGGAAATTGAAGCCATGGGTATGACTGGGCGAGCGCTTAGAGCGGTGATGCAGGGAATCAGCCGACCAAATGGAATGATTTTGACGTCTGGTCCAACAGGTTCAGGTAAGAGTACAACCTTGTATGCTTTGATTAAGAAGATTAAGAGTGAACGTATCAATATTGTGACTTTGGAAGATCCAGTAGAATATAAGATGGATGGAGTTAACCAGATTCAAGTGAATGTGGATGCTGGATTGACCTTTGCTTCGGGGCTTCGAAGTATTTTGCGTCAAGACCCCGATGTGGTGATGGTGGGTGAGATTCGTGATTCGGAGACGGCAAATTTGGCGGTGCAGGCAAGTTTGACGGGGCATTTGGTGTTCTCGACTTTACATACAAACTCGGCAGCAGGAATTTTGCCGCGACTTCTTGATATGGGGATTGAACCGTTTTTACTAGCGTCGACTTTGAATACCGTGATTGGACAGCGTTTGGTACGGCGTGTGGCACAGAAGCGGACAGCAATGCAGAGTACGGAGATGCAGACGGAAGAGATTAATAATATTGTAGGTGGTTTGTTGCCGAAGTCACAAGATGAAGTCCCAGAAGTGAGTGAAGATTTGGGTTATGCAGGATTACCACTAGCAAACCAGAATTCTTATACTTTGGTGAAAGGGGTAGAAGATCAGGAGTCGCCTGGCGGTTATTCTGGTCGAGCCGGTTTGTATGAAGCGATTGACGTGGATGAGGACATTCAGAAATTAATTATTTCTCATGCAACTTCGGCAGAGGTGATGCGCGTAGCTAAGGAAAAGGGTACGGTAACTATGCGTCAGGATGGAATGCTAAAAGCGTTATCGGGGATTACGACCATGGAGGAAGTAAATCGCGTAGCAAGTGATTTGGCATAGTAATAGTCAATAGTAAAAATGAAAGGCTTATGGTAAAATAAAGATATGGATAATGGCATGCAAGACACAAATATGACAACACCAACTTCACCGTTCGCACCGGCGGATATTCCGGACATTAATAGCGTGCCGGCTTCGGGTGCGATGCCACCGATGGGGCCTACGCCAAGTGCAGGGGATTATAATATACCGATGCCACCAGTGCAGGCGGCTGCTTCTAGTGAGCCAGTGCCTAATCCAGCGATTCCGTCAGCTGAGCCGATGCCAGCGATGTCAGGTATGCCAGGTGGAATAGAACAAGCCGTAAATGTGACGGATATTCCTGAGCCGAAATTGACAGCAGAAGAAGCACCAAAGGATTTGAATGGTAAGCAGCCAGTGATTGAATCACAGATTCCAAAAACAGCACCAGAACCGGTAGCGCCGAAGGCGGATGCTTCCGGAAAAGTAACAGGAAGTAAACCAGTGGCTTCGGCTAAGCCGGTAGAAGTAGCTAAGAAATCAAGCACCGAGAAGCCAGTGGCACGAGTAGAAAAGAAACCAACTGGAGCGGATTTAACTAAAAATGATAGCCAGGTGAATGCAGCGGCGGCGAGTGTGGCTGCGGCTAGCGTGGCAAATATTGGGGTTTCGATTGAGAATTTGCTGGAAGAATGTGTGCGAGCGGGAGCATCAGACTTACATTTACAAGTGGGTCTGCCACCGATTTTACGAGTAGATGGGGTTTTGAGACAGCTGACAACTTATCCAGTGTTGACTGATATGGCAGTACAGCAGTTGGTGTTCTCGACTTTGGACGCTAATCAAAAAGTGATTTTGATGAAAGACAAGGAGTTTGACTATTCCTTTGCCTTTGGTGATATCGCTCGTTTTCGTGTAAATGCTTTTTATGAAAAAGGGAACATGGCGGCAGCGTTCCGTTTGATTCCGAATGTGATTCGCAGTATTGAGGATTTGGGTTTGCCGGGTGTAGTGGCGACGTTTGCCGATCATCCGAATGGGTTAGTACTGGTGACTGGTCCAACAGGTTCAGGTAAGAGTACAACGTTGGCGGCGTTAGTAGACAAGATCAATACCGAAAAAGCGGTGCATATTATTACGATTGAAGACCCAATTGAATTTACACATACATCGAAGCGAGCAGTAGTGGCGCAGCGTGAAGTGCATTATGATACTTATAGTTTTGCGGCGGCATTGCGTAGTATTCTGCGTGAGGACCCAGATGTAGTATTGATTGGTGAGATGCGTGATCTGGAGACCATTCAGGCGGCGATTACAGTGGCAGAGACGGGTCACTTGGTGTTTGCAACTCTACATACTAATAGTGCGGCACAGAGTATTGATCGTATGGTTGACGTTTTCCCAGCACATCAACAGCCACAAGTGCGGGCGCAGTTGGCAAATATTCTGGTGGGGATTTGTAGTCAGCGTTTGGTGCCAGCGATTGATGGTGGACGAATTGCGATTACAGAAATTATGGTAACTAACTCGGCGGTGCGTAGTATTATTCGTGAAGGCAAGACGCATCAGCTAGATATGACGATTCAGACTGGAATGAGCCAGGGCATGCAGACGATGGATCGTGAGTTGGCGAAGTATGTAAAGAGCGGCGTGATTGCATATGATGTGGCACGTGAATATGCAGTGGATGTGGCGGAGTTTGATCGTTTGGCTAGAGGTTAAAGATGAAACGATATAATTATAAGGCAAAGGACAAGAAGACTGGTCGTGTAGTCAGTGGGAGCGTGCAAGCAGAGAGCGAGCGTGCGGCTGGTCGGATTTTGATTGAGCAAGGTTATATACCTCAGAAGGTTGCGGAAGAGCGTAAAGATGGTTGGTTGGCAAAGTTTTCTAACCGAGTTTCTGCGAAACAGCGAATTATTTTTACGCGACAATTTGCGACTTTGATTGGGGCGGGGTTGCCGTTGTCTGCCGCACTAAGAATGGTAGCAGAGCAGACTGAAGATAAGCCGACTAAGGCAATGATTGAGGATATTTTGGCTCAAGTGGAAGGTGGCAAAACTTTGCATGATGCTTTCTCTAAATATCCGCAGGTGTTTAGTAAAGTATATTTGTCGTTGATTGCAGCGGGTGAGGCTTCGGGTACTTTGGATGTATCGTTGCAGAGGTTGGCAACACAGCAAGAAAAAGATGCTAGTATGATTTCTAAGATTCGTGGAGCAATGACGTATCCGATTATCGTGTTACTGGTGATTATTGTAGTGATTGTGTTCATGATGGTGGCGGTGGTGCCACAGGTTGAGAATTTGTATCACGATTTGGGCGAGGAATTACCTTGGATGACAAAAGTGTTGGTGGGGATGTCAAACTTCGTGATGAATTTCTGGTGGTTGATATTGGTGATTTTGGGGATTATTGTGTGGTTCTTCTTGCAGTTCCGGAAGACGGATGTGGGGCAACGCTGGTTATCGGTGTTCAAGTTGAATGTACCGATATTTAAGGGTTTGTTCCAAAGGCTGTATAATGCGCGTTTTGCAAGGACAGCACAGATGTTGCTTTCGGCAGGGGTGCCGATGTTGGAGGCAATGACGATTTCTGGTGAAGCGATGAACAACATTGTGATGGAAGGTCAGATTACAGAGGCTTCGACTATGGTGCGTAGCGGTAAGCCGCTGAGTGTCGCTCTGAAAGGTAGGGACTATATTTTGCCACTTTTGCCACAGATGGCGGCAACTGGTGAGCAGTCAGGTAAGATTGATGAGATGCTGGGCAAGGCAGCGAAAGTATATGAAGATGAGTTAGATGAGCGGATTGCAGCGATCTCTACCATGATTGAGCCGATCTTGATGGTGATGCTGGCTTTGGTAGCGGGCGGTATTGTGGGTGCGGTACTGTTCCCAATCTACAGCCTAGTGAGCAAAATTGGCGTATAATTTTGCAAAACATGATAAAAGTTATGCTATAATGAGATTAAATTGTTTATATTAAAAGAAAGGAAAATATAGTGGCAAGTTCACGTAAAAGTATGCGGAAAATGGGCACGGGCGAAAAAGGTGGTTTTACCATTATTGAGGTCGTCTTGGTCTTGGCGATTGCTGGTTTGATTTTCTTGATGGTGTTTATCGCACTTCCAGCTTTGCAGAGGAGTCAACGGGATACTCAGCGTCGTAATGCAATGGGTGAAGTAGCAACATCGATTACACGTTATCAGACTAATAACAATGGTAAGTTGCCGAATGATGGTAAGTGGGACGCGGTTGATGATGGCGCTTTGGAAGACCTTGACGAAGCTTGGCCTTGTAATCCAAAGCAGACTAATCAGAACTCAGCGTCGTGCTTTATCCGTAACTATATGAATGGCGTGAATGCCACTGAGAATAACTTTAATGATCCGGATGGTTGGTCTTACGGTTTGGATATCAAAGAGTTGGAAGAAGATGGCTTTACATTGACTAATAGCGACTTCGAGGATCATATGGTTTACGTCTTGAAGAAGGCAAAGTGTGATGGTGAGTTTGCAAATACGTCTAACAATGCTCGTGACTATGTAGTGATGTACAAGTTGGAGAGCGGCGGTACTTATTGCCAAGATAATAATTAATAGTTGTATGTAGCATATTGTTGCGATAGGGCTATAGTTTATAGAAGCAGGGCATGAGACCCTGCTTCTATGCATTTTTGCGATTTGCAATATGAAAGGTTTGAGAATAAAATTTTTATGGTAAAATAAGACTATGTTTGATACTGCGATTACGATTGGAATTTTGGTGATGATGTTTATGTTAGGTGCGGTGTTTGGCTCGTTTGCTTGTTGCCAGGCCTGGCGGTGGCGTTATCACGCTGTAAAAAAGAAAGATTTGGGGCAGTGGTCGGTATGTATACACTGCAAGAAGCGTATCAAGTGGTATGATAATATTCCGATTTTTTCATGGTTGTTTTTGCGGGGGCGGTGCCGGAGTTGCCATAAAGAGATTGGAGTAGCGGATTTCTTGTCGGAAATTAGTTTGGCGGTAGCGTTTTTGATGCTGTCTTGGGCGTATTTGTTGCCGATTTTGACGCAGTGGGAGATTTTGGCTTTACATCCAGAGTTTCTGGCACTGAGGTTAGCGATTTTTATTGTGACGCTGATTTTATTAGTGGTATTAATGGTATTAGCAGTGTATGATGCGAAGTGGGGTGAATTGCCAACAGTGCTTTTGACTCTGGCAATTATTATTGGGGCAATGGTAAGCATACTTAAACTTTATGAGGTGCAGTTGTCGGATAGTGGTGATGTGCTAGGAGCCTTGTTGAGTTTGATTGGTGGGGTGTTGATACTCGCGGGAACGTGTTTTGTGATTTATAAGGCGTCGAAGGAGCGGTTGATGGGCGGTGGGGATTGGCTTCTGGCTTTGTCGTTGGCTTTGGCTTTGTCGGATTGGTGGTTGGCGTTGTGGACGATCTTTTTAGCAAATTTGCTGGGGGATGTGATTGCGCTTCCAAGTGCTTTGAAGAAAAAAGGACATGTGGTGCATTTTGGACCGTTTTTGGTGGCGGCATTTGTGATTGTGCTAGTACTAGGGAATTGTTTGCCGTTATTGATAAAGGTGGGGATTTAGGCGAGGGCATCTGGGGTGTATTGACTTTTTTGATAAAGTGTGATATTATTGTACTGAGTCGATAAAGACTTAATAGTTAGTAACTGTAGTGCTAAAGTATTTTAAGAGATTAGGAGGAAGAATAGGATGTTGAATCAGAACAGACGTTTTTTTGTGGCAGCGGGCGAGAATCTGAAGAGTGTGCTTGAGGCGTGGGCGAATGAGAACACAATGAAGCTGAAAGGTGAAGATGTGGCGCTTGAGACTTGTAAGCGGGCCTATGAACTTGATGTACAGTGCAACGAAGATTTGGCCGTACGCATGAGGCTGCTTGGAGTCGGATACCAGGATTTTATGAATGGTAAAAAGGCTATTGGACGGGTAAAGTATGACTTTGTTGAAGGTATGCAATGTACGGTGGTTTATCCGGAAATCAGAGACCGATAGGAGGTGAGACGATGAAATTTGACTATAAAGACGTGGAGACTCTGAGAGAGTATTTGGATGATTCGGGGAAGATTAAACCGCGTTGTAAGACTAAGTTGACAGGAGCGTAGCAATCCCGGCTAGCCAAGGCTATTAAACAGGCACGACATCTTGCACTTTTGCCTATTTCTTCGAGAACAGAAACATAAGTACTTATGTTGGTAAGGTCGACAGCTTTCATCGTCGACCTTTTTCTCATATTATGCTCCTATAGTCTGGGCGTCGATCCAATTTGCACTCTTCTTTCCTTACATCCCTAATACAGTACTCAGGCAGCGGAGGGAGGCACCGTGTGAGTGTTCCGTTGGACCGGCCGACGTAAGAATACTTGTAGCATTAAAATTTAAGACATATGCAAAAGTAGTAGATTCATCGCGCGATGACCAGCTATTACCATGGCTACCAGTGAGCCTCAAAATGCCAATACCAAGATTTATATACCCGCTGCGCACGAAGTAAAACAAAAAAGAAGACGACCTATTGTCCATTACTGTACGCATTCGTCTTCGATATCTTGATTGTACTATAAATTTCATTTAATATCAATGGCTTTTTCGTCTTTAGTAATAAGAATGACATGTTTAATCTGGAGATTGCTAGTTTTTAAGACGTATCGGATTCTCGATTCTACTTGTCGGGTAGTAATATTAGGTGATTTAAGCAAGCTGATTATGACATTTTGTGATTGATGGCTAGCTCTACATAAATTATCCTCAATCGTATGTTTACCATTACCTTTGATATTCTTAATCTCCCAGAACTGTTTTGTCTTGATTGCCTGAATGTCTGGTGTTGTAGAAATGCCTTGTTTTATGAATAAAATATCGCTTTGGAATTTTTCTGCGCAAAGTTTGGCTACCACTTTTTCGTATTTATCTGGTTGAGGCTTGAGATTTATCGGAATTATAAAATGATAATTTGACATGCTAACAGACTAGCATATTCTGAGAAGAATTAGCAATCATAAGCATTAATATTCGTGCGCAGCGGGAACCTCCATCCCTACGATGGTAAGTCTTGGAACGCTGGCATCAACGGCTACGAGTGGTCGTCGCGAGCGGCGGCGTATACTTCTAGTACCTCGGCTACCGTTTACTACCTCAGCTTTAATGCTACTGGTGTGGTTCCGTCGGCTGGCCCGTATAACCGCCACTTCGGTTTCTCCCTCCGCTGCCTGAGTACTGTATTAGGGATGTGAGGGGAACGCTTATGGTATAATATAGGGTATGTCATATGAGATGCCAGAATTAATTACGGACTTTGTAGAGCATGTAGAAGTAGAGCGTGGTCGTTCAAAAAAGACAGCGGAAAATTACGCACACTATTTGATGCGCTTTTTGGATATAGCGGGAGAAATTACGGGAAAAGGTTATGGTATTCAGCCAGAACATATTACGCGCGAGGTGTTGAGGAAGTTTCGGCTGGCACTAAACCGGGTAGAAGATGAGCATGGTGAGGGGCTGAAGCCAATTACGCAAGCGTATCATTTGATTGCTTTGCGTGGGTTTTTGAAGTATCTGGCACAGCGGGAGATCAAGAGTTTAGATCCGTCGTTGGTTGAATTGCCGCATGTAGTGCGGCAGCAAGTGACGTTTTTGCATTTTGATGAAGTGGAGGCAATGCTGAAAGCGATTGATACGGAGACGGAGTCAGGTTTGCGCGATCGGGCGATTATTGAACTCTTGTTTTCTGGTGGTCTGCGCGTGTCGGAGTTGACTAAGTTAAATCGAGATTCAATAAATTTGGAACGGCGAGAGTTTTTGGTGCGAGGAAAGGGAAGTAAGGACCGACCAATATTTATTTCTGAAGCAGCGGCGGATTGGGTGGAGAAGTATTTGAATGCTAGGACAGATACTCTGGCGCCGCTATTTCTAAGTAATAGCCGAAGAACGCAGGCAGTGGATACAAGTGGGGATTATCGGCGGTTAACGCCACGTTCGGTGGAGCGGATTGTGCAGAAGTATGCAAAACTAGCAGGGATTACTAAACACGTGTCACCACATACATTGCGGCACAGTTTTGCGACGGATTTATTGATGAACGGGGCGGATTTGCGCTCAGTGCAGACGATGCTTGGACATGCAGATATTTCTACAACTCAGATTTACACGCACGTGACCGATCAGCATCTGAAAGAAGTTCACGATCGGTTCCATACGGAGACGAGCGATGCGGCATAATAGAAACGATTTTTGTCTTTGGCATGGTAGTGTTTGATAGGTTGGGGGAGAATGGTTAATTTGCTACACTCATCCTTTCACATCCCTAATACAGTACTCAGGCAGCGGAGGGGGTAACCACGCCAGCGGGCGTCGCTGGGCGACGGGTAGACATAGGATGCATTGAAGTAGAGGAGGTACGCATTAGCAGTAGTCGAGTCGGAGCGCGACGACCAATCGTACCCGTACTGGCCAGCGTACCTGAAAGTACCAGCAGATACAGTCAAATGGACGTGCCCGCTGCGCACGAAAAGTTGAACTTGTAAAGTAAATCCAAGTTCAGTTCGGATTATAATCTGTAAATTAACCGTATCTTCTATTTTATTAATGCTTGTGATTGCTAAATTTTTCTTTTTTGTGCTAGTCTTGAAGGGATGAAGAAAACTGTACCCAAAAAATCTACCAGAGTAGGAAAAATTATACCTAATGGCGTTAAACCCGAGCTCCACGAAATGGATACGATTTTGTATTTTACAAATTTGGGAAAGGACGTAGAGTTGATCCCAGCCTCACATACTCCCGGTAATAAAACTCCCGACTTTATTATTGACGGCTTAAAATGGGAAGCAAAAACACCAACTAACAGTAACCGCAGTGCGATAGAGCGGACGTTTTATCGGGCGAGTTGTCAATCCTGCAATGTTATTATAGACCTACGTCGTTTAAGGCATATAGAGAGTACAATAGATATTCTCGAAAAATGTTTTAAAAACACTCGGAAGGTTCGTAAAATGTGTATTATCACCAAATCCTCAACACCTATATTTTACAGCAAAAAACGTTGATTTTCTAAGATGATAGTGATATCATATAGACACTGGGGGCGTCCTAGTGTTGTAAACATTAGGTCAGCCCTCTTTTTCGTGCGCAGCGGGAGTGTCTACTTACCTAATACTGCTGGTACTTTCGGGTACGCTGGCCACTCTGCTGACTATTGGTCGTCGCGCGGGTCTTCTACGCGATATGATGGCGTGTCTACTCCTAGCGCTTACGACCTCTACTTTAATGCCACTGGTGTGACCCCGTCGAATGGCCCGCATAACCGCTACCTCGGTCTCCCCCTCCGCTGCCTGAGTACTGTATTAGGGATGTGAGGAAAATTGTGGTATGATAGATTGGTAAGTTGATTACAGAGAAGGGGGCGAAGATATGGAATCAACGATTATTGTGATACCAGCGGAAGGTGATGCACCAGAAACTGAGATATGGTACATTCAAAAACTGAAGGCACATTATCAAAAGGCGGAAGTATTGGTATTTGAGCATGATTACAAGGGCAAAGAGCATCTAAATGTCTTTTTGAGTACGGTTCTGCAAGTGCGGCGTTTTGTGGCGGAGCATTATTTTACGGAGGCTGAGATTCATGCTCAAGGAGGACTGGGTGCGCTTGTAGCATATGAGTTTTTGCGGTATTGCCCAGAGAGAATTGCTACGGTGTTTATGGTGGGCGGTGCGCCTAGTGGAGCGATGACCGGAATAGCCAAGTTGTTCCATCGTGTGATAGTACGTGGGTGGTATCATCTGCAATGGTTTTTTCCATTTTTTGCGGATGATCCTAATCCGGAAAATGATGAAGATATTGCACAGATTAAGGCTTCTTCTACAGAAGTGATGCGTAGGGATCCGCTTCTATATCGAAACCAATTAATATTAATTGGTGGTTGGGGTTTGTCTGAAGATTGGCAAGTTCCAGCCGGGTGTCAGGTTTATTTTGTGCCAAACGGCAAGACGGTACGTCCGATATGGTGGGACAATACCTATGATAGTGTTAGGGCTCGGGAGTTGTGGCGAGAACATGGAGTTCTGACGACTCCGCAGCCGGGGAAGAACTTCAGTTTTTATAGTATGATGCCGGCGTGTGAACTATTTGAAGTAATGGATAGTGTGCGCTAAAGAAAATGCCCTGCTGAGGAAATCGGCGGGGTATTTTATATAAAATATGGTATAATTGAGAAAAGTAAGGAGTTTTTTATGGGAAAAGAGAAAGATTTAGTGGAACGTAGTTTGGTAGTACTAAAGCCAGACACTGTACAACGTGGGATTGTAGGCGAGATTATCACGCGGTTTGAACGGGTTGGCTTGAAGATCGTGGGGATGAAGATGGTAATGCCAGATGAAGACCAGTATCGGGCACATTATGAGGACATCGGTCAGATGATTACTCGTCGGGGTGAGCAGGCTTTTCGTTATAACTTGAGTTATATGATGACAGGTCCAGTGATTGCGATGTGCCTTGAGGGCGTAGAAGCGGTGCCTTTGGTACGCAAGATTGTAGGGCCGACCGAACCGAAGTCGGCAGAAATGGGTACGATTCGTGGTGATTATTCACACATGAGCTTTGGTTACTCTGATGCTAAGGGTATGGGTGTGCCAAACTTGGTACATGCTAGTGGTAGCAAAGAGGAAGCTAAGAGAGAGATTGCTCTGTGGTTTAAGCCAGAAGAGTTGTATGATTACTCTGATTTGAACGAGAAATTTACACGCTAAAGTTTGAACTTGTAACGCATTTACAAGTTGGGCTAAAAAATACCCCTGTTTGCGGGGTATTTTTGCGATTGAATGACGAATTTGGTGACTCGGGTGCGAGTCGAACGCACAACCTCTTCCTTAGGACGGAATTGCTCTATCCATT
>CARYFM010000008.1 GCA_949101405.1 uncultured Candidatus Saccharibacteria bacterium
AATGTAGATAGCTACTTAAAACTTAGAGGCTGTTCTAAGTTCGTTTATTGAACCGTGAGGGAGAACAGTAATGAACTTTATCCAAGAACATGGTATAATAGAAAAATGAAAGAATTTTCTGAAGAATTAGCAAAAGGGATTTTTTCGGGGATATTGCCTATTTTAATAGGACTTTTTATATTTGTACTCTTAATAATAGCTGTAAAGTTTGGTATTAGTTGGATAGCATCACTTGTTAAAGAAAGGCTTCGAGATCATGCCTCCGATAACAAGCATCAGAAAATAATAAGGCGAGAACGATGGATGCAAGAAAAAGCACGCCAGAAGAGGGAAGCTGAAGAGGAGGAGGCAAAAACTATAGCAAAATGGCGCAGATTGTATAATCTAAGCGAAGAAGCGCCATTATTTAAAGTCACTGGAACTGAATTATATATGCCATATCCAGTAGAAATCACGGACGCAGAAAACGACCTGCTTGTCGAGCTAGAGACGCATTTTCGCAAATCTTGTATCATGCCAGACTGTTATTTTGAGAACGTAAAGCATAAAACAGTACAAATTGATAGCATAGCCATTAACGAAAAAGGCGTATTTATCTTCGAATCTAAAGACTATGCTGGCTGGATTTTTGGTAATGGCAATTATACAAAATGGACGCAGATACTAGCCTATGGAAAAAGAAAAAATTACTTTTATAATCCAATCAAACAAAATGCTGGGCATATTGCCACGGTCAGAAGGATAATAGGAGACAATATTAAAATTTATTCCGTTATTGTATTTAGCAACAGGGGAGAGTTAAGGGATATTGATGTTGTCCCGAAAGCTACATATGTTTGTTCGCTTTGGAGGCTAGCGGAAGTTATTAGTGATATCGAATCAACAGCAGAACTGTCGCAGTCTCAGATAATGGAAATTCGCAAAAAACTACAAAGAGCTTGTATTAGACCAAACGAAAACGTCAGGAATAAGCATGTTGAAGAAATTAGGGACGAACTTGGTACTGATAGGGTATATAAATGAAATTTTCTCCACAAACTCCAAAACCATGCTATACTAGAACAAAGCACGAGTGGGAATAAAAAGGGAAAACGCCTCTGGGCAGGGCAAGCAAACTAACGGAGAGTGGAGGCCCCGCATGAGCAAAAAATCTGCTGAAGCAGATTCTGCAGCAAACGAAGTTGATATTGCAGAACTGAGTAAGGCATTAATCAAAAAAGACAACAAAATCACTGAGTTAGAACAGCGCTTAAGCCGCATTGAGAAACGCACCAAGAGTAATGAGCGTTTTGCGCGTACGCTTTCAGAATGCCTAGGTACCCAAGTGTGCGCCATCGACGCTGTTGCTGGTGTCTTACGCCGGTCATTGCGTGAAGATGCAGTAGTACAAGACGAACTCACGGCTGCCATTAAAGACTACGACAAACATAAATTCCGTCGTTGGTTTTCTGGTTTTTGCAGCGTACTGCTTTGGATTGGTTCAGTCGCACTAGCAGCATTTATCGGTGCATTTATTTACTGGGCTTTTTCTGGAAAATAAACTCAAGGTCAAACAAACATAATACAATACCAACCTATGCCACCCGAAGAATTACAATCACGCCTCTTTGACCTACAAGACGTAGGCTATCGCGAGTTTCATCTTAGAACCTGCCCTCAGGCTCGCAATATGATTGGCGTACGCGTTCCCGAGCAGCGCAAGCTTGCTAAAGAGATCATCCGTGGTGACTTTTGGCAATTCTTAGATCAAATCAAACTACACTATTACGAAGAAGTACTGATTACTGGTATCGTTATCGCCACTGCGCCGATGGGGCTGGCGGAGCGCTTGGATTATACTGCTTGGTTTGTCCCGCAAATAGGGAACTGGGCGGTTTGTGATACTTTCTGTGCTAGTTTCAAGCCCAAGGCCAAAGATTTGCCTCAACTTTGGGATTTCATTCTGCAATATCGTACCAGCAAAAAGGAGTACGAGCTGCGTTTTCTTTTTGTAATGATGTTGGACCACTTTCTCTTGCCAGAGTATTTGCCTAGAATCTTTACCCTGCTAAATGAGATTAAATCCGACTATCATTATGTAGAAATGGCCAAGGCCTGGCTGGTGGCCGAATTATTCACAAAGTTCCGCAACGAAACGTTGGATTATTTACAGCGCGACCAGCTCTCAGTTTTTGCTCACAACAAAGCCATCCAAAAAGCTCGCGAATCACTCCGTGTCAGCTCTGCGGATAAACAATTGCTTAGTTCTATGCGGCTCTAGCAGGTCCCCATCGCAGCCTAGTCCTCAGGTTTTAATTAGTTTAATCCTAGCCACACTAGGATTGTCGGGATCAGCAAAATTTCTACTATGTGAAACAAAATATGTAGAATAAACAATACTATACCTAGAGCGCCAAACTTTTTAAGATTACGCGTACAAAAATGTCGACCAATCCAGCTATGATGGTGATGCGACTTTACATCATTAGAAACCGCTTTTGTTCCTGTTGTGGGTTTTTCCTCTACCATTGCCATAATTTTAGCATAAAATTGCGCTAACGTCCATCAAACTATTGACAAAACACCAATTCTGTGCTACAATGGTAGTAAGAAGGTGCTATGCGTCTATATTTTTACGGTTTTTTGCTTCTGTTTCAAAAATTTATCCTCCGCCAGAATACCGGCAAAGTTTTGTATTACTTTGCCACCCATATGGGTGTAGTTTATATTAAAATGGCGCAAATTATTGCCATGCAAAACTATGGGAATATTTTTACCGAGCAGGACCGTTTGCAACTAGCTCAGATTTGCGACCACTGCAACCCAATTGCTTTTCGCAAAATTGCTAAGCAAATCGAGCAGGAGTACGGCTGCGAAATTAGCGCTAAATTTCAGTATATCGACCCTACGCCACTGGGGGCTGCCTCAATTTCTCAGGTCCATCGTGCAGTTTTGCTGGATGGCCGCGAGGTAGCGGTGAAGGTCAAGCGTCAGGACGTTGCCCGACGCGTAGCGCATGATACCAAACAAATCCGTCGTCTCATTCACCGTTTTGGCCGATTGGCCAAATTTCGTAACTACCTAGGTAGCGACAAGGCTCTAGACCTCTGGGCTAAATGGATTCAGCAAGAAACTAACTTTAGAAATGAACAGCAAAATTTGCACATCTATCAAGATTTTGCCGACAGCGTGAATGGCAAAATCAAACATACTATCCAAATCAAAGTTCCAGGTCTAGTACCAGAAATGTGCACCGACAATATTATTGTCATGGAATTTGTCACCGCGCCCACTATCAATCAAGTTGAGCTTACGTCGGAGAACAAACAGCACATTTGTCGCGCTGTGGATGACTATATCAAACTTTCGTTTTATGCTCTCTTGCATGGTTTACCAGTGACTTTTCACGGCGACCCACATGGCGGTAATGTTTACTTAGACCATGATGGCAACATTGGTTTCCTGGACCTTGGTCTGGTTTTTTCTTTCAGTGGCGAAGAAGCAGATTATACGCGTCAGCTCTTTCTTAATGCCTATAATGTGCGCACTGATGCGCTAGTCGAATTGCTGCTGCAGAATGGTAAATATGCAAACCTTGATCTCGCAGAGTACCGCGCTGATGTTGAGGCTCAAGCCAAGCGCTTTCGTAGCATTCCGACTTCTCAATTTTTTGTAGAAATGATGAACCTCTACACACATTACAATATCGAACCACCCGAAATTACCTACAAATTGGGCAAAGCTTTTCTGGCGCTTTACGGCATGAATAATTTTATCCAAAACGATACCAATACCAAGGATTTACTGGCGCCGCAGATTGTCGAATTTTATCTTCGCCGTGCCGTCGATGATACTACAAGTATCTTTACTTCTGGGCTCGAAATTTTGCCTGATTTTCTTACGACTGCAGCCGACAAGGGAATTATCTCCGGCTTCAGCGAGCAAATTCTCAAATTAGATTCTCTCAAACAGCAGCTCCACGCCACACTCGACCATTACGACGAAATCCTTGCCTTTTTGGGCCTCAAAGTCCGCTAGCCCACCTCTGTGCTATAATCAATGTTATGACATTTTATGATAATCTCAATTCCGCAATGGACTACTTGGAAGATCATCTCGAAGGGGGATTTGGATTATCAGGCCTTGGCTAAGCAAGTTGGTACCAGCTTGGGTACCTTGCAGCGTTTATTTCCACTTTGCGCCGGTCTGTCACTAACCGATTATGTGCGCCACCGTCGACTCACCTTGGCCGGGAAAGATTTGGCCCAGACCGATACCCGGGTGATTGATGTTGCTTTCAAGTATGGTTATGATTCGGCTGTGGCTTTTTCACGCGCCTTCCAAAAGTTCCATGGTGTTAAACCCAGCGCCGTCAAATCTCACCAAGTTGCGCTCAAACACTATCCCAAACTTACTTTTCAAGCGCCAAAATTTGAACCAGAATTAGATTACGAAATTATTAAGTTGCCCCAGCTGCAACTCTACGGGCGTTATATTTCGACCGACGGTCAGCATATCAAACGCGATGCGCCGCAGCTTTATCTAGACCTTGAGCGTGATTATCCCGACCTGCCTCATCCCGATTATGGTATGGTAAATTATCTCGACACGCGTGAAGTCTGTGAAAAGTTTGAATACTGGGTGCTGTGGCAAACGCCGCGCCCTGGCACCGTACCGTATTGTGTTCCGGCTTCGCGCTGGCTCAAATTACGCATTCCTTCCCAAGAATCTTACGACATTCAATGCATGTCCGACCACTTTTACGAGAACTTTCTCCCCACCTGCAATTATCAGCTCAAACTCGACCCGGAGCTGGAACATTATCACGACGGCGTGACCGATTTTCTGATCCCTATCCGTTAACTGACTTTTTCGGTGCCGAAAAAGTCAGGCAGCATATAACGATTTCCGCTATCATAATCCTATGCGTGGGTTCCAGTACGAAATTTTCCTCGGCGCCAAACATCTCACCGCTCCAGAGTGGCAAGAATTTCTTTTGGCAGTCCAACGCCAAATCGGCAGTTGCCGCAGCTGGTCCCTGCGCATGGAGTTCGAAAACCATGTCTTGCGCTATTATCTTTCTAGTCCTATGCAATTGCCGTCCAGCCTGGGGTTAGAAAATTTCTTGCTCAAACCCACCGCGATATCTGATCCACTTACTGACACGACTGGCTGGCCACTTTTACACCGTCTAGAAGACAACTGTACGGCGCTCGCCCTAAGACTGCAGCGCAAGCGGCTTAATCTATGTTCTTTAACCTTGAAAAACCGTGGTGGGCGGCAAGCAGTCATTGGCCATGTCGACGTTATTATCCAAAATGGACAAAAATTCTTGCAGCGGCCTTTGTTATTGACTTCCCCTGCCACCTTACTCAGTGTGGATTTTAACCAAACCAAAAATTACACTTACAAAAAGATTCCCAAATATCTCAATCTCGATAAAGTTGCCAAATTGTTTAGCCAAGCTCCAAATCACAATCTGCTAGAAATTGACCCTTTCCCTTACAACAGCAACCCGGCTTATCTTGATTTGGAACAGTACGATTTTACCAAGCACTCACTAATTTTGGGTGGTAGCGGCATGGGCAAGTCAAAATTTTTGGCTACCATGATTCATCAAATTTATATCAAACATCCGGATGAATACCAAATCGTAATTATCGACCCACACGACGCGCTCAAGCAGGATTTAGCTCACATCCCCGACCATATTGTTGTGGATTTTACAACACCTGAGACCAGCATTGATCTTTTTGCCACGCATGTGCAAAGTATTAGCGCCAATATCGAACTGATGCTCGGGCTGTTTCAATCGTTAATCGCGGATAATTACAATAGCCGTTTAGAGCGGGTCTTACGCTATAGTATCTATCTTCTTTTCGTCGCAAAAGAATTTAATTTTGGCGCCCTGCGTTGTCTCCTGACCGAACTTGAATATCGTCAGCAGCTACTAAACCAACATCATGATAATTTGCCGGATAGCGTAGCACAATTTTTCCTCACCGACTTTCAGGAACTAAAAACCAAAGCCTATAGCGAGGCGATTGCGCCTATCGTAGCTTTTATCGATGAAATGCAAATGGTGTCAACTTTCAGCCAACAATGTTGCACTGCGGGCTTAGAGGGAACAATGCAAGATACCTTTCTTACAATTTTTTCACTCAACCGTTTGCAGTTTGGCGATAAAGTGGTGCGCACACTGGCAGGATTACTTATGCAACAGCTCTTCTTATTGGCTCAGACCTGCTCTTCCGACCAGCACTTGCTTATCATTATCGACGAAGTGGCCATAGTAGAAAACCCCATTTTGCCCCGCTTTTTGTCTGAATTGCGCAAGTACGGTGCTTCGGTGTTTCTTGCCGGGCAATATTTCGCCCAAATCAGCTCCAGTCTCCGCGATTCAATTTTTGCCAATACGTCTAATTATTATCTCTTCCGCACCTCCCGTGCCGACGCTAATTTACTTAGTCAAAATTTAGAAATCAAACTGGTAGGCAGTGAAGACCAATCCGACCAAGCCAAACTATTAGCTAGTCTCAAAAGCCGTGAATGTCTGGCGCAGATTAGCCACGACGGCAAAATTTTGCCGATTTTTAAGGCTCACACCACCGATTGCGTTATTGCTGAGCCTGTTCCATCCAAGCCTGTGCCTTTGATTAGTACCCACACTGCTACGGACAAGCTAGATGCCGCTTCGGATTTTGATTTTGCCTTTGATGATGCTGACATCGGCGATTTTTTACCTTGCATCAGCACTAGCCGCAAAGCGTTAAATCATTAATTTGGAGAACTCATGACCGAAGCAGAAACTTTAACCCTTACCAACAAAATCTTCCAGGCAATTTTTGCACAAGATAGTCCGTATAATCTGGATCAGCTCAAAGCCAAATTTGCCAGCGACATCCAGCTCCCCGAGGCCGTCCTAGATTCCACCACTGGCGAGACCACCTATTCCGCCATGCCTAATGCCAAAAGCTACATCACAGACGCCAACTCGGGTAAATGGGGCGAATCCAAAGGCTGGCTTCTCCCCCAACGTCCGGTCAAAGGCATCAAAGATGTTTTGCAGGCTTGGCAGGAAATTAATTATATTACTACTGAGCGCGTCTATGATAGCGAGAACGTTGCCGCCAGCGATCCAATTTATCATTCGCAAAACGTTTACAATTCCACCAACTGTGGCGGCTGCAAAAATATTATCTTTTGTGACGGCACGTATGATTCCGAATCCGCTATTGCTTGCCAGCGTAGTACTGGAATTAACTTTTGTTTGCGTGCCGATGATTCCAACACGTGTTCCAACTCTTATCATGTAATTTGTTCAGCTAAAATTAGCAATTCGCTCTTTATTCAAGATGCAAGTAATTTGCACGAGTGCATATTCTGCAGCCATATCAATAACCAAAAATACTGCATTGCCAATATGCAATTCACTGAAAAAGAATACTTTCGGCTAAAACCTAAAATCGTCCAATGGATTTTACGTCAAGAATAGATGCTACAATATATTATATATGCGTTATTCTGTAATTGTTAAACCTAATTCCAAAAAAGGCCCCTTAGTTTTACAGGATGGCAACATGCTTACGGTTTATCTACGTGAAAAGCCCATTGACGGCGAAGCTAATTCTGCTCTTATCAAGCAGCTTAGTCAGTACTTTGATGTAGCTAAGTCTTGCATTATTATCAAAAGTGGCGCAAATAGTCGACAAAAGTTAATTGAAGTAGTACAATAAACTTAATTGGTAAAAATAGTCATAGAGAGGTGAAAATATGGCAGAAATTCTAAGTATCAACGGCGCCGAAGTTAAAATTGGCGAGGACAGCGGTAAGGTTATCACTACCCCAATTGCAACCTTGCAATTCGCCAACCCTAAAGTTGGCGACAAAGTCGAGGTTTACCGTGATGGCAAAACCTACATTATCAAACGTGCGGAAGGTGCATCTGAGTCGGTCGAAGGCGAGCGCACAATTAATAAGCATGTTTTTGTTTGGATTGGAACTTTCATGTTTGGCGGATTTGGCGTAGACCGTTTTATGCGAGGCCAGGCCGGTCTAGGTGTTCTCAAACTCCTGCTCTGTACTATTGGTTGGATTACTATCGTCGGTGGTTTTGCTGGCTGGATCTGGACTTTGGTAGACTGGATTAATGGTCTTATTAAGGCTTACGGTGGTGCTTATGGCAATGATGAGAATTTCACCTTTGACGAAAACGGCAATTATCTAAAATAAGTTTAGGATACAAACTATGGAGGTAGAATTTCGTATCGCTAAACGTGGCGACCTGGAAGACATAATCGCTCTTACTAATGAGTGTTTTGGTGAACAGACACCGCTGGCTTATGCTGAGAAAATTTGGAAAAAATACGAGCATGATCCAAACCAAATTTATCTCAACGGTTATCTTAATGGGCAGCTTGTTGCTCATACCAAGATTACCATTATCCCTACTATTTATGAGGATATGAATACCTACGCTATTCTTAATCATGTCTGCGTGAAGCCAGATGTACGTCGTCATCATCTTGGCACCAAATTACTAGATGCCACATTTCGTATTTGTGCAAAATGCGGTGTAAAAACAGTGGAACTTTGGTCGAAAAATTTCCGCGAGGCTGCACATGCATTATATAAGCACTATGGTTTCGAAGTGGTCGACGCGAAGTTTTTCTCTAAGGACATTTAATCGGAGTATAAAAGGGAGGCAAAATGAAAATCCACAGCATCTATATCGGCGGATGGTTCCAGCGCACCATGCTTCAATTATCAGAAGTTTACGACTTTCTGCGTAATGGTGAATCGCAACTTAAGCTCAACAAGAAAAAATTAGCCGAGCTACGTAAAAATCTCGACATGGGTAGCGTAGAATATGGCGTAGCGGGCGAAGAATTTGTCATGTTTACTACTTCCGAACGTTTGCGCATTCGGATCTTTGAAGATGGTTTAATCACCATTGGTAGCGATAATGTTAGTGAAGAAACATTGTTCGCCGATGTGGAGCATCTCAAAGATTATTATGAAACTAAGCTGTCGCCGGCCATTAACTACATTTTCAGTCTAGGCGCGCCAGTACCCAAAGAACTCGCACATATCGAAAATATTTATCCATATTTTGTAGTCTGCGATAATGCCACGCGCGAAGATATCGCAGAGTTATTATCCAAGACCGAACGTCAAAAATATTTCGAATTTGACAACAAAAGTTACAGCGTTTTACGCGGTGATAAATACTACTTTATTAATAATAAAAAGACTTCCCAGCCCAAAATTGAGCGCTATATCGAGGAACAAATTTTTATCCGCGAGTTTAAAGGTCAATTGCACCGTTATCTAAATCTCCACCGTATTATTTGGGAAAAAATTGACCAGGTTAAAGACCGAGCTAAAGTTAAGGGCAGTGACGTGATTAAGTTTTCTACTAAACTGGAGTCGTATCGTAAAACTGTTACATTAATTGATGGCCGTATCCGGCAAATGTCAACTTATATTTCCACTCGTGAACGTATCGCTAAACAAGACAAGGAATTGGAAGAATTTTTAGCAATTTCTGGTTTTCGCTACGAGACTTTGCGTAACACCTTAGAATACATTAAAGATCTCTGGGATATGACCAAAAACTATGTCAATTCTGCGCAAAAGCTGTTTGATGGCATCAAACAAGACGTCACGTCCAGCTCTATCAACAGCTTAACTATCGTGACGTCGATGTCTGCCGGCGCTGCCATTCTTGATTTATTTACTGAGTCCGAGCCCAGCTTTACTAGCTTCGGCTTTGTTTATTTCTTTATTCTGGCTCTTGTAGGCTGGATTGCCACCAAGCTACTCAGCAAGGTCGCCGAAAAACGTAAGTACGAAATTTCAGACGTCGATATTGACACGAATATTAAGTGATTATTAAAAGGAAAGGGAATATGAAAAAAATTTTTATTGGCTTAATCTGTGGAGCGGCTGCTCTTGCTATGCTAAACGCTCCAGTTTCGGCGCTTAGCTTGGCGCCTTGTCCAGATGACGAAAACAAAGCTGCCTGTGAAAAACGCAGTGCTGAACTGCTTGAATGTTGGGATAATGGTATATCCTTAAATTCTTGCCCGTCTAGCTCAGATCAGAAAACCGAAATCGGTCCTACCTTTACTACCACACTCGACGATAGCGAACACTCCGTTACTTTCAAAATGGGCCATGGTTTAATTCTGGCCGGTAATAACTTATCCAGCGCAGTTGATAACAAAGCCGGATTGATGCTAGTAGCTGGCAATAATCTTTCTCTGCGTACTAAGGCAGAGTACGGCTTCTTATTGGGCAATACGATTAACTTTGCCGGTGAAACTGGTCGCGACCTCTACATTTTTGGTAACTCTGTGGTGTTGACCGAAGACTCCAAACCTGGTCGCGATGTCTTTGCTTTTGTTAATACTCTCACGGTTGATACTGATATCCCTGGTGACCTTGCTGTAGCAGTAGATACCTTAGTTCTAAATGATGTCAAAATCGCTGGAAATCTTGAAATCAATGCTGCTCATGTAGAATTCCATGGTAAAGTTGAAATCGCTGGCGCGTTGATTTATAATGATTCTGCTGTTGTCACTGGTCTTGACCAGACAACTTATGGTAGTGTTGAGGCTTACCATATTGATAAACCCGATCCAGCAGCTTTGATGGTAGCTCGCGTTTATGGCAAAATTATGAGTATTGCCGGAATTTTCCTTGTCATGGCATTGATTTGTGCTTTCTACCCACGCTTGCATGATAAATTAGAGGCTGAATCAACGGTTGGGCGGTTTGGTAGCAATTTAGCGCTTGGCTTAGGTATCTTAATTGCTGTTCCAATTGTAGCCCTATTCGCTTTCTTCACTCTTATTGCTGCACCACTTGGCATTATTGCTATTCTAATCTACTTGATCGCAATTTATCTTGCCCAAGGCTTTGCTGGTGCTTGGCTAGGGCATGTGCTGATAGAAAAGCTTTTCAAAGCCAAGGGAAATATCTTTGTTGAAATTCTCGTCGGTGTCACTGTTCTTGGACTATTGTCGCTGGTGCCGTACTTGGGCATTGCCACTACTTTCCTTAGCTTGCTACTGGGTCTTGGCGTGATCTTTAGCTGTATCAAGCCTACCAAAAAGCACCCAGAAGCGGATTCATCTCAAGATTCAAGAGTAATTGCCGCAGAAGCAGAAACTGAGGAATAGAACATGCACGAAAGCTGGAAACCTTTTCTCGAAGCCGAATTCGCCAAGCCATACTTTGTCGAACTTAGTAATTTCCTACACTCGGCTTATGAGACTAAAAAGGTTTTTCCAGCTAAACCACAGGTTTTTAGGGCTTTCACGACTGACCTCGACCAAGTTAAAGTAGTTATTCTAGGGCAAGACCCATATCATACTCCAGGAGTTGCTCATGGTCTGGCTTTCTCCGTGCCAAGTTCTCAGCCAATTCCGCCATCATTAGTCAATATCTACAAAGAAATTGATGCTGAGTATGGGAAGCATGCTAACGCTACGGGCAATTTATCTGCCTGGCAGGAGCAGGGAGTTTTGCTCCTCAATAATGTGTTGACGGTCGAGGCTCATAAAGCCGGTTCGCATCGAGGCAAGGGTTGGGAAATTTTTACTGAAGCCACTGTGCGCCATCTTAATGAAAAGTGCGAACATCTAGTTTTTATCCTTTGGGGGCGTGATGCTCGCAGCAAAAAACCATTGATCGATACATCAAAGCACTTAGTTTTGGAGTCAGCCCATCCGTCGCCACTTTCAGCTCATAATGGTTTCTTTGGCAACGGACACTTCCGCAAAGCTAATGAGTTTCTTTTAGCTAACGGAATGTCCGAGATTGTCTGGTAAATCATTGTAAAAACTACAACATTTATCGTGATTATGCTAGAATATATATTGCCCATGCTTGCCACGGGCAATATTTTGTGCTGAAATTTTCACAAAATCCCCAAATTTAACATGCTTGTGCTTGTAAAATTCAAAAAATTTTTGTTATACTCGCGCCAATACTAAAATTATCATCAAGAATTGGAGAAAAATGCGAAAATTTTGGCTTATTTTATCAAGTATAGTTATGGTCATTAGCAGTTGTACGCTTATCACTTATGCACATCAAGCCTCGGCTCTAGGTTGTAATGATGTTCAGTTCATCTTTGCGCGCGGCTCAGGTGAACCACTAAAAGGCGCTAGTGCTATGGCTTGGGAAGAAGCCTTGCGCGCTCGACTCACAAATACTACACTCACTTATAATTTTTATGAACTTGGCACTGAAACTCACGGTGGTGCTAAGTACCCTGCCACAGCAGTCAGCGGATCTCTGGGCGGCATTGGTACACTTATTGGCGCCTATATTAGTGCTGGTAGTGGGTTTAGTTTTGGTGAATCTGTAGCAGCGGGTCAAAAGGAGTTAAAAACCTACATCAACTCGGTATCGACAATATGCCCACAAACCCAATTCGTTTTAGGCGGTTATTCTCAAGGTGCCATGCTTATCACTGGTATATTAGATGAATTGCCGGTCGATAAAATAGTTTATATTGCTACTTTCGGTGATCCTAAGCTTTATCTTCCAGAAGGTAAAGGCAATCATCCTGCTGCCTGCCAAGGCCGCGACCTGTCCAACTATCGCGCCCATGTGCCCGATTGTCATGCTTATGAGGGAATTTTAGGTAGTTATCGTCCTTATCAACCTGCATCATTTCACGGCAAACTTGGCACTTGGTGTAATGACAAAGATATTATGTGTAGCTCAGGCATGGACATCGCTGACCATAGTGCCTATGTTGGCTCAGGGTTATATCGCAATGCCGCGGTCAAAATCTTGCAAAAACTGCGGACAAAGTTTCCAGTACACTTTCCCTCGCAAGACACCTCAAATGATGTTAGTTCCCCGCATGACTTAATTATTTTCTGGGATGGTCGCCTAGATGGTTTACAACTAGAACTTTACAAAATGGCTGCTCAACGCTTAGTTAACCAAACCTATGCCCTGGGTGGGCGAGTCGCCTTTTATCTCTTTGGCTATAGTTGGATTTCTTATGCCCCCTGTAATTTAGCCTGTTCTCCGCGGCAAATCCAAAAATATCTCGACAACCGCACTCACGCAATTGTAAATTCTAGCACGCCCGAAACTGTCTTACTCTGGGAAATGAAAAAGGCTATGCTCGCCGAACAATGGCAGATTGGCGCCACCAAAACCATCGTCGTCTTTTCGCAAAGTCCAATTGATTATCTCGACAAATCTAAATATTCTTCACCTAGCGCCGCTGAAATCGCGGAACTTAGTCTCAAAATTGATCCAGTTAATATCTATACGGTCTCATCGGATGTTACTCCTAGCAGTCAATGGTTGCCTAATGCCACTAGTGGCAAAGCTTATTCTGATAGTCAGATTGACGAGGCAATTTTAGCTATTACGGAGCGTCCAGTAGCTCATTTGGCACTCAGTGAATATCTTGGACAGGTTGGCGATGAAATCGTCTTTGACGCTAGTGATCCCGATACATCGTTACCCTTCAAAAACAACTTACGTTACGACTGGGATTTGGACGCTGATGGTATTTTTGAATTTCAAGATGCCCCAGCTATTATGCGCCAAACCTATTCTCGTCCCATAGATGGCTATATTCAAGTCCGATTAACCGACTCCAGTGGCTATGTTAATACTATGTCTGCACACTTACTTGTCGCAGAACATTCTATCAAACTACCGACAATCGAAATTAATAGTATTAAATCTTTGGAAAATAACCGTTATCAGGTTTATTTCACTACAACTGCTCCCAAGGTGCTGGTTATTTTAGATGACGCAATTTTGGGTTATATAGAAACTAATAGTACAAATAACTTAATTATCCAAGATGTATCTGGACATCACATCTTACGCCTTATCCCATACGATATTTCTAGCCGTGGTGAAGCCGTCATGGTTGAAATCGGATCTACGGAATCTATGCCGGATACGCCTGCTCCTAGCCCCGTAGACCCTGCGCCTGTTATTCCTGATATCCAACCTACCCCGCAAGAACCGAGCAACACCATGCCAGATCTCCCCAATCATCAACCAATCATATCACAACTCAAAAAACCAACAGCGCCCAACCGTTTTATCCCTAAAGCACCCAATACTGGTGCACTACCGCGCGGTATGTGAGCTTAGATGCCAGTGGTCACCATATTCACATTTATACACGTCTAGTCTTGGCGCCCCATAATCATGCTCTGCTACCAAAGCAGCCGCCTCGGCCTCTTCTCTAGTAGTATAACTAACTTTCTGCTGGTCGCCTACCCAGCATTTTGGTGGAGTAATAGAAGAAAAAGTCCTCATCTCTCTATTATAGCACACATTGTTCAAAAAGTCAATGCTTTTATCGCTTTTTAGCTTGTGCTATACTAATCATAAGTGTTAATTAGGTGGGAGAGTGAGTAAGCTTGCTAAATATCTGAATCGGCATATTGTTGGCAATGTTTTTGAACAGCCGTCAATTTTGCAAGCTTATACTTCCGATCGCTCGGTTTTGCAATATACCCCGCGCTTTTTGGCTCTACCAGAAACCTCTGATGATGTACGTCGTCTGGTGCGCTTTGCCAATCAGTTAGCTATGCGCGATTTTCGCCTGCCGATTACAGTGCGAGGTACTGGTTTGGATAAAACTGGTGCTGCCGTTGGCGACGGCATGTTAATTTCCATGGAGCGTCTCAGTCATATTGAGGAAATTGATGTACGTGGGCGCCTAGTGCGGGTACAGCCAGGCATTACGCTTGGTTGTCTCAATACCGCCTTAGGCTTACACGGTCTCACTTTGCCAATTGAGGCTAATCCTAAAGTTACTATTGGCGGTCTTATTGCAAACTGTCTGAACGATGATTTGTCTAATCACTACGGTGGAATTTTCCATTATGTTGAACAAGCCGAGGTGGTGCTCTCAAGTGGAGATATTGTACAGATGCATCCATATACTACGCGTGCAATTGATGCCAAAATGCAAACTACTTCGGCCGAAGGCACTCTATATCGTCGCATTGAACAATTGCTTGACCAACACGGCGATACGGTAGCGGAGCGCAGCATGCGTCCATTCGATACCGCTGGCTATGCTAATGTTACGCGAGTACGCCAAGGTCATACGACCAATCTTTTGCCTTTAATGTTCGCCTCACAGGGAACATTAGGAATTGTGACAGATGTGATTTTGCGTGTAAATCTTTCTGCGCCCGATCATCGCACTATGGTGGCGGTACTGCGTGATATTAAAACTCTACTTCGAGCCTTAGATTTTATCAAAGATTTAGAGCCCAGTTTAGCGCGCATCTACGACATGCGTATCATTGATGTGGCTACTACGCAAGGCAACCGTCCTGGATTACTTGAGCAGAGCCCTGATGATGGTTGGTTGCTTGAAGTGACATTTGATTTCCGTAAGGGAAAGACCGAACGGAAACTACAGCAATGTTTGGGGGTTTTGCCTCCAGGCACTTTTGCCGTTACGGAGACCACTGAAAATTCAGTTGACTTTCGCGAATTTCGTAATGCTGTGCTTAGTTTTCTAAACGCTCCTAGTAACGGTGAGCGCATTGCGGCGCTGGACGACGTCTATATCCCCAGTTACCAGCTAGCAGACTTCGTGCAGGATTTGCAACTACTAGAAGAAACTTTAGGGATTCAATTGCCACTATTTGGCTCTTTTGCTACATCTAATTATTCAGTACGCCCCACGATTGATTGTACGTCCTTGGCTGGTAGGCAACTATTGATGAGTTTTTTGCGCCAGTATTCACGTATTGTCGTTAAGCACGAGGGCTCACTCACCGGAGGCAGCCCAGAGGGGCGAGTCAAACTTCTGCCCAGCAGCCAACCTTTGCCCGAGACTGAGCTCGAACTTTATCGAGCCATTAAGCAAACCTTTGATCCATATAATATCCTTAACCCTGGCGTGAAACTCGACATAAATACCAAAGATGTTTTGCGTCACCTGCGGACTACTGCCCGGACAGGACTGATTACGCCATAGCGTATCTCTGTCAGATGTGCTATAATCATCGGTATGAAGACTACAACAAAGAACTTATCTGATACCAAAGTTGAGGTCAAGGTTATTCTTGATAGTGCCGACCTCAAAACTGCTCGTGAAAAAGCCCTCGTAAATTTAGCCAAGGATGTTAAATTGCAAGGTTTTCGCAAAGGCAAGGCTCCGGCTTCAATGATCGAAAAAAGCCTTTCACCGAATGACATTGCCAGCGAAACGATTGATGTTGCTGTGCGCACAACTATGCCGGCTGCCTTTGATCAGGCGAAATTAGCGCCAATTGCTATCGAAAAAGTTAACGTTACTAAATACGTCCCAGAAGAAAGCGCAGAGTACACAGCTCAGGCTGACATTTTGCCTGACGTCAAACTTGGAGATTACAAGAAGCTCAAAGTCAAATTAGAAAAAACTGAGGCTTCTGTCGCGGATGTGCAGGAAATCGTTGATAATATCATTGATGCTTATGCTGAGAAAAAGGTCACCAAAAAAGCCGCCGCAAACGGAGACGAAGTTATTATTGACTTTGTGGGTAAAAAAGATGGTGTGGAATTTGCTGGTGGCAGCGCCAAGGACCATCATCTGGTGCTGGGCTCAGGCCAATTTATTCCTGGGTTTGAAGATGGAATTGTTGGGCACGCCGCGGGTGACAAATTTGACCTAGAAGTAACTTTCCCTAAGGATTACCCGGAAAAAACTCTGGCTGGGCAAAAAGCGATCTTTGAAACTTTAGTTAAACAAGTTAACGAAGTCGTTAAGCCAAAAGAAGATGATGAATTGGCAAAGAAATGTGGCAATTTCAAAAACATGGATGAACTTCGTGCCGATATTAAGAAGAATCTTGAGGCTCAAAACGAGCACCGCGTCTCAGAAAAATACCGAGATGATTTAGTGAATGAACTAGTAAAAGTTTCCAAAGTTTCGGCTCCAGAGATTTTGATTAATGATCAGTTGCGTTTTATCAAAGACGATTTGAATCGTAATGCCGCCACTCATGGGATGACTTTTGAGCAATATCTTGAGCGCACCGGTCAGACCGCTGAAGATTGGGAAAAGCAGGCTCATGAATTAGCCGAAGCTCGAGTTAAAGCTTCGCTAGTCTTGCAAATTTTGGCTCGTGAAGAAAAAATTATGGCTAGCGATGAAGAAGTCGAAGCAAAGATTTCCGAGCTGAAGGACGTTTATCAAAAATCCAAAGAAGCTTTGGCTAATCTCAAAAAGCCAGAAGTGCGCCAAGACATCAAGAATCGTATGATTATTGATAAAACTATGGATTTCTTGGTTGCTGCTAACCAGCCAAAAACTACTACCGCCAAAGCAAAGCCTACCACAAAAACCGAGAAAAAAACCGCTAATAAGAAATAATATCTTTAGCCTAAAATGCAAATTGCCGGGGTCTCGTTCGAGACCCCGGCATAGTACTATGCCTAATATTCAGTTGTTCGGTAAGTTGCAATACTCTAAAAAACTTATTGTTCGCTTATGGTACGTTTGCCGATAAGTCAGATAATGCCTTAAAATAATTAATGCAGCGATACCGCCATATAAGATATAGATAAAAATAAGCATCAACAAAACATCTGCTGCAGACATTCCCGCAGTTAGTAAAGAGCTTCCTGCTACACAGCCATACAAAACAAGTCCATGTTTAAGTTTCTCTCGCGGCATTACTCTGTCATTGTGTAATTGTGCAGTGCTGTTCAGCCAACGCGCGAAGTCAAACCACCACATCTTTCCAGCCCACCAAACCACCAATGTCGATAGCCAGATTACGGCAAACAAACCACAAGTCAATGTGTTCCAGCCAAAAGGTATTGCACGAAACGATGTAATAATGGATGTAGCTAATGAACATGACGCCATAGAAGCCATACAGAACGATACTATCACGACATGAGCAACTGGAAAGCGATAGTTGGTGTCTTTTTTGGACATTTTTATCATCCCCCTTCCGAAGCGCACCAGGCATAGTTAAAAAAGTGCGCCCCCAATACCCTAATTATAGCACAGATAATGAAAAAAGTCAATGCATGATCTCCTCTCCCCCATCCCTAATACAGTACTCAGGCAGCGGAGGGGGAAAGTATTGTAGCGAATGTACGGGCCATATGACGGACGAACTACAGAAGGTCCAAAGTCGATAAAGTAAGCGCTAGGTATATCTGCACCATCATAACGCATGGAGGACGCCCGAGAAGACCAATCGTAACCCCACTCGCCAGCACCTCTGAAAGTACCAGTAGTATTAGGCAAGTAGATATCCCCGCTGCGCACGAAGTGTTGTACTTTTTACAATAGGTATGATAAGATGAGGACAGGCAGGATGTAGACGTAACTAAAGGTCGAATACCAATAGTAGTTTGAAAGTGAGGAAAGGTGAGTATGGATAGAGCAATTCTAGAGTACGAGGTTAAAGACCAAAATGCCTTGATTGTCCGCAAGGCAAAAATTACTCTTTGCAAAAGCAAAGAGTAATTCAATCTAAACTTATTCCTATTCTAACGCTAAAAGCTTATAACGTCAACCTGGTGGTACTGTTGAATATAAAGCCATAACCTATAAAATCTCTAAAGTTCACAAACTATTCGATACCGGCACCAAAGACGATCCATATATTGAGGGTACTATTATCGAAATTCTAGGCTTTAAAGTCTATGATAGCGTTCGTTGAACGCCGTGAGCACACTCGCCAGTAAAATCCTTGCATTTTTAAACATTTTGCGCTATAATCAAAACAGAGTTTCAGACATTTTGCATTGCTGTAAACAAGATGTCACAATATTAAGTTAATCAGGAAGTTTTATCGTGCCAACTATTAATCAGTTGATTCGTAAACCACGCCAGAAAGCCGCCAAAAAATCTAAGGCTCCGGCGCTCGGTTCCATCGTTAATACACTTAAGACTAAGCGCTATGAGCAGGCTGCTCCTTTGAAGCGTGGCGTCTGTCTTAAAGTAACCACCAAGACCCCAAAGAAACCAAACTCAGCTCTCCGCAAGGTAGCTCGTGTTCGTTTGACTAATGGTCAGGAAGTTTGGGCTTACATCGGTGGCGAAGGTCACAATTTGCAGGAACACGCCGTAGTTTTAGTGCGCGGCGGACGTGTGCCAGATCTTCCAGGTGTGCGTTACCATATCGTGCGTGGTACGCTTGACCTTCAGGGTGTACAAAATCGTAAACAAGGCCGTTCTAAATACGGTGCGAAGAAGGGAGAATAATTTATGTCACGCAAAGTTACAAAGTCTCTTCAACGCAAAACCAACCCAGACCGCAAATATCAGTCGGTTTTGGTGCAGCGTTTGATTAATAAGTCTATGCTTGATGGCAAAAAACAGGCCGCCGAGCGCGCAGTCTATACTGCTCTTGAGGGTGCTGCTAAGAAATTGAATTCAGAGGATCCGGTAGCAGTATTTGAGAAAGCTCTGGCTAATGTCAGCCCAGATTTTGAAGTTAAGTCTCGCCGTGTCGGTGGTGCCAACTATCAGATCCCATTCCCAATTTCTGGTCACCGTCAGCAACACTTTGCCTTTTCTTGGCTCGTGCAGGCCGCTCGCGCCCGCCAGGGAATGCCTTATGCTAAGCGTCTTGAGCTCGAGATCGTCGATGCTTACAACGAAACTGGTGCTGCTTTCAAGAAGAAAGAAGATTGTCACCGTATGGCCGAGGCCAACCGTGCCTTTGCCCACTTCGCTCGCGCGTAAGAGGATTATATACAAAAAAAGCACCTGTGTGTAAACTGGGTGCTTTTTTGTGTTTTCTCTGTAGCTATGCGTCTATGTTCGCACCAGACATGGGCTTTTATACATACCTCTCCCCCCATCCCTAATACAGTACTCAGGCAGCGGAGGGGGAGACCGAGGTAGCGGTTATGCGGGCCATTCGACGGGGTCACACCAGTGGCATTAAAGTAGAGGTCGTAAGCGCTAGGAGTAGACACGCCATCATATCGCGTAGAAGACCCGCGCGACGACCAATCATAGCCGTTCTGGCCAGCGAACCAAGACTTACCATCAAGTGGAGCGAGGTACCCGCTGCGCACGAAGTAATAACTATCCAAGTATTGTTATTTTTACAACAATATCTCGATAAATCTTATGCTATAATAGAAATAAATCTAGAACTAGGAGGCAAAAAACAAATGGTGAGATTAGCAATCAACGGATTTGGTCGGATTGGGCGCTGTGCGTTCAAGATTGCTTTTGAGCGCCGTGATGCTGAAATCGTCGCTATCAATAGCTTGGGTGACCCAGCAACTTTCGCACATCTTCTCAAATACGACTCTGCCTATGGCGTGTATGATCATGAAATCGGTTTTGACGATAAGCATATCATCGTAGACGGTACCAAGATTCTCTTTTTGGCTGAACCTGACCCTATCAAGTTGCCCTGGGAGAAGCTAGAAATTGACACCGTTTTGGAGTGTACTGGTCGTTTTTGTAATCCAGCTGATGCTCGACTGCATATCAAAGCTGGTGCACGCAAAGTTGTCATCTCTGCTCCAGCCAAAGGTCCAGGTGCCAAGACCGTAGTGCTCGGCGTCAATGAGGAAGTCGTTACAGCTGATGATGACATTTTGTCTTGTGCATCCTGTACCACGAATTGCATTGCCCCAGTGATGAAAGTGATTGAAGATAACTTTGGCATCGAAAAAGCCATGATGACAACCGTACATTCCTATACTGCTTCACAAAAGTTGGTAGACGATGCTGCTAAAGATATTCGTGAGGCCCGTGCTGCCGCGGTCAACATTGTACCAACCACAACTGGTGCCTCCAAAGCTGCTGCGCTCACCATACCTAGCATCAAAGATCATTTTAACGGTCTATCGGTGCGCGTACCCAGCTTAGTAGTGTCGTTAGCGGACATTACTGCCGTACTCAAGCGGGATGTTACCGTGGAGGAGTTAAATTCTATCTTTGAAAAGGCAGCTGAAGAACCATATTACGAGGGCATTCTAGACGTAACGCATGATGAGCTGGTATCATCTGATTTTCGCGGTAATTCACACTCTGCGGTAGTGGACTTGCCATTGACTGATGTAGTAGGTGGTAATCTGGTTAAAGTGGTTGCTTGGTACGACAATGAGTGGGGATATTCTAACCGTCTAGTAGAATTATCGGTTGATTTTGGCCGCGAAGTATAATAGACTAAGAGAAATAAGGAGGATTTATGCCAGAATATCATATTTATATCGGAGCCGACCACCGTGGATTCCAGAAAAAGGAAGATTTGCTACCTCTGATTCGCGATTGCCATGAAAACGTTATTGTTGAAGATTTGGGCGCCGAAAGTCTAGTAGAGGATGATGACTTTAATGACCCAGCTCTGGCTGTTGCTAAGGCTGTGGCTGGAGATAAATACAGCTTTGGAGTACTGCTTTGTGGCTCTGCTCATGGTGTTTGCATGCAGGCTAATCGCATCAAAGGCGCTCGCGCTATTAATGCCAGTACTCCTGAGAGCGTTAAGGTCGGTCGCGAAGATGACCATGCTAATATTCTTTGTTTGTCGGCAGATGAGCTTGATGTAGACGCTATGGAAAAATTGATAAAAACCCTGTGTCATACTCACCCCAAAATGGAAGAACGTTATACTCGTCGGGTCAAACGTCTAGACGCTGAACACGCCAAAGTTTCCGGAGGTATTGAATTTAGCCTCAAATTTGGTGGTGACGAAGAAGATGACGAGGAGGAATAAAACCTATGGCGGCCATCGTACCTACCATCACTACAGATAATCAAGCCTTTTTTGACGAGAGCCTGTCAAAATTCAGTCAGTTTTCCAAGCGCATCCAGGTTGATGCTTCGGATGGTAGTTTTGCGCCTACAACTTTGGTACCGCTCAGTAGTATGAAATTTCCTGACAATATTGTGGTCGATTTACATGTGATGTCGGCGCGACCGTCAGAGCACTTATCCGAGATTCTGGCGCTTAAGCCAAAGCTTTGCATCTTGCATGCTGAAGTTGATGACGATTTATCAGCAGTTTATGCTCAGCTCAAAGAAGCTGGCATTAAAACTGGTCTTGCCATGATCAAGACGACCTTTCCAGGTAAAGTTGCAACCTTAATCCAAACTGTAGATCATGTGATGATTTTTGCTGGTGAACTTGGTAGTCAAGGTGGTACTATTGATATGATGCAGACCGAAAAAATACCCTTAATTCGTACCATTAGACCCGATGTTGAAATCGGTTGGGATGGTGGCGCCAATCTCAGCAATGTCCGCGCTCTGGCTCATGCCAATATCAATGTGATTAATGTTGGTAGTGCCATTACCCAAGCTGCTGATGCGGCTGCCATGTATCAATCGCTGGTTGCCGAAAGTGAAAAGAAAGGTGTATTGATTTAGATGGCGCGAATTGTCTCGCTGGGCTCAGCGTTGCAAGATATTTATCTGATTGACCGTGATGATTTTGCCGGTGCAGAAGTGGCCGGGCAGTCAATTTTTGGGCAGTTGGTGATTGGCACCAAGGTAGATATCGACAAAGTCGCCTTTGAAGTAGGTGGCGGTGGTACTAATGCTGCTGTGAGTTTTGCCCGGTCGGGACACGAAACGATTTTTATGGGTAACTTAGCGCATGATGCTGCTGGAGAAGCTGTGATGGCCTGCCTTGACGAAGAGAATATTGACAGTAGTTACGTTGAATTTTTGCGGGGCAAAACTGGTTGCTCGGTGGTTATGTTGGATGCCAAAAACGGTGAGCGCACCATTCTCACGCATCGAGGGGTTTCTGGAAAGTTTAATAATCTCTCCGCTGATGATCTAGAACTCATTGCCCCAGACTGGCTCTATGTTACCAGCTTGCGTGGTGACATGGACACATTGCTCAGCTTTTTCGAAAAAGCACATGAGTTGGGCGTCAAAATTATGTTCAATCCAGGTGAACTAGAAATTAAACAGCTGCCGAAGTTAATCGGGCTCCTAGAAGATGTCGATGTCTTGCTAGTAAATAAACGCGAGGCCGCCAAAATCGTGCCTGGCGTACTGTTGACCGAGCTGCTCGTGCACCTTGCTACATATTGCGAAACGGTGATTATTACCGATGGCGAAATGGGTTCGATTGCTACAGATCACCAAGAGGTTTATCGTCTTGGTGTCTACGAACAGGTCAAAATGCGCGATGCGACTGGAGCTGGCGACGCTTTTGGTGCTGGTTTTTTGGCAGCGTTCGCTAGTGAGCCGGAAAAATCCAAATCTAAAGACAGCCATTTTGCTCAGGCTCTGCAGTTTGCAGCCGCCAATGCCGCCAGTGTTGTGCAGAAGTACGGGGCGAAGGCTGGAATTCTTGCTAGTTCCGAAAGCTTGCACCCTATGCCCATCCAAAAAATTACTGATTTACAACTCTAAAGAAAGGAAATTATGTTAGACGAAAAGATTTTAGCCGAACTCGAAGCCGCTGATGTTGAACGCGCCAAGGCCTACGCCAACGACCTTGAACGTGGTCTCAAAATTGTCCGCACCTATCCACAAGGTGTGACAATTTTCGGGTCGGCTCGTTTGCCGCAAGACAATAAATATTGCAAAAAAGCCCGTGAGCTAGGACAATTACTTGCTCAGAACGGTCACGCCGTGATTACTGGCGGTGGTCCAGGTATTATGGAGGCCGCCAACCAAGGTGCCTTTGAATATGGTGGGCGTAGTATTGGTCTCAACATCACCTTGAGACACGAACAGTTTCCAAACCCTTATCTCACGGATACTATGCAATTTCAGTATTTCTTTGCTCGCAAAGTAATGCTAGCAATGTCGGCCAAGGTTTATGTAGTATTTCCAGGCGGTCTTGGCACTATGGATGAGCTTTCGGAAATTATTATTCTTATGCAAGAGGGGAAAATGCCTAAAATGCCAGTTTTCTTTTATGGCAAAAGTTTCTGGCGCCCACTGGATAAGTTTATCCAGAACAAAATGCTGCCATTAGGATTAGTATCCAAAAACGACCTCAAAATCTATAAAATCACAGATAATCTTGACGATATTGTCAAGGCAGCTAACAAAATTGGTCACCCGCCCGTTAAGACTAATTATTATGATGGTTTTAGCGCGGCCTCTGATATCCGACAGTTGACCGACGAGGAACGAATTATCAAATAATTTTTACTAAATCACAAAAATATTGCCCTAAAATGCTTGACTTTTTTAACCATGTGTGCTATAATGAAGGCATAAGTATTACGATTAGGTGTGATACTTGGTAAATATATACAAGTGAGTTTTAAAGGGGGTAACGTTATGGTAACAACCACAACAAAACACAAGCCGTCGGATGTGAAATATGAGTTTAGTAATTTATCAATGGACATCAACTATCTCTTGAATGGAGCTAAAGACTCAGACTACGCAAAGGCTGAAGGTCTACAGGTTAACTTCGTTGATGGCGTCCAGTATCTTAAGCTCGAGCGCAACGGTAACGGCACCTACCTCGAAAGGGTAGAAAGGGAATTAAGACAAACGCTGATTGATGGCCAAGGCAATTGGAAAGTAGTGCAGGCCAAGGTTAATGCACAGGGTCTGCGTTTACGCTTCATGCGCACGGATGAAAAAAATGGAGACTGGTGGATGAGTGTCAGCGCAGAGAATAAAGTCGCTGTCGATATTCGAGATCATCAGTCAGATTCCGTCTGTCAGTATTGTTGCAAGCGAGGAACTAATAATTTCAGTTGCCCTCTTGTCATCCAGCAGCTTGGTGAAGAAGTTTCTCGAACAGTCTATGTGTTCGAGAAACTTCTGACGGTGATTTATAAGGTTTCACCGTAAACTCACTATCCCGCAGGTTTTCCTGCGGGATTTTCTATGTATTTAAAAACTTTCTTCATTTTCCTCCACATCCCTAATACAGTACTCAGGCAGCGGAGGGGGAAAGCGTACCAGCGGGCGAGGCTGAGGGATGGGCTTACGATAGTAGCATGGAAGCCGAGGCGATATGCATCTGTAACCGTCGAATATGAGCGTGATGACCACCAGTAGCCGTACTGGCCAGCATCCCTAAAAGTTCCAGTGGCCGGTAGATAAATATCCCCGCTGCGCACGAAGCCTTCAAAAAATTAGAAAAATTTGAAGGCTCTATTTTACCATAACAGGGGTGAATAATAAGAGCTTCCTTCAAAATTTTGCAAAAAGTTGAAGGCTAGCAAGGTGACAAAAACGCTCATTTTCGTGCGCAGCGGAGGTATCTACTTTGATGATGGTACAGTAGGTGGACCACACTCTGGTGGTATGGGCGATACGAATCGTACCTGGTCGTCGCGTAGTGGTGCTGACACCGACGCATACGTCCTCTACTTTGATGCCATTATTGTCAATCCGTCGAATGGCCCGAATAATCACTATATTGCTTTCCCCCTCCGCTGCCTGAGTACTGTATTAGGGATGTGAGGATAGAGGAAGATGAAAAACAGACCACACTGCTATAACAAAATTTTGCGCATTTCTACCTCAATCTGATAGAGGAAGATGAAAAACAGACCACACTGCTATAGTCTCAGCTATGAGGAAGTTATGATTTTATTAGCCCCCACACTGCAATTCCAGTGGCAACTGAAACGTTAAATGATTCCTTTCGCCCTACCATGGCAATTTCCAAGAAAAAACTACACAATTCGCGAATATCGTCTGGAATTCCTTTGACCTCTTCACCTAAGACTAAAACAACTTTTTCTGCCGGTACGGGCGCACCAAGCAAGATTTTTCGCGATTCTTCCGCCAGGGTCAAATTATTTTCCAAACCCAACACAGTCCAACCCGTAGACTTTTGCTTCGTCAGCCAGGTAGGTAAATTATCTACGGTAAGTTGTGGTACCATTTCTTCCGCACCCAGGGCGGCTTTGGCAATCTGGCAATTCAATTTCTCGCGCAAGTGTGGCAGAAGTTTCATGTCATTATAACGTGGAGTATAGCCAGAAAATACCACCTTTTCCACGCCCAGTCCTTCAGCCGTGCGCAAAATTGCCCCCACATTATACACCGAACGGATATTATGTAATACTAGCTGAATTTGCATAGTTTAATTATAGCACTTCAAGAAAAAAGGGACCTAGTATTGAATGGTCCCAAGGAATAGCCCTATGTATCTTTCTTTTTAAAGATACGTGATGTGATGTGGCGGATAATTGCGCCAAAAAGTTTGTCGTTGTTTACCCAATCCTCATTCACGCCTGCTTGAACGAGCTGCTCTTTCACCAATGTGATATCTTCTGCAGTAGCAGTAAGTGATGCCACCGCGGAAAATTCATCTCTTTTAGAGAGCTCCAGGAAGCGATTATTAAAATCAGCTTCCGACATTTTGTTGAAAAAATCATAGATATTTGTTGGCTTTTCCATAATTGTCCCCCTATTCGTAAAAGTAAAAGGTGCTATTTTTTAGGTCAAGATGAGACTGAGATAGTCCCATCTTCTATTGTAGCACAGATTTCAGAAAAAGTCAATACATTTATTGCTAAATTAGTCATAATATGTCATACCAGCACGTAAATCACGGCTATTATAGGCTGCCTTTTTCTCCATCGAATTAAAATCACCTTCAAAGACAGTTCTAAAATACGCCAAAACAGTCTCGCGGTCATAATTTGCTCGGTTGTTTAGTTTTCCTCCTCGATCACGTCGCTGATCATAGACAAAATCATTAGTTATAAAATTGCGCGGAGTGAAACGTGGAGTGCCATATTTCTCGGCTAATAAGTTCAGGTTGTTTAACTGCTGGATCATGTTATTGTGGCAAGTCCGTCTTGCATTTTGATAGGCACTATAGTCCCGATGTAAAAAATCATAATCAGTGGATGCCTCGATATAATCCATCACCTTACGCCAAGTTTGGCGCAATACGACCTGATCGGCAGCCGTACTCTCGTTTGGCTCACTAGAAAGCACCTGCTGATTTAATCTATTCACGCGTTCTTCATAAAAAATGCCTGTAGCCGCCTCAATGGTCTCCTCTGGCTTCACGATACCCAAGCCTTGGGTATCGGCTAATTCATAGGTTGAATGAATTAGCCGATCAGATAACGCTTGATTAGAAGAGTCTTCAATCCTTTCCCAATCATAGGCAATATCGTTTTCATACTCAGCAACAGTCTTGCGATAGCGTTCATATTTGTCATTATCCATTGACTTGCTGTCAATATTTTTGGAATATTGCGCAAATTGCAGCTCTGCTGCATTATATTCTTGGCACCAGAATTGCATTTCTTCAAGCGCAGTTGGCATATGCTTTTGCTCTGTAGGTTCTACGACTTTATTGCCAGCAAACTCTGGCGCATCCTGCATGTCCCAAGACGAGCTATCATCGGGCGCACTGATTTTTTCTATTGTACCTCTCATTCTGTCATATATTATAGCACATTATGATATAATTAACCCCATGGATAGATATAACCCGCTGCAAATTGAACAAAAATGGCAAAAAATCTGGGAAGAAACTGAGGCTTTCAAAACCGGACCGATTGATGATGATCGACCTAAGAAATATCTCGCTGAGATGTTCCCGTATCCCTCTGGAGCCGGGCTTCATGTGGGGCATGTACGCAATTTTACGATTGTGGATGTTTTGACGCGGTTTTACACGCAGCAGGAATTGAATGTGCTTCGGCCATTTGGCTACGATACTTTTGGCTTACCGGCGGAGAACTATGCTATTAAGACTGGAATTTCACCTCAGTCTGCCACTGCTACCAATATTGCCAATTTCCGTAAACAAGCCAAAAAATTGGGTTACGCCATTGATTGGAGCCGAGAAATCAATACCTCTGATCCAGAATACTATCGTTGGACACAGTGGTGCTTCTTGCAGCTATACAAGGCAGGTTTGGCTTATCAGAAAGAATCTTATCAGTGGTGGTGTCCAGTAGATCAAACAGTGCTAGCCAACGAACAGGTAGAGAACGGCAAATGCTGGCGCTGTGGTCATGAAGTTGAAAAGAAAAAGATGAAACAGTGGTTCTTTAAGATTACGGATTATGCCGATGAGCTTTTAGATAATATCGATGCAGTTGAATGGCCTGACAAAATCAAAACCATGCAAAAGAACTGGATTGGTCGGAGCAAGGGCGCAGAAATCGCTTTTGAAGTGGAGAATGCGAAGCACGAGGGCGAACTTGCTGCAAGCACGGGCGCGGAGATTACTGTCTTCACTACTCGCCCTGATACAATTTTCGGGGCAACCTTCCTCGTGCTTGCTCCAGAACATCCCTTGATTGCGAATCTGGTGAATGATGATACCCGCGCAAAAGTCGAACAATATTGCATTGAGGCGCTCAAAAAGTCGGAAATTGAGCGTCAAGAGAATAAGGAGAAGACTGGAGTTTTCACGGGTAGTTATGCCATCAATCCTGCCACGGGCAAGAAAATGCCGATTTGGGTAGCAGATTATGTCTTGATGGGTTATGGTACAGGTGCCATTATGGCAGTACCAGCACATGATGAACGCGATTTTGAATTTGCGGAGAAATTTGATTTGCCGATCATTGAAGTGGTTGAGAAGCCCGAAGACAGTGACGATGCTGAGCGTTGCTATCACGGCGAGGGCAAGCTGGTGAACTCTGGGCAATTCAATGGTACGCGTAGCGAAGATGCGCGGGAACAAGTTGTAGCTTGGCTTGAAGAAATGGGCGTCGGTCATACTAAGGTTACCTACAAAATGCGCGATTGGTTAATTTCACGTCAACGCTACTGGGGTTGTCCAATTCCAGTAGCCTACGACAAGGATGGAAATGTTCATCCAATTCCTGAAGACCAGCTACCTGTCATGCATCCAGAAATTAGCGACTATCAACCAGATGATACTGGGCGTTCACCTTTGGCTAAGGCTGCTGATTGGCTAAAAGTCACAATCAATGGTGAAGAGATGACTCGCGAGACCGATACTTTGGATGGTTACGCTTGTTCGTCGTGGTACCTCTGGCGCTACGCTAGCCCTCATGACAGCCAGGCGGCTTGGGACCCCGAGGCAGTCAAGTATTGGGCGCCAACTGACATTTATGTCGGCGGAGATCACGCTGTGGCCCATCTACTTTATATCCGTTTTTGGTGTAAATTCTTTGCTGACCAGGGTTATCTGCCGTTCCGTGAGCCTATCAAGAAGTTGCTTTACAATGGTTACATTAACGCTCCAGACGGCAAGAAAATGAGCAAATCTAAGGGCAATGTGATTGACCCGCTGGAAGTTATTGATAGCGGCTATGGTGCCGACACTTTGCGTACTTACGAAATGTTTATTGGACCGTATGATCAAGATGCGGCTTGGGACACCAAGGCTATTGGTGGTGTGTATAGGTTCCTTAACCGTTGCTGGACGCTGTGCTTTGATGGTGCTGTGTGCAGCTATGCGGTCTCGGATGACAGTCTTTCTCAGGACCATCCGCGACCAACGGGGAGCGGAACGAACGAGCAGGCCGCCCGTAACGACGGGCCGGCGCGAGTGTGTCCTGAAAAGACTGGACATCCGGAGACCGTTTCTTTGCGTCACAAAACCATCAAGAAAGTCACTGAAGATATCCATCGCACTAGCTTTAATACCGCTGTAGCGGCCTTGATGGAATACGTCAATCAGCTTTATAAGACCGGTGCCGATCATGAAGATTTGACTGTTCTTGCCAAGCTGCTCAAGCCGTTTGCACCACATTTGGCTTCAGAAATGTTGGAGCATCTAGGCGAAGATGATATCTGGCCGACCTACGATGAGAAATACCTCGTGGCAGAGGAAGTTGAAGTCGTGGTACAGGTGAACGGTAAACTTCGTGGCAAGATTATCATTGCTACCGATGATCTCCAGGATACAGAAAAACTCAAAACCTTAGCCTTGGCCGACGCTAACGTACAAAAAATCATTGCCGGTCAAGAAATCCGGAAAGTCATTGTGCCAAAAGGCACTAAACTCATCAATATTGTAGTGTAACCAAAGTTGTTTATAATGCAGCCATTTCGGAAAATATGTTATGGCTGCACTATTTTTGGTGAAATATGGTATAATTAAAAGGTGCTGGCAAATTTTGCTGCCGCATGTACCTTTGTGAATTTAGTTTTTGTGCAAAGGTACGTCTTTCATCATTAGGAGGGAGAATTATGATGAAATGTGCCTCGTCGCATTTTGCGACACCTGTAGCTTGTTTGGCTACGTTTGTTTTGTTGCTGTCTTGTAATGTGATGACAGTCTTTGCGGCAGAAGAAGTTGCCAGTGAAAGCCCACCGGAGGAGAATGTAACCAGTGACAGTCGGCCGCTTTATACAGAAGAGACCCGTCCAGATTTTCCGGTCTTTAACTCTTTGGTGGGTGAGGAAAATTTTCTTGGCATCACTGGGCCAGACGAAGTTACAGTTTGGTCTAGTGGGGAGACCTTTGAACTGGAGATGGGGCAGCAATACAATGTCGTAATCAATTACGACAACAACGGTTTGCCCAAAGGTATCACTACGCGTACCATTGCTAATGGTACACTGGTCCAATTAGATTTTCCTCCCAGCATTGTTAGCGAGCAGGAGATTACTGCTACGATTTCGGCTACTAATAGTCAGCCGACTTCCGTCAGTAGCTCACTGACGCTGATCGCACCGGAAGCGATGAACTTAGAAATAGTGCCTGGTTCAGTGCGGATTATCAATAATAATCCTACCAACGATTCGATTATTTCGGAGAGCGACTTGTTTGGTAAAGGTGCTCAGATTGGAACCAATAGCATGAGCGGAATTGTGCTGCATGGAGCAGAGAACTCTGGCAGTATTGTATTTAGCTTTTGCACCGTACCGTTCAACAAAACAGCAAGTAATACCTTGGACACATCCGTGCCAAATACGGATACTCAACCATCCGAGCCAAAGAGCCTGGGGCCAACAATACTACTGCTAATGTCAGCGATATTGGTAGTAACCTGCGTGATAATTTCGGTTGTATTAACTGTTGCTGACCGTAATGAAACCAGAATTGATTCAGGCCATTGGCGGCATGACTAATTTTTACCAAAAAAGGCGTCTACGGGCGCCGATTTTGTTTCAATATTGACTTTTTACGTAAAGTATGCTATAATGGGAGTATAGGGTAGTTTTGACGAAAAACTTACAAAACCTCTTGCGGGCAACTAGAAAATATGATAAAATCAACTATAGAATTTGATATTAACAAGGAGCATTATGCCTGAACCTAAAAAACAGAGTAGCCCCCGCAAGACTGGTCTTCGCCGGAGCCATCTACGTCTCAAATTGGCACGTGCGGTCAACCGTACTTCTCCAGTGAAAGCTTTTGAGACTGCTAAGCAAACCCCAAATGTCAAGGTTAAAACCGTAAAACCAGCTTCTGGGCAAACCACCAAAGCTAAAAAGGCTGCAGCCAAAAAGACTACGGCTAAGAAAACCACCACTACTAAAGTTACCAACACTAAAAAATCTAAATAAAAGGAAATAAAATGGCCAGTAATCGGCATTTAGGCAGAATTATTGTTTTACAGAGTTTGTACGAGTACGAATTCCGAAATAAGGCGGGAGATCCTACCGCAGAGATCGACGTCATCGTCGCAAAAAATATCGAGCCTTATGCTAAGGCCTTGGGTGACACCGAGTTTGTCTATACTCTAGCGCGAGACGTTTCTGGACGTTTCGAAGAGTTGGATGCTGAGTTGCAGCCCATGGCTCCAGAGTGGCCAATTTCCACGATTGCTGCGATTGACCGCAATGTATTGCGGATTGGTTTACATGAGCTTGAGCGTTCAGCTGAAACCGTGCCACCTAAAGTAGCAATCAATGAGGCGGTTGAGCTTGCCAAGGCATTTGGTTCGGATAATTCGTCCAAGTTTGTCAACGGCGTCCTAGGCACAGCTTACCGCCAGATTTATAATGATGAAAATTCATCTCCGAAAGAGAAGGAGAACCACAATGAAAAAGAAGCACAGCCACAAGCAGCGGGTGAGCCTACAGACACCGCCGCCGAAAGTGCAGACGGAGGGGAAACGGCCACCAGCGCCTAAAACTAATACAAAGGTGCCAGTCCAACGTAAGGTGCCTGAGGCTTTGCCGCTCAAGTCTGAGCGTGAGAAAACTAACGCCTTTTCCCGTTTAACTACGCGGGTTTTTAAAAAGCCAGCTATTCAGGAAATCGTGCGTGAGCCGACCGCCGGTGGTATTGTTTTTCGCCTGTCTCGTGACCGAAAAGACATCGAAATTTTACTAATTCAAGATTCCAAAGGTCGTTGGACTATTCCCAAGGGGCATATTGAACCTGGTGAGACTGCCAAACAAACTGCTATCCGCGAGATCGGTGAAGAATCGGGTTTGTTTCATATTCAAGTATTGATGTGGCTAGGCAAAATCCAATTTCAATATCGCCGTATTGATAAACTTGTGTTAATGACCACGCAAATTTATCTGGTGCGGGCTCTAGATGATGCCGAAACCCCTACCAAAGAGCAATGGATGAAAGGAATTAAGTGGTTTAAATTTAATGATGCTATTGATGCAATTGAATATGAGGATATCGAGAAATTGATGCTTCTCGCCAAAAACAAAATTCGTCAAGGGCTATAAAAGGGAGGTTATATGAATCCAACACAAATTGAAGAATATCAAAAGTTTGCTCGCGAAAAGCTGGGTTTTGAGTTTCAAGATATTGATTTGCTTATCACAGCTCTGACTCATCGCAGCTATGTAAATGAACATAAAGCTAGTGCCAAAGCCCACAACGAACGTCTAGAGTTCTTGGGCGACGCTGTGCTTGAGTTGGTATCTTCTGACTTTTTGTATCGCAATTACGACGAGCCAGAAGGTATCATGACGGCCTGGCGTTCAGCCTTGGTACGCACCGAGAGCATTGGCGCAGCTGGTGAGGACTTGGGGTACGAACCGCTAGTGCGTTTATCTAAGGGCGAAAAGCACGGCTCAAGTCGGGCGCATGCTGTAATTTTGGCGGATTGTTTTGAGGCTGTGATTGGTGCAATCTATTTGGACCAAGGCTATGATACAGCACGCGAGTTTATTGCTAAGCACATTTTGGTAAAGTTAGATCAAATTTTGCGTGACGGTAGTTGGCGCGACCCCAAATCTTATTTACAGGAACTAGCGCAGCATTATGATGGCGCTACACCGCAGTACAAAGTATTGGGTGAAGAAGGTCCCGATCACGATAAGACTTTTATGGTTGGTGTGTATGTAGGCAAGCAGCTCAAAGGTAAGGGTAGCGGACACTCCAAGCAGGAAGCTGAAGGTAATGCTGCCGCTGAGGGCGTGAAGGGCTATCTCAAGACTCAAGCAAAGTCTAAAAATTAACAATAAAAAAGCGTTGCGGCACCGACAAAGTCAGTTTCGCAACGCTAAATAGATTTACCCTAACGGAGTGCGTGGCCTGCATGTGTGGATTTCCATTTTGTGCAAATTTTCCATGACATCATCATAGTTAATGATTAGTTCACAGTGCTGGTCATCCGGGCAAATGCAGATTACCTGAAAGTCGCTCAAACGAACATGAGCCGATACCTTGATATCGATTTTTGTTATCTTCGCCCAAGACACGTTTAACGATAGATTGGTTGCTGCTTTGCCGCTGGCATGTTTGTCGGCATAATGCAAGGATATACTGTCCTCATACAAAACCACTTCCCAAAGGTGCCAACGCTCATCTTTGCCGGATAAAATTGATAAGAGATTTGCTCTCAGCTCCCGTGTAGCCTCTTTCGTATTAGCATAACTCGGAATACTCAAATCATCTATCGTGGTATATTCTTCCAGCTCCTTTGCATTTGCGGGCATCACGAATGCAACTTCAATTGCCGGCGTCTCCAGTACGGACCGACGCAAAGCTTTCTTTTTGCCGACATTACGAATACAATACAGTCTTCTATGCATAGAACCTCCTATAGGGATGTTAATGTACGATTTGGCGAAATTGCGATGACTTTGCGCGATTTTTCACCTAACATCCCCCGATTTCTACATTATAGCACAGATAATGAGAAAAGTCAATAGAATTAACGCTTTCCTTTGTTTACCCTCGCCCTCACATCCCTAATACAGTACTCAGGCAGCGGAGGGGGAAAGCGTACCAACGGTCGTCCACGGCGTTAAGATTAAAGTACTCAGCATGAATAGCTAAATTCCGTGCATGCGTCGTAGTCGAATATGCACGTTGTGTCCAAATTCGCCCCTCCTCGCCGACAAGCCGTAAGGCGCCAGCAGATTGAGTGATGGTAAAACGCCCGCTGCGCACTTACTTTCGTACTTTACATCTGGACTAAACTTTGTTATAATTGGGTTATTACTAATAAGGAGAAAAAATGCTAGCGATTCGTATGCAGCGTAATGGCCGCGTGCACTCCCCCGTGTACCGGATAGTCGTCCAAGAAGCGCAGCGCCACCCACTTTCGGGTCGTGTTGTAGCCGAGGTCGGTAATTACAACCCTGAGACCAAAAAAGTGGTTCTCGATAAAGAAAAAGTGGAATTCTATCTTGCTCATGGCGCTCAGCCATCTAGTCGAGTAGCGTTCGTCTTTAAGAAGGAAGGCATTGCCTTGCCAGCTTGGTACAAAGAGGCGCCTAAGAAGCAGGCCAAAGCCAAGCACGCCGACAAGTTGCGCAAAAATCAGCCGAAGGAAGAGGCGCCAGAGGAGACTCCAGCCGAAACTCCTGCGGCTGAAAACGCAGAATAGGCAAGAAACAATCCGTCGAAAGAGCGTCATCCGGCGCTCTTTTTGGGGCTGAAATTCTACATAAAAAAGCACAATAATTATTCCAATTTTTAATTTCCGTGCTATAATTATACAAATACATAATAACTGGAGACCTTATGGCAACCATTGACCAACAATTTGTAGAATATATCGTAAAAACCCTGGTTAATAATCCAGATAAAGTCGTTGTGGAACGCGAAATCGACGAGCGTGGCGTTTTGCTGAGCCTATCTGTAGACCCAGAAGATGTTGGACGTGTGATTGGTAAGCGTGGTGCAACCGCTCAGAGTATTCGGACTTTGTTGCGCGTACTAGGTACTAAAAATGGCGCTAGATATAACCTCAAGGTAGTTAATACTGATGATATTGAAGGCGGCGAGATGCGTGGTGCTCGACCAGCGACAGAAACTCGTGGTGAAGCTGATGCGGTAGAGGAGTTACGCAGTCAGGAGCAAGATAGTGAAGCTCCGATGGACGGCGGCGAATCTGAGGGGGAATTGGCTGAAAAGACTCGTGCTGAGTTAGCCGATTTGGATGACCTAGATATTTAGTCTTGATTTTAAAGAAAATCCCTCACGAAAGTGGGGGATTTTTTGTGTTGCCTAGATTTTATGGTCGAAAAGCGTTAAAACTATTGACAAAAATAGCCATGTGTGCTATAATGGAAATGTAGAACTTACAAACGGGAAGTTCTAGTAGTTTTTGAGTTTTGACTAGAACTATCCTTATTCTTTGTTTTTCAGGAGGGAGAAAAAATGAAAGAAAAGTTGAATTTGTTGTGGAACAAGGCTATCTCTTTGGTTAAAGCCATAATATCACCTCAGGTCTTAATAGTAGCGGCTAGTCTGATTATTACGGCTATCGGTATTGGTTGGGAGTTTCAGCGGGCTGAAAAGCTTGACGCTGAACGCGGCGTACCGTTTTCTATGGACAATCCAAAGGAGACATTTTATTCGGATTTGGAGTATGGTATCATGGACTACTGCAACGATGTGCAATATAAAGCACTGTGTACTGAGCTTGCAGTTGAAGGTCAGTGTCCATTTGAACCGGAGACCAACTACGAAATCCGTTTTGATTTTCCCGATGTGCTGATTGCTGAAATCGAAAACGAACTTACTGATGAGTATGAAGTGGACGTGCAATACAGCTTTCAAGTAGCGGCCGGAGAGTATGGCTGGATTCTGATACGGATTTACAACCCTCAGAGTGGGCGGCTATTTACGGCAAGAAGCAGCTTTCAGGCAACGGATGACTTATACATCAAACATGATATTGATGTAGCCGCGGATGATAGCAGACTGGTACAGTGGGGGGCATATGGAGTTTAATGAACTGCGTAAGTACATGAGTTTTACGCTCTATACCTCTGCCAATCCAGATGCTGGTCCAAAGCAGACAACCACAGCTGTGTCATTTGATTCAATATGGTATATCCGAGGCACTAATCAGGAGTTCTAGCCTAGAACTCGGGCGGCACCGATACGGTGCCGCCTTTTCACATCCCTAATACAGTACTCAGGCAGCGGAGGGGGATACCAATATAGTGATTA
>CARYFM010000009.1 GCA_949101405.1 uncultured Candidatus Saccharibacteria bacterium
CTATTTTGTTGAATATGCTTCAACTATTCCTTTCTGGATTCGTTGAGTGAACCCTTTTTATGGTTAAAAACATATCATCCAACTACTATCATCACGTGTTATAATATACCCATGGACAAAAAGATTTGGATTATCGTTATAATTATTATCGCTGCTTTTGCTGGCATTATCGGGATTAGCATGGCGCAGCCCCGCGAAGACCGCTTAGCTCAGATTTTCCCCGCTAGCGAAGAGTCTGGTAACTTGCCAGAAAATGTTGAAGGTGACCCTAATGCTCCTATACTCATTTTTGAATATGCTGATTATCAGTGCGAAGGTTGTGCCTCTATGAACCCCAAACTCAATCAGCTCGTAGAAGAATATGATGGCAAAGTCGCCGTGGTATATCGCAATTTCGTGCAAAGTTACCATGCTAACGGCACTGCCGCGGCCTCTGCTGCCAATGCTGCTGCCATCCAAGGATACTGGCGCGAATATAAAGATTTACTCTTTGCTAATCAGAACGAATGGTACCATTCTGACGCCGCCACCCGCCAACAACAATTTGAGAAATACTTTACCACAGTTACAAATGGCAAAGGCGATTTGGAAAAGTTCCGTACTGACATGAACAGCGACGCCGTCGCCCAGAAAATCGCTTTCGACCGTAAGCTCAGTGAAGCCCGCAAGCTCTCCTACACCCCTCTCATCTACGTCGGCAGCGAGCAAGTCAAACAATCCGAAATGGGTGCCGACTTCCTAGTCAACATGCGTAGCAAAATCAATGCCCAGCTAGAGAAATAAACTAAATCTTATCATACATAATAGTCTCTCTTCCGCTATGTCTTCGAGAGGGGGTGCGGAGCTCACGAGCGAGCATGCAGTACGCGAGGCCTGTGACGACAGGTCCGAGCGACACGTCCCTAGAGAAGATATAGCAGAAGAGAGTTATTTGTGTACCTCAAGAAAAGACGGTAGCTTATCTTCTTATTGATTTTAAATCTATTCTCCCCACTTCTTCAGCATCTTGGCATCAATCTTGCTTGCATCAAACCGATAATGCCCTGTCACTTTTCCCCGCTTCAAATAATCCTCCTCGCGTTTAGGCTGTCCTGCGTTGTGTATAATATATGGTCGCCCATTTTTATTCCGTCGGTCCGATACCACCCCAATATGGCCACCATTATTAGACACCATAATATCTCCTGGTTGCCATTCTTCCGGATTCTCCTGCCAATCATTCCCTAATTTCGTCGCATACTTCTCAAAAAACTTCTGCAAATTCTTCACCCGCCGAAAGTCAATATTCGGATCTGGAGTCTCAATCCCATATTCTACTGGATTTTTCGCAATATCCGCATCCACCATCGCTTTCAGATCATACCCCGCTTCCCGAAACGCCCGCCAAATCACATCCGTACACACCCCAATATCTTCATCTGGATAGCCGCCTTGAACATAACTCCCGTCATATTTCGGAAAATTCTCCGCGTCTTTGCGCGCTCCCAACAAAAAATCTTCATAGTCATCCCGCCCGTTCTCGTTAAAATCCATATCACTTCTCTTCCGCTCCATCCCCAAATCCTCCATCGTATAAGCCCGCCCTGCAAATAACCCCAAATTAAACCACCACGCCAACCCAACACCTAGCACCGCCACCACTATTGCCACGCCTAGCAAACTCCACCAAAGCACCTTCTTCACGCTAGTTAAATCTTCCCCATCACCCGTTTCACGCGCTCAATATCACTCTCACGCGTAGCATAGCTCAGAGAAAACCGCACCAATGGTGGATATTTGCAAATTTTATCCAGATAATAATGCGTACAAAAATACCCTGCACGCGCCATAATCCCCTCTTTGCCCAGTGCCGCACCCAGCAGATGCGAATCTAGTCCTTCCACATAGAAACTCATCGTCGGATTTGCCTGCTTCCCCACCATCTGCACTCTCGGATTACTACGCAAAAACCTATCTAATTCCTCTGTACAGGCCGTCAAACGTTGTTTGTCGGCCTTTGTCCGACCACCTAACCAATCCAACGCTACCGAGTAAGCACAAATCTCCCCCCACGCCTGCAAGCCAGCCTCAAAAATCGTATGTACGTGGTCCTTATTTGCCTCCGCGCTAAGCAAATAGTCATCAGCAAACACATCATCTACCATTCCACCCCCGATAAAGTTCTGCGTAAGCTTCGGCACCAAATCCCGCCGTACCACCATCACACCTAGTGAAGGCGCATACATCTTATGTGCCGAAAAACAAATTGCATCTGCCTCCGTCTTCTCCAGCATTTCATGATAGTGTGCCATCGCTTGCGCCGCATCAACTATTACTAACCCGCCATCACCATGTACCTTTTTCACCACCTCTTTTAAATTCACCAACTGCCGCCCATCAAAATTCGCCGCGCAATTCACCACTAACACTGCCTTATGGAAATCCTCCTCCAAAGGCAAACTTCCATCCTCTGCCCGTTTTAATACCACTCGCGGCACATCCAAGCGTCGCGCTAACGCCATCGTCGCCAAAAACGGCGAATTATGTTCAATGTCCGACGTGAACACTTTTTCCACATATTCTGCACAAATCTCGTTTAAAAGCAAATTAATCCCATACGTCGTGTTCAAAGTGAACGATACGAAGTAATCTTTTTCTTTCAGCTTGAGTAATTTTAGGGTCTTTTTCCGTGCTGCCTCCACCATCGCATCGGTCTTCTCACCCCACGGATACTTCACTCGTTCTCCACAAGAATTATGTTCCAAATAATACTGATCTAGCGCCTCAATCACTGGTCGCGGTCTCAAACTCTGGCAAGCCGCATCCAAATACACCGTTTTCTCATTCAAATAGTCAAAATCGTTCATATCTCTATTATACCCCACCTCAACAAAAGTTGAACTTGTAACTCATTTACAAGTTAAACCAACATTTATATCTGTTTTCTATATAAATTTTTGTTTAATAAAGCACCTTAATTGAATCCAAGTTCTCCATGCACTTCACCCGAATTAACTCATATAGCTTATCGAACTCCCCACCTATCATATGCAAATTCTTCAAATTCAATTCCCCAACGACATCCATATCTGGTTTGTTTGCCTTAATCCAAGCCTTCAGTTCTTCATCTTTTGCTCTTGCCTCTTGTTTCAAAGCATTCCGCGCGCTTGAGCCCAAACTATAATTCGAGCTATTCACCGCCCAAGCTGCCTGCGCGTAGGCTAACGTCTTTTCTAGCCACCCCTCACCATAGCTCCGCAAAGTCGCATTATCAGAATTTAACAAAGGTTGCGCCACGGCATGCACCATTACCTCATCCGCCTTCGCAATCATCAACTCGCGCTCCAACAGCCTAAACTCATGCCACGCTTGGTATGGCTTTAATTTCTTTGCTAAATCCTCCATATCCGCCGTCGCCGCCTTCAAAGCTGCTTGTATTTTTTCCAGCTGCGCCTGGTTTTCACTATCATTTTTCACCCCAGAAGTCCCACCTAGCTTCTCCAAAGCTCTTTCCAACTCCTTCAACTTTTTATTAATCGTCGGGCACTTCTCCACCAGCCCATTATATTCACTCATATCCGGAGAAGGTTTATCCACAAAATTCACCACATTCGCACAATCAAACTCAGACGATACCGCCGTTACTTGCGTCTTAATCTCCTTCGCCATTTGGTAACTTTCTTCGTAGTCCACTTTTCTAGTCATTCCAAACACTAACACTCCTGCCACTACCACACCAGTTACACCACCCCCGATTAGCAACCATTTCCACCAACCACGCTTCTTTGGCAGTTGTTGTGGTGCAATATCAGCCTGGCTTGACAACACCGGCGCTCCAATATCATCCATTATACCCACTCCCCAATTGACCGTTTTGTTCGTTGTTTTGATTCTGACCCTGGTTTTGTCCAATTTGGCTATTCATCTGCATATTCTGCCCACCAAAATTTTGCATCGCACTTGGCGCCACACGATAACCTTTTTGTGCTAATCCCGCATCACCCCCACTCAAAATCTGAATCCCCTCAATAAACCCCCAAACTTCACTTACGCCAACTGCAAGCCACCCCGCTACATTTAGTAATGTTATTAGCCAAGAGATTTTATACAGCGTCCAAAACGACACTACTGACGGTATAATCGCCCCTGCCACTATCATCACCGCCATACCAGAGCCAAATATAATCACATGTTTGGTAGCATTCTTTTTGTCTCCCAGATACCAACAGTGCGCACCCACTGCTCCCAAGAAAATCCCCAGTAACCCCGCCGTCGTTGCTGACTTAAAACCGTTATTATTCATCCTACCTCCTAGTAGATTAGTAATTGGTAACACCTCATCACCCACCATCAAAAAAGGGCACCGCGAGGTGTACCAATCCTATCATAGCCACTTTAACTAGTAGTTTTTCTAGGGACTCACGATGCCCTATCCAACCACTAGCAATAAAACCATAACAAAATCAATGGCTACTTTTGATAAAATTGGTACCCTTTTAGTGTAGCATAACAATTTTAATTTGGCAAATTTTAATCTTTCTTTTCTTACAATAGTTCACCAAATAGACACTCCGCTCCCAGCATCGCTGGGAGCCTCCTTTTTCTCTTCCACTAAAACTGATCGTGCACCTTTCGCCTGCACTCGCGAATTACTAATCCGATATCCTCGACTCACCAACCCATCATCTCCCCTAATCAGCACCACTATTCCCTCTGCAACACCCCAAAGAAAATTTCCTAGCACCACTATCACAATTAATACCTCAATCACCGCGTTCATTCCTGCGCAATCAGACCACTCCAGTCCCAAACATGATAATGGCAATACTATCATTTCTACTATAAGCAAAGTCAAAACCAACACAAGTAAACCCACATGCACCGCTGCTTTACGATAATTCCCTAAATAAAAATCCATCACGCCTAAACCACCAAGCGTAATACCTAATATCCCCGCAGTATCAGCCGACTTATAACCTTGCATTTTCCTCCTTGATTATAAATACACCTCACGCTGTCATTTTGAATCGTAGAAATTGAGCTTGTTCGTACCCCCCACAAACAAAAAGGGCACCGCGAGGTGCATTACTCCTATCAACAGCCACTACTGAATGTTTTGTGACTTAGGGTACTCACGATGCCCCATTCGACCACAAAACATCACGAGATGCGGCTGCCATGTTGATAAAAGTAATGCAACCTCATTATACCATAAGTAAATTCAGAAATAATAAAAACATATCATGCTATAATACTCTCATGAACATCGTATTCCCTGAATTTAACAACTCTACTATCCAAGCTGCCCTAGAGCGCCATGCCGAAATGCACGCCTCTGGCGAATCTATCCCTGGTATCGCACCAGATGGTGTCTCAGAAATCACTGCCTTGCCCGCCCCAAACCTAACCACCGCCTGCGCTATGGTTAAATCCGGTGAAGCTGACACTATGATTGCCGGCATTGACTATTCATCTCGTGATGTCATTCTCGCCTGTCGCGAACATTTTCCCATGTCTCCAAAACCCCAACTTGTAAAGCAATTACAAGTTGAAGCAAGTCCTACCTCTGTCAATCCTGCAATTTCCGAGCGTTATTCAACCTTTTCTGGTCTAGCCGTGATGCAAAAGGACAATCAGGTCTATCTCCTCGCCGATATGGCCGCTTGCAAGCATCCCAGCAAAGCCCAATTGATAGAAATCATCCACCAAACCCACACCTCCGCCAGCAAACTCTTCTCCGAACCACCCCGTGTAGCCTTACTTTCTTTCTCTACCTTTGGCAGCGGCGGGCACGATGACACCATCGAACTCATGCAAGCCATCCGCCAAGAATTCCAAGATTCAGAAATCTTACTCGATGGCGAAATGCAACTTGACGCCGCGATTAATCCTGCCATTGCTCAGAAAAAATTCCCCGATTCCCCAGTAGCCGGCCAGGCCAACGTCCTCATCGTACCCGATCTCAACTCAGGTAATATCCTTTACAAAGCCTTCGAGCATATCGCCGGCTTTAATGTCGCCGGCCCCATCCTCCAAGGTTTTAGTTATCCTGTTTCCGACCTCTCTCGTGGCAGCTCTGTCGCTGATGTTATTCTCACAATTGAAGTCATGGCAAAACTCATAAAATAAGTCTATTCATGCAAAAACGCCCAAAGAAATCTCTGAGCGTTTTTCATCTTGTCTCCCCTCCGACAAAATGGGTTTAGAAAATCGGAGGAGGCAATAATTAAGGTAAACAGTTACAGAACTAACCGAGTTTTAACCGAAACTCGGTAAACGGGAAGACTTCCCCTGATCCCTGGCATCGAAACACTCCAGGTTCACCAGAAAGTGACTTTTACACCTTGCACTAGGACTCCTAATCCTAACCTGCAAAACCTCTGCTACCTGCTGCGTCTTCATCATCAGGCGTTTCTCGTATGTCCCAAGTCCATCCCAACTTGACTGATATATTGCCAACTCTTCCGTTGAGGGCAATATCGCCTCTATCGCCAGTTCGCTTGGCTCTCCCACCGAGTCTACGACTGTTGCCATAACTATGATACACAAGCACAAGATCAAAGACACAGAAACTTCAAATCCATTTCTCATACGTTATTACATCCCGCTCATCTCCGCGCCACCGCTACCATCAAATCACTATCTACAACAAACGACAGCGTATCAGCACGAATCTCGTATGCCATTCTTCCCACGGCAATCCTCCTTCCCCCAAGGCTCTATTCAGTTTTCACTACATACTACCTAAACAGTAGGATTACGAACATGTACTATATTAGCACCTCCTCTCTATTAAAGAACTCCCAACACCCACGCCAGATCAAACATGGTACAAACGTTGCATAAGATTAAGACTTAGCCAAAACCCTGCGTCGAACTCCCAAGCCGAGTGCCACTGAGCATATCAATGTGTCGCTAACTCACACCAGTCGTCTCCAAAACACAACAACGGTGAGACCAGCAGTCCTTCGCGGCTCCTATAAAACCAGCCTACGGACATAGATTCATTCTACTTGACACCCACCTGCTTGTCAACTGTTTTTTCTCTATTCCGTAGTAATCGCCGTCCGTGGTGCAATATTCAAAGCATACGGATCTGTCGGCTCCACTCCAGAAATAATCTCAAAATATGCTGCCGCACCCACCATTGCCGCATTGTCTCCAGCAAATTTTAGCTCTGGGAAAAACACTTTTCCTTGCAGCTCTTTTTGCGCACCAAAATTTCCCAATTTACCCTTAGAAGTGCCTGAAAGCTCTTCTAAGGCTTTTTTCCTAAGAACCGCGTTAGCACTCACCCCGCCTGCAATCACCACGCTCCGAGACTCTGGATAGGCTTCTAGGGCCATTTTCAGTTTCTCAATCAAAATATTGCATGCCGTTTCCTGAAACGCTGCCGCAAAATCCGCCCTCTGCTGATTAGTCAAATGTTCCTTTAGCTCATATGACGGCGTCGTAATTGGTAAACCGCAATCCGCCTGCACCGCCCTCAACACTGCCGTCTTCAACCCAGAAAAAGAAAAATCCAACCCCTCCACTTGCGGATGCGGCAACCGATAGGCCCGAGCATTACCAACCGGGCAAGTAGGAGACTTTTGCGTCGTCTGAAGAGAATTTTTCGGCTGGCACGGGCCCGAATCTTTAGATGAGGAGAGCGCCACCGTCTCTGAAGATGATGCAAAAGTCTCCCCATTTGCACACTTAGCAATACTCGGCCCTCCCGGGTATGGCAACCCGAGAATCTTCGCCACTTTATCAAAACATTCTCCCACCGCATCATCCCGTGTTGTCCCAATAATTTCAAACTGATTGTGTGTACGCATATAAATAATCTGCGTATGCCCCCCACTCACTACCAAAGCAATCAGTGGAAACTCCGGAACCTCCACAGCTAATACCTTTCCGTGAAGCATTGTAGCTTGACTACTGGGGCTGTACCGGGTCCGAATCTTTAGATGAGGAGAGGCACACCCATGCTGAACGAAAAGCGTATTGGTCGCGGAGGTTCCGGAATGCAACCAATTGGCATAAATATGGCTTTTCAGATGATGCACCGCATACAGTGGTTTCCCCCACAAAATCGCCAGCATCCGCGCCGTCAACGTCCCAATCAAAAGCGAACCTAAAAGTCCTGGCGTATGCGTCACAGCAATTACATCAATATCATCTTTTGTCAATTCAGCGTCATCCAAAGCCTTATGCACCACAGGTAAAATTGCCTCCAAATGCGACCTCGCCGCTACCTCGGGTATCACACCACCATAAGCTGCAAAAATATCCACCTGCGACACCACCACATTACTCAAAATCCGCAAGTCCCCCTGCTCGCCATTAACCATTTCTCTCTCATCAAAATTCCCCACCCCTTCTACCACAGCAGCTGCAGTCTCATCGCACGAACTCTCAATTGCCAAAATTTTCATATCTATACAAATTATACCATATTTTTCTCTTTCTATCCAAAATATTCACAAAATGTTTATGCAAAATTACAATAAAAACTGGCTCCCTCGCCAGAAAAGCTTCAGGAGCCATAAATCAAGTCTACGAGTTACGAAAAATTAACATATCATTTTTACTGTGTCACACGAATAAATCCGAAACGTCCCAAAAACGCCGCTGCGGCAAATACATTCCGCCTTCCAAGAATAAGGTGACTTGGGGTCATGATGCACTGCCCACAATTTTTCCTCATTCTTTGACAAGGTTTTCAAGGTAATCAATGTCGTTGGTTGCTTATTCTCATAAGCCGACGGGATCGCTACCTCTGTCACATAGTAGACACTTCCCTCCTCCAAATGAGTCAAAAGCATCCGCATATTGCCATCCAGCCATTCCTGTGTCTGCGCCAGACGTTCGCTAGCTGCCAGCCTGATTGCCGCATCCAACTCACGCAGATTTTTCACTATTTGACCACCGTAAGAATACGACGGATTCACCTTGTGCCCTACACGTTTATTGCTATTTTTCTTTGCCATTCAAATTCCCTCCTAGGCATAAAATTTTTGCTATTTGCACTTTGCAAGCAGCATCAAACCTACGGATTTACCATAGACTTGATGCCACTCACAAAACACTTTACTCGCAACTTGTCAACGTTCTATGCTACCTAGCATCACCATATCTCTTCATTACATCATACATTATTACAAAAGTCAATAACAGAGATGGCTATTCTTCTTAATTCGACCACCACTATCATTCAAACTCTGATATAATTAGTCCATGAATCAGCATTTTTTGCAGTCTTCTGCTTGGGAAAAATTCCAACAACTCGAAAATCATCAAACTTTCCGGTTGCAAGAAAAAGATTATTCCGCTCTGGCTATTCTTCAGACCACCCCTGTCGGCAATTACCTCTTCTGTCCCTATGGCCCTGCCCTTAACTCCGCGAATGAAAAATGCCTAAAATCTGCCCTTGCTGGACTCACAAAACTTGCTCGTAAGAATAATGCTTTCTTTATTCGTATTGAACCAACTAGCGATTCCCTCTCACCAAATATGTTGAAATCCTTGAGCCTCAAGAAGTCCCATGATATCGACCCTGCCCACACTTGGGTACTCGACCTCTCTTTACCTCAAGAAGAACTCCTAAAACAAATGCGCAAATCCAACGTCCAATACTGGCAAAGTAGTAGCAAAAAGGGCCTCACTATTCGCACTAGCCAAGATCCCAAAGACGTACAAATTCTCTCTTCCCTCCTCCGTGGTGTCGCCGATAAAGATCATTTCACCCCCCAAGATGAACAACATCTACAGCGTCAGGTTGAATCCGGTTTTGCCACGCTATATTTTGCCGAATATCAGGGGCAAACTCTGGCCGCTTCCCTGGTGTATGATTACGATGATGTGCGTTTCTATGCCCACGCTGCCACTAGCGACCAAGAGCGCAAACTCGCTGCCGGCACCGTTCTGCTCGTGCAAATGATACTTGACGCCAAAAACCGCGGCGCCAAGATCTTCGACTTTTGGGGTATCACCACTTCCGAAGACAAAAATCACCCCTGGTACGGCTTTTCTCAATACAAGAAATCGTTCGGCGGGCAAATGATTAGTTACGCTGGCACCTGGGATTTACCCCTACAACCACTACGGTATCAAATGTATCAACTGATTCGCCATATCAATCGCCTTACCCGCAAAATTCTTCACTAATTCCCTATCGATAATTCCTAGTTAGTGTTTCCTGACTAGGATATTTTGTGCCTCAATATTTCAACTTCGCACTCAACAAAACATCCATCTATTACGACGATGGCGTAAACTACAACATTGCAGCTGCTCCTCTTTACTTCGTGCGCAGCGGGTATATTCATCCAGGTGGTGGTAAGTCTTGGGCTGTTGGTCTCACAGGTCACTGTTGGTCCTTACGCGGCGATATAATCTCTACTTCGTATGGTTTAGGTTTTAATGCTGCTGGTGTCATTCCATCCAATGGACCGCATGAGCGCCTATACGCTTTCCCCCTCCGCTGCCTGAGTACTGTATTAGGGATGTGAGATTGTAATACATCAACCATTTCTTAGATCATACTACTTTAAAAACATACCAATGAAACCAAAAACCCAACAAAGCAACAGTGATTCCCTATGGCCCCATTATCTCATATAGAATATTACGTATATTACGTATATTACAACATATTTCACCGTCTACCCAACATTCTGTTATTCACATTTTCCAGCGGACACTTGCTAGTGAAAATAATAAACCTAACAGGTATACCGCAACAAAAAAATGACCAAAACTAGTCAAAAATCCACAGCACAAAAACATAAACCAAATGTGAAATCTTTTGACACAACATCACATACATGATATTGGTTCAACCAACTCTCCCGAACTTCTAGGTATAAAACCAAAACACAGACTATACCCGAATCACCTACCCATATATAGAAATCCGTTACCTCTATTATAATTCAAGCATAATAAATTTGCAAGTACATTTTATAGAAAGAGGGAACCAACCTTTTGTTCTCCAGAGTTTATCGACTCCTCACATCCCTAATACAGTACTCAGGCAGCGGAGGGGGGTACCATGCCAACGGCTATTCGGACCGCCCGACGAAATGACGCCAGTAGCATTAAAGTGGAGGTGGTATGCGCCAGCAACGGCATCACCGCGCGCCGACCACCAGAAGCCGTAGACGCCAGCGTACCTAAAAGTACCAGCAGCGGTAAGCAAGACAACCCACCCGCTGCGCACGAAAAATAAATCAGAATCCAGGACTCAATTTTACGAACAGGGAACTTCCATTTTCAAACATAATCATGTTTTAAGTATTGACATTTTAAGTAATCTATGCTACAATGGAGGCATGGAGTAACCATTAGGATTATTCCATAGTACCATACCATGATTAAATTTTTACTTCTACATATTCACCCCCATTTCGTATACTTTAGTAGCCTAGGGCGCCATTCACCCTATGGCCCCTACGCTGCTAAAGTAGCGAAAATAACAGTCTACGGACTTTAAAATGGGGGACCTATGAACAACGAATTAAAAGAACTTACACTGCGTGCAAAACTCACAGGCTGCGCCTTACTCGTAGGAGATAAGATTCGCCTTATTATCTATGATAAAAAAGGCAAAATCCGAAAATCCTACAAGTACGACTACGGAGAAACGGATTATATTAACCGTATCAGACATCGTATCGACAAGGTGGCAGAACCACTTCGCAAAAAATGGGGTGCAGAATTTCTGGAACTTGCATCCACCGCTTTTTCTCTCGGATACTCTATTAAGATTGACAATTACTCTGCAATTTTGATGGGGACTGACAATTCCAAAGGGGAAGTATCCAAGGACGAAGTTAAGATATTGGAATGTCCATTTAGTAATGAAGGGCTCCACGAGATGAGCGACTACATCGCAAACGCTCTGTTAGGTGAAGAATTCGATACAACCAATAAGGAGGAGGGAAGTATTATGGAAGAAGTAACAATAACCAAGGAACTGGCACGGGTAATAACAGTAATGTATTACCGAATGTCACCTGAAGAACAGCAGGGAATTAAAGATACCGCTGGCAATGATATCAACCGTATTATCAGTACAGCGCTCAGAATCTCTGCAGAATGCTAATCATGGAAAACTCCTAATATTAGGAGAGGGCCGCAATTGCGGCCCATTTCTTTTGCTCCCTATACCGAATTTTATTCAATCACCCTCAGTTCACCCTTCAACCGCTCGATCAGGGCGGTTTTTTCGGCAATTCCATCTCGTGTTTGTTTTACTAAAGCTGCGGGCGCTTTATCAACATAATTCGGATTCATCATCCGCAAATTCAAAGCATCCAACTCCCGCCCTACGCTCAAAATCCTTTGTTCCAAATTATCTCGATATTCAGCCACTATTTCCGCAGGTACATCCAAATATACCTCGTGATTAACCAAAGCCAACCTCAAACCCCGCGGTTGTCCCTCACAACTGATTACACTTGCTACGCCTGTCAACTTAGTTAACAATAGTTGATTATCATCCACCAGGCTATCATCACCATATAATAACGTCCATTTTTTGCCCTTGGAGGCACCTGAGAGCTCCGTTAGCACTCGTCTAGTCTCCGACACTACAACCATAAGGCTTTCAAAATTCTGAGCGCTTACAGCGTCAAATACAAGCCTTGTTGGCCATTTCTGCACAATCAACAGCCCCTCTGTCCAACTCAAACTCTGCCAAATCGCTTCCGTCACAAACGGCGCAAACGGATGCAGCATCTTCAGAATCATCTCCAGTGTCATCTTGAGTAATGGTACATTTTTATAAATCTTTTGACTCTCAATAAACCAATCTGCGTACTTATCCCAGATCACACTATAAAGCGTCTCTACCGCCTCTGAGAAACGATAATTTGCCATATCGTCCTCAATCTCATCTTTACAAGCTGTCAATTCACGACAGATCCAATCTTCCCCCATATTGTCCGTAGAATAGGGAAGCTCCGCCCCTGCCTGCACAGCACCCTCATTTACCACTTCTGCCTCAGCTTCCGCCTGAATCATCTCCGCCGCCACTACACTGCCGCTATGACTTTCATCCACCATCCCTTGAATAAAACGCGAAATATTCCACAACTTATTACACAAATTCCGCCCAGCCATCACACTATTCTCACTAAATGCCTGATTCATCCCTGCGCTTCGCCCACGCAAAATCCCTAGCCTAAATGCATCCGAGCCATATTTTGTCACTAGCTCCATCGGATTAATTACGTTACCCTTAGATTTTGACATTTTCTGCCCATGCTCGTCCAGCACCAAACCATGCAGATATACCTCACGGAAGGGAACTTCACCCGTCACATACACGCCCATCATAATCATGCGCGCCACCCAAGCAAACAGAATATCCGCACCAGTTTCCATTACGTTCAAAGGATAGTATGGATTCTCCTTACCAGGCAACCAGTTCGTACACACAACTGGCCAATGCGAAGATGAAAACCACGTATCAAACGTATCTTCATCGCGATAATAGTGTACTCCACCCACCTCAATCTTTTGCAAATTCGTACGTATGTCAAAAATCCACTCTGGTGCATCCTGAGTCTCAGTCTGTCGAAACGCTGGAATTGGAATCCCCCATGGAATCTGCCGGCTAATATTCCAGTCTTTCAATCCTTCAAGATAATTAATTAGAACTTTCTTCTTGTTCGCTGGATGAAACTTAATCTCACCACGCTCTAAATGCTCAATTGCTGCTTTTGCCAAGCGCTTCACATCAATAAACCACTGCGCCTTTAGCATCGGCTCAATCACTGCGCCACATTTATAGCAATGTGCCACCGCATGCGTAATCTTTTTCTCACCCCTAAGCAGCCCCTGTGCTTCCAAATTCTCTAACACTTGTTTGCGGCATTCTTCAGTCGTCAAACCAGCATATTTCTCGCCTGCTGCAGCTGTCATTTTACCATCTTCACCAATTACCCGAATTCGCTCCAACCCATGACGCTCACCCACCTCAAAATCATCAAAATCATGCGCTGGCGTGATCTTCACTGCTCCAGTACCATACTCCATCTCGGCGTGTTCATCCGCTATAATCGGGATCACCCGCTCGGTCAAAGGTAGTTTCACCAAACCGCCAATCATATCCTGATAACGTTCATCTGCCGGATTCACTGCCACTGCCGTATCGCCAAAAATCGTCTCTGGTCGCGTAGTGCTCACCACAATCTCCCGCTTCGTAAAATCTGAAGCCGAATCAATCATATCCTCGGGCACACTTACCAACTGATAAGCCACCTCCCACAACTTACCCTCCTCATCCTTATGCTCTACTTCAATATCTGCAAACGCCGTCTGATGCTTCGGGCAAAAGTTCACCAACTTCTCTCCCCGATAGATCATTCCATCATTCCACATTTTCTCAAAAGTCTGATACACCCGACTCACCACATTCTCATCCAAAGTAAAAGTCAAATCTGGCCAAGCACAACTCGCCCCAAGCGCCCTAAGCTGTAGCTCCATATTGCCACGCTGTTCCTGCACAAACTGCCACACGCGCGCATAGAGCTCATCACGCGAATACTCAAACCGTGTGCGACCTTGCTTTTCTAAAGCCCGCTCATACACCACCCAGGTCTCAAACCCAGCATGGTCAGCCCCAGGAACATACCAAGTACTCTTGCCACGAAGCCGATTATACCGCACCAGGGAATCTTCCAATGCAATTGTCAATCCATGACCAATATGCAAGTTCCCATTTGCGTTTGGTGGTGGCATTACAACCGAATAACAATCCTGTGTTTCCGCTTCATATGACTCGGCCACAATCTTACGCGGCTGAAAAACTCCTGTTTTTTCCCATTCCGCATAAATCTGCGGCTCGAACTCTCCCGGTTCGTAACTCTTCGTGAACTTCATAGATACAATTATAGCATACTATCACTTCTCTTTTACCCCTCCACGTGTCGCTGTTTTTCTACTAACCCATAACATCAGATATAAAAAACCGAAGTCAAACAACCTCTTGACATTTTGCTTATGCTGTGCTACACTGATAGTAAGAGTGTAAACACGGTTGTTCTCGCAGACGACCATCTTCTATCAAAACAAACACAAAAAGGAGAAATAATGCCTGACGTTTTTCAGCCGGTAGATAATGAAAATGCTACCGATCGTAACCCTTATGATAATTTATCGCCGAAAGCCGACGCTTCTATCAATACTTTCGAAAAAGATCCTGACGATAGCGTTGATATTACCGCCGAATATGACGATGCCAAAGCTCAAGCCATCGAAAACGAACTTCAATAACAAAAGAAAAACAAGGAAAACACTCATATGGAAAATCTACCAAATCATACTGAAAGCAATGAACCTACTGGATGGGAAAACATGGACAAAACCCTCAACCCTATCATTGATGTAGAAAATACGCCCGAAAGCAAAGAAATCGAAGCTACACCCGAAGAATACGAAACCTTTGCAAAAAGAAATTTCACTAAATTGCTTAGCGCTCTGGAAAATCCAGAAATTAATATCGACAACATCAAAGAACAAGAAATTACCGACCAAATCACTATTACTGCCGACATCCTCAGCAGTCTAGACAACCCTACGTTTGAGGCTGAAACAAGCCAGCCTCAAACTAAAGACGTCTTTAGTTTGCTTGAGAACAAATATCAGAATCTTATTACAAACAGTAATGGTATCGGTCAAGCACGTATCGTCGATCTCAATCAGCGTTTAATTCATGCAACCTACTCTGTTAGGAATCAATTTATTAATTATATCAACAGTCAAAAACCCAAAAACCCTAATGACCTTCCTGGGGACTTAATTAGCTAACCTCACCAACTTTAACCCAAACTGCAATTCTACTCTGAGAGTTGCAGTTTTTCTTGCAGCTCTTTAAACTCTTCCTCGGTTGGCTTAATATAACGCTCACCTGCCCAGTTCTCATTCACCGGTAAAATATGCACATGCGCATGCGGCACATCAATCCCCACAATTTTTATCTGCATCCGCTCGCCCAAGACCTCCTCCATGTGCTTGGCTATTTTTTTTACTGTAGCCATCACTGCCTGATAGTCGCTATCAGGCAAGTCGTAGACTTTATCCACTTCCAGCTTTGGTACCACCAGTGTATGCCCTTCAGCCTCAGGCGCAATATCCAAAAACGCCAAAGTTTTCTCGTCCTCATAAATTTTGTAGCAGGGAATTTCGCCTTGAATAATTTTTGTAAATACACTACTCATTTTTTGCTCCAACTTTCCGTAAATATTCCTGTATTAATGGAATATTACTTAAATAATTATTCCACATACACTGCCGCGCACCCTTGGTGTCATTACGATCACCATAAATCCCTGCTTGGCTCGTATGCTCATATAATGCCGTCATAAAATCACCCAGTGCAATCCAATCTCGCCTCAATCCCATGGACGTCATTGGAGAAATCGCCTCCACTGCCCCCACCCAAGCCCTATCCTTACTATCCCGACAAAACAGCCAATTATACTGTCCATCATACGACTTAAACCCATCTACTATCACATGCCCAGCATCTGTTGTCTCAATCTCGTACTGAAGTGTCCGTGCCTCAAAATCTGGCGAACGATTATAATCAATGCTGAGAGTATAAGGCGCTTTCTTTTGGTTTGAACCATGGATATCAAAATCATGATTCACTGGCTCAGCCGACACTTCTTGATAGTAATCGCCCCGCATTCGACCATAACTCCATTGCATCTGATAATCTTGCCGCGTATCATAAGCAAAAGCCGTGCCGGCCGCCAAAAACTCTGAGTCAGCTATATTTGGCAAAACTTTCACGCCGCGTTCCGCTTCAATTCTTGCCAACACTGCTTGTACCTCCATCGGCAAAGTTACCGACTCCTCCCCATAACCGATGCAATAAAAATCAATTTTACCATCAGCCCGCCGTGTATAATCTGGTAAATAATGCCAAAAACCTTGAGTGTTAGTTCGATAATATGTACGCACTTTCACCTCATCTTGCACCAGCACATAAGCCATCACTGCCGCTCTCCCACCTGGCAACTGGAAAATATCTGATAGCCCAACTTCCAAACCATCTATTCTTAGAGCAAACAATGGCACCAACTTAGCCAAAGTTAGCGCATGTGTACTCAAATGCCGTTCCAAACCACCACCCCGCCAAGGATCACCTTCAATCACTGCACGACCCATAATTTCTGCGCTCCGCTCTGAAGTCAATACTTCAAATCTTGCCTCTGTCGGGCGCACAGACTCTGTTGTACTTGTTGGCATCAATTTTCGTGCCTCATGTCTTAACAACTCAAACTGCCGAAAATAATCCAGTCGCACTCCATAAAGCGTCATCTCCAACTCGTTCATTGAATGCACATAAGCCTTATAAACTTGCTCCTTCGTACGCGAACGAATCCCCTCCAAAAAATGCCGCCTAAGCTTCAAAAACCCTACTGGTGTTCGATAATCATCACCATCATCTTGCACCTCAGTCAAAAGCTTAGTCAAAGCCTCTTTATCCACTTGCTTCCAATTCGTCAAATTATAACCCGCTGCCACCGCCAAAATCTGCGTTTGTCGCGGATCCATTGCAATCTGTTCAAACTTCTGCGTAAAATCTAGTGCAGCATCTTTTGGCATATCACACACCAAGAGCAAAAAATTATTTTCATCTCGCGCCGTCACCTTGCCCTCAGCCAACCTCTGCAAAAATGCCTCACGCTCCTCACGTGTCACTTTCGGATCGTCTTCCTCAATTGCCGCCCGGCGCAAATCATTAGCCCGCGCGCGCTTCAAATCCTTCAAGCTCCGCGAGTCCATCCCTACAATCTCTTCTGGAGTCACCTCAACCTTGGCTTCAGCACTGAAAAAACTAATAATCCGATTCTGCTGAATTTCTGCCTGCGCCTTATCTTGGGCTGCCTTTTGCTCCGCCTCTTCCACTGCTGGGTCTGCCTTCCACGGAAGAACTTTGGCATCCAACACCGCTTCTTCTGGCTGAAGTTTTTGCACCTTGATAGAATCATCGATCTTAGCCTGAGCATCAGCACCAAGCTGCTTGCGCCCCTTTTGCTGGCCCTTCATACCATCAATGCTCTTCGCATTCGCCTTTTCTGACCTTGACCTCCCAAACATAATTCCATTATAACACAAATCTCCCCCATCCCTAATACAGTACTCAGGCAGCGGAGGGGGAAAGCGTTGTAGCGAATGTACGGGCCATATGACGGACGAACTACAGAAGGTCCAAAGTCGATAAAGTAAGCGCTAGGTATATCTGCACCATCATAACGCATGGAGGACGCCCGAGAAGACCAATCGTAACCCCACTCGCCAGCACCTCTGAAAGTACCAGTAGCATTAGGTAAGTAGATATCCCCGCTGCGCACATTAATTAATGCAAAAACTAGCCATAGATTCTAGAGACAAAGGTGAATTGAACTTGTAAAGCAAACACAAGTTCAACTACTTCGTGCGCAGCGGGTATATTCATCCAGGTGGTGGTAAGTCTTGGGCTGTTGGTCTCACAGGTCACTGTTGGTCCTTACGCGGCGATATAATCTCTACTTCGTATGGTTTAGGTTTTAATGCTGCTGGTGTCATTCCATCCAATGGACCGCATGAGCGCCTATACGCTTTCCCCCTCCGCTGCCTGAGTACTGTATTAGGGATGTGATGATGGAGGGAAATGCCCCAAATTATCTCTAGGAATACTTACACTAACTTACTTCATCCTAGTCGCTCAAATTGACAAGTAATACTATTTTATCCCTGTAAACCTACAACAAAAAATGGCTCCGAAGAGACCATTTTTTGACATTTTCATAAACCATGGTATGCCCGACAGGATTTGAACCTACGACCTTTTGCTCCGCAAGCAAACGCTCTATCCAGCTGAGCTACGGGCACATGTGTGGATATTTTCGCAAAACGCTACCGACATCCACCCGAAATGAAAATGAGCATTGCGCTAAGCGCAACACCTATATTGTATCACATTTATAAGTTTATGAACAGAGAAAATCAAGAATTTTTCCAAATTGTCTATTACCCCTGTTATAATGTTTATGCTATCTAGAAAATCTTCACATTTTACCAATTTTCAGGTTGACACTTCAGAATTTGTGCTACAATAAGGGTATTATGGAAGGTAATACGAAATCTGTAGCTAATCGCAAGCGCTTCAATCTCGCGCGCACTAAAGTCAAACTTCTCGCCGCCTATTATGGGCACCCTGCCCGCGACCTTCGTCTTATTTGTATTACTGGGTCTACTGGTAAGACTACCGTGGCACACTATGTCCACGAAATCCTCCGTGCCGCTAGTCAGCCAGTCGCTATTCTTGCCTCTGAACGCGAAGTCAAACCTACTGTCCTACATAAATTTCTCAACGATGCCTGGAAAGCCAAGGCTACCTATGCTGTCATCACAGCTCCCGCAACCGCACTTAATGCTGATACTTTTTTCGGTTTACCAATCTATGTCGCTGCACTGACCGATTTTATCCCATCTAGCCTCAATAGTCCTGATATCGAGACTTACCTAAATGCCAAATCCACCCTTTTCCGCATGAACCCAGAAGCTGTTGTCTTGAATCGTGACGACGCACATTACCCAGATTTTGCTGGATTCCGGGGAACTTCAGAAACCATCACCTATGGTGCTTCTTCTGATTCAGATCTTCGCATCGAGCAATCCAAACTTTACCGTAAGGGAGCAGAAGCTAACCTAAGTATTGGTAACCAAAACTTTACTGTTGCTAGTTTTCTTACTGGTGAGCCAACTATATCCTATATGGCTTGCGCCGCTGCCATTGCCACCGCACTTAATATTGCGCCCGGCACCATCGCTGATGGTATCGCATGTTACGAACCAGAAGCACCTGCGACCAAATAAAAAAGGGAAATAGGCTTGGACCCAAAGGGGTTTAGTATGTTTTCTATACTCACCCTCTCAGTAATCTTTCCGCTACTTTAATATCTTCAAACTCATGCGGGCCATCCGCCCTTAAAATTGTTTTCTCGTGACCCTTACCTAGAATTAATACCAAATCGCCTTTTTTAGCCATCTTAATTGCTTTCAAAATCGCCCGTTCGCGATCTAATTCAACAAACAAATCTTTATCTAGTACCTTACCAGATTTCTCGGCTCCAGCCACAAACATCGCTGCAATCTCTGCTGGGTCTTCATCGCGCGTATCATCCTCGGTAATAATCACAACATCACTCTCTTTGCCTAAGATTTCTCCTCTTGGCTCACGCGTGGCATGATCACGTCGTCCCGCACCACCATGCACCGCAATAATCTTACCAGATTTCATCCCTGGCTTCACCGAATCAAATACCTTCTGTAGAGCATCTGGCTGGTGTGCATAATCCACAATCACCTCAAAATCTTGCCCCGCCTGCACTCGTGTCATCCGACCTTCTACGGACTTCAGACTATAAATTCCATCCACAATCTGCTTATCCGTCAGCCCTACTCTCTTACCCACCCCCACTGCCGCTAGGGAATTATATACGTTGAATTCCCCTGGGATCTGCGTTCTGATCTTCATCTCACCACAGGAATACTCTACGCCAGTCGGCAACAACTTCACCTCTGTTGCACGCAAATCACCTTGTTTAGTTCCATATGTAATTATATCACCAGAAGCATATTCTTTTGCAAAATACTCCATATTTGCATCATCAGCATTCACCACCCCAAAACGTGCCTTTTTAAACAACTTCTGTTTTGCTGCCCGATACTTTGCGAAAGTCTTATGATAATCTAAATGTTCTGGCGTCAAATTCGTAAATACCGCAATTTCTACTGGCACTCCCAGCACCCGTGACTGACAAAGTGCATGTGATGTCACCTCTAGCACCAAAAACTCTGCTTTAGCGTCCGCAACCGCACGCATCCGCTCATTCAGCACACATACCCTCTCCGTAGTCATATGTTCAAACTGCGGATGCAAATTCTCACCATCCTCGCTCCAACCAACCGTTGTCAATAACCCCGCCTTCCGTCCTGCGTGGTTCAACATCTTCCAAATCATAAAACAGGTCGTAGTCTTACCATTAGTACCAGTTACGGCAATCACTCGCAATTTCTTCGCTGGCACATCATATTTCAATGCTGCTCGCGCTGCCTGTTCCCAATGTAATGGCTTTACCAGGGAATTATATCCTGGGGTCTTTTCAATCACACTCTTCAAATTCATAAGTTTATTATAACAGCAATAAGGAATATTTTACCCTTTCTATCAACATCAGCCCAATAATTTCGCCGTTCCAGATTCTTTTGCTAATGCCTGATCGAAGGTCCACAAAGGCTCCGACTCATTTAACGCTGCATACCCCGCCAGACAACAATCATTAAACGACAACTTTGGATACTGCAGATACATTAAGAAAACTCGATCAAACAACGCTTGGTTATATTTCAAGTTAGGCAAATCCAAAACTTGCGCCAACATATCAACCACATCCTGCCGAGAGTTATTCTTCTGCAATACGTATACCGCCTCTGTAATCGCCAAATCCGCCACATGATGAACCACATTTTGTCGCATAAACAAATCCATGATTTTCTCACACTGCCTAGGAACATCTTTCAATGCTATGCGCAATATTATATTAGTGTCCAATGATTCTTCTACCTTAAACGCCATATTTCTCCTTAATATACGCCTTAGTCTCTGGCAAATTATCATAGTATTCATGATACTGATTTATTGTCCAGCCAGCTGACATCTTTGCAAACTCTTTCTGCTCAGACGTCATCTGTTTTTCACGCTCCACTTTCATCCTATCCAACTCCGCAAACACCCGCTTGATCTTTTCTTCTCGCGTTTCCGCGCGCACCAACACTGCTCGCCCCCGTTCCATCCTAAATTCCACCGGATCTCCCGGCATCAATCCAAGCGCCCTACGCACCGCACTTGGCACCGTGATCTGATATGCTTTTGACATCGTTGTCGTCACGACTGTCCTATTCTCCTTATCTACTTTTCCCATTATTTGTCTTTCTCCTCTCCTTTGATTATACCACATCACTTTGAACCATTGCAATACTTTGAATAACAATTCCACTTTGAACTAACCGACTAGTACAAATCTTATCAGGCATGTTATAATAAAACTGTCAAAGTTATAAATCCAAGCAGTAAGCTAAGTGATAAGTTTACGCGGAGTTTTTGTCGCACGATAGAAAACGGCACCGTGTGTCGATTTGCGTGCGCACCCCGTATGCTTATCGCTTGGATCGACTTTGACACCGATTACACGGTGTCGTTTTTGTTTCTCGGCAAATCCAGGGTCGATACTGCTCTAATCATAAGGAGCATTATGGAAGAAGTTTTTAACTATCTAAAAACCCTAGAAGTCAATTTCTTAGCAACCAAAGCTGGAGACACTGTCAGTTGTCGTCCGTTTGGTGATCCAGTTAAATTTGATAATAAAATCTATATGCTAACCCACGCCGAAAAATCTGTCGCCAAACAACTAGCGAAAAATAATACAGTTTGTATCGTAGCCTATAACCCAGAAAAGAAGAACTGGCTACGAATTTTTTGTGAAGCAATTGATGATAGCAATAATATCGCAGCCAAGCAAGCCATCATCAACGAATTCGACTGGGCCGAAGAAGCTGGCTACACCTTAGATAACCCAAATTTCAAATGTTATTATCTCGCGAGTGCCCAAGCCGAAATCCGCGATAGTGAGGGGGACATCTTAGCCAAATATACTTTTTAGCACTCCACTATTGCAAGTGCCAAAAATCTATGCTATATTAGAGGTACAAAGGAGAGTTAATATGCAGCTAAAACCATTGCAAGACCGGGTGGTAGCAATCAAAGAAGAACCGATGGAAATGACCAAGTCAGGTATTTTACTTGGCGCCGCCAAAGAAGCCCCAGCTTACGCTGTCGTTGAATCTGTTGGTCCAGATGTAAAAACCGTCAAAAAAGGCGACAAAATCGTTTACAAAAATTATTCCACTACCGACATCAAGCTCGATGATAAAGACTACATCATTGTCAAAGAAGAAGATGTCTTAGCGACTTTATAATCCAACTTGTAATCACGTTACAATTTCACACCACAAATTACAGAGATAATTTAGTACTTTATAATCATTAATTAACCCCCCAAACGAGAAAATAGGCGCATTACTTTGTCGAAACTCTTCGCGACCAACGGGGAGCGACCGAAGCAAGGCGCCCCCGTAACGACGGGCGACGACGTAGCGAGTTTCAAAAAGTAATGTGACTAGTCATCTCGTTTGGAGAATCAATAAGGAATTAACATGGCAAAGAAAATCTTTTACACTGCCGAGGCTCGAGAAAAAGTTCTCGCCGGCGCCAAACAACTATACGACGCTGTCAAGGTCACTTTTGGACCTAAAGGTCAAAACGTTGTTATTGAGAAGTCTTACGGTGGACCAACCATCACGCATGATGGCGTCACAGTCGCTGAAGCTGTCGATCTTGGCAGCACCGAAGACAACCTCGGTGAGCAAATCGGCGCTAAACTTATTAAATCCGCCGCGCAAAAGCTCAACAAAGTCGCCGGCGATGGCACTACTACCGTCACTGTTCTCACCTACAATATCTTGGCCGAAGCCAACAAACTGATTGCCGCGGGAGTTAATCCTATGGAGCTCCGCAAGGGAATCGAAGATGCTGGCGCCGAGATTATCAAAGGTATCGAAAAATCCTCTGAAAAAATTGAAGGCAACGACAGCAAAGTCGCCGAAGTTGCCTCCATTTCGGCTGGTGACCCAGAAATCGGTAAACTCATCGCTGACGTTATCAGCAAAATCGGCAAAGACGGCGTGGTTACGGTAGAACAAGGTCAAGGTCTGGAAATGGAACAAGAGATTGTTGAAGGTTTTACCTACGACAAAGGCTATTCTTCACCTTTCTTCGTTACTGATACTAATCGTCAAGAGGCTATCTTTGACAAACCACTTATTCTCATCACCGACAAGAAAATTTCTAGCGCTCAAGAATTGTTGCCACTTCTAGAGCAATGCGCCCAGGCTGGTCGCAAAGACCTAGTAATCATCGCCGAGGAAGTCGAAGGTGAAGCGCTTTCAGTACTCGTACTCAATAAACTCAAAGGCGTGTTCAATACTCTAGTGCTCAAAGCTCCATCTTTCGGTGACCGCCGCAAAGACATTATGGAAGATATTGCTATCCTCACCGACGCTACAGTTGTATCAAGCGACAAGGGCATGAAACTTGAAGAAGTCGGCATGGAAGTCCTCGGTACTTGCGGTAAAGTCATCGCTACCAAAGACGAGACTACCATTATTAAGGGTGCCGGTAACCAAGCCTCTGTCAAAGAGCGCATTGAACTTATTCAGTCTCAGGCCAAACTCGCCAAGTCTGATTACGACCGCGAAGAACTAGAGAAGCGTGCTGCCGCCCTTCTGGGCAAAGTCGCCGTCATCAAAGTCGGCGGCGCCTCTGAAGCCGAAATTGATGAGAAGAAATTCCGCGTGGACGACGCTGTAGCCGCTACTAAGGCTGCCCTCGCTGAAGGCATCGTCACTGGTGGTGGTGTCACTCTAGTTAATCTCGCTGCCAATCTCAAAGCCGACAACGATGGTGCTAAGATTGTGAAAAAAGCCCTCCAAGCTCCTTTTATCCATATCATGGAGAATGCTGGTCTTAACTCCCAAGCTCTACTGGCCGAAGTCGAAAAAGCCAAACCAGGATTTGGCGTGAACGTTATGGCACCAGAGCAGGGAATCGTAGACCTTAAGAAGGCCGGCGTCATCGACCCAGCCAAAGTTACCAAAGAAGCCGTCCAGAGCGCTACGAGCATTGCTGCCACCGCTATCACTATGGGTGCCCTCATTGTAGATATTCCCGAAAAGCAAGCTCCAGCCGCACCCGATATGGGTGGAATGTACTAAAAACATTCACCTTATAAAAATAGCCCCAAAGGGGCTATTTTTAGTTATACCAACTAGCATCATTAAAATCTCATAAAGTAATTGCTTTTTAGAAGAATTATGTTAAAATCATAAACAGCACAGTCCAGAAGGGGGATTTTAATGAACAATATGGACCATGTATTACAAACAAAGCTGTACAAACTACAGAGTAAATTTAATAAGTAAATAACCGAAGTTTAATTCGTCGTGACTACACCCTTAGATCTAAAGGCGAGATATGTTTCTTGTCGAAAACCATATCTAAAAAGGAGGAAATTACATGAAACTTCAAAAACACACCCGTGTCAAAATTTTTCTTCAGTCAGCTTCTATCATCATATACTTAATAGTAGGCGCTGTTCTTTGCAGCCATACTATTAAAAACTATGTTCCCAAGAACAGCGGTTTTATCCACTGGGTCACTGTAACGTTCAATTTTCCCAACACTACCAATGCTATTGGCGCGCTTTATTTCCTCGGATGGTTTACTGGACTTATTCTTATTGTTGCGATAACGCAAGCTACCATCCAAACCATTCGGGACATGCAAAACCCAAATTTCAATCCATTCCTCAATGAATTAAAGGAAAACTAAGGTTATTGCACATCCAAAACTGCCCCAGTATATCGGGGCAGTTTCTTTATCAGACTCAAAAAATCTAAAGACTCATCTCGTCAATACTATTAATGAGATAGAGCAAAGAATCAGCACGCACCTTATCGTCACGAATCTGACGTGCAGCCTCATAAGCTGGAGCAATCACTGCCTTATCGCGCATTGTATTCAACATTTCCTGGTACAACAAGAAGCGCTTTTCTGGCTCAACCTCAACCCGATCCATAATTGGAAAGAGTTCCTTAAGTGCAGCTTCCTTAACTTTAGAAATGTCTGCACCGTAACTCATCGGACGACCAAAACCACCACCCATCGGCATTGATGGCATTGCCATCTGTGGCGCTGGTGCTACTTGAGCCGGAGACGGCATCGATGGCAACTTCATAGTATTATTTGGCGCTGGAGTCGCTGGGGGCATCATGCCCGCTGCTGGCTGACTCGGAGCTGGACCCTGTGCTGGCTTTGGGCCACCACCTTGCTGACCACCTTTCTGGGTGATCTCGTCGATTGCACGCTGCAAATCGTTATCTTTACGGTTTTGGTTCATATTTACCCACCTTTTATTAAATTAACATAACGTATATTAGCTATTATAGCACAAGTATTTTCAAATGCGCAAGAATTTTATCATTTTATCCAACATATCTAACTTTACTTCTTCCATTGGCAAACGCGCCCCAAAGGCATCCACAATTGCCTCACCTTTCATCTCAGGAAAATACACTGTCACTCGAGGAGAAAACCTCTTACGCGGCGTCAATACAATTGCAAAATTACTGCCTTCACGTAAAATACCAAACGCCTTAAACTCATCATAATCATACAATTTATCACCTTCACTTAAGCCCTTATTGCTCAAAGAATAATGCAACACTCTAGGCGGCCGCATCGCATAAACTATCAGTGCAACCACACTCAAAATAATCACCGCCAAAAAAGTCCACGCTTGCAACCAGATTGCCAAAGCCGAAAACAACAATCCCACCGCAATCAAACCCACATACCACCAAGTGTTTTTATCACGTACAATGTATTCTTCTGCTTCCCAACTAATCGCGTCTGAGTTTGCCATAATCATATTGTACCATAAAAATTTAGGCTTATTCCATATTTTCTAATTTTATGCTAAAATACAAATATTGGAGAGTTACCCAAGTGGCTGAAGGGGGCGGTTTGCTAAATCGCTAGTGTGGGGAAACCTGCAGCGGGAGTTCGAATCTCCCACTCTCCGCCATTGTTCACGAATAGCCTCATTTGAGGCGTTTTGTATCTGTAAATCATTGTTCGAACCTGCCAGAAATTGTCCCTCTAACGTTTTGTAGTGCTTTTTAATCGGTTCAAGCCATTTATAGGTGTCAACATATAGTTTCTTGTCTTTTATGACAATGTTCGAACCCAGACTTTGTAATACCTCACGTTTGGCAATAATATCGCCCTGCTCAAATTTTCTCCAACCATTAAATAAGGTATCTAATGTTTTTCTCATCATCTGGCGCCAATCTATTCCATTTTCCAAAGTTTCATCAAACTTCTTTTTAAGCTGTTTAATTTCGGCATTCACCACATCGACTTTACTTTTATATTGCTCCTGAGTGATTAACCCGTTTGTACACATATCCAGTAATCTATCAGCCTTTTTATTTGCATTTTCAATTGCCCTACTTTGAGAATCTAACAAATATTGTCTATTACCGCATTCCTCATCATTCATAGCTCGTATGGTCTCCAGCCCCCACTCCTCAAATTCCTTCATAATGGTTACGTTATCAAAAAGTTCTTGTATCTGTAGTGTTAAATCTTTTTCTTCAATGCAGCCTTGCCCGCATTGATAGCCCTTCTTTTTATGTGTACAATGATAATACACATATTTACCGCCCCTTTTACTCTCAGCCGTAATACTACACCCACATTCACCGCAAACAGCGATGCCCTTATATACAAAATCTCTTTTCTCCGTAATTCGCGGTTTACCTCGACGCCCTAATAAATCTTGTGTCCGATTGTATTCATTTATTGTTATCATTGCAGGATACGAACCTTTTAGCCTTTCACCAGTAACAGGATCAACGATAATCCCCGCATATCTCTCGTTCTTAAACATTTTATATAATCCATTACGACTTAGCGGCGTTCCACCCATGCGACGAGTCTTGCGCGTCCGAAATCCCCACTGATTATTTAAAATTTCCAATACCGCAGGAACAGAATACTCGCCAGTCAAAAACAATTTCCATGCTCTCTGTAATATATAGAACCTATCTGGGTCAATTGCCGTAATACTCTCCGTCGGGTCGGCATCCGTCGGGTTCGGGTTCTTTTGATTCATATAACCTATCAAGTTAGCAGTTGGTAGCCAACCCTTTAATCGTTTTTCTCGATTACCTCTCTTTACATCTCGCGAAAGATTAGCAGAATAGTATTGTGAATCAGCCAAAGCATACTGAAGACTTTTAACTCCTTCTGGCGTATTATCAAATTTCGTCGTTACAAATAATAAGTCTTTTATGATGCCGTGACTAAAATAATGTGCTATTTGTCCAGCGTCCATTGAGTTTCTTAATAGCCGCGTGGGCTGCCATGCAACAATTCCATCCGCTTCACCTGCTTTAATACGCTCCATCATGGCGCTGAACTTTGGACGATTTTCGGCTTCAAATGCGCTTTTGCTCTCTTTTACCCATTCAATGATATTAAGATTAGGGAAACTATTTAGAATTTCATTTCGTTGCGCATCAATTGAAAGCTCCTGTCGTTCATTCGCTTCGGTCGATTTTCGCAAATAAGCGATGTATCTCATTGGTTTTTTCTTTGTCATATTTTTACACCTTCAAAATAGGTAGCCCCTGCTACACCAATCTATTTCACAAGGAAATTTCTCGGATGAGGCTACCTATTTCAACGAGAAATAAAATAACCTTGTGATATAGTAAATTGATGTAGCAAATCTATTATATACCATAATTCCTATTAGATAAACTCGCATATTTCATGGTATGAAGAACCCTTTAATATATGGGCTCTCATTCTTATCGGTGGGCAGATGATGAGAAAAGTCTGCGGCTATCTTAGGCTTACCGATTACGCGGTCGAAAATATCCATTAAAGCCGTCCAGCAATTTTTGCCAACTAACGCCTCTATTGCAATCTGCACGACAAAGCCATATTCTCCAAGTTCTTCTGCCTCTTTTTCAAGTAGACTTATCGCCTCCTTCTTGTTTCTGCATTTTACAGCTTGCCACAATCGTGCATAAACTAGCCTTTGCGCGTCATCTGGTATATCGTTGATTACATTACAAAGTTTCTTTTTACGACCATTCCTAACAGGCTGGTTTATGCTAGAGAATTGAGTATTCTTCCCAATCTCGCGCATATGTTCTGCCGTTTTCCATTTTAGCCTTCTTCCTCCTTAGCAGTAAATGCAAATTCCATTTTTGCAGAAACGAATCGCAAAATCGCTAATCCTTGTTCTTGTGCTTCGTTATCAGATAAATCACTGCCAAAAACATCTCTATATAGACTTTTTAGTTGATTTATTTTTTCTTGAGGGATTTGCATTACTTTTAAAACTTAAACTTACATTTTCATCATATACGGAATCAAAAAGTGGTCCCTAGAAATAGGAACAAATAGGAATAAATGGGATCAATTAAAATATGATGTTAGTTTTATTTCTTATAATGGGTAGTCCTCAAGCCACACTTCGATCTCATCAAAATCCACTTCATCTTCTAGCAACATGCGTCTTGTAATTATTGGACAAACTATGCAGGACTTCTGTTCTCTATTTCGAAAGAACAAATCCTTCATCGGCTTAGGAAGCCTTAAATTATTTATAGCTTTCGATATATTTACGCTATGACCACATATGGAGATTCTCTCGCCAGGCCTACGATTAGCTTCAACCAAAAGTTTATCCAATGTGGAATCTGTGCGTATCTTACGAACCAATCTCTTGTTGACTAATAATTCGCCTTTCATCTCATCATACGAGAGAATAAAAAGAGCCTCATCCCAATCTACATGTAATCGCTTTTCTTTCCTGCGCAGGGCTAATAGCTCTTTTTGATATAGATCAAGCCTCTGTTGCACGTTATCAAGCCAAAAATATGTTTGATAAAAAAAATGCCCGTCTGGCTTTCCTAGGAGGATCCACTGACGCTCTATCTCATTACAATATGCGTTATGTTTCTCCAGAAAATCATGACAATCTATTAAACATTGTTTATCCTTGCATAAAATCTTCGTATTTTCCCACAGACCAGGGAAAATATTAGTCGTAGACTCTCGATCTGCTTCATATAGTTCCTCAAGTGTTTTAGTTACATAAACATAAATCTCATTTAATCCTCCCTGGGTAAATGCCAAGGGTATAGATAAAAGTCTAAACAAAGTTGATGTCTTATATTTATCAAGAATTTGGACAATTTGCAAGACATATCTATTCAACGTTCTTGCCAAAGCCACTCGTTGACACAAATTATACGAACCAAAATCATCAATAAGTGGCCAAATTTTACTTTTCTCGTTCATTAAATATGATTATACTACTTTGAACTAAAAACGCCTGATAGGCACCTTAAAGTGCGCCACAAAGCCATTTTAATCACATACATTGCCGAGTTGAGCATAATAATCGATTTTATCTTTCATTAGCGCCTTAGATACCGCCTCGACCTTTTTAAAATGAGCTGTTGCCTTCGCACATTGATCTTGCAGTTTCAACATTTCTTCTTCTGGTATCATCCAATCTGGTTCAGGGCAACAATTAGTTCTCGCTACAGCCGTAGCAAGATTATGAAGCATATCCACGACTTCCGGGTCTTCTTTAGCTAATTCCTCTGGCGTTTTATCACCGTATTGTTGTTTGTATAACTCACACTTCATCCGCCTTTCTTGCTCCAAGTCTGCTACTTTTATCGCATCATTATCCGTTGGTATAGGTTCTAAAATTGCATCGTGCATGACACTCTTTTTCGGAGTCACACTACTGGCAGTTTCATTATTGCTTTCGCTCATCTCTATCTTACCCAATTCGTTTAATAAAACCGTTTTTGTAGGGTTATCCGGATCAAACTTTTCATAGCAAGCGATCTGACTCATATACTTCGTTGTGAGGCTTGCCTCATTGGTTTCATTAGCTTCTATTAAGCATTGCTCCATAGTTTTTTGGAATCCTACCGAATCTTCTTGAGACAATTCACTGGGTAATGATGGGTTTAACCCTTCATTATTGGGATGCTGTAATGCATACATTATTCCTAAGCTAATGCTCGCGCAGGCCATAAGACCAATTAGGGGCACTAGCTTGTGTAATCTTAAGAACTTAAACAACCTGTTCATCTCGCCTCCTTATTAGTGCTTAAATTATACTTAACCTTGAACTTCCAATACTCTGCTGCAACTACATCAATAAAATCTGCCAGTGCACAGAAGAACATTTGATAAATCTCTGGCGGGTCGTCGCCGTCTAAACATTCTTGTATATGATCAAAAAGATTCGTTTTTCGATATATGTGCCAAAGCAGCTTTACTTCGTCATCTAAATCATAAAATTCGTTTAACTCATCAGTCGTCCATGCTGCTTTTAGCTTACTGATAGCTGCATCACCCCTTACTCTATCTATGAGTAGCTGTTGCATGTCTCTATTGATACTACTAATGACTTTTTGCCTAATCTGAAGCTTATCGGGTCTACCTTTATACATATAAGACAAATCCTCTAAGTTGCTGCTCGCACCTTGTTTAAGAATATTGCCCACTACATCAACTTGACCGCCACTTTTCTCAATTGTAAAAGGTTCATTAGCTATTTGCTTTGCGACTCGCTTCATCTCTCTAAGGCGATTAGAAGCGTATGAGCAAATCCCCGGCATTAGTATCAAAAATGCATTCGTGTCAACAATCGGGGTACGACGTTGTTCTAATGCTATCCATACATTCTGAGCCAAAAGCCACGCTTCGTACATAGAGCTGAAATACTTTTTAAAGAACCCTATCCCTGCTTTATCTTCGTCATCTGAAGTATGCCCATCAAATTCTTTTATTAGATCATTGCGTATGCCATTGTAGTTGCGTTCTATTTCGCGTAGCGCGCTAGGGAAGCTTCCAATGAGGTTCTTATTGCATGACCTTTTGAGGTGGAGGTTCATTAGTTGTTACCCTTAATAGCAATGCGTGAACGCCGACGACCCGATACCTGTCGTATAGCAATAAGTTGATTGTTTCTGGCTGTTCTGAGTATTACTTCTTACCGCATTCTCATAATAATCTATTTGCGCTTCAATATCACTTTTCTCGGCCTGCAATGATTTTACTGCTGTCTGATCATCTCCGCCATATTCCTTGTGACATTCAATTTTTGCCTCTATACCACCCTTTTCGCGCTTCGCTAGACGTAGATTTAAGTCTGGATAATTACCAGCAGCATCCCTCATTTCTTGTGAAATCGAATAGTCATACTCTGCCTGCGATAGATAAGACTCCAGCTGTTCTTCTCGTTTTTGCTTTTCCCGCGCTACTGTTGCTTGATGATCTGATATAATCAAGGGGACGAAAATTATACTTAATGGAAAAATGATGAACAAAAACATTTTTAAAAATGTGCGTTTGCTTGAACCTTGTCCGCTTCGACCACTCCTAGCTGAAGTATCGTCCCAGAGCCTGTTATCTTGTTGATACATTTTACCTCCTTAAATTTACAAGTAGCCGCTAACAAAAAGCGACAACCGCCTTTGGTTGTCTACACCGAACAAATCAGATTAAGATTGTTTTGGGGCAGTTGCCGCTTACTAACCTTAATCAATCTGTTCATTACAGATTTTTCGATTTGTTCATGAATTGTGTAGACGATTCTATTATAACATAAAAGTGATTTCATTTAATAGTCCTAGCCATAGTATTCAAAATATGCAATATTACAGCAGTAAGCAAGAACAAAATTATCCAAAAGTAGCTAAAAATGGAAGTTTTTACCGAAAATCATTGATTTTGGAATAGATCCGTGGTACAATTAATTCAAATAAGAAATAGTAAGGATAAATATGCGATTAAAGAGTTTTAGCGTCTCTAATTATCGTTCTTTCAATGAAAAACAGACTATAGAATTTTGCCAAAATTCTAAAAATGTTACAGCAATCTATGGGCCAAATAGTGCAGGAAAAACTAACCTATTTACTGCTACTGGGTTTTTCAGAGATTTTACAAGGATGTCAACTAACTTCAATGGGCAACGTCTACCATTTGAAATATTTCGGCTCAACGCAAATTCCGAAGCAAAGCCATCTCTGTTTGAGGCGGAAATGGAAACTGAAACTAAATGTTACAAATACGGTTTTCAGTTGCTTAAGGGCAAAGTAGTCGACGAATCACTTCAAGAAAAAAGTCTGAATAAAGAGACGAATTTTCGAACAATATTTCGTCGTGCCTCCATACCCAAGGGCCGCTACGAAAGTTTTACAAATGACCTCTTAAAGCGCACTCGCGACGATGCCTTAGTACTAACTAAAGCATGGGAAGACAATAACACCGTTGCTAAAGAAATATTTGATTGGTTTTCACATTTTAACCCAATCAATATCAAATTTGCTCCATATAAAGCAATGACTGCCAATCGAATAGAGGCTGATCCAAATTTTAAAAACCAAGTACTGGCTCTCTTGCGTGCTGCCAACCTATTCATCCAGGACGTCAAAGTCTCAAAGATGCAAATGCCAGAAGATTTGTTTAAGCAACTACCATTCACAGACGATTTTAAAAAGAGCATGAGTAAAGATGGACTTTCTATCTCAACAACACACTTAGTGCGAGATGACACGGGAGTAGTCACGGGGACAGCTACGTTCTCTATGGAAAATAATGAATCTGCTGGGACTAATCGCATATTTGAGCTTGCAAGCCCTATCTTAGATACTTTAGAAATGGGTGGGATATTATACCTCGATGAATTCGAAAATGATTTGCATCCAATAGAATGTAGCTTTTTAGTATCTTTATTTGAATCTGCATTAAATAAAAAACAGGCTCAACTCATCATAAACACACACAGTACTATGCTTCAAGACCAAATAGGACGTGACAATATACGGTTTGTGTCAAAAAATGGTAAAGAAGAGTCGACTATAGCTAATAAAATCCCCGGTTCCTTAAAAGCGAGTGACACTGCAATAGAAAGAAAATACCTTAAAGGATTGCTGGGTTTCGTACCAAAGATTCAGGAGCTATAGATTATGTTAATTCTGATTGTCTGTGTAGAAGGTGAGAGCAGCGAACCAGCATTTATTCGTCAGCACGGACGGTGTGCCTTAGGACAAGTACATCCAGACATCGAAATAGTTGAAGTCCCGTTAGGAGGAAATCATGGACATAGGAAGATATTTGAAATAGCCAACAAAAAGATTGAAGAACTAAAACGGTCGGACGACAGTATACTAAGCCTGGTTGATTCAGAGAGCGAGATTGCACTTCAAAAGATCGTAATATGCGATTACGACAAAATGGAGAAACATGGAATTACTGAAGATGAATTTAGAGATGCAGCAGCCGAAAATGGATTTCAGCCAATCATCAACAAGCCAAATTTCGAATTTTTTGTCTTAACGTATCTAACAAACTTTGAGTATGCCTCAAAGATAAAGCCAAGTAGCTATCTAGTTGAAATTAATACGGCAATTGATGTACTAAATAAAGAAAACCATTCCATTAAGGGCTTTCCGGAATCATTGAGCATACCCCATTATGATAAGAACAAATATACTTCCGAAAAGTTCTTTAGCAATTTGCTTGAATATAATAGATCAGAGCTAGACCAAAGATTTTGTACCTATGATCCGTGTATTCGGGAAAGTCATTATACGCAAATGAAAGATTTTATAACTATAGTTCAAGGATATTCAGAGGAGAATCAGCATAATGGATAACATCTTACAGACAGTTCTAACTACATTATTACCAGCAGCGACAACAGGGGTAGTAACCTATTTGGTTTCATCAAAGACTCTCAAATCAGAAATGGAGAAAATACATTCCGAGCATGAACATGACCTGGAAAAGTTAGCGACGCAGTATTCAATAGATATAGAATCCATTAAAAAAGCACATAAACTAGAGATGGAGAAACTTGAACGAATGCACGAACAAGAGTTAGATACGCTCAAATTGCAACACAATCAGACTATGGAGGCAAAAGAAAAAGAACTTAATCACCAAACGACTTCTTCTATGCTTACGGCCTTTTTACCTACTTTATTAAAAATGCCAGAAGTCAAAGAACAATTGACACAACAATTGAAGAAGAAGGCATAACATTATTTGTCCATGTGGTAGGCATTCACCATAATTGTTCGAACTTCGTATAGTATCCTCCGCCAGGAAGAAAAAATTGTCACGCTTGCGTGGCGATTTTTGCTTCTTTGTCAAAAGAAGCAGAGATTTGAACTCCCAGGCGAGTTCGTAGGGCGAAGCCAGCTGAGCAAAATACAATTTTGCGAAGTTTCTCCCACTCTCCGCCAAAAGAAACTACATCGTCGGTTTTTACTTTCAAGATGGTCGCAAACGGCTCCTTAACAGAGAAACCGACGAGTTTTTTGTTCGTCAAAATAAAAGTTCGAAAAGATTTCTCGCTTCCACCGCCAGACCTCTAGACCTCCGTCTTATGCTTTTTAGTACATAAGACGGAGGTTTTGTATGAAAGTCACAAATACAAACTAGTCAAACTGATTAGCAAGTTGATCAATTGTCACTCCGGTGCCATCCCAGCCCACTTGTATGTCATCAAATTCTTTACTTCGGAAGAAATTCAACTTCGCATAATCTGTTCTGTCCATTTCAAAATCCAAAGCGCCAACATTCTCATCTATCCTCTCTATGTTAGTACTTTTGACCAAAGTAACTAATTTCTTCTCTTTAATAATCCAATTCAAAAGCACTTGATTCTGCGTCTTATGATATTCCTCAGCCAACTCAACCAAAACAGGATAGTTTCTCATCGCCGTCCTGTTACGCCTCAATGGTTGATACGCAACAAAAGATTTCCTGTACTCATGGCAATAATCTATGACGCCAGTATCCTCATAAATCTTGCACTCCAAATTATATACACCTTCAAAGAAATCTACTTTAACTTCTTTCTCAATTCTGGACAATTGTTCCATATTAGCATTACTAATACCAATATAATGTACCTTACCCATACCAACCAACCGCCGAATCTCTCGATAGGCATCGATTAACGGCAAACTTGTAAAAAACGGGCTATGCAACTGAAAACTATCCACATAATCCACCCCTAAAATCTTCAAGTACTCGTTCAATTGGCTCTCAATATCATCCTGTTTTTCAATAGTAGGCTCAAGATTGGCATTAATAAACAAGTTTTCTCTACCTACGATATCAACAAACTTCCGCATCTGCCTTACTACACTACCACCATTATATAGCATATACAACGATAGATAATTCTGTCCCATTTCATAAGAATGAACCAAAGCCTTCAAATCAGCATCAAAGTTCTCTGGATCAATCTTCCAAGTCCCAATCCCTATTGGAAAGATTTCCTCTTTCTTAACCATCTATCTACTCCTTATGTACTTATTATACCACTCTATATCCCTAATACAGTACTCAGGCAGCGGAGGGGGATACCGTAGTAGCGATAGCTGG
>CARYFM010000010.1 GCA_949101405.1 uncultured Candidatus Saccharibacteria bacterium
CGGGTGCGAGTCGAACGCACAACCTCTTCCTTAGGACGGAATTGCTCTATCCATTGAGCTACCGAGCCATAGAGTAATTATACCACTTTATGCTATAAACTCGCCTAACAAGGAGGAGTTTTTGTGACTACTTTGGAAAAATATAAGGCAATTATTGATGGCAAACCAGTGCATATTGCTACGGTGACGGCGGAGGGAAATCCAAATTTGGCGGTGGCTTCAGATGTGAAAGTAATGGATGGTAAGAATTTAGTGATTTCCGTAAACGAAATGGTGCGGACGCAAGAAAATATTCAGCATAATCCGAAGGTGGTGATAACGGCATTTGATGAGGATTGGAAAGGGGTGCGGATTTTTGGGGAGGCGAAATTTTATGAGACTGGGAAATATTATGATTTGTGTCGGGAAACTTTCTTTGGCAATGGGGAAGTTTCGCCGTTTGGCGCGACTAAGCCGAAAGGGGCGATCTTGGTAACTGTTAATGATGTGATGGAGTATGTCTGATGACTTTCGCCTAGTCATGTTCCTATGTTCGCGCTAGACATTGACTTTTATATATCCTTTCCTCCACATCCCTAATACAGTACTCAGGCAGCGGAGGGGGAAAGCGTTGTGACGCTCACTCGGACCAGCCGACGGGCTCACACCAGTGGCAACAAAGGTAAGGACGTATACATTAGTAGATGACATTCGCGACGACCAGTAGTAGCCCCATTGTCCAGCGTCCCAAAACTTACCATCATAAGAATGAAGATTCCCGCTGCGCACGAATATTAATGCTTGTGTTTGCTAATTTTTTCTTTTTTGTGCTAGGGTGGATACTAGGATAATGGGCAACTTAACAAACCAAAAGGTCGACATGGTGGGGAGAAGGGAGGTTACTTATGACGGTAGAACTTGGGCGTTTACGTTTAACTCTTGGCATTCATGCTAAAATTAGCTTCACTAAGAAGCGAAGCTAATTTTCCGATAAGATAACTAATCCTATTCTATCAGCTAAATATTAGGAACGTCAAGTCCCGTTATCCATTTTGGGTCTGTGGTATAATATAATTATGAGCAGAATGGCGTTTGAAGGTCAGCGTGAGGGGGAACAGGTAGAATTGATTTTTCGACGACATATAAGTACAACTTGGCGGGGAATGATGTGGCTTTTGTTCTGGGGAATTATTGGAGCGCTACCGATGTTGTTGTGGCGTGGAGATGAACGAATGTTTTTTGTGTGGCTGGGTGCTTTGGCGATTGGGCTGATAGGAATGATGTACGTCTATATGTTGTGGCATTTTTCCTATTATCTGGTGACAAATCAGCGTGTGCGGCAAGTGAGGCAAAAGGGACTGTTTCGGAAAACGGTGGTAGATTTGGGCTTGGATAAGATCCAGAGTATTAGTTATGAGGTTCCAGGGATAAAAGGGGGAATGATGGGTTACGGAACTTTGCTGATTCAGACGCAGGTGGGGGATATGACGATTAGTATGGTAAGACAGCCAGAAAAGACTTATAATAGATTACAGGATTTAGCAAATAAGGCTACAAGATGAGTTTATTGAAAGAAAAACCCAAGACTGAACGGGAAAAGGTTGAGAAGCGACGCGAAGAGGTATTAGCACAAGGGCGCAAGTTTAAGTACCCAATGCAGTATGCCAAGCATAGGTTGATTATTAATACCGTGGTAGTGGCTGTGGTGGCGATTGTCTTGATGGTGGTGGCTGGATGGGCGATGTTGTATAAATTGCAAGATACGGGGAATATGATTTATCGGGTAACGCAGGTGATCCCGGTGCCAGTGGCTGAAGTAGATGGAGCTAAGGTGCGGTATAGTGATTATTTGATGATCTATCGTAGTAACTTGCAGGCGGCTGAACAGCAGGGCGGTCAGTTGGGCGAGGGGGCGGATGCGGAGATGGTGCGTGAGGCTTATAAAGAGGCGGCAATGGAACAGGCCGTGATGTATACCTATGCCTTGAAATTGGGGCGGGAACAGAATATTACAGTGACAGATGAGGAGGTTACGGCGGCATTTAACGAGCACCGCAAAGTGGGAGGTGTGGAACGAAGTGAAGAGAGTTTTCTCAAGATTATTCGGGATAATTTTGGTATGAGCAAGACCGAGTATCGACGGATGTTGTATCTGACTTTGATGAAATCTAAGGTAGCCCAGGCAGTAGATGAGCATGCGCAGGATGTAGTAAAACAAGCAGAGCAGCTCATAGCGGAGAAAGAAGGTGATTTGTGGGCGGTAGCGGAAGTTTTGGGTGCAGAGGTGGAATATGAGGCCACAGGGCAATTGGTGGATAATATGAATGTGGACGGTGGGCGCTCAAATAAGGCTATGACACTAGAAGTGGGTCAGGTGAGTGATAAGTTTTTGTCGAGTAACGGTGACGGATATTATTTTGTAAAGTTAGCAGAGAAGACAGATTCGCAGGTGAATTACTCTTCTATTAAAATTACTTTCTCGGAGTTTGATTTGCAGGTGGCGAGTTTGTATGATGAGGGTAAGGTAAAAGAGTATATTACATTTGGTGAGTTACAGGTTGAAGAGGGTGCAGCAGAAACGCCAGTGGATGATGTACCAGTAGAAGAGTAATTTTTTGGTGGATTTTGTGCTATAATGGAGGTGTTGCGGGTATCGTATAACGGCTATTATGTATCCTTCCCAAGGATGAGACTGGGGTCCGACTCCCCATACCCGCACCAGATGAGATTTTATGATTGCGCAGAGAAAAACAATCGAAAATGATGAGAGTTATCTACGCCAAGTGTCGCAGGCGGTGATGCAGGGTGAAGATTATAAGATTGATGTTGAGATGTTACGAGAATTCTGTCGAGGGACAGAATTTTTTGCGTTGGCGGCAGTACAAATTGGAATTCCCAAGCGGATTGTATATTTGAAAAATACTACTCTTGAGGTATCGCCAGAGGAGATAGAATATGATGAAGCAAAGATTTTGATAAACCCAGTGGTAATTTCGAGGAGGGGCAAGACGAAATTCTGGGAAGCTTGTGTGAGCTGTCTGGATAATATTGGTTTGGTGGTGCGGCCCTATGAGATACGAATACTGTATTATGATGAGGGCTGGGTGGAGCATGAAGAACTGTTTTTGGGGTTTGCAGCAACAGTGTTGGGGCATGAACTAGATCATTTGGATGGGATTTTACATATGGATGTGGCGGAGAAGGTTCTGCAACTAAATAAGGCGGAACGAAAGGCTCTGCGGGAACGTGAGCCTTATACGGTGATTTCTAAAGATTGTGCATACATAGGTCCTGGGCTATAATAATCTGCAATGAGGCTAGAGAAAAAGCAGATTTGGTATCGTGTAGGGGTGATTTTGGCCATTGTGTTGGCATTTGGACTGTTGTTGGGCGGGGTAGTTTGGCGGGCGGCGGTGGAATCGGAAGCATATCAGGTGGCGCAGGCGCAGGTTTTGGCAGAAACCGAAGAAATGTTGAGCGAATTGTATGCTGATGCAGAGAATGAGGTGCCAAAGAGGGAGGTGACGCATACGCAGATTGAGGTGGTAGCAGGGCGCATGGTGGACTTGGAGGCTAAACGCTATCAGGAGGCGAGGGTAGAAATTGGGCGTAGATTAGAGGTTTTGCGTGAATTTGTGCGCCTGAAAGGGGAAATTAATGGCTATTTGGCGGACGGGGTTCTAAAAACAGAGGTGGAGGCCGAAGCGATAAAAACTACGGCTGCGGGGCTGAATGAATTGCCCGAGAGTTACCGTAAAGTGCTACAAGGGGATTTTGATAAAGTGCAGGCGCAGTACCAGGCGCTAGTAGATGTAAAAACCGCGGTGGAGGGTTTATTTACTGATGAAAAAATGACAGTTATAAAACCAAGATTGACACGTGCGGAGTATAAAACAGTAGTTGAAAAAGTGGGAAAATTATCACAAAAAGCAGTGGCTAAAGGTTATGAGGAAACTTTAGCAAGAGTCGATAAAGTTTTGGTGCAACGGGAAAAGGAAGCGGCAGAAGCCAGACAGCGGGCTTTGGAAGCGCGCCGCCGGGCGGAGGAATTACGTAGACAGCAAAAGCAAGAGGAAATGGCCGCATGGCGAGTGTTGAATGTGCCATATCACAGTCAAAATCTGCAACAGATTTATAATGGTTGCGAAGCGGCGTCGATGCTAATGGCCTTACAATATAAGGGGTATTTAAAGGGCGTAGATTTACATAAGTACGCCGAAATGATACCCAAGAGCGATGACTACAATACTGGTTTTGTGGGGTCGATTTATGATTTGCAGCCCAAAACTTATGTACATTGGATTGCGCCAGCGCCGTTAGCGAAGTTTGGACGGGAGAGCTCGGGTAATGCAAATGTTGTCGACGTTAGTGGTGCTAGTTTGGCCGACTTGGATAAGGAGGTGGTAGCAGGGAATCCAGTAATTATTTATGTAACTTTCTTGTTCAACCCATTAAAGGAGTGGCTGAACGGTGCGCCAAAGAATTTACATGTGGTGCTTTTAACGGGCTATAATGAAAAAACTGGAACACATCGTCTAACTGATCCATGGACGCAGTCGGATGGTGGGAGAACTTATGATATTCCGCGGGCGGAATTAGAGAAGATTTATAATGCGGTGGGGAAGCGTGCAGTGGTTGTGCGCTAAATGGTTAAGTTTGTATTTTATTTTTGGAAGTTTTATAGTACAATAGTGTAAATAATTTGAACTTGGTGGGCAGAAAATTGTTCACCAGAAATTAGGAGGCAAAATGGCAACAGGTGCTGCGTCAAAGAAGACAGCAACCAAGAAGTCAGCTCGGTCAACTAAAGCGACCGGGGCAAAAACATCTAAATCTACAAGTTCGTCAAAGACTAGTAGCCGAAAGAATACACAAAGAGCGCCGAAGGTGGCTGTACCGGTGATGCGTCGGGCTAAGAGTGTGAGTTGGTTGGCAATCCTTGAGTCCTTGGTGGTGGGCGCTCTTGGTGTGCTATTCTTGATTAATCCAGATGGAATCTTGAAAGTGATTTTCTATGTTGTAGGCATCTTCTTGATTGTTAAGGGTGTATATAAAATTATCAATTACTTTGCTATGCATGGCAGGTATGATTTTTACAATAATGATTTGTTGTACGGGATTGTTGCGCTGGTGTTCGGTGTGATTGCTGTGGTATTATGGGAGCAGCTAGGGCGGTTTATCGGTATTGTAGTGGGGGCTTGGATGATTTACGGTGCTTTGGTGCGAATGAATACAGCCATCAAAATGCATACAGCTGGTATTCGGGAGTGGTTTTATGTTCTGCTGCTTTCGATGGTGATGTTGGCTCTAGGTATCTATATGGTAATTAGTGCAAGTGCAGTTCCGACTGTGATTGGTTGGGTGATGGTAGCGTCAGCTGTGGTGGGGATTATCGACGACCTGATTTTTATTCGTCATTTGGATGCAGTAACACAATAGTTTTCTTACGGAGCCCTCTGGGTGTGATACCTGGAGGACTTTTTGTTGGTTATGTATCTATTTTTGCTACACTCATCTCCTCACATCCCTAATACAGTACTCAGGCAGCGGAGGGGGAAACCACGCCAGCGATCGTTGCTGTACGACGGGTAGACGCCGGTAGGTCCAACGTGGAGGTAGTAAGTGCTAGGCGTAGTAGCGCCACTAGCACCAGTAGACGAGGCGCGCGACGACCAGAATAGACCGAAGTAGCCCATGGCGCCAGCGTGCGGCCCTCCAGCCGTGCCAGCATCAAGATAGAAGCCTCCGCTGCGCACGAAAATGGGTATTTTGTTATATTGTTAGCCCTAGCGTTTTTTAAAAACTGCTAGGGCATGGATGGAGCAATAACAGGAGTAAGAGAGTTTTTTAGCCTTGGCGTTTTTGAAAAAATGCTAGAGTATCAGTGATGTCTCTACTTTCAAATTTTTCTAATTTTTGAAGGCTTTCGTGCGCAGCGGGCTTATCTATCCTAACAATTCTACTGGTACTTTGAAGCTTGCTGGCGCTAATGGTGCTTGGTGGTCATCACGAGGATCCTCTGCTAGTGCTAACGGCACGATCATTCCTAGTGCCTATTATCTTGAGTTCACCAACTCTGCGATATGGTCGTCAGGCGGCCCATGGGAGCGCTGGTACAGTCGCCCCCTCCGCTGCCTGAGTACTGTATTAGGGATGTGAGGAGAGAAAAACTGTGGTATAATGTATAAAGGATGCCGTTGTAGCTCAGTTGGTAGAGCAGCTCATTCGTAACGAGCAGGTCGCTGGTTTAAGCCCAGTCAACGGCTCCATTTTTGTATTTAAATAATAGTGCGCAGCGTGTTTGTCTATTTGATTAGTTTTGGTAATTAATTTGCTCAGTTTCGATAATGGGGAAGCGAATCAAGGTCTCACTATCTAAGTCAGCGTGGCTCATTTGAATAGCGGAGATTTGGTGATTGTTGTAGGTTGTGTAATAGAAAATACCTTGGTTTAGGTTATAGCAAGAACTATAGATTGTGCGTTCGTATTTGTTGTTGCCAAGGTCACAGCAACCGTTTTGTTGGTCGACAGAGTGTAAAATATGAAAGAATTGGCTTACACTGGAGAATTCATCGTCATCAGAGACAGAATGGATTTTGGTAAAACTAGCTTTGACAAAACGCGATTGCGAACTGAGATCGCCTGGTAAGCCAATAGCGCCCATACCACGGCTATATGGCCGAAGGGGAAGATGAGGCGCAAAATTGTTAATAGGTGCGGTGGGTGAGAGTTGCATATAATTATTAAGTTGAAAAAGTTGTTCATCAAACGGTGGATTATTGGTAAGAACACCCAGAGGGTTATCATAGATTTTGAGACCATTGGCAACGGCTTCTACGACGATGCTGGCGCCAGATATGTCGGAGATAATCCAGTGAAGCTCGGCAGGTGGGAGCTGTTCACTAAAAGCGAAGTTTAGGAGGTTGATTTTGCTAAGCAAGGTCTTTGCTTCGGTGACGTTGCTACATTGGCTTAGAATCCAGGGAAGAAATTCCCATTGGGCAATATTATCTTTGCCGTCGATATGAGTATTGTAAACAGCATTGCCAACAAAATTAAGACCAGCCATACCAAGCCCTTTTTCGTTGATAGCATCATAAAGTAGGGGAGTGTCATCTACGATATAGGCAATGCCGATAATGGCGTAGTGGGAATCAATGGTGTTAGTTTCACGAAAAATGAAGGGGAAATGACGGGGAATGATAACGGCCTCTTCACCATAGGAAAAGTCGAGGTCGAGGTTGCGACCGAAATAGGAATTTTTGGTTTGGTAAGTGGCGGCTGTGCACATGGGTGGTTTTCCTTTTTGTTTTTACTTATTTGTTATGATTATAACACGGATGTTGGTTATAACATAACTTTTCTTGAGGTGCGTACTACTAAATTATTCTGTATATGGTGTGAACTCAAAGTCAAAGCCGACGTATTTGGATTGCTTTGCGTCGAGATATTTGATGACGGCTCGGCTGATATTCTTGGAGAGTTCGGTAATGCGACGGTCACCAGTTTCTTCATCGCCTTGCACGAGGGGTACAATGTAACGCATCTTGGCTTTAACACTGGTGCAATAGCGATCTTTTTTAGCGCTATTACTGCTATAAACTGAGGTAGCGCGTTGGAAATTACGGAATGCTTCGCTGATGGTTTTGTCGCCACAGCTGAGGATCCAGTCCACTACTTCACGTTCGCTCATGTTGTATAGATCGTCCATGCTGAGATAGTCGTGAAGCATCATTGATTTGAGGATATCGGCCATGAATTGCGTAATGGCACGATCGTTGTCGCTGTGGAAAATGGCAAAGTAATCCAAAACTCCTTCAGTGAATTCCTTGGCAATTTCTAGATGTTGGAAGCCAAATTCTTCGATATCGTTTTCGTTACGTAGGACGATGATATCTTCAGAGAAGCGTTTAATTTGTTCAATATTCCAGGCGTCATAGATGAAATAACCGTTGGAAAGGGAATACTCAAGTCGGTCGGCAGCTAGGTTGGGGATTTCATTGTCGGCAAGTGGGAAGAGTTTACAATCAGAGATCTCACCAGCCATGATTTCATCACGCTTTAGTCCGCGCATGATGATGCGAGAATTGCGGATGATTTCACTAGTGCGCTCTTCGGTGGATTCTTGAGTTTCGGCGTCACCATTCATATAGTCAATAGTGTGTTTGAAGGCGGGATTAGCGATGTCGTGAAGCAGACCGGCAAGAGTTTGTCTCTTGTCGTGAGTGAAGCGCCAGAGTAGTAAGGCTACGCCGATACTGTGTACAAATACGCTGTGGTAGGCACGATTGTTGTAGATACTACTAAACGAACCACCACAGTCCATACTGACGCCACTTAGACGTTGGAGTTCTGGCGCAGCAATGTATTTGAGTAGCCAGGCGGGGAATTCAGGAGAAAGTAATTGCAAATATTCGCGTTGAGCATGGTTTAGGCGACGTAGACAGCGTTTTTTGCAGGTGAGAATGTTGATGGTCTTTTCGTTGGATTTGCCTAAGAGATGGTGTTTGGGAACAGAAGACTTTGTGGTAGCGATGGTTGGTTCTGGAGTAGCATCACTATTAATTTCGTCTATATCGCTATCTATTGCAACATCATCAATTTTTGGTTCGGATGGTACGGGAATGGTAGCCTTTTTGCCAGTGGGACGGTCGTAGATTTTAATCCAGCCTTGGTCGAGCCAGAATTTGACTTCTTGGTAACAGGATTGATCGGAGGAGGGTTCTTGTAGAAGATTGATCTCTACTTTTTTGCCACGGTTGAGGTTGCCGACTACAACATAGCTGAGTTCGGAGAATGTGCTTGGGCCAATGTAACCACCAAAGCCATTTTTGTCCTCGTTCATGAGGAAGAAGACATCTGCACGGTCAAGATTTTGGTAGTATGAACAGTAAATATCAGTGAGGTTTTCAGCATAATCGCCTTCGTTCGAAACAGCTACGGGATAATCGATAACATCGTAACCTCGACCCTCAAAATATCCTCGCCAATAGGCGGCGCGTTCTTGTAATTTGGAACTACCCGAAATAATTAACTTCTTCATCTTACGCTACAGTATATAACAGATGAGAGGATTTGACTAGACCCCTTAAATCGAGGTATGTAATATTGTCTAGAATAAAGATTTCGTTTATAATTAAGAGAATGGTACGTAATAAGGATGAAGAAGACCAGGCAACAAAGCCTAAGCGCTTAGACTTTCGTGCAACTTGGAAAGAGATAGCGCGTAAGCAACACGGAGTGATGGTAGCAATGATAATATTGCTGGTTATGAGTGCGGTGTTGCTGGTTTTTGCTCTAGTGACCTTACATCCGCAGGGTACAGTAGTGATCGTTGGTTATGGTGATGTGTATGGTGAAATTGCTGGGTTGTCCGGTGGTTATCGACGTGATAGTTGGTTAAACATGTTAGCTTTTCCATTGCTTGCTGTGATTTTTGGGGTAGTGCATAATCTTTTAGCATTAAGGGTGTATCGCAAATATGGCAAGACGCCAGCTTTGATGTTGATTGGTGCGACGATGTTGCTAGTAGTGGGCACTTTTATAGTGATGCTGCGTCTTTTGGGTGAGTGGTAGGCTAAAGGGGATTGAAATGGCGATGCAAAAGAGTTTGGAATTGCCTGAGGGGAAACGCAAGCCACTTTATCGGTTTCTTGAGATTTTACCAGGTGCTCTGAGTTATAGTTTGGTAATTTTGTTGTTTGTGCTATCGTGGGTTAACCCAGTGCTAGGGGCGATTTATCTTTTAGTAGTAGTGGCGATAACATTTGTGAAAGCTATTGCAACTGCGTTTCGGACAATCCAGGGCTATAAGGCTGTAAAGCAGGCAGAGCGGGTGAATTGGAATGAGAGATTAGAGGATTTGGAAGATCCTCATGCGGCGTTTGAGCGTTTGTATGGTAAACAAAGTGAAAGTTATGAATTTGCGGAGCACGTACAGAACTTACGTTTGCTTTCAGTAGTGGAGGGTAAGAGCGAGCCAAAACCGAGTGAAGTCTATCATGCGGTGGTAATGGTGGCTTACGATGAGGGGCTAGAGACGTTGGTGCCGTCGATTCAGGCGGTGCAGGAGACAACTTTTCCGAACGAAAGAATTATTTTTGTTCTGGGATATGAGGAGCGGGGTGGGGCGGAGATGGAAAAAACGGCTAAGGTGCTGGCAGAAAAGTTTCAGGGAGTGTTTAAGAAGTTTTTGTTAGTCAAACACCCTGATGGAGTAAAGGGAGAAATCGTGGGTAAGGGTCCAAATCTGACTTATGCTGCTGAAAATTTGACTGAATATGTGCGGGCGCAAAGGATTCCGTTAGAAAATGTGATTGTGACTTCCCTTGATAGTGATAACCGGATGCACGAGAAGTATTTAGATTATGTAGCCTATGAATTTTTGGTGCGACCAAACCGACAACATTATAGTTATCAGCCAGTATCGCTGTTTACGAATAATATTTGGGAAGCATCAGCACCAATGCGGGTGATTGCTATGTCGAATTCGTTTTTTAATGTCGTGTCTACGATGCGTCCGCATTTGTTGAAAAATTTTGCTTCGCATTCACAACCGCTAGCGGCGCTTGTGGGAATGGATTTTTGGAGTAAGCGGACGATTGTAGAAGACGGTCATCAGTATTGGCGATCGCTGTTTTATTTTGAGGGGAAGTATGCGGTAGTACCAATTAGAGTGCCAATTTATCAAGATGCAGTAATTTCCGATACTTTGGGAGCTACATTGAAAGCGCAGTTTGTACAGCTCAGGCGTTGGGATTACGGAGCGAGCGATGTGGCATACGTAGGGGTAAGATTATTTAGCAAAGAGCGTCAGATGCCGTTTTTGCCATTGTTTATTAAATTTATGCGGCTTTTGGATGGACATGTAACATTGGCGATTATGGCGCCAATTGTGGCTTTTGGCGGTTGGGTACCAATGTTGCTTAATTTGGGCTCACGGGGGACAGTAGCGTTTAATTTGCCAAATGTGGTGGGAATTATCCAGATGATAGCGGCAGTGGGAATTTTGGTGACAGTGTTTGTGTCGCTTCGGATTTTACCCAAGAGACCAGAAAAATATAACAGTAAACGGACTTTGATGATGGTGTTGCAATGGGTTTTGTCACCAGTGATTGCAATTGTCTATCAGAGTGCGGCGGCGTTCTATGCGCAAACGCGTTTGATGCTAGGAAATTACATGGAAAAGTTTGATGTAACCAAAAAGGTAGTGAAATAATTGTAGACGTCGTAACTGGGGTGACGGTATTGACAATTTTTAGATAATCAGGTATACTGAGGTTATGAGGTATATGTTACCCGTCCGTTTTTGTCGCGTATAAAAACGGACATGGCCTATTCTCCCACGGCGGGAGAAGCAATTGTTCTGCTTGCTGGGGCTTGAGAAAACAGTAAGTAGAAGGAACTTAAAAAAGGAGGTTATTTATTATGAGTGCTATTGCAAGACGCGTACGTGCGCACATGGCATGGCTATTGGCATTTACATTGTTAATAGCGTCGCTAATCCCGTCGATGGGAGTACAGGCCGCTCCGGCCGCCCAGAAGACGGTACCGTCGCTGAGAATGATTTTCTCAGCGAAGTATTATGCCGATTATAACTTGGATGTCCGGGAGAAATATGGTTACAATGAGGAAGATTTATATAATCATTATGTAACCTACGGCATCAAGGAAGGTCGACCTATAAGCCCAGTTCTGGAGTTGCATGCCTATAAGGCAGGTAACGCTGATTTGAGGGCGGCGTTCGGTGATGATTGGCTACTGTATGTTTGGCATTTTCTGAATTATGGGATTTATGAGAATGCCAACGGTCAGCGCTCAAATGCGGGGATTCTGTTTAACCCGGTGGTTTTCTTGGAAGAGAATCCAGAGGTGCGGCAGATAACTGGTGGAGACTTGCTGCTGACTGTTCAATACTACATTGAGCAGGGTATGCCGAAAGGGAATTGGGTGAATCCGCCATGGATTGCACCTACAGCATCCAATTCGCTTCAGAGTAGTTCCTCTGAAGCGAGCAGTAGTAATGATTCAGGTTCGAGTCATGATTCAGACGATAATGGCGGTTCTGGCGAATCAAGCATACCAGAAAAACCGATAAAGCCTGATGATGGTGATGAGGATATTCCTCCCGCGCCTGAGGAGCCTGACCCGGAGCCGGTGGAGCATGAACACACCAAGAACTCGTTTGATGAGTTTGGTCATTGTATGGTGGCAGGGTGTATGTATACTCTGGCGGAATTTCAGACGGATTGTACCGTAGACCACAGCGCAATTAATAAGGGGGAATATTGTGATAACTGTGGTGCTGAGGGCACAAATGTGTCTGAGAGCGTGCACGATAAGAACTCAGTGCATACCAGAAACTCTTTTGGAGCTGATGGGCTTTGCACCAGAGGGTGTGGCTTGACGCTGACAGAATTCCAGGAGAACTGCAGTAATGCGGCAAATCATGGAGAGATTTTGTTCGGTGAAGTTTGCCAACAATGTGGCCATGAGGGGACCAAAATTGTGGAGGCAAATTGCCCGAACCGTGGGCAGCACAAGGAATTGCATATTGATGAAACCTGTGGCCAGTGTGGTGTAGCAGGTGAGCTGAAATATGCTATGGACGAGTGCCCGAATCGGGATGCGCATGCTTACGGTAAGAGCTGCAACCTGTGCACTTATGTAGGTGAATGCTTGATGGATCATGACGCAATTTATACTACAAAGCACTGCGATGTATGTGGTGTGGCTGGTACAAAAGTTTGCGAAGTGGACCATGACGAAATTCCGAAAGGTGAGTTTTGCCCGGAATGTGGCGCAGAAGGCACAAAGGAAGAGCCTGTGGAACCTGAGCCCTTTGTTTGTCCTAAGGCGGATATGCATGCAGATTTACACCTTGGTGTGGCTTGTGACGGTGAGGGTTGCAATTATGTGGGTGAAGCCCCACATGAGTTTGCAGACGGCAGGTGCCAGTGTGGTGCTGAAGACCCGGATTATGTGCCGCCACATGAGCATGATTGGTCTAATAAGGACGGGGTCTGCGCTGATTGCAAAGAGCCATGTTCTGAAGACCATGCAGTGGGCATAGAGTGCCCGACTTGCGGCTACAGGAGACCGGCGGAAGAGCCGGAGTGTACGGAAGAAGACCATGCAGCTGACAAATTGGCTTGTGGTGCAACTTGTCAGAAGTGTAATGCTTTTGTGGCACCAGAGCATCAGTTTGTACCGACAGGATGCTTAAGATGCGGGGCTACTTGTCCTGATGCCGATAGCCACGATGATGTACCGTGTGGCGGTGGATGTGCGACTTGTCAGTGGACGCCACAGTCTACGCATACTTTTGTAGACAGTGTATGCGAGAGATGCGGCTACGTATGTCCGCATTCATACTACAAGGGTAAATGTGATTGGTGCGGCGCTACGACTTTTTATTGCACGAATGCGTTTCATCAGACTTGTCCTCCGGCTGACCCTTCAGTGATGTGTCCGGAATGTGGACAACCGTCTGGAACGGGGCACGCCTTTTTAAGTGATACCGGAGTCTGCAACGACTGCGGTGCTAAGGACCCGAACTGGACAGGGCCGGTTTATGCTTATACGCCGGAAAACTGTCCGGGTCATGCGTATGGCGAAAGCGAGAAGTGCACGAATTGTGGTGCAGTAAAGAATTCTGAAACGCTTCCGGAAGGGGAAGACGGAGATGTTGCCTCTGGTATTGGTGATGAAGCCAATGACGATAGTATTGCAGACGATGATGAAAACGCTGACGCTGAAGCAACGACTGAGCAGTTGCCGGAAGCATTACCGGTGGAGTATACTGAAGTCGAATTCGTTGAAGTTACAGACGATGATGAGCCGGATAAAGGGCAGGAAGAACAGGGCAAGGCAGACGCGGATGCGGTAAAAAAAGAAACGGATGCTGAAGCAGAGGTACCACAAACATGATCCAGTTATAACCTAGTGGTTTTTAGATAGATAAATATACCTCATAAAGCGGTCGAAGATTTTTCGGCCGCTTTTTCATGCTGTTAAAGAACCGGATTTTATGTTACAATAGGCGCAGGTGGAAGTGTGTCCGAGTGGTTTAAGGAGCACGCTTGGAAAGCGTGTGAGCGGGCAACCGTTCCGGAGGTTCGAATCCTCTCGCTTCCGCCAGGAAGTAAAATCATCATGCCAAAGGTATGGTGATTTTACTTTTCTTACAGAAAAGTTGAGGATTTGGACCTAGGTTCGTTATCGAGCGTAGCGAGATTATTCTTCCTCTCGCTTCCGCCATTTTTTGTGTGAAAATCAAGGGTGGGCAGGTGATTATGCTTGTGATATGATAGAATTAAGAAGTGTGGGCAAAGAGTTAATTAAGGGAGGTGCCCAATGTTTAGAAATAAAAAATCACGCAAACCTTGTAAGTATATTTTTGTAACTGGCGGTGTGCTTTCTGGCGTAGGAAAGGGCATTACGGCGGCTTCGATTGGTGCAATTCTTAAAGGCAAGGGGTATAAAGTTTCGATTCAAAAGTGTGATCCTTATTTGAATGTGGATGCCGGGCTGTTGAACCCAGTGGAGCATGGTGAGTGTTTTGTAACTCATGATGGCAAAGAGACAGATTTGGATTTAGGTCATTATGAACGATTTTTAGATTTTGAGACAAGCAAATATTCGAGCGTGCTTTCGGGGGCACTGTATCAGGAACTGATAGAAAAGGAGCGTAGTGGTGGATTTCATGGCAAGACAGTACAGATGATTCCGCATTTCACTGATTTGGTACAAGAGAAAATTGCGATGGCAAGTGAGGGCTCGCAGATTCATATTGTAGAAATCGGTGGTACGGTGGGAGATTATGAGGGGTTGAGTTTTATTGAGGCGATTCGGTTATTTTCTAATCGAGTGGGACGGGAGAATTGTTTATATGTGCATGTGGTGTATATCCCATGGTTAAATACTTCTAAGGAGTTGAAGACAAAACCAGCACAGAATGCATTAAAGGATATGCAGGGATTTGGAATTATTCCAGATGTGGTGGTATGTCGGTCAGAGCGTCCAGCACCACGAGAAATGTGCGAAAAGATTGCGAAGTTTGCAGGGATTCCGGGTGAAGCAGTGCTAAATTTGCCAGATATCGAGAGTGTATATGACGTGCCGTTCAATGTACTGAAGTCCGGGGTATTGGAGATTTTAAATCGGTTTACAGGGAACAAGAAGGCACCGGATATGAAGCGCTGGCAGGAGTTTTCGCGGCTGCGGGGTAAGAAGTGGGCTAAGACGGTGCGCGTGGGGCTGGTGGCGAAATATGTGGGGAATGACGATACCTATATCTGTGTAACAGAGGCTTTGAAAGCGGCAGCGGCTTGGAATAAGGTGAATTTGGAGATAGAGTGGATTAATGCAGAGACGGCGACCAAGCGTGATTTTGCTAAAGTAGATGGATTGGTGGTGCCTGGTGGATTTGGTGCACGAGGTGCTGAGGGCAAAATCAAAGCCGCGACTTACGCACTAGAAAAGAATGTGCCGTATCTGGGGTTGTGTCTTGGAATGCAAATGGCTTGTGTGGCAGCGGCACGTAAGGGTAAGAAAAAGAATGCTAATTCGGAAGAATTTGGGGCAAAGTCAGGTGAGAACGTGATTTATATTATGGATGGGCAACAGGGTAAGGAATCAACTGGCGGTACGATGCGATTGGGTGATTATCCGGCGGTACTGAAAAAAGGCAGTAAGACGGCTAAAATTTATGGATCCACAGAGGTGGTAGAACGGCATCGTCATCGTTACGAGGTAAATCAAGAGTTTTTGCCAGCAATTGAAAAAGGTGGTCTTGTAGTTTCTGGGACATCTCCAGATGGTGAATTGGTAGAATTTGTGGAGAGCCCAAAGAACCGGTTCTTTGTAGCGACGCAAGCGCATCCAGAGTTTCGCTCGCGACCGCTAAATGTGCATCCGCTCTTTATGGAGTTTGTGAAGAGCCTAAAATAACAGAGGTGCGTAGTGGGTTGAACTTGTAATGCGTTTATGAGTTCAAAGCGTAAAATGGTCTTGCGGGGGGGGGCGCTTTATGTGCTACAATAGAAACAAGATTAAAGTATTGGAGTTTCTATGAAAAAGACAACGAGTATCTTGTGGGGTTGCGTTCTGGTGGCGCTAGGGGTGATTTTAGGAATAAATGCACTAGGAATCGCGCAGATTGATATATTTTTCCCAGGCTGGTGGACATTGTTTATCATTGTGCCTTGTGCGATTAGTTTGTTTGGCAATGATACTGACAAAACTGGTGACTTAATTGGGATTGTCATTGGTGTGTGTTTGTTGCTGGCAAGTCAGGGGATTATTCGTTTTGATGTCTTATGGAAGTTGTTACTGCCAGCGATTTTGATTATGATTGGGTTGTCGATTATCTTCAAGGATGCCTTGAAAGGAAAGGTAACAAAGGAAATCAAAAAGTTGCGTGGAAAGTCAGATATGAAGGAATATTGGGCAACTTTTGGTGGACAGAATGTGAATTTTGCTAAAGAGAAGTTTGAGGGGTGCCGGTTAGAGGCGGTGTTTGGTGGAATCAAATGCGACCTGAGGGAAGCGAAAGTTGAAGATGATGTACTGATTCGGGCGAGTGCGATTTTTGGTGGAATAACGATTTTTGTGCCAGAGGATGTGAATGTGCAAGTGGTGGCAACTTCGATGTTTGGTGGCACGGATAATAAAAAGGGTAAAAAGATGCAGGATGAAGGTAAGAAAACGATTTATGTTGAGTCTACTAGTGTATTTGGCGGAGTGGAGATTAAATAATGAATACGGCGCAGCGCATAATTAAGTATTTTGCTATTGCTTTTGTAGTGTTGATTATTGGTGGGATTATTTCGGCAATGATAACCGGTGTGATGCTGCTTAGCTATATTTTTGATGATCGGGATGATGGCGAAATAGTGCCAGGTACGGCTGAAGTGATAGAGATAGGGGATATTGCGGATGAGAAAATCACTGGTTTGCATATTGATGTAAAAGCGACGAGTGTGACTCTGGAGTTGGGCGAAAAACTTGCGGTGATAGCGGATGATGAGACAGTGGCAGTAAGCCAGAATGGTAACGCTCTATATGTTAGGGAAAAAGAAGTGCATTTTTGGAGCGGTTGGAGCTGGAATGACAGAGAGATAAGGGTGGTCTTGCCGCGTGACGAGGGAGAGCTGGAGACGTTACGTGTTAACAATGGGGCTGGTCGGGTGATGATCTCTGGGCTAGTAGCGCGGAATTTGGAGCTGGATTTGGGGGCTGGTCGGGCAGAGTTAAATCAGGTAAAGGCAATTGAGCGAGCAAAAATTAATGGTGGAGCGGGGCATTTGGCTGTGCGTGAGAGCGAATTGCATGATTTAGATTTGGATATGGGTGTAGGCAAGGTAGAGTTGGGCGCGAAGTTGACTGGTAATAATCGAATTGATGCGGGGATAGGGAAACTGGAGCTGGATTTGAGAGGTAAGTTGGATGAGTATAAAATTAAGGTAGAAAAAGGTTTAGGTTCGATTGAACTAAACGGTGAGAAGCTTTCAAACGGTGCAATTCGAGGTGAAGGGGATACTTTGGTGGATATTGATGGTGGAGTTGGAGCGATTGAGATTAGAACGGAGTAGGCGATTATCCTGTTTTTCTGCTTAGATAGTCGCATAGTCTTCTTTTCGTCCATGCATCTATAGCCATGTCTGGATGCGGTTCTTATACATTCTCCTCACATCCCTAATACAGTACTCAGGCAGCGGAGGGGGCGAGCGTAGTAGCGCTCCCAAGGTCCATGTGAGGGATACACTAGCGAAGCATTAAATCCTGGGTTATAGGCATTAGTAGTATTACTACCATATGATGACCAATAGCCACCAGACTGGCCAGCGCCCAAAGACTTACCATCGTAGGGATTGAGGAGCCCGCTGCGCACGAAGTAGGGTAGGATATTACTAATTTTATTGTTAGATATGTTCGGAGCAAAACCTATACCAGTGGTATAGGTTTTGCTAAAGACCAACAGGGGTAGAGATTCTCTCAAACCTATACTACTAGTATAGGTTTAGTGTTTTTCGTGCGCAGCGGGTATGTCAACTTACCTAATACTGCTGGTACTTTGAGGAGCGCTGGCTACGAAGGCGTCTGGTGGTCGTCGCGCGGGGCTGATAATGTTTGGGGCTCTGCCGGTCTTGGCGGTTACTACCTCGCCTTTAGTGCTACTGGCGTCAATCCATCACATGGTCCGACGGATCGCTGGTTCGGTTTCTCCCTCCGCTGCCTGAGTACTGTATTAGGGATGTGAGGAGGATTGGGTAAAAAATGTGCTATAATAATAGATATGGAAAAGATTCAGAAACAACTTGAGCAGGTGGTGCGTCAGCTTTTTGGTAATGATTTGTTGGTAGAGTTGACGGTGGCACCAGAGGAAACTGGGTCGGATTATGCGTCTAATGTTGCGATGAAACTGGCTAAAGTTGCACATAAGGCTCCAATGATGATTGCTGAGGAGATAAAAACTGAGCTGGGAAAAGTTTCTGAGGGTTATACTATAGAGGTGGCGGCGCCAGGTTTTCTGAATTTTGCTCTGGATGAAGAATCTTTTGCTAAGCAGGTTGCCGAATATGCGGAAGTAGTTGATATATCATCAGATGAATACTCTGGAAAGACGGTAGTAACAGAATTTTCTGATCCGAATCCTTTCAAAGTGCTACATGTAGGGCATTTTTATACTTCGGTAGTAGGAGATGCGATTTCTCGTCTCTTAGAACTAGCCGGTGCTAAGGTAGTGCGGGCAAATTTTGGTGGAGATGTAGGCTTGCATGTGGGCAAGACGATTTGGGCTTTATTGCAAAGTAATTATTCGTCTGATGATATAACTATTGAAAAAATCGGTCAGTGCTATGTGGCGGGCACCAAAGCTTATGAAGAAGATGAAACGGCGAAGGATGAAATTACACACTTGAATAAAGTAGTGTATGCTTTGGCGGATTTGGGCGAGGAGCGCTCATTAGAACGTCTAGAAATCGAAATGGTTGCCGAGGATTTCGGGATTTCCACGGCAGAGGTGATGCGAATTGCAGAGCTGTATTGGCGGGGTAGAAAGTTGAGCTATCAGTATTTTGCAGATTTTTATGCGCGGATTGGGCTAAAGTTTGATAAATATTACCCCGAGTCAACGGTAGCAGGTAGAGGTCTTACTGAGGTAAAAGCACATATCGGCACGACTTACGAGGAGAGCGATGGTGCGGTGGTGTACCGGGGTGAAAAAGTCGGGCTGCATACACGAGTGTTTATTAATCGTGAGGGTGTGCCAACTTATGAGGCAAAAGACGTGGGATTAATCTTTACTAAGTGGGATGATTGGCATTTTGATGAATCGGTGGTAATTACGGGGAATGAACAGAGTGATTATATGAAAGTAGTGCTTGCTAGCGTGCAAGAGTATGCACCAGAGTTGGTAGAGCATACGCAACATTTGACCCACGGAATGGTAAAGTTGCCAGGGAATGTGAAAATGTCTTCACGTAAAGGCAATTTTCTCAAGGCGGTTGATGTGATTGATATGATTGAACACGAGTTAGCTGAAACATCTTCTGAAGAGGCGCGTTCGCGATATTCGTCGTTACAGGGTTGCGCCGCTAATCTTTCTCGTGAGTCTGGATTATCTTCAGAAGAGCCTCAACCAACTTCGGTAGACACTAAAATTATCTTAGCGGCAATTAAATATGCTTTTTTGAGGTATCGGATGGGGGGAGACATCGTATTTGACCCAAAGGAATCAGTATCTGTGAGCGGTAATTCTGGTGTGTATTTGTTGTATTCGGCAGTGCGCGCAAAAAAGATTTTGCAGAAGTTGAAAAATGAAGAGGTGAACAAAAAAATTGTTCAGGAAGATGAGCTACAGTACGAGCGAAAATTGAACAAAAAAATTGTTCAATATGCTGAAGTTGTCAGAGGTGCGGTGCAGGAAAAAGCCCCATATAAGTTGTGTAATTATCTGTATGAATTGGCACAGGAGTTCTCTCGGTTTTATGAGCATGTGCCGGTGGCAGGGAGTGTCAGAGTAAGTGAACGTAAAGTCATGGTGCAGGCATATTTAAATGTGATGGTGCATGGCTTGGGATTATTAGGTATTGAAGTACCGGAGGCAATGTAATGAAAAAGGCAAAGTTGTTATGGGTGGATTTAGAAATGACGGGGTTAGACCCGGAAAAGGATAGGATTTTGGAGGTGGCGGCGATTGCAACAGGTTGGGATTTAGAACCGATGGCGGAGATGACTGCGGTGGTAAAAGTGCCAGAAAGTTTGATGCGGAAGCGGATGGTGGGGGAGTTTTGGGAGAAGAATGCGGAGAGTCGAGATGCTTTGATGGAGCAGAACGCAGAGGGTGGGGATGTGCTAGAGGCGCAAAAGCAGTTATTGCAGTTTGTGGAGCAATATTTTGGTAAAGAGATTATCTTGGCAGGGAACTCGATTCATCAGGACAGAAAATTTATTGATAGGGAGTGGCCAGAATTAGCTCAGAGGCTGCACTATCGGATGTTGGATGTGAGCGCTTGGAAGGTGTACTTTGAGGGAGCAAAAGGGAAAAAGTTTGTGAAACGTGAGGCGCATCGAGCGCTAGATGATATTCAAGGATCAATTGAGGAGTTAAAGTGGTACTTGAGTTTTATGAAGGGGACGGCAGAATGTTAGATTTGACAGAGGTGAAAGGGCTGGGGGAGTACTCTGAGCAACAGCGCAAGGTGAGTGATACGGAGGTGGATACCTTGTATTTAGCACCTAATGAGAAAGCGTTTTTAGTGGTGAGACCGAAGACAATTGAGGTGCGGTGTGATAGCAAATTGGGGAGAGTTTTACGCGAGAAATACGAGAGCGTGATGGAAAGTCGATATTTTGGTCGTGGTGGGATAGAGATTGTGCCAAGTGGGCAGCTGGAAGGAGCAGAATTGCAGGATTTGGTACGTCTAAGCTATAATCTAACCAAAGAATTACAGGACTAAAGCACGATGATCACTAAGGCTCAGAAGAAACTAATGTTGATGGCGATTGGAATTTTTTTGTTCACATCGCTGATGGCAATTTTTATCAATAGTTTGCGGCATGGTTGGCACTGGGGTTATTCAATTAGCCGTTATGTGGGATTAGAAGCTTGGAGTGCGGTGCTGTTTGCGTTGGGTAATGTGCTGGTGGCGGGTTTGTTTGGTAAATATTTATATGCGGTGAGTGAAACTTGGCAGATGCCACGCTGGTTTTATTGGGTGATTGTAATAATAGCGGTAGCATTAATAGGTTTGTCGGCTTGCCCGATTGGTTTTTTTGACTTACCGGGTACGGTATATGCCTCTAGTGTGCCAAGTCGGATTCATAAGCTTTGTTCGCGTCTGATGTTTGCCTGTATGCTTTTGATAGCTTTTGTATTGCAACTACAGGGCGTTGTGCAGTCAAGGATAAAACTGTGGTGTGCAATTTTTGTAGTATATGGAGTATTTTGTACAACGGCTTACCTTTTGGAATGGAGTTGGTTTTTCCAGAGGATGCTAGTTTTTGAGGGAATGTATATCCTAGGCTTTATGGTGCTATGTTGGCGATTACAAGGAAATCAAATTACACAAGAAAGGAGTATAGATGGCAGAACAAAAACCAGAAATTAAAGAGCAGGCAACACAACCACCTTTGGGAAATTTGGCACGTAAGGTGACAAATAGCTCTTTTATTAAGGAATTTAAAGAGTTTATTAATCGTGGAAGTGTGGTAGACTTGGCAATTGGTGTAGCGGTAGGTGGAGCTTTTACGGCAATTGTGAAATCATTGGTGGATGATATTGTGATGCCGATTACGAGTTTGCTGGGTGGAGGTGCCGATTTTTCTTCTCTAGCAATTGATGTGCCGAATATTTTTGGTGCGGATACGGTGGCGCATATTGCCTATGGCAATTTTATTCAGAATGTGGTGAATTTTCTGATTATTGCCTTTGTAGTGTTCGTGATTGTGAAATTTTTGAATCGTATGAATGCTGATATGGTGAAAGCTGATAGGATTAAGGCTGACTCAGATGAGCGGGCTGCTCAGAAAGAAGCAACTGAGAAAAAACACACAGCTTAGTTGCTGGAATAAGCTTCAATGCTTTGATGGATGGTTTCTAGACTAGAGTGAAAGTTGCTGATGATAGTGGCGAGGTTGCTATCCTTGGTACGTGCGAGGAGTTCGGAGGTTTGAGAAAGCAGGAGGGAAACTTGTAAACCGATTTGGTTGTCATAATAGCGGTCGAGAATACCGTTGAGCTTGGCGTTGGTAAGTGAAAAATTGAGATCTTCGATTAGGGCGCTTTCAGAAGCGGCAGTTTTTTCGTCGAGAGTAAGAGCGTCTTTATCTTTACCATCTTTAGTTAGATAGGTGGCGAGTTGGTTAGATGCATTGGTGAGAATGGTAGAAAGGGATGTGCCGATAGCGCGCAGCTGTGAGGATTTGAGATCGCGGTTGTAAGTAGTGAGAACGGAGTTGAGGTTGGTGCTACGAGTGTAAATTTGCTTGACAAGATCATTGGACTTGTGGCTGAGGTTGCTAAGCATGGAACCGATTGCCATGAGTAAGAAGAAAAGCACTACTCCTGCGACAGAGAGTTTGACAATAAGGCCAGTTTTGGGATTGTTGGAAGATTTGAGGCTGTGTTTGACTGGGCGATTGGCCTGGGAGATTTGATTGAGATACTCAAAGTTATCCATAAGGATATTATAGCATGCAATGTAAATTTGTAGTCTATTTTCGGTCAAGGGGACGCTCTCCTCATCTAAAGATTCGGACCCGCGTCCGTCTTGGAGTCATGACTCCAAGACCTCTAATAGACTACAAATTTACATTCTCTTATGTGGTATACTAAAATTATGGATGACGCGAAGGAGGAAATTCGGGCGCGGCTCTCCGTAGAGGATGTGGTGGGGCAGTATATTGAGCTGAAGCGGGCAGGGCGCAATCTGAAAGGGCGTTCGCCTTGGGGTGTAGATAAAACTCCATCTTTTATGGTTTCGCCAGATAAAGGAATTTGGCATGATTTTTCAGCCAACAAGGGTGGCGATATTTTTAGCTTTATTATGGAAGTGGAAGGGATTTCTTTTCGGGAAGCATTAGAGAAACTGGCGGCGCAGGCAGGAGTAGAGTTGCAACGCTATAGTGGTGGTGATAGGAAAGTCGCAGAGCGTAAACGGCGTTTGAAAGAAATTTTGGAACTCTCATGTCGGTATTATCAGTTTTGTTTAACTAAGAACGAAAAAGTTTGTGATTATGTTTTTCATAAGCGTAATCTAACAAAACCTACGGTGCAAGAGTTTCGGATTGGTTATTCGCCAAATCAGGGCAAGGCTTTGGTACAGTTTTTGACAAAAAAGGGCTACAAGCTGAAAGAGATGGAAGCTGCTGGGGTATTAAACCAATACAAAGGTGACCTTTTCCGTGGGCGGATGATGGTGCCTTTTATAGATGTGGTAGGGGTAATTGGCTATACAGCGCGGATTTTGGGAAAGGGTGAACCAAAATATTTGAACACGCCAGAAACTTTGTTGTTCAATAAGAGTCGATTTGTGTTTGGTTTGGTGCAGGCCAAAGAAGCAATTCGGCAGAATGGTTTTGTGGTGATTGTGGAGGGGAATATGGATGTGATTTCTTCGCATCAAGCAGGGGTGAAAGAAGCGGTGGCTACAAGTGGTACGGCGATGACGGAGGGGCATTTGAAAATGCTTTCGCGTTTGACTGGTGATGTACGGTTAGCCTATGATGGCGATGCGGCAGGAGTAAAAGCGACAGAGCGAGCAATTATGTTGGCGGGAGATTTGGGAATTAATCTAAGTGTGATTTCGGATTATCACGGAGCAAAAGATCCAGATGAACTGATTCAGAAAGACCCTAAACTCTGGCAGGAGGCAGTGAAGAACTATCGACCAGCAGTGGATTGGTTGTTAGATAAATATGAAGAAAATCTGGATTTGAATTCTGGCCCGGGGAAGCGGGAATATGCGGATTTGGCGATGAAATTATTAAAAAATGTGTCTCACCCGGTCGAGAAGACGCACTATGAGCAGCTGGTGGCACGTAAATTAGACTGCAGTGTGGAAGACTTGCGTGCGCAAAATGTTGCACAGACACCATCTAAACGTTTAAAAAAGGCTAATTTGGAAGCGGCTTCGGATGTTTTAGCGGGAATTCGAGACAATTTACAGGCAATTGTGATTTATGGAGGGGTTTCAGGAATTAAAGGCGTGGAATTACCAGATGAAGAGACACGTCTGGAGGAGTTAGAGATGGTGTTTGAGGCGCGTTATAAGGAGTGGGATAAGGCGGCACTAGAGAAGGAAGCGAAGGCACTTTTGGTGCGTTACAAGACAGAAATGGGCAAGCAAGAGGTGGAGATGCTGAATGTGGAATTGGCTAAGGCTGAGGAGGTAGGGGATGAAGACAAACAGGCAGAGATTTTGCGTAAAATTATGGTACTTCGGCGAGCGGGATAGTTTATTAACGGCTGTGCTTGTTAATTTTGAGCTTTTTGTGGTAGGCTGAATACTATGAAAAGTAGAGAGCACGTAGTGATTATCCCAACTACCCTATCACCTAAGCCAACAGATAGGGAAGTAGCGGTAGCGTATATTTTAGCAGATTACTTTCGGAAGGATGTGCGTTTTGTTTTGAGAACTGGTCACAAGACTGCGGATTTTCTGATTGGTGGTAGATACTGGGAATTGAAAAGTCCAACTGGTAATGGTAAGCGTACGATTCAACATGCCTTACAAAAAGCGGTAACCCAATCGGAAAATGTAGTAATTGATATATCTTTACTAAAGATGAACTATACAATAGCAAAGAATAAACTTATTCATGAATCCAAATTTATGCCGAGAATTAAGAGATTATTAGTTGTGGATAAGAGAGGAAAAGTATTGGTGATTAAATGATTTTGTGATATAATGGGGGTATTGGAGGCTGTTAGGCAGCGATGTAGTTGTTCCGCAGTCCAGGCCTTCTGGAGCTTACTTCGGTAAGCTCTTTTTTGTAAAAAACTAACCTTGAGTTTTTGAGGGTTTTTAGTATAATGTGATGTAATGGACGAAGATGCAGAGATCTTAAATGAGAAAAATTTGGCAATAGACTTGGGCGAGCCTGAGGCTGATGAGTTGGCCGCCGAGGATGATTTTTCCGATGAGGAATTAGCAATTACAGCGGATAATGTAGACGCTTTTGCTGATGATTCGGTACGAATGTATCTTAGGGAAATCGGCAAGATTCCGTTGCTTAGTCAAGAAGAAGAATTAGAATTGGCAAATCGTGCGCTGGAGGGCGATAAAAAAGCCAAGGACAAGTTGGCGGAGGCAAATATGCGTTTGGTGGTTTCGATTGCAAAACGCTATGGTGGGCGTGGTCTGGATTTTTTGGATTTGATTCAAGAGGGAAATACTGGGTTGCTCCGAGCAGTGGAGAAGTTTGACCCAGGTAAGGGCTTTAAGTTTTCGACATATGCGACTTGGTGGATTCGGCAGGCGATTACGCGCGCGATTGCAGACCAAGCAAGGACGATTCGGATTCCGGTACACATGGTGGAGACGATTAATAAGGTTCTCAGGACGACACGGCGTTTGACACAAGAGTTGAACCGTGAGCCAACTAATGAAGAAATCGCAGAAGCCATGGGTATGGACGTGGATAAGATTGAGTATGTGATGCGGATTAAGCAAGACATCGCAAGTTTGGATGCTAGTGTAGGTCGGGATGGCGATGATGAGGAATCGGTTCTTGGTGACTTTGTAGAGGATTCTGAACGAGACTCGCCAGAGGATGCCACAGCGAATCAGATTCTGAAAGAGCAGATTGCGGAGATTTTGACGACACTGTCTGAGCGGGAACAGAAGATTATCCGCCTGAGGTTTGGAATTGGTGGTGGTCGCCCACATACGCTAGAGGAAGTGGGGAACGAGTTTTCTGTGACAAGGGAGCGAATTCGCCAGATTGAGGCTAAGGCGCTCTCGAAGTTGCGCAAGCATAAGCAAACTAAGAAACTACATGGTTATCTGAAATAGGAGTAGTATGCAGAAGAAATTGAAGCAATTTATAGTGAGTGTGATGGTTGCTTTGGGGGTGTTGGTGCCGGTGATTTCAGTGGTGGGGGTGAGTGCTCCAGTGGTGGCAATTGGTGCGTCTGAGATTGTGGGCGAAACGGTTGATACCAATTTGTTTGGTCCTGTTAATACTGATGATCAGGGTAGTGGAATTAAACGGCTATTGAGCTTAGTAGTAACAGTTTTACTTTACGGTATTGGCGCGGCGGCGGTGATTGGCGTAGTTTGGGCGGGGATTTTGTATCTAACAGCACGGGATAACGAGGCGCAGGTGGCTAAAGCCAAGACCCGCTTGATAGAAGTAACAATTGGCTTGATAGCGTGGGCGATGTTGTTTACGCTACTGCAGTGGTTGATACCTGGTTTTACGGGTGATGAACTTGAACAGGCACACATAGAATCCAGCACAGAGGTGTTAGCTTTAGAATCGTTCCAGGAAAATCGTTTTGATTCATAAGTTGATTATTGTTTGTAATCCGCGTTCATCGCACTATGTGGATGTGCAACGTGAGGTCTTGGCACCAGCTAGACGATTAAAAGGTTGGTTGGTAGGAAAGTATGAGCTGAAACCAACTGATGTGGATGATAATGCTAAAGAATTAGCTAGACTTTTGGATGACGGGGACTTGGCGGTGGCAGTGGGAGGTGATGGTACGGCAGCTGTGGCAGTGAATGGTATTATGCAGTCAGGGAAAGATGTGACGTTTTCAGCTCTTGGCTATGGGAATTTTAATGATGTGGCGAGGATGCTGAGGACAAAACGTCCAGTAGAATATGGTGGTGAGTATGTTGGCGGAATTACAGAGATTGTGCAACGGTTTGAAAATGAGCAGATAGCTGAGGTTTATCCTTTGGAGGCAAAGGTGGACGGAAAGTTATGGCGCTATGCGCCGTGTTATATTACTCTAGGGATGTTTGCGGAATCGGCAGCGGTTTTGAATAGTGATGGGGTGCGTAAGAAGTTACGTACAGGCAAAAAACGTCTATTTTTCTCTTTGTGGCAGTTGGCTAAGTGGTATTTTGCTAATCGCAAGCGTGAGTTTTTGCCCGGTGCAGAGGTGAAGAGTGAGGAATCAAAGGCAGTGAAGAAATCTAAGGCGATAGTGAAATCGAAGAAAGTGAAGAGTAAGTTACCCAAGGAAGAGCCAGAGATTATAATTGATGGAGTAGCAAAGATGCGAGAGGAGAAGAGCGAAGATGTCGAAGTGTGAGATGGAAATATTACCGGGAACGACGGATTACTTAGCAATCAATAGCCCACGGGTGGCGAATTTGATGCGTGGAGTAAAGACTGCGGACAAAAAGCAGGAGTTTAGGAGTGGAACGGCGCGGTTGGGGAGCTTCCCACGACTTTTGTGGTTTATGATGCGGAGTGTGCTGGTGCGGATGCCGGGGAAGAAGACTACCGGAAACGTAATTAGATTTGGACAGCCGAGTAAGGTGATGATACATGCGGAGGGGGAATATCAGGAGTTGGAAGACGTAGAGGAAATTGAGATAAAAAAGTCCAAAAAACCCCTGAAGGTAATAAAATTCTAGATTGTGCTATTTTTAGACAATCGGTCGATAGCTTTTTCTAGGCACGTTTGCCTCGGCCCGTCGTTACGGGCGAGGCTGCACTCCAAAAGCGCTCCCCGTTGGTCGCGACTGGGCCTAGAATAAAGCCATTGCCCGCTTGTTGAAAAGATAGTAACTAGAATTGGATTTCTTTGAGGATCTTCTTGAGATTGTTTTCTAGATCTTCGACGCTACCGTCGTTAATAATATAATAGTCGGCGATGGCGATGGGGCCGCCTTTTTCCATGTTTTCGATTTCGCCATAGTCACGTTCACGAATAGCTTGAGCGTCAAAGGGTCGGTCGGGACGTTTGGCGATACGTTCGTAGCGTAAGGCTTTTGGGGCAACAATTGCAATGAGAGTGAGTGTACCAGGGAATTCATGTTGAATGGCGCGATATTCAGTCCAGGAATAGAGCCCGTCGAGCACAATGCGTTTTTGCCCGGCTTCGATGAGGTCTTTAGCGTTTGCGATGGCTTGTTGCGCTACCCAGTCTTTGCCTTCGGTTTGGCGAATCATTTCGCGAAAGGCTTTTTCGCTTTTGCCGTCGGTAGTGCGTTCGATGCCACGTTTGGCCATTTCTTGATAAATCATGTTGCCAAAATGAATCTTGGGTATGCCACAAGTGGCAAGATAATCTACGGCGACAGATTTGCCACTACCGGCCATGCCAACGATGGCAAGAAGTTTAACGTTATCGTGTTTCATGAATACCATTATAACACGACAAGGGTTAGAAACGTTTGCGATTAATGAGAATACTGAGGGGAGCGAGGAAAAGAAGCAAGATGGTGAAGGCAATGATTTCGAGGTTTGCACCCCATAGCATAATATATGGGGGTTCGCTTAGGCCAAAGCTAACCATAAAAAGTGTGGAGAGAGTAGTTTGATTACAAGCGCTATAGAAAATAGTGATGAGACTGGCTAGAATGAGTGACAGAATGGCAGCACCGATAATGAGCTCAAGGAAATAGGCAAGATAGATGAGCTGAATTTGACCTTTGGTAGCGCCAAAGGAATGATAGAGTTTGATGTTGGCTTTGTTCTGATCGACGAGACGGATGCTGGTGAAAAAGATGATAATGGCGGCAACGATGGATAAAACTACGCAACCGATATTGAGGAAGAAATGTATCATGCGGAAGACAAAGATGGTTTCTGGTGAGATACCAGCAAGGACATCAACACCATAAGTAGCTTCGTGTCCAGGAAGTTCGATATTAGAGAAATAGCCGTGGCCTTTGAAGAGGTACTGGTAAGCGGTTTGGGTGTCGGGGAAGAGAGCGATGAGTTCAGTTTTTTCACCCTCTTGCTTGGGAGGGTTGCTGGATTGGTTTATGATGATTGTAGTGTTGTCTGGTGCGGGAAAGAGCCCAAGCAATGAGTTGAAGATACTATAGTTATTGCGGTCGATACTCTGAAAAGAAAGGTCATAATTGCAGAGGCTACCCGTGGCAAAACCAACTGGATAATATGTGTTCCCGTTTTTTATGAAGGGTTTGTCAAGAGTCTGATTTTGGATGTCTTGATAGAGCTTGATAGTGCTGGTAAGACTGGTAGCATAGCTGGGGCATTCTCGCTCGATAGAGCGTAAAGCGGTTTGTGGATTGATGAGAATGGGGATTGAACCAGTAGATACGTCAGTTTTGATAGTGTCGGAGAGTAGGCTTTCTGGGAGGATTAATCCATTATCGGTCTCAATAGTGTCAAGAATAATGCCGCCGTTTGCTGTAATATCTTGAGCGATTTCTGCTAGGCTGATAGTTTCACCGATGTAGTTGCCATTTATATCGAAATAGTGGTTTTTGTCTATCAAGAAAGGGTTAGCGGAGATAATGACAGCACCGTTGACGTTTGTACCAGCATAGGTAAAATATTGATTCTCGAAACCCTGGAACCCAAATTGGGCGATAAAAATTAGACAAAAGAGTGTGCCGATGACACCCATGGTAAGTAAACTACGACCAAAATGCGAACGCAAATTGGCCCAACCAAGATAAATAATATCAGTGATACGCATGTTTAGTCTCCTTTAAGGCGCTGGGCTAATTTTTTACTAGAAAATTGGTCGATGCAGAGGAGAAAAGCCAGGGGTGCGGCAGCGAAAAGGACGCTAAGGATAATCCCAGAACGACTGTTAATACCAACAAGGATAGGCGGAAAAGCTGTAGAATTGGGGTAAAATTGAGCGAGAGCGGACTGCAAGTGTGCCCAGCCACAGATGGTAGCAATACCGGCAAGAATGAGAGCAAGCGTAATGGCGAAAAGCATAGCATAAAAACAAAGTTCCAAGATATAGGCAAGATAGACGCCAAAGATTTGGAGATGTGTGGCACCGAGGGAACGATAGAGGGAAATGCTGAGGGTGTTTTGAGCGATAAGGTGGGCGGTGGTAAAAGTGAGGATGAGTATAGCGGCGATAAGGAGAATGATAAGGAATGGTTGGATGTTGTGCTGGATACGACGGAAGTAATTATAGGCTGACATTTGATTGGTGTAGAGTTCGGCGACGTTGTAGCGGTTTCTGGAATAGTTGAAAGGCTGTGGAGTGTCTTGACGCCAGTAGTAATCAAAAGCATGTTTGAGATTGGGAAAGACCGCAACGTATTGTGGAGTGAAATCAAGACCTGCTAGATCTTCTACTGGAACTTCTACGATTTGACCGCCGTAATATGCGATGCGGTCACGGATGAGCTCGGGACGTCTACCATCGTCGTAATCGCTAGCAATATAGACTTGGCCTTGGGTGGTCTCGCCGGCGCGACGCAAGACGGTATTCTCTAAGCCTTGGATGATGGTGTTGGCACCAAGGAGTAAGCCAAAAAGAATGCCGATAATAATGACTGTGGCTAGACTACGAGTGCGAAAAGCCGCGAGTTCGCGGTGGGAAAGATGAAAGTAATCAGAGATTAGCATTATTGCTATTATAGTACAATTTTGTTCGATTTCTAGAGTTGTAATTGCGGAAGATTCGAGTTATACTGGTTAAGTTTGGTGATGAAATACAGCATGTGGGCATAGTATTTTATGGAGGTACATTAGTAGTATGAGAAGTGTTAAGAAAATATTAGCAACGGCTTTGGCTGTTGCAATGGTAACATCGGTTTCTGTTCCGGTAATGGCAGCAGAAGTGCCCGTGGCAGAGGAGCAGGTTGTGGTGCTTGCTGATGACAGTACGGAGAATCCTGATGAGGGGATTATGCCGTTGGCGGGTACGCACGGAAGCGTTGCTCTTGGCAAGAGCAACGTGTACACTGTTATTGAAACCAATTTTAGACCGAATGGAGGTTTTTTCTCTGTTCTTATTCATGATTTTGACCCGAAGAAGTACCAGATGGACATTATTCTCGGTGGCAGAAATGGAACTCTTTGGCAGGAACAGGAGTGTTTACATGATGCGACTTCCAGAGTCTTTGAATGTAGCTCTGAGGTAACCAGTGTGTCACTGAGGATTATACCGAGGCCCGGTTGGTTTCCGGCTCCGAAAAAGGAGTTTACTGTGGATTGGACAGCTTACAATAAGTAGGTCATAGAAAACTTTATAGCATAGGTAATATTTTTTTGTAGTGTTCGCATGCTTATTTGACTCATCATCAAACATTGTACCCTCGCAGGAATGGTTCACTCAACGAATCCAGAAAGGAATAGTTGAAGCATATTCAACAAAATAG
>CARYFM010000011.1 GCA_949101405.1 uncultured Candidatus Saccharibacteria bacterium
CCTATGCTTCACAAGTGATTAGTGTGAAGGAGGGGAAGGTGAGGAGTGAGGAAAAAGTAATCCCTCATACGGTTAACTATTACCGAAATGAGGACAAATAGGTGGCACTAAAGTTTTCTGATGCGTTAAGGCTCAGCTGGAGCAACATTGTTCAACACAAGAAACGTAGTGCGATTATTGTGTTGACAATATCGTTACTTTTTGGCGTAATAATGGCATTCAGTTTTATACTACAAGGGCTACGCAGCACAGTCCTGGACGCCGCCGTACAAGCGAACGATGGTAGAGTTTATCTAGAGGTAAGTTATCAAGAGCTAGCAGGTTTCGGCCCAGGGCGAGTAGAAGAAGTTAGTAGCAAGGAAGAGCTGGATGATTTTATTAAAGAAGAAATTGCTCGTTACCACGGAAAGATCATTGGTAAGAAATCCAGTTATCAATTCAACAATATCTTTGATACAGTTACTCTAGAAGTAGCAGAGAACTTACTGGGTAATTTAGATTTATCAAGTATACCAAACGGTAAAGTTGCAGTGTTAATGCCAGCAGAAACAAGCCAATATGCCACCGTAGATTCCGTTGATTATTATATCGTAGGAACTTACCCTGCCACTCAACAAGGTAGTCCAACATTGCCAGGATTTAACCCCGCTAATTTATTACTCGGGATGGTTTATGGATCAGGAATAGAAGCAAGACCCCTGATTATTGACGATGGCTCAGATGCGGTACGTAATTATCTTATCAAGGTTGCTCAACAAAAAATCGACGGTAGCGTGCATACATCAGTAGAGGAACTATTTAATAGCCAAATACCAGAAACTCGTTACATCGTAGAGTTCCCAAGTTATGATGATGCAGTAAACTATTATTATAATAGTTATGCTGGAAAAAACATACCGAAGAATGTAGAAATTGGCGATAATAAATACGAACTCATAAATATGGATACATTTGGACGTGTGATATATTTAGAGAATGACTTTGATAATCTTCAGTTTATGCTTACGGCAATTGAAGTATTATTCATAGTCATTGCAATATTGATTGCAGCTTTCACCTTTGCACATTTAATTGATAGTGATGTCGCGACGTTAGCACTTTATCACTCACTAGGCGCAAGCAGCGGAAATATCTACTTTATTTACTTCCTATACTTAGTGGAACTATGTATGTTCGCGCTTTTGTCATGTATTTTAATTGCATTTATTATTGTTGGAGTGATGTGGGTATTTAATGCTAGCGCGCTAGCCGAAAGACTCAAAGAATACTATACTCTGAAAGATTTGCCAAAAGTCAATTTATTCGGGTTTAATAATCTTTTCTTTTGGATTATAGGCTCAATTATAATTATCGCGCCTATTTCTTTGTTTTTTAACACATATCGCTTTTCATCGAAACATGTTGCTAAAAGATTAAAGGAAAACTAACAGATATGAATCTAAAGTTTTCTGATGCGTTAAGGCTCAGTTGGGGTAACATCACGCAATATAAAAGACGAAGTGTAATTATTAGCTTAACCATTTCTTTGCTTTTTGGTGTGATCCTTGGCTTTAGTTTTATGCTCGATGGTTTAAGTAAGACAATCTTCGACGCCACAATGCAGGCCAGCGATGGCAAAATCTATATCGCTACTGGTTATCTCGAAATTACTAGTCTTGACCAAAGCAATTTTTCCGAAGTGGAGGACTTAGAGAGCGCAGAAAAATTAATATCAGAAAATGCTGAACGATATCACGGTCAAGTTGTTGGGCAAATCACGCAATATAATATCGGCAATACACGTTGGGTGGTTAATCAAGAATTAGCGAAGCGATTTAGCGATCTGGACTATAACAAGTCAAAAGATATACAAATTCCTTATGTTGGTCCAAAAATAGAAGATGAGTCCTTCGACAGTTACCTTAAGGATGCAAATGGTGATGCTGATGAACTACTGATTAAAGTTGGTACATACCCTGCGACTGAGCCAGGAAATCCAACTCTGCCTGGGTTCAATTTACTTAATCTATTACTCTCTGGAGTGCACGGCTCGTATACACATCCGCTAATAGTCGATGACGGTTCTGGCAAGGTAATGCAATATCTGCAAAATCAGGCTAGCCAAAGCTCTCATAGTCAAGATGTTACTCCATATCTGCAACAAACTGTCATAATGTTCAATAATTATGATGATGCAATAGCCTATTATTGGGATGTATGGGATGTTGCAAATGGCGAAGGTACTCCCAGGAATATAAAAACTTCTGACGGTAAGAAGTATACGATCCATAGCGGTGAAGTCTTTAGCAATGTGATTGACGCAAAGTTAAATATTAGAAATCTTCAGAACACCTTAATTATGATAGAAATTATCTTTATTGTCGTCGCTATCATCGTCGCCACGCTTACTTTCGCTCATCTCATCGACCAAGATACCGCTACGATTGCACTTTATCGCTCTATGGGTGCCAACACTAGCAGTATTTATTTGATTTATCTTTTATATTTGCTAGAATTGTGCGCTTTAGCAATCTTGTCTTGCATTCTGATTGCCCTTACCTTAGTAGGTATCATGTGGCTTTGGAATCACGCTGCGTTAGCTAGTAGGCTGGAATCCTACTACTATCTAGATAATCCTCCAAAAGTCAGGCTTTTTGGGATTAATAAAATAATCCTTTGGGTTGTGGGGTCAATTATCATCATTGCTCCGATTTCCTTACTCCTCACTTTACGTCGTTTTTCGGCAAAGCATATTACCAAACAACTCAAGGAAGACTGATGCGCCTTTCTGACTATCTCCGATTAGGCCTTGTTGGGTTTAGAACTCACAAAAAGCGTACCGCTATAATTATTATAGTCGTTGGTTTACTTTTTAGCGTCATCACTGCTGGTGTTTTTGTTTTGCAAGGTATAGAAAATTCGGTATTATCAAAAATGCTTGCGCCAACTGGGGGTAAAGTTCTCATCATCAGCAGTATTGACACTAAGGTTTGTGGTAAAGATTGTGATATAGCATTAGAAACAGAGCACATCAAAACAAATATTAAAACTTATGGCGGTCAATTGATTGAGGCGACTGCCATCCAAAATTCTGATGGCATATTCTATAAACTGGAAGGAAGTATATTTGTTGACAGTGAAATCAGTGAGTCTACAAAAGATGCAACTGCAGTAGCTATACCTATTTCTACAGCCGCCAAAATAGCGGGAATTGTTATGCCAGAACGAGCCGCAGAGGTGACAGACAAACTCCAAGCCATCAAAGAAGTCGAGGAGAAGACTCTACACCAGAGCGTTACTAGCAAAACTAATGAGAAATATTACATTGCTGATATCCTACCGAGCGGAGTTTATGCCAGCGATTTATCATTGACGAATGTTGGTATAAATAGCAATCCACTAGATCTAGTTCTCGGTCAAGCCCGCACCGGGTCTAGTCAGAATTTCGTTCTCAGCTCTGTTACAAATATAGAACATGCCGAAATAGATAATCCAATCTTTGCCGAATTTCCCAATATTCAGTCCGCTTTTGCTTATTACCAAGACAAATCCAACTACTGTACAGAAATAAACAGGATGTCAAATTTGTGCGGCAGAGATTATAAATACGAAGTCTTTTCTATAGTTGCTGACCCACTCACAACTTACGCTAATTTTCAGGAGATCTGGCAAGTATTTAAGGTGGTGTCGGCAGTTTTATCTATCATTGCTCTAATTATTGCCACCACGACCTATGCTAGGCTTATCGAAAAAGACAAAAAAATCATTTCGCTTTATCACTCAATGGGCGCAACTGGCTACCAAATACGACTATTCTATATAGTGCATCTTTTAGTATTAAGCCTCATGGCGGTAGTTTTTGCAGTTTTGATTGGTCTCGCACTGGCGGCGGTATTAAGTTTAGCTAATCAATCCGCACTGACACAAGTTTTCATTCTAGGATTTGGCATGCCATCCAACCAGATTTGGCTCATTGGCTGGAACCCCATTATCTATTATATACTTAGCGCCGCTCTCCTATCCGCTGTGCTAGCGGTCTTATCTAGTAGCGGGCAATTTAGTTCCAAAAAACTAGCAAGGAATATGAAATAAACTCCATGTTCCAAATCAAAACACGCTATAATTAAAACAATGCAGCAAAATAAGTTACATGCAATTAATCGTCTCTACCCCTGGTTTGCTGGGCTAACAAATAATCTCATCTTCTATGTTGTCATCAATACTGTTTGGCTTACTAATGTCAAAGGTTTTGATGTGACGCAAGTAGTTTTTCTAGATGTCTGTGTTAGCCTTGCCGTACGAATATTTTTGACACCCGCCATCAGACTTTCCGAACGTCTCGGCAACACTTGGTCGATGCGCCTTGGTGCAATTTTTCTCCTTTTTACTAGTATTTTACTGACCTTTGGTACAGAATATTGGGTATTTATTGTAGCGATGCTTTTTCAGGCAATAGCAGTTGTGCTCACGGCCATACGTGATGCTCTCATTCAAGATAACCTTAGTCGTATGCACAAATCTGAAGATTATCTGCAGGTATCTAGCCGTACTCATCTTATCTATACCGCTGCCACCATGATTGCTTCATTGCTTGTGGGCTTATTTTTCGCCAAATGGCAATATCTTCCAATGATCCTCGGCACAGTTATTTGTGGCGTAGCTGTTATTATGTCTTTCTTCATTTATGATATTGAAGACAAAACTGTTCCCAAAGTAGAGGCTGATGCAGGCTCGGAAGCAGAAGCTAACAAGCTATCCCTGCCACATCCAATTAAATTCTCACTATTAATCCTAATATTCTGTGGCTTACTTTATGGTATTATTAGCCTTGGAGAAAATAACGGTAAGCTTTTGCTCCAATATCAATTAGAGACGGAATTGCCAGTCGACCAAGTTGTTGCCTACTTAGGTCTAGCTTGGTTCGTTTCGCGAATTATACGAATTCTTGTAGATTTAGCCTACCCGACCATTCATCGCTTATTACAGAACAAAGTTGTCATCCTGCTCTCGCTTTGGTCTATGATGTCAATTACGCTAATTTTACTAGGGTTTTTCTTATCAATAGACTTTGCCTCGCGTATGTTACTGCTAGCAAGTGGCTTTGCCTTAATGCCCGCTATTCGAGACCCGCTACATATTTTTTGTCAAACAGTTTTATTTAGAAAGGTTGATAAAGCAGACCGTAAAGATGCCTTAGTTTATCTTATAGTCATGCAGCAGGCTGGGCAATTTCTATTTAGTCTTGCCGCATCAGCCATTTTGCTATTTCTACCATTACAATACACGATTATAGCAATAGCCATAGCGGCTTTGCCAGTATTCTTCCTAGGTGTTAAACTCAGCCGCTTATTGCGACAAAGCTCGTGATATTAGTGAACTACGTCTTGCATATGATTATCCAGGAAACATGATATAATACTCTTATGGATATCGCTCTGGTCGTGTTATGCGGGATTATAATTGTGCTATTGCTGTTTTTATTATTCCGCCAGCCCGTCGCCCGCATAGATACTTCGCGTTTGGAAGAACGCTTGATTCGTGTTGAAGGCGAACTAGATAAACTTTCGCCCAAAATTGAAGGCGAATTTCGCGAAAACCGTAAGGAAATTTCCGACAATCTTCAGGGTATCCAACGCACAGTTGATAGTCGAGTCAAAAGTCTCCAGGATGATAACGCCAAAAAGCTTGAAGAAATGCGTCAAACCGTCGACGAAAAACTCCAAAAATCCGTTGAACAACGTTTTAATGAAAGCTTTAAAACCATTTCTGGGCAACTCACGCAAGTATATCAAGGCTTAGGTGAAATGCGTAATCTTGCTCATGGCGTAGGTGATCTAAAAAAGGTTATGGAGGGTGTCAAGACCCGCGGTATTTATGGCGAGGTGCAGCTTGGCAATATTATTACCGACTGCCTTTCTCCCGATCAATATCAAGAAAACATCATCACCAAATCTGGCAGCAATGATCGTGTTGAATTTGCTATCAAAATGCCAGGCAGGGAAGAGAAGATTGTTTTTCTACCTATCGACTCTAAATTTCCAGTCGAAAACTACGCTCGCCTTATTGATGCTTATGACCATGGTAACAAAACTGAAATTGACCAACATCGCAAAGCCCTCACTGCCGATGTCAAAGAACAGGCTAAAAGAATTTCTTCCAAATATCTCGACCCGCCTGCTACCACCGACTTCGGTGTAATGTTCGTTCCCACCGAGAGTCTCTATGCTGAAATTCTACGCATACCTGGGCTATCCGATGAAATTCGTCAAAAATACAACGTTGCTTTAGCATCACCATCCACACTGCCAATGATACTCTCTGGTCTCACTATGGGATTTCGTAGTGTTGCCATAGAAAAACGCTCAGCTGAGGTCTGGCAAACCTTAGGTGCTGTCAAAGCACAGTTTTCTAAGTTTGGTGATTTACTTGCTGCCACCAAGAAAAAGTTACAAGAAACCGCAAACAAGATTAGCGATGCCGAAACTACCTCGCGTCAAATTGAACGTAAGCTCAAACAAGTCGAAACCCTACCCGAAAATGAGAGCATTAAATTAATTGGAAAAGTTGAGGTCAAAGATGATTGAAAAAATTGCAATTTGGTTTTTAATATTTATGGTCTATTCTTTTGGTGGTTGGCTAATCGAGGTCATCGTTAGCCTTATTGATCGCAAAAAGTTTGTTAACCGTGGTTTCCTAATAGGACCAATTTGCCCCATTTATGGTACTGGAGCAATAATTTTGTCTTTGATTCTTAATCGTACCGAAAGTATTATTGCTATCTTTTGTGTGTCGTTAGTTGGTGGCGCAGTATTAGAATACTGCGCCAGCTTTATCATGGAAAAGCTATTTAGGGTACGATGGTGGGATTATGCCGAAAAATCCGTTAATATCAATGGTCGTATCTGTATGAGTTCTGTACTATCTTTTGGACTGGCTGGGATTTTCATTGTAGAGTTTATTACACCCTTTTTGTATAGCCTATTCAGTAATACCTATACTCCGCTAATGCTCACTGGTGCCGCTATTTTGTCCGCCTGGATGTTTTGTGATGTACTACTGTCACTCTGGTTAATTTTGGGTGTTCGTGTCACAGTCGGAACTGTACAACGCGATGCTACCGATGAGATCTCTACACGTGTCCAAGAAATCCTAATGAATAAAGGCAAACTTAACCGTCGTTTAGTGAAAGCTTTCCCTAATCAGTCTCCGAGTAAAAAGACTCCCCGCAAAACCCGTAAAAAGTAGCCCAGGTAGTGTTATAATATATAATATGTACGAACAGTTTACTAATTTTTTGAGCAATAAAAATCGCATCTGTATTATTCAGGCCGAGAATCCAGATGGAGATTCGCTAGGCTCAGCGATTGCCTTGGATTATATCTTAAAAAATACCGAAAATAGTCTCTATTGCCCAGTAGATATTCCTAAATATTTACACTATTTCCCAGACTGGTCGCGCGTCAGCAATGAGTTTGATTACAAAGCCGACGGCTATATTATCGTTGATACTGCCGCTAGTGTTCTACTCTCAAAACTTTTAGATGATACTGCTATTCGTAATTCACTTTACAATAAACCAGTTCTTGTATTAGATCATCATGAGAGCGAAGATGATTTAGACTTTCCACATGCAGCAATCATTGAATCTCTTCCAGCCTGCACCGAACTAATTTACAAAATTGCCCAAGATCAACATCTAACTATTCCTCTCGTTGCTGCCGAAGCGATCTATGCTGGCATCTCATCAGACACACTTGGGCTTGTAAGTGCTTCAGTTACCGCAGATACCATGCGCGCCATGGCAGGGCTGATTGATTTAGGCGTTAATCCGGCCGAACTTGAAGAACGTCGTCGCGAATTTATGAAAAAATCACCGCGTATACTCGATTATAAAGCTGACCTTATTAAGCGTATTGAATATTCTCTAGATAATCAGCTGGCTACTGTGCACATTCCTTTTGAAGATATACAGCAATATTCTGATGAATATAATCCTAATGTGCTAATTCTAGAAGAAATGCGCTTAGTAGAAAATGTAGTTGTCGCAATCGCCATCAAGACCTATCCTGACGGCAAGGTAACTGGAAAAATCCGGACTAGTTTGCCTATTGCTGACCAAATTGCAGGCTTCTTTGGTGGCGGTGGACATCCTTTCGCAGCCGGGTTCCGGACTTATGATGTACAATACAATGATGTTGTAGCTGATGTCGTCAAAATCATGCCCGAACTTATAGAACAGGCAGCTGTTACCAAAGCCGAAATGGAGCAATCCTAGATGACGCATGTTAAGGGAAAATTTTATAACTGGCACACACGATTTAGGCATCGCTTTTTGCATCGTCCAATACGACTTAAGGTAGTATACGATACCAAAAATAAACACCCGCAATTGACCGTTATTTTTCTCCATGGCATTTCGGCTACATCCGCTACATGGCGCACTACTATTCGCCAACTCTCCATAAATCCAGATTTAAAGGGCGTGCGTTTTGTTGCTTTAGATTTGTTGGGCTTCGGCAAATCTCTGCAAGCAGCTTGGCTAGACTATGACTATCTGGATTACGAAAAGGCATTAGAGAATACCCTCAAGCAGCTTAAAATTACAAGCCCAGTTGTTTTGATAGGCCACTCCATGGGGTCGCTCATTGCCGCCAATTATGCAGTCAATTATCAAAGCGCGTTTGATATTGCTAATTTGATTTTAGTTTCACCACCAGTTTTAATGTCAGAGGAACTAGCTAAACTGCCTGATAGAGTTTACACTAAGTCATATAGTTCACTCTATCATCTTGCCAAAGATGAGCCGGCAATAGAAGTTATTGCAAATTTCGTGCAACGTTTCAGTAGTTTTAGTAGTCGTTATATCAAAACTCCTGCTTTTGAACGTTCTATGGACAACGTCATACTAAATCATGACAATTATCGTACTTTTACGAAAATCAAAATCCCAACTCTCATTCTACACGGTCATTTTGACCCACTGGTTATGCGTTCCAACCTCAAGAAAGTCGCCGCCGCCAACCCACAGTATATCCGTTTTATCAGTGTTATTGGTCATCACGATATCTCTACGCAAAAACGTAATAAAATCATGATTGAATTAAAACGAATTTTAAGGGAACAAAATGTCTAAATATAGTAAACTCCATCTTTATAACACCCTCACCCGTAAAATAGAAGAATTTCGACCTATTGATCCTAAGCACGTTAAGATTTATACTTGCGGTCCTACAGTTTATAGTACGCCCCATATCGGAAATTTTGCCGCATATATCTACTGGGATTTGTTAATCCGTACGCTTAAATTCAATAATTATGTACCGTATCGTGTTTTAAATTTAACCGACGTTGGACATCTTACTTCTGATGGCGATGAGGGCGAAGATAAGTTAGAAAAAGGCGCCCGCCAAAGTGGTAAAAGTGTTTGGGAGGTGGCAGGATATTACGCCAGTTTGTTCCTGAAAGACTTTCTATCTCTCAACCTCATATCACCAGATGTTATAGCCAAAGCTACAGACTACATCGAAGAAGATAAAGCCTTAGTAGATCAACTTATAAGCAAAGGCTATACTTATGAGACATCCGATGGTATTTATTTTGACACTAGTAAGTTACCCACCTACGCTGACTTTGCCCAACTCAATCTCAATAATCTCAAAGCCGGTGCCAGAGTTGAATTTTCCACTGAGAAACGCAATTTATCAGATTTTGCTGTCTGGAAATTCATTCAACCCGGAGAAAAACATGCGATGCGATGGGATTATTTAGGGCGTCCAGGTTATCCCGGCTGGCATCTAGAATGTTCTTCCATTATTCATGCAGAGCTTGGTGAGCCCATCGACATTCATACGGGCGGCATCGACCATATCCCCGTACATCACACCAACGAAATCGCTCAAACCTTGGCTGCATTCGACAAGCAACTTTCGCATTACTGGTTACATTGCGACCATCTTCGTAGTGAGGGTAAGAAAATCTCAAAATCTTTAGGTAATGGCTATACCATGCAAGACCTAGTAGATAAGGGATATAGCCCGCTCGATTTCAAAATGTGGGTTCTGCAAGGGCATTACCAGTCTGAGCGCAGTTTTAGTCTAACCGATCTTGAAGCAGCACGACGACGGCGCCTAAGCTGGAGAAATGCTGCAGCTTTATCAAAACAGGAAGTCTTTAACGAAACTGACAAAGAAAACTTAATGCACGAAATTTTGTCCGAAGTTAAAGCCGAACTCAATAATAATCTAAATTCAGCAGCTGCTTTTGCGATTATTGACGCTAACACGCTAATCATACCGGAATATTGGCATGAAATTGATGCTCTCTTTGGACTGGGAATTTACGAAGATGCCCCAGAACCATCTTCAAAACAACTAGAGCTTATCAAGAAATGGGAGGAAGCTTATGATAAGCATGACTATGTAGAATCCGACGCTATCCGTGAAGATCTAAAAATCGACAACTTTAGAGTCACTAATACTCCAAAAGGTCCAATTTGGCAATACATACGTTAATATGCTACAATAATAAGATGAAACCAGTTATTGAAGTAAAAAATCTTGTTAAAACATATGGCAAGCACGGGTCAGCCTTTACGGCTCTCAAGAACATCAATCTAACAATAGACTCTGGCGAGTCAGTCGCAATTGTCGGAAAATCTGGCTCTGGTAAATCCACTCTCATGCATCTTTTAGCTTTGCTAGACCGACCCACCAAAGGCAGTGTTGCTATTGATGGCGTAGATTCAACTAAACTACGTGCGCGCAAATTAAACCGTTTACGTAACCAAAGCTTCGGTTTTGTCTTTCAGCAGTTTTTTATGAACCCTAACGATACGGTATTAGCCAACGTTACTTTACCACTAAAAATTGCCGGCAAACGTCGCAAAGAGCGGCATGAGCTCGCCGAAAAAGCCATCAAAACCGTTGGCTTGTCTGAGCGTAGCAAATTTAAGGCCAACAACCTTTCTGGCGGGCAAAAACAACGCGTTTGCATTGCACGCGCCATTGTCAATAATCCCAAAATTCTCTTTGCTGACGAACCAACAGGTAACCTCGATTCTACCACTGGAGAAAAGGTCATCAAACTACTTTTCGACTTAAACAAAAAGAAGGGCGTTACGCTCATAATTGTCACACATGATGAAGATCTAGCCAAACTTTGCGACCGCCAAATTCGCATTTTAGACGGCAAAATCGTTGAAGACACTAAGAATAAAGGAATGACAAAAATCAACAAAACTACGAAACCAACCAAGAAGACCAAAACTCAGAAAGGAGTAAAATAATGAAGTTCTTTGACCTTCTACGCACTGCTAATCATAATCTGTTTCGCAACAAAGTTCGTACATTTCTAACCATTCTTGCTATTTTTGTAGGTAGTTTCACTATTATCTTGAATGTTGGTATCAATGCAGGAGTTAACGCTTTTATTGACGACCAGACGACAGCGCTCGGTGGCGACAATTTTATTATGCTTATGTCCAAAGATTCTGAAGCCATGATGAGTGAGCAAATGTCTGCATCCACTGGTCCACAAGAATTCACCGAAAAAACCAATACTCTTGGCGTGTTAAGCAATAAAGACATTGAAAAACTCAAAGATATTGATGGTATCGATGCTGATAGTTTTTATTCTCCCACCCCACTAAATGGCACTGGTTATGTCACTAGTAGTAAGACCGATAAGAAATATAATGTTAGTAATGCCATGATTTTGCCACCAGGGAATTTCAATATCCCCCTTGCCGCAGGTTCACTAGTCGATCAGACTGAAGATGCTAAACAGAAAAGTCAAATCGTGCTTCCACCAGACTACCCTCAAGCTCTAGGTTACGAAAAAGACGAGGACATTATCGGTCAAACCATTACTTTTGCACTCAAAGACGAATTTGATAATACTTTCAAAGAATTCAAAGCCGAAGTAGTCGGCGTAGAAGCTAATGGAATTGTTTCATCGCAATTCGGCATGTTACTCTCTCGTGCTCTCTATGACGAGATGTACGCTTTTGCTACTAAACATTACCCAGAGAACTACGAAGCGCCAACTTATTACGTCATGGCAACCTTTGACAACACGCGTTTTAGTGAGGATGAGATCAAGCAAATCATTAGTGATGCAGGTTATTCTGCTTGGACGATCAATGATATGATGGGTGTCATTCGCACTTTCTTTGATGTTATTATGATTGTTTTCGGTATATTTGGCGGTATTGCCCTCCTGGCTGCCGCAATCGGTATAGTCAACACACTTCTCATGTCAGTTGAAGAGCGTACTCGAGAAATTGGTCTTGATAAGGCCCTAGGGATGTCTTCGGGCCGCGTTTTTGCCGAGTTTGCTACAGAAGCCATTTTGCTCGGTTTCTGGGGATCGGCTGTCGGTGTAGCAATTGCTATCCTAATTGGCAACGCTACAAATGCTGCAGTTCATGCGCCTGGCGGTTTTCTAGAAGTTTTCCCAACTTTCAACCTCTTCCACTTTACAGTCAGTAATGTTTTGCCGATTATTCTCATAGTTATGTTTATCGCACTCATTGCTGGTACCGCTCCAGCCTGGAAAGCTGCTCATAAAAATCCAATTGAAGCCTTACGGTACGAATAATATATCACCAGATGAATAAATAGAGACGAGAATGAGCAAAAAACCGCAAAAAACTCGACAAAAACTAGAAAAATATACCACTGAAGGGGTAAAAGTCGATAAGTTTATTCCTGGTGGTCAAGCCATCTGTACGTTGCCTGATGGCAAAAAGGCTATGCTTTGGAATGCCTTACCTGGAGAAAATATTATTGAAATTAAAGTCACCAAGCATAAAAGTCATTATCTAGAAGGATTCTCCAGTATCATTACAGACCCATCTCCGCACCGTATTCAACCACAAGACAAATGCTATCTTGCTACTTCGCCATGGCAAATCATGGACTATGATTACGAGTTGACGCAAAAACGCGAAATCTTGGCAGAGATTTTTCGACAGCATAACGTAAAGATACCAGACATTCCATTTGTTAAAACCGATGGGAATAGCTTATTTTATCGCAACAAAATGGAATACTCTCTCTACTATAGCCATGAGGACGCACAAATCCATCTGGCTTTTCATGAACGTGGCACTCATCGTAAAGATCCTATTAGCGGTTCCAGCCTTGAGCGTCTAGAAATTTTTGAGTACGCTCAACAAATTGTGTCCGAGCTCAATGCTAATAAGTCCGATGCGCGCCAGTTTCAGTCACTTTTATTGCGTTGCAACCAAAGTGGAGAGGTTAGCGGCGGATTGCTTAAAAAGCACCAACCTCACCCAAATTTTACGCCACTTCAAGATCGTCTACTTGGCTATGAATATAGCTATTCACCAAATGGTTTCTTTCAAATCAATTTACCTGTCTACGAAATGGCATTACGTGAAATGCAAACATACATCCATACTACCAAAGTGTTAGATTTATATGCTGGAGTTGGCACAATTGGATTATGTATAGCGCGAGATAAAGAACTGACCCTTGTTGAGTGTGATCATTCTGCCTATCGAGAAATGCAAAATAATTGCCAAGATGTGCCAAATGCTACTCCTATCTTCGCTAAATCCGAGGAAGCCCTTGAGTATATTCAACCTGATCAGACTGTAATCCTCGATCCGCCACGCGCTGGTTGCCATAGCCAATTATTAGATAAACTATTGACCGTTTGCCCACCCGTCATTATCTATCTTTCTTGTAATCCTGCTACTCAGGCTAGGGATACAAAAATTCTCACAGAAAAATACAGAGTTGCAGCAGTGGCGCCATTCAACTTTTTCCCACGCACCCCACATCTGGAAAATCTTCTCGTGCTCGAGCGAAATAGACTATAATAGATATATGGAGCTGAATACCGAACAACAAGCCGCTGTTTCCTATCTCGATGGGCCATTATTGGTTCTAGCTGGTCCTGGCACCGGTAAAACCCAGCTGCTTTCAGCCAAAGTGGCTTACATTCTAGAACATACCGATACTAACCCAGAGAATATTCTCTGCCTCACTTTTACCGAATCTGGCGCAAGTAATATGCGTGAGCGCCTAGGTTCCATGATTGGTAGTTCTGCCGATAACATTAACATCTTTACCTACCATGCTTTTGGCGCTAATATTCTTGAGCGCTATAAAAATTACGCTGAAACCTTTGATCGACGACTTGACTCGCCGATTGATAGTGTCATGCAGTTTAAACTTGTCCGCTTAATTCAAGAAGACCTCCCAGTAAACGACATTCTGAAGACTGCAAATATTGACGATTTAGTTTCGACAATTCAAAATGCCAAAGCCGCTCGCCTCTCAGCCAATGATTTACAGGCCGTCGCCCAGACCAACTCAGAAGACAGCCAACGCATTAGCGATGTCATTAGTCCAATCTTAAAGCAACTCAAACCTCGTTGCAAATTTGAAGAAGCCATAGCTACAGTTTACCAACCCGTTCTGGAGACGCTTGCCCAGTTCACTAGTCCCCAACCAATTGTTAGTAATGTAGAACCCGTTGCTAATCTCCTAGTGCGTGAGCTCTCACAAATCATCACTGATGAATCTGCTAAAGACAAGCCTAGCGTCAGCCCACTTACTAAATGGAAAAATCAGCGCTTTGAGCTAAACGAGGAAGGTTATTATCGTCTTAAAGATTATATCGCCAACAAAAAACTTCTCTCTCTGGCAAACGTCATGTACCAATACGACCAGCAGTTGCGCGCTGAAGGTCTATTTGATTTTGCTGACATGATCGAAGAAGCTATTCGCGCCCTCCGAGAAGATCGCGGTTTTCGGCTAAGTCTGTCCGAACGCTTTCAGTATATTTTACTTGATGAATTTCAAGATACAAACCCTTCACAATTTGAACTTATCAAATTATTAACTGACTACGAGCGACCCGCAGTGATGGCAGTAGGTGATGACGACCAAGCTATTTTTGAGTTTCAAGGTGCCAGTGCGTCCAATTTGCTAGATTTTCAAAATCATTATCAAGCCAAAGTTATCACGTTGGTCGATAATTATCGTAGTTCTGGAGAAATCCTTGCCTTTTCGCATCGCGTTGCCAAACAAGTTGAAGATAGTTTTGCCAAACATCATCAAGTGGATAAGATTTTGCGCTCCATGCTAGACTTTTTACATAAGACTCCTGCCACCAGTAATATCTCTCGTCATGAGTTCCTTACAGCTAACCATGAATACTATTGGGTAGCTAATCAAATTCAGCAGCTTATTTCTACAGGCGTAAATCCTACTGACATCGCAGTTATTGCGCCCAAACATAAGTATGTCGCTCCACTTTTACCGTATCTTAAAGCTCAAAATGTTAATATCGCCTATGAAAAAAAATCCAATCTACTTGATGATCCAAAAATTCACGAGTTAGTAGTATTATCCAGGTTTCTCTGGGAACTCGCCAACGAGCAACAGCCCTCTCACCGTTTACTGGAAATCCTTTCTTTTCCATTCTTTTCGGTACCCGCAATGACGGCACTATCTGCTATTCATCAGGCGCATAACTCTCACCAAGCCGCTTTAGAATACTTGTCCGAATCAGATAACACCAATCTGCAAAATCTCGCTCAGTGGTTAGCTCAAATGACTATGTTTAGCTTTAACACTCCGTTAGAACTCTGGCTAAATTACCTCATCGGTGCCGAAACCACACCAGAGTGCAATTTCCGATCTCCATATCTAGAATACTATTCTCAGCATAGCACGCCTATTGAACAATTTGAGTTCTACGAAAACCTTACAACGTTACGCGATATTACAACTAACCATACCAAAAATCCTCATCCTAAATTAGCCGATTTCATTGCTATGCTGGATGACTATGAAGCTGCTGGTGCCGCCATTATCAAGACTAGCCCTTACCAAGATGGCGAACAAGCCGTGCAAATTATGTCTGCTCACAAAAGCAAAGGGCTAGAATTCAAACATGTTTTTCTTGTGGCTATGGATGATTGGGCATGGGGCAAATCCAAAGGCAACAACAACACATTTGTGCTACCCGCTAACCTCTCGCAGATTCGACACACTGGCGTCACCGACGACGAACGTTTGCGTTTGCTTTTTGTCGCCATCACCCGCGCCAAAACCAACCTCATTATGACTAACTCAATCCAAGATTTTTCTGGCAAAACCGTTGCTCGCCTCAGCTATCTCGACGAACAACGTGACGATAAAGCCGAAAAACAATTATCACCCTATCTCCCTACGGATTCTCAAGAAATTCAATTGCATTATCAAGATTTTGATACGGAGGCCGACCTTACTACGATTCAGTATAGCTGGTCATCAGCTTACATCAACCTCACTCCCGACCTAGAGCTCTTGCTTAAATCCAATCTCAAAAACTATCGTCTCACCGCTACCGACCTCACCAATTTCATCGATATTATCTATGCCGGTCCAGAACAAATTTATCAGAAGCGCGTCTTGCATTGTCCAGATGAGCCACTTACACCCCAACTGGCTTATGGTACACTTATCCATGCCATCTTCGAACAAGTTACTAATCAAAAAATCACCAACGAAGATGCCCTTGGTTTCTTTGCAGAAAAGATAAAAGATCTGCCTCTCAGCCCTAAACAAATTTCTGAGTTGCACGATAAAGGTATCAATAGCCTCAAAGTCTCACTTCAAAGTTTTCAGGATATCTTGCGCCATCCTTATGCTAAAGGAGAAGTTAATCTTTCATCTGAGCATCTAACTTTTGAGGGTATACCCCTCACTGGCAAAATTGACCACATCAACCTCAACCCCGAAACCAAAACTATCGAAATCTACGATTTTAAAACCGGTAATTACCATAAAGAAAACTGGCAAAGTCACTTTACGCTTTACAAATATGCCTTGCAGCTAGAATTTTATAAACTCTTGCTCAATCTCTCTCCTACATACCACAATTATCAAATCAAAACTGGACACATTCTCTTTGTCTCTCCAGATGACGAGGATAAGGTCTACGATAAAGTCTACCAGTATAGCGATACTAGCGGTGCCGACCTTAAGAAACTTACCAAAATCATTTATCATCTCATCACTAGCCTAGAATTTGTACACAACCCAGAAATCAATCTACCCGCTAATCCAAAAAACTCCCTTAGGCATGTCAAAGAATTTGTTGCTAGACTGCTCGAACTAGACGCTTAAGGTTGCACTTTCTATTACTGCGTGTTAAAATGCACTCAGCTTACCAAATCTTAGGTAAGTGTACACAATTTATTTCCACACAGTTATCCATACTATCATACGAAAGGGGGTGAGTATGGATGTCAATTTGGGGAGACGATACACGCCCAGTAGGCTCAACTGTAACTACCGAACGCGGTACGTTTAGTAGTTATGAATCAGCAGCACGCGCGCAGTACAGTGGTACTGGCGGTAGCTGGAAAGACGGCGCAGGCAATTACCACAACAGTGAATATGAAGCCCGTGAAGCCGACCGCAGAGCCGCATTAAATGGCGGACGTTATTTCTAGAGTATCCACTAGTGGATACTCACCATGGGGCACTGCAGTGCCCCAATTTTTCTCTTTACATTTCCAACAAACTTTGCTATAATTTAGAGAATTATGAGTACAAAAGTTTCACAACCCCAAGATTACCGCTATGTGGTGTTTATGGATGAGGCCGCTAATTTCAAATTTTTGACCAAGTCTACCGCCCAGAGCGAAGAGACCATCAAATGGGAAGACGGTCAAGAATATCCTCTGATTAAGGTGCAAATTTCTTCCGCTTCGCACCCATTCTTTACTGGCGAAGAAAAGATTATAGACACCGAAGGTCGCGTTGATCGCTTCAAGGCTCGTGCTAAGCGCGCTGAAGCCCTTCGCGCCAGCCTAGGCAACAAAGCCAAAAAAGCTGAAAAAGAAGCCGCTAAAAAGGCCGCTCAGGCTGAATCCGAGAAATAGTCTCTATACTACGCCTAAAGGAAGCCCCAGGGAACTGGGGCTTTTCCAGTACTCAAAATCTATCTTTCATAATTATTATTTATCTCTCCTCACATCCCTAATACAGTACTCAGGCAGCGGAGGGGGCGAGCGAAAGCGCGTGGATATGGACCATGCGACAAATAGACTCTAGCATTATTGAGATATAAGTAATAAGCACTCAGAATGTCAGAACCATTTGCGTCTTGAGTCGTACCATATGATGACCATGCCTCACCACCAGTACCACCATTCCTAAACGCACCAACAACTATATGGATGAACCCGCTGCGCACGAAGTAGGTTAGAATATTACTAATATTATTGTTAGGTATGTTCGGAGCAAAACCTATACCAGTGGTATAGGTTTTGCTAAAGACTAACAGAGGTAGAGATTTCTCAAACCTATACTAGTGGTATAGGTTTAGTGGTTTTCGTGCGCAGCGGGTTTATACATTTAGCTTTATCTGCTGGTACACTTAGGGATACTGGTATTAGCGGTCAATGGTGGGCATCACAATCATATTCAACGGATATTCGATCATATTATCTTGGCTTTGGCACTAACGTTGTTTATGCGTCTGGTAATGGTAATCGCTACTACGGTTTCCCCCTCCGCTGCCTGAGTACTGTATTAGGGATGGGGGGAGGGAGAATATAAAAATACAAAATATACTCTTACAATACAGCCTAACGGCATACTAACGATATATGCAAACCGTTTTCTCATCTTTGATGTATAATAAACGTAAAGATTATAATTCAATAAAGGTTTTAATGAAACTATCCGACAAATTTAGTCTCGTCTCTGCTCGATTAAAAACTCGTAAATCCCGCACTATCGTTACCATTCTCACCATGAGCGTCCTTTTTGGCGTGGTCATTGCGGCAATGACCATTATCCAGGGTAATTTCAACAATCTCGAACACCTTAACCAAGAGGCTTACGGAGACCACATTTTTCTAAAAGTGACCTATTCCGGTGAAGATATCGAGCATGCAGAAGAATACATTGAGCGTGCTGTTGGTTATTTGAATGGCAAAGTGGTGGATAAAATCACGCATTACTGCTCCAACAAGCAAATTGATATCCCCAACCTCACTCCATACCGCGAACCTTTGACTACATCAGTTCCATGCAGCCAAAGCTACCCGGGGGAGTATGTCGAAGTAATTGATTCTGAGGTTATCTCCACGATTATTGGAGTACAAGGAACTAATAATGATAGTATTAACGCAGTTCTTCCAGTTGCTACCGCAGGCAAGCTACAAAGTATCTCACAACCTTCATTAGCCAACTCTGCCGTCACAGAATATATAAAGAACGTCACCAACCAATCTGTTGGTCGTAAGTTTACTGCCACCACTTCCGAATTTAGTGCAACCAGAGAAGAACCAGAAGAGAAACCAGCAAATTTCACCATTGTCGGCCTTACCCCCTCCCGCGATATTACAACCTTTTCACCTGATGCGCCTACTATTTTTTCAGATATTATGCCGGTTGAAAATTATTCGCCTATGGCAATTTTTGCTGTCGTCAATCCTACTTCATCTGCTTTTCAAGCTCTCTACAATCGCCAATCCAATGATCGTACAGAATATCTAATTTCTTTTTCAAATGTTCAGGACGCATTAGCCTGGCTCAACCCCAAAGAAAGCCAAAAAGCCATCCCCCAAGACCTTACGAAGTATATTTCCACCGGCGGGCAAGAGTATCTTACTACCAGAATATCTAACCATCAAAAACATCAATCTTATAACAAGACTATCACCGAGTTCTCTATCGTCTTTACTATTATCTCTGTCATTATCATGGCCGGCACGCTCAGCCGCGTTATCGACGACGAAAAGTCTAGCATCGCCCTCTATCGCAGTATTGGTGCCACCACCGGTGAGATTCTTCAGATTTTTGTGCTCTATATGTTGGTTATTAGTTTACTAGTCATCCTTTGTGCTACTGTTATTGGCATTCTGATTTCCCTCGGCGTCACTTTTATCTTTGGCGGAGCCGTCACTGCTACTGCTCGCTCACTTTTCCTCTTGCCTAATCTCAAGTTGCTCATTATGATTGGCTTTGATTGGAAGATTATCTTCGTTTGGCTTTCGATAATTGTTGTTTCGCTAGTGAGCCTTCTCGCCATGGTTAAAAAGCTCGTATCAAAAGATATTATTAAGGATTTAAAAAGGTAGCATATGGCTCATTCCATCGTTTTTCAATCAGTAAATAAAACTTATCATGTCAGCAATCAACCCGTAATCGCTCTCGACGATGTAAGTTTTAGTACACAGCCGGGCGTTGGCTTTCTTGTGATCACTGGTGCTAGTGGTTCTGGTAAATCCACTGCACTTCAATTAATCGGCGGTCTTGAAGCCCCAACTTCTGGACACATCCTCATTGATAATCAAGATATTACTGCTATGTCTGCCAAGGAACTTATTGCTTTTCGTAAACGCCACATTGGTATTATTTTCCAGCAATTTTATCTCGAACCTACACTAACTTTACAACAAAATATCGAACTCCCAGCCATATTTGCAAATCTTTCCAAATCTGAGCGCGCTACACGTACTAAAGAGATTGCTGAATTCATGGGGCTAAGCGAGCATTTATCTCACCTGCCTACCCAGCTTTCTGGTGGGCAAATCCAACGTGCCGCCATTGCGCGGGCAATTTACATGCAACCCCGCATTCTCCTCGCTGATGAGCCCACGAGCAACCTCGACCCCAAGAATGTCGCAGTGGTTCTTGACCTCTTCAGTCAGATTCGTCAAAAATATGGCACCATGGTGATACTCGCCACACATGACCAATCCATCGCCGCTCAGGCCGACCAGCTGATTCATCTTGAAAATGGACGTCTTATACACTAGCCTTTTTCAGCCCTTAAGCCAAAATTACTCTCGTCAAACTTGACTTTTATAATCATCCGTGCTAATATTACAGCATAATAATCTAAATGAAACAGCTACGGGCGTTTTCCTGATAGAACTCGTAGCAAAGGGAAAGGAAAACTATGACTGTCGAAATCGACATTAAAGCCTTACTAGAATCCGGTGCACACTTCGGCCACAAAACCAGCCGCTGGCACCCCAAGATGGCGCCATATATCCATAGCAAACGCCAAGGTGGACATATCATTAACCTCGAGAAAACCGTTGAGTCTCTCGAAAAAGCCTTACCGGAAATCTCCAAGATTGTCGCTGGTGGCAAAAAAGTCCTGTTTGTTGGTACCAAAAAACAGCTCAAGGACATCACCAAAACTGCAGCCGAATCTGTCAATATGCCTTACGTTACTGTACGTTGGGTTGGTGGTACTCTGACTAATGTCGAAACCGTTAATCGTCAAATCAAAAAACTTCAAGATTTGGAACGTCGTATGGCCTCTGGCGAACTCGAAGCTCGCTATTCCAAGCTCGAAGTACAACGCTACCAAGAAGAAATTGACCTACTCAACGAGCGTTATGGTGGTATCAAAGATATGACCGAACAGCCAGCCGCTATCATCGTAGTCGACGCTTGCCAAGATAAAAATGCTATCAAAGAAGCAAATACCCTCAAACTCCCAGTCTTTGCTATCACCGACACTAATGTCGACCCAACCAGCATTGACTATGTTATTCCAGCTAACGATGACGCCATCAAATCAGTGCAACTAATTTTGGATTATATCGTTGCTGCCATCAAAGAAGGTGAAGCCAAAAAAGCTTAAACTCTTACTGATAATAAACCAATAAAATAATCTAAGGAGCAATATGAGCGAAGAACTCAAGGCAAAAGCTAACGAAGTCAAAGCAATTTCAATCGAACTAATCAAAAAACTCAAAGAACTATCTGGTGTAGGCTTAACCGACGCCAAGCAAGCTCTAGTTGAAGCCAAAGGTGATTTCGATAAGGCACTCGAAGCCATGCGCAAAAAAGGCATGACTAAAGCCGAAAAACGTGGCGACCGTGAGACCCGCGAGGGAATTATCGAGAGTTACATCCATGATGGTCGCCTAGGTGCAATCGTAGAAGTCAACTGTGAGACTAGCTTTGTTGCCAAGACCGAAGAATTCAAGGATCTAGCCCACAAACTCGCCATGCAAATTGCCAGCATGAATCCGGCATACGTTACAATTGAAGACGTTCCAGCCGATATTATGGCTACCAAAAAGAAGGAATTTGAGGCTAACTTCCATGGTCCAGAAAACATGAAAGACCAAATTATCGGCGGGCAAATCAAAAAAGCTTTCTCCGATAAAGTCTTAATGGAACAGCCATACATTCTTGATGACACTATGACTGTCGCTCAATTTATCAAAGAGGCTATTGCCAAGACTGGCGAGAACATCACGGTTCGCCAATTCAAGCGTCTCGAGCTCGGCGTCACTGAATAATCAATCCTAAGCACCCTCTTGGGTGCTTTTTGGACAATTTATATTATCGAACCTAGAAAGGATTACAAAATGTTTGATGATACCGAATATCGTAAGGCTATGGATGAAGCCGTTGTGCGCTTTCAAAACGAAATGAAAAAAGTACGCACTGGACGTGCTCACCCTGATATGTTGGCTAATATCAAAGTCGAAGCCTATGGCCAGTTTATGCCTCTAAACCAGGTTGCCAACGTTACGGCTTCTGGTGGAACTATGCTTCTGGTTACTCCATTTGATCCTAGCAACATTCAAAATATTGCCGCCGCTATTCGCAACGATGCCGCCTTGGGTCTTAATCCTTCAGATGACGGCCACGTAGTACGGGTTCCAGTACCGCCACTCACCGAAGAACGCCGCAAAGAAATTGTCAAAACCACTTCTAGTAAAGTCGAAGATGCTAAAGTTGCTATCCGCAACATTCGCGAGGATGCTCGCAAGGAACTCAAAACTGCCGAACTTCCAGAGGATACCACCAAGAAAGCCGAAAAAACCATTGACGAGCTCACTAAGAGCTTCACCGAAAAAATTGACGCTCTTTTCAAAGATAAAACTGCGGAGATTATGGCAATCTAATGGCAGGTGAACTTACACATCTTGGTTTTATTGTCGATGGTAATCGTCGCTGGGCTAGAAGTAGAGGTCTTCCAACTCTCGAAGGTCATCGCCGCGGTTTCGACCGTGTCGATGAAGTAATCGACGCTTTGAAAGACACTGAGGTTAAGTATGCTTCTTTCTTTGTCTTTAGTACCGAGAACTGGGATCGTTCTCAAGAAGAAATCGATTATCTCATGGATATGATCTGGAAGAAGATTGATAAACTCACCAAAAAGGCTCAAAAAGAAAACCTTCGCATTGTTCTCATGGGACGCCCAGAACGTGTCGATCCAAAACTTTGGCAACGCATCCTCCAATCCGAGGAAGACACCAAAAACAATACTGGGCTTAGCATTATCTTTTGTTTTAATTATGGTGGTAAGTGGGAGATCGCTGATGCTGCCAATAAAGCCATTCGTAGTGCTATAGAAAAACCTGATAGTTTTGTTGACATTACACCCGAAGATTTTGCGAAATATCTTTATCATCCTGAAGTACCAGCGCTAGATATGGTAGTAAGGACTTCTGGAGAACAACGTATATCCGGCTTCCAGCTTTGGCGCAGTGCATATGCAGAGTTCTGGTTCGTTGAAAAGCAATTTCCAGATTTCACCAAAGACGACGCCCTCGCCGCCATTGAAGAATTTCATCAACGTCACCGTCGTTTTGGTAAATGATTTCTAGTAAAATAGCCTCAGCCGGGGCTATTTTCGTATTACAATAAAACCGGAGCTATTGGCGGGAGCATCTTACTGAAATGCCTATGTTATGTTACAATAGATAACATGAAGATTGTATTTGGGATTATACTTGGAATTATTATTTTGATGTTGCTCGTTATTGCTCACGAGCTAGGTCATTTTATTATGGCACGCAAAAATGGCGTCAAAGTCAATGAATTCGGCATTGGCTTTCCGCCCCGCGCAATTGCGTGGATCAAGAAAGACAGCAAATGGACCAAACTCCCAAAATCCAAGTGGAATAAGCCTCAAAATAGCCTCGTTCTCAGCCTCAATTATCTCCCCATCGGCGGTTTTTGCGCCATGGATGGAGAATCTGACGCCGACAAACGTAAAGGTACTTTTGGTGCTGCCAGCTTCTGGGGAAAAACCAAAATTCTTTTTGGTGGCGTTCTGATGAACTGGCTTGTTGCAGTCATTATCCTAACTATTTTATCCTTCACAGGTATGCCTCAATTCATCAACAACCAATTCTACCTAGAAAACGATGCGCATGTTACTGGTGATGGGATTACGATCTCTGAAGTCATGCCCGACTCCCCAGCCGCCAAAGCTGGGATGCAAACAGGAGACAAACTCATTGCGCTAGATGGTAAGTCCGTAATCACTCCTACCGAAGTCACCAATTATGGCACAGAGCACGCTGGTACCACAGGGAACTATACAATATTGAGAAATGGTGAAGAAATCACTCTACAGCCACAACTCAACCCCCGTGATTCTGAATATGTCCTAGGTGTCGCTATGACTTCCGGTCAAACTTTCATTCGTTCTACCTGGTCTGCACCAATTGTTGGAATTGGCACCACTTTACCGCTTACCGGTGAGACTTTTCGTAGCCTAGGTGACCTAGTTTGGAACCTTGTTTCAGGCGTCGTGCGGCAATTCAGCCCAGATAGTGCCATTCGTGAGGCTGGGCAAAACGCTCTCCAAACGGCTGGCGATTCGGTTTCTGGACCAGTGGGGATTATCGGAGTTATCTTCCCGGCCTTTGCCGACGCCGGACCCACCAATCTCGCATTCTTAGCCGCCCTTATTTCTATCTCGCTCGCCTGTATGAATGTCCTACCCATCCCAGCGCTCGACGGCGGCCGATGGCTACTTATCGCCATCTATCGACTCCGCCGCAAAACACTCACCAAAGAAACTGAGGAGCGCATCGTTTCTCGCGCAATGGCAGCCCTCTTAATATTAATTGCTGTCATATCCGTTCTCGATATCGCGAGGTTCTTCTAATGGCTACGGAGACCCAAAAAGCAGACAGAAGCAAAATAGCGCACGATCATTCCCGTACTAAAACTACTTTCAAATTCAATAAACAAACTGCTTATTTTGTTATCTTCGTTTTGGCTTGGACCATCTTAGCTATGACCGCCAGTCAACTCATCGCCTATCCCATGGCCTGGATTTTAGGAGAAAAAATCTCTACGCCACTCTGGACTTGCATTTATTATGCTCTCACCTATACCCTAACTCTCGTTTTAATCATTTATATTCCGCCACGCATCTTCAATTTAGCCCGTCAAAGACAAGCCAGATCAACTATAGCTAAAACTAATACTAAAACCACACAAGACAGCCAAAATCCCCTCGCCACCAATGCCGATGAAATCGGTCTCCAGCATCTTCCAACTTTTGTCGATATTGGTCTAGCCCCCATCGGTTACATCATATATACAATCGGCGCTACGCTAGTTATTAATTTGATGAAACTCTTCCCCTGGTTTCAGGCTGATCAAACCCAAGAAGTCGGTTTCGGCTATTTTATTACTACGGGTGATCGCATTTTAGCTATGATTGCACTGGTAATTATTGCTCCAATTGCCGAAGAAATCATCATGCGTGGTTGGCTCTATGGCAAACTCCGTAGTCGCCTCAAGGTCCCTCTTGCCATTCTACTCGTATCTATTGTATTTGCATTATTACACGGTCAATGGAATGTCGGAGTTGGTGTCTTTGTGCTCAGCCTCGTGCTTTGTGGCCTGCGCGAGATCACTGGCACTATCTGGAGTGGCATTTTGCTACACATTATCTCCAACGGTATCGCCTTCTATCTACTTTACATTGCTGTAATTTAAGCTCACTCACCGAATCATGTTATAATATATAGTATTATGCGTTTTAGTAAATCATTTGTCAAAACCTTGCGCACTGCGCCCAAAGATGAAACGGCTCGTGGAGCTCAGTTTCTTAGCCGCGCTGGCTATGTCCACAAAGAACTAGCGGGAATTTATGATTACCTCCCACTTGGTCTCCGCGTCCTTGAAAATATCAAAGCCATCATCCGCGAAGAGTTAAACAACATCGGTTGCCAAGAAGTCCTGATGTCTTCCTTACAAAATCCCGAACCTTGGCAAAAGACCGACCGCTGGGATATCGAAAAAATGGATATTTGGTTCAAAACTGAACTAGCTGCTGGCGGAGAACTTGGTCTCGCTCCTACCCATGAAGAGCCAATTACCAAAATGATGCAATCCTATATTTCTAGTTACAAGGATTTGCCAGTCTACGTCTACCAATTCCAAACTAAATTCCGCAATGAGCTCCGCGCCAAATCTGGCATCATGCGCACACGCGAATTTCTTATGAAAGACCTCTACAGTTTTGCTAGTTCTGAAGACGAGCATAATAAGTTTTACCACGCCGCCGAACAAGCCTACAAACGTATCTACGACCGCCTCGGTATCGGTCAAGACACTTTCCAAACCTTTGCCAGTGGAGGAGTTTTTGCCAAATATAGCCACGAGTTTCAAACGCTAACTGACATCGGCGAAGATACGATTTATTACAACGCCGACAAATCCGTGGTGCTAAACGAGGAAGTCTTGAACGATGAAGTTCTCACCGAACTTGGTGTACAACGCGAAGAGCTGCAATCTGCCAAGGCCGCCGAAGTTGGCAATATCTTCACCCTCGGTACAAAATATTCCGCACCCCTCGGTCTAGTATTCAACAACAAAGATGGCGAACGCAAAATCGTCCTCATGGGTTGCTATGGTATTGGTGTCTCGCGTGTCATGGGTGTTATTGCCGAAAAATCCTGCGACGAGCGCGGTCTCGTCTGGCCTGAGCAAGTTGCACCTTACAAATACTACCTGATTGGCATTGGCAAAGAGGGAACTAAGCAAGCCGAGATCCTCTACCGAGACCACGAAAACACAATTCTTTATGATGATCGCAATCTCCGTCCTGGTGAAAAATTTGCCGATGCTGAACTCATGGGTATTCCATACCGCGTCGTCATCAGCGACAAAACCCTTGCTTCAAACCAAGCCGAAATTACCAATCGCGCCACTGGTGAGAGTAAACTAGTTGACCTCAATCAAATCCAATTCTAGCAGGCAAAAGGGTTTACTTTTTCAAAAATCAATGATAAACTCTTTCTAGTTATGAAAAAGACTGTGAACCTAACGCCAGCCGGCAAGGCTGAGCTCGAACAAGAACTAGCCGAGCTAATTGCGCAACGTCCAGCCATTGCTGAGCGTATCGCCACCGCCCGCGCTTTTGGAGACCTCTCCGAAAACCAAGAATACACTGATGCTCGCGCCGAGCAGAAAACCGTCGAAAACCGTATTATCGAAATTCAGGAAATTCTCAAAAACGCTGCTATTATCAAAGCCCCAAAGAAAGGCGATTCTATCGCCATTGGCGCTTCTGTAATTATTGATATGGGCGGCAAAGAATTTACCTACACGCTAGTGGGTCCAGTCGAAGCTAACCCGCTCGAAGGCAAAATTTCCCACGAATCACCCCTCGGCAAAGAACTCATGGGGCGCAAAGCCGGCGAAGACTTCGATTTTAACGGCAAAAAAGTCAAAATCAAGTCCCTTGCCTAACCAATAAAAAATGGCGTCCTCTATAGTTCTGGACGCCATTTTTGAACTCAATTTCTACGGCCCACCGCTTCACCAGCGATTTCTTCAAACTCCAGCAAGAGTTGTTCTTCTGTGCCATCGCGGTGACAATGGTATTCCATCTGCGCAATATAAGGCGCCAAATCATCTGTGGTCGTGATATCCACCCACAAGTCTTCAGCCGCCACAAAACGTTTCACCACTAACCAGTAGCCATCCTGGTATTTTTGCATTGAAACACCGCATAGCTGTACCAAGTTATTCTGTTCAATGCGATGGAACTTCTCGCCATTCATCGCTACGGGCTGGTCGGTCGCTACTACAGTATTGAGGATCGGACGTTCAAATGGTCCAAAAGTATCCATTTGCCGACAAATATAAAACTTTGTCTCCCCATCCACAACGAAACGTCCGCCATAAGTGCCAAGATTACCCACAAGATGTGTGTCCTCCTGACGAAAGTCAGGATCCAAAGCGACCTGCATTGTAGCTACGCCCTGGCTGTCCAGTAAAACTCCATATTGTTTGCCCGTAATTTGCACAACTATGCCAATACACAAGGTCATGCAAAACAATATCCGCCAAAACTGTCGCCCGAACCTAACCCTGTAACTGCGCCATGCCATCCAAGCAGAACACAGCACTAGTCCTATAATGACCACTACTATCCAAACCTTCTTATGATTCAGACTAATGGCAACATTAAAAGGCATAAACACCGTCTCACGCTCCGCTGCGATTTTGTCCATATGCAGCACAAACACCACGGCACTGAGAAAAAATAACATTATGCCCCAGACGACAAACTCCCACCACCGAAGTTCACTTGGTGTCCTCTCCTGAAATTCCATTTTTAAACCCTCCTTTTATCAATAGAATTTTCTTGAACTCAAATTTAATAATACTAAGTGCAGTTTCTGCAAACAGCACCCCTATCTCTCCATTATAGCACAGATTAGCATAAAAGTCAATATAAGACTACATTTTCTGCCCAAAAAGCAATAAATTATGCTATAATCGGAGTATGACAACATTAAATGATTACCGCGCAGAGCGTTTACGCAAACTTACTGAAATCCGTGAACTCGGTATCGATCCTTACCCTGCCAAATCTCACCGTAATATCAAAATTTCCACAATTCTCAATCATTTTACTGAGCAAGAAGGGCAAACTGTTTGCGCCGCTGGTCGCATCATTGCTATCCGCGCCTTCGGCAAAATCGCTTTCGTCAAAATTCGCGATTATTTTGGTGAAATCCAAATCTTCATGCAAAAAACCGATGACGTCACGCCAGGTTATTTTGGCATCAAGCAGCTCAAACTCCTCGATACTGGCGACTTCATCGAAGTCAAAGGTACCGTAGGTAAATCCAGTACTGGCGAAATTTCAATTTTTTCCAACGAAGTACGTTTACTCACCAAAGCCCTACGTCCCTTGCCCGGCTACGATGGACTCACAAATAAAGAGGAGCGCTACCGCCGTCGTTATGTTGATATGAATGTCAATCCTGAAGTTCGCGAACGCTTGGTGCGCCGCAGCAAGTTCTGGCAGGCTACCCGCGATTTTATGAACTCGCATGGATTTATCGAAATCAACACCCCAGTGCTCGAACACACTACTGGTGGCGCCGACGCTAATCCATTTGTTACCCACATGGACGCTCTAGATGAGGATTATTATCTGCGCATCTCCCAAGAGCTTCCTCTCAAGCGGCTACTTGGTGGCGGCTTCGAAAAAGTCTATGACATCGGCCCTCGCTTTCGCAACGAAGGCGTAGATGACGAACATCTACCCGAGCATATCGCTTTCGAAAGTTATGCCGCTTATGAGAATTACGAAGATGGTATGGACTTATACGAAGAAATGATTAAATATGTCGCCAAAGAAACTTGGGGTACATTGCAATTTAATGTCGGTGGTTTCGAGATTAACCTTGACTGCCAATGGCCACGCATCAAATATGCTGATTTGCTACAGGAGAAATTTGATATTAATGTGTTTAATCTTGACCGAGAAAAAGCTCTCTCAATCTTGCGCGAAAACGGCGTCAAAGTTGATATAAACGTAGCTGATAGCCGCTTGATTGATAACCTCTGGAAGCTAATCCGCAAAACTTCCGCTGGCCCATATTGGCTAATTGAGGAACCACTCAGCCTTAGCCCACTCGCCAAAATTTCTGAGGAGAATCCGCTGGTCACGCAGCGTTTCCATCCTATTATTGCTGGTACCGAAATGGGCAACGGCTATTCTGAGCTCAATGATCCACTTGACCAACTAGCTCGTTTTGAAGAGCAGCAAGCCATGCGCGATAATGGTGATGACGAAGCCCAGATGCTTGATATGGACTTTGTTGAAATGCTCGAATACGGTATGCCGCCAGCTTGTGGTTGGGGTAACTCTGAGCGTAATTTCTGGCTACTTGAGGGCGTATCAGGTCGAGAAGCCGTACCATTCCCAATTATCAAACGCGAGAAATAACCATGAAGCCCCGTCAAGCTGTTAGGGTTGTACTGCTTGATTCTAATCGCTAAGTCGCCATTATCAACGTACAAAAATTTGGTTATTACAAAATTCCTGGTGGCGGAATTGAAGCAGGCGAGACTTTAATTATGACTGCCAAACGCGAGGTTAAAGAAGAGACTGGTTATGAATGCAAAACAATCACTGAACTCGGTCATCCCGAAACCAGTATTCCAGGCTGGAGCATGTTAGATATTTCTGACGGTTTCTTAGCTCAAGCCATAGGTAAAAAGCAAGCTCCTCAAATAGAAGAATATGAACAGGCACGTAAATTTACACTTGAATGGTTTTCAAGCTTAGACAATGCTATTGCAACAATTAAATCTAATAAAGTGGATGATGCTAATGCAGCGAAAATTCAAACACGTGATCTCTCTTACTTAGAACTTGCAGCTGAGTATCTAAATACGCACAAAATTTAGTACCCTCCTCACATCCCTAATACAGTACTCAGGCAGCGGAGGGGGAGAGCGTTGTAACGCCAGCGGTCGTTTGACGGAGCGACCGCGCCAGAAGCCTGTAAGTAGAGGTCATAAGCGACGGTAGCAGTAGAATATGCCCGCGAAGACCACCAAACACCCTCGGCGCCAGCGCTCCTCAAAGTACCAGCAGTATTAGATAAGTAGACATACCCGCTGCGCACGAAAAGCACCAAACCTATACCACTAGTACAGGTTTGAGAGAATCTCTACCCCTGTTAGTCTTTAG
>CARYFM010000012.1 GCA_949101405.1 uncultured Candidatus Saccharibacteria bacterium
GGTCAAATCCCGGGTCGAAACACTCAGCAAGTTTGATTTCGACTTCTGTGAACTGCTGTCCCAACCATTCGAGAGAGCCTTCATTGGCTGTTTCTTCCGTAGTGGCTTCTGTTGTATCGGCATTCTCCTCGTAGTGACGGAATATAATGTCGATATTTGCGATTGTGGCTTCGTCAGCACCCTCAATGTAAACCAACTCTTCAGAGTTGGGGAGGCGAACTGAAAGCAGTTCGCCATCAGCGGGCTTAAACTCAGCCAGGTTAATCTCGCCGCTAGTCTCTTCCGCGGCTGTTCCCGTAGCGTCAGGGTTTGCTTTTTCTTCGTGGCGTGTGGTAACGAACCATATAACGCCGATGGTGATAATTAAAGCTATTGCCCCGAGTGCCATAATTAATCTTACCTTGTCTTCTCTATCCATGTTAAATCCTCCTTAAAATAAGATGGAGGGGTAAATCCAATTTGCTAAGTTGCTAGATTGAATCCCCCTCATTACAGTATCTATTCTTCCATTATAGCACACATGCTTAAAAAAGTCAATAGTTTTAGCATAAAATTCTAAATATTGGACATTATTTTGGCTAAAATTGCAACAAAAATAGGCTCCAGAGAGCCTATTTTCTTATAACTCGCTAACTTGAAGATAAATTTGCTAAAATTACGCCAATTCGATAGTAGCGCCAGCTTCTTCCAAGGTCTTCTTCATGGTTTCAGCTTCGTCTTTCTTGACTTTCTCCTTGACAGTTGCAGGAGCGCCATCGACGATAGCTTTAGCTTCACCTAGGCCAAGACCGGTGATTTCTTTAACGGCTTTGATAACGGCGATTTTTTGAGCGCCGGCGTCCTTCAAAACGACGTCGAATTCAGACTTGCCTTCATCGGCAGCAGCGCCACCATCAGCTGGGGCAGTAGCAACGGCGACAGCCGCAGCGGCTGGCTCGATGCCATATTCGTCCTTGAGGACATTTTTGAGTTCGTTGACTTCGAGAATGGTCATATTAACCAATTCTTCGGCCAGTTTCTTGATATCTGTAGCCATAATTGTAATCCTTATGAAATTATTGATTAGTATTTATTGTTCTACTTGAATAACTTTTCTTGAGGCGCGTCACGCCAGCCCGCCGTTGCGGGTGTCGTGCGCTAATCCTCGCCGTAGCTCCGGATCCTCTACGAAAAGTATCCAAGCAGAAGTTTGATCTTATTTAATTGCTAATTTGCTTTAGCTTCCAAGCCGGACACGATGCCGGAAAGGCCACCAGAAAGTGCGGAAATGGTATCCGTTGCTGGTGAGAGAAGCTGTGCCACGACCTGAGCGATAAGCTCGTTTTTGGAAGGCATAGCAGCCAAGGTGGTGATTTCGGCTTGATCCATAGCCTTGCCTGAATCGTTAAAACCACCAGCGAGCTCAAGCGCAGGGTGAGTTTTAGCAAAATTTGCCAAAACTTTGGCTGGAGCGACTTCGTCGGTGTCAGAAATCGCATAAACGAGCTGACCGGTGAGACCGGTAGTGTCGGTGTCTTTGTAGACGCCAATTTCGTTCATGGCGACGCGAACCAAGCGGTTTTTAACCACTTTAATTTTGACGCCGGCTTCACGTGCAGCCCTGCGGAGCTCTTGGAGATCAGCTACGGTCAAACCCTGGTAACGGGCGTAGGCCGTGAGCTTAGCCTCGGAAAGTAGAGCGGTCAAATCAGCAACCAAAGTATCTTTTTTCGCTTTTGAAATTGCCATAAAAGTTCCTTAGGTTATTTTTGATAATTTTCTTCTGCTAGCAAGTTGTTAATCAACGTTACCCACAAGACCCATAAGAGATTTCCTCGGTAGCATGATTAAGAATTTTACAAACTCCGCCACTGTCTTTAGAATAACTGGTGTCATTATAGCAAAGATTCGGGGATTTTGCAAGGGTGGAATGTATTATGGGAACGATAGGATATAGATTTTTTCTTTACTTCGTGCGCAGCGGGCTTCTTAATATCATTAATACTACTGGTACTTTTAGGAGCGTTGGGGAAGGGGGTCATGAATGGTCTTCACGCGGTTCAACTAAAGATGCCAACGGAGCTAATGTATCTAGTGCCTATAACTTTCACTTTTACGCTACGGGTATTGGTTCGTCATTCGGCCCTTGGATTCGTTGGTATGCTTTCCCCCTCCGCTGCCTGAGTACTGTATTAGGGATGTGAGGAGAGGTATGATGGGTCTGAGGGTAGGCTCATAGGTAGCGAAAGGCAAGCGACAACAAGGTTGGAGCGAGCCTTGAGCGATAAAGTATACACATGTGTGTGAGCAAAATAAATAAGCCCCTTTACAGAGGCTTATTTAGAATTTAGGAATTAATTAGTTATAGATATTCTCAACTGCAATGGATGGACCCATAGTAGTGGTAATATAAATTGATTTGACAAAATTACCTTTGATAGAAGCTGGGCGGTGACTCTTGAGACTCTCAAAGAAAGTTTCGGCGTTCTCGAGCAATTTAGCCTGGTCAAAATTGGTTTTTCCGAGACCAATATGGATGATGGCTTGCTTGTCCACACGATATTCAACCTTGCCAGCCTTGGCTTCTTTGACGGCTTTCTCGAGGTCGGTAGTCACGGTGCCAGCTTTGGGGTTTGGCATGAGGCCTTTTGGACCAAGCAAACGCGCAAACTTACCGAGCTTTGGCATGTAAGCTGGAGTAGAAATCAAAACATCAAAGTCGATCGTTCCCTTTTCGAGGCGCTTCAAGAATTCTTCATCTTCAGCGATGTCAGCGCCAGCAGCGGCAGCTTTTTTGGCTTCGTCGAGTGGAGCAAACGCAGCCACACGGACAGTTTTACCATTACCATGTGGCAAAACTACGGTGGCGCGAATGTTTTGATCGGCCTGACGTGGGTCTACACCGAGACGAACATGGGCTTCTACCGTGGCATCAAATTTAGTAGGGTTAGTCTTAGTGGCCAGCTCAAGTGCTTCTTTGAGGCTGTAAAGTTTGCCAGCTTCAATTTGCTTAGCGGCGGCTTGATAATTTTTGCCACGGCGTTCAATCTTTGGACGAGTGACTGGAGTAGCGCCTTTTGGCTTTTCTCCAGCTTCTTCGGCGGCTTTGTTCTCAGCCTTACGCGCCTGGCGCTCGGCTTCGGCCTTAACTTCCTCAATGTGTTTTTTAGATTTTTTGCCTGATTTGGCAAATTTTTCCTCTTCTGCTGGAGCATCAGAGTTTAATGTGGCTTCGATTTCAGCGCCAGCTTCCATCTCAGCGATTTTTTCGGTGATTTCTGCAGATTTATCTTCTGCCATAGGGTAATCCTTTCTGTGGTAATAACGAGCAGCTGCTCTCCCAACATTGATTAATATTAGTTACATTATAGTAATTTTTTTGGATTTTGGCAAGAAAAATGCCGCAACTTCTGGGGAAGCTGCGGCGGGTGTAGAGTAAGTTGCATTTAAAGGTTTTGCCATACCGTCACGTTCAGTGTTATAGTCAGTGCCAAATCTTATTTTATTCAATTATTGGAGTTGTACTACCTGGAGCTATACAGTTATTGTCTTCTTCTGTGGTCTCGTTGGTTTGGTCGGTAGGCGTGAGTGTCATGGTTACATTATCAATAGAGTCAATGCAACGTTGAATCATCTCGTTGTGGGTAATATCATATCTGGCTTTTCTAGCATTGATGGTAGCCCATCGTACAATAGTTTCGGTTTGCAGAACTATTGTGGTCTTGACATAGTCAAACTGCGAGACTTTATTCAGATTGCTTAGAGCAATGATAAATAATTCTTCGGTATAGGAATTGCTATCTTTGTAGTATCCGAAAGATTTTATTTGCTCTGATTGATTGGCTTTAGCAACCCTATTGGAGATGATAGCCATGTGATGACAATCGGAGTTTCTGTCTCTGCAGCGGAAGTAACCATAGATTTCTTGCAGAGTTTTCGTGTTGGCATTAACCAGTGCGGCATTTAGTAGCCGACAATAGCTGTAATCACTTTTCTGATTATCTTCGCCAAGTAATTCATAGCTGACTGATAATTCGTGCTCGATATTCATTTTGTTGAGCTGGTCAGCAGGTTGCAGGTAGTATGGATTACAATTCTGATTTAGTTGCAGAATTTGTAGCCCAACATCTTTGTTATTGAAAAAGAATTCATGAGCGGTATCTATATCGATTACGATGCCATCTTTGTTATACCATGATCCGTCGCCATTCAGTATTAGCGGAACGAAGTCATTGGTAGGTATATTGTTACAAAGTTCGGTGAGTGTGCCATCTGTGCCAAAATTGGCGAGCCCAGTTAGGTAGATGGCCCAGACGTAATCTTCATAATAAAAACGTTTATGATCTTTAATCTCTTCATCAGAGAGACAGTCAGAATAAATGCCGTTGATTATCATTATTGTATCACTGCGGCAGTCATAGAGATGTTTAGATAGTAAATCTAACGATTTGGTACTGGGACAACTATATTCCATAGTTGTTTTGTAAATCATGAAATATTCTTGTAGTCGTTGACGACGATATTCGTCATCGTCGTCAAGGTGCTTCCATTTTTTCTCCCACTCCTTTTTCCACTCTTCCTGTTTATTCTCAAGAAACTGTTGACGTTCACTACTGTAAAGCGTAGGCGTATAGTCCGGACAAATATTGAGATAGGTGATTATTTCGGCGGCTTCATAGTGGCTACTAAAATATGCATCAGCTGTTTCTAGTGATACTTTGTCGCCGTATTGGTTGACCCAGTAGGTGCAGGATGCGTCAAGTATGATTGGGATGCCAGCAGGAGTATCTGCTGTGTAGCAATATTTCATAGCGTAAATTAGTATTAGCAACACATAAGATATAATCAACATTTTCCAACTTAAATCATTTTCTTTCATCTTTCTTCCCCCTTAGTGAATTTTGAGCATACAAACCTATTCAGTAACATAAACACAACTTACTTGTAAAGGTTCGTATACTAGATTAACAGTATATGTCTATTATTGTAGCAAACTTTTTATGTTTTGTCAATACATTTATGCTAAGATCGACGCGAATATTTTTCCATACCGATCTGGCTAGTGGGTTTGAGAGCATCAAAAATCCCACTTATGAAAGTGGGATTTTTATAAGATTTGATTTTAGCCTTCGACGACTACGCCCATAGAGCGGGCAGTGCCAGCGATAACTTTGACGGCGCCATCAAGATCGATCGCGTTAAGTTGATCCATCTTGGTTTTGGCGATGTCTTCGAGGTCGGCGCGGGAAATTTTACCAACTTTTTCCAGGTTTGGCTTGCCGCTGCCTTTATCGATTTTGATCTTTTCGCGAATCAAATCATCTACTGGTTGCCCAAGGCAGACCCAGTCGAAAGTGCGATCATCATAGACTTTGATGTGCACAATGACGTTTTTGCCCATGAAATCTTTGGTGGCTTCGTTGAATGGATTAATAAAATCCATCATGTTAAGCCCCCATTGACCAAGGGTGGAGCCTACTGGAGGTCCAGCGGTGGCTTTGCCACCAGGGATGCGCAACTTAAGGTTGCCAATAACTTGCTTTCCTGCCATATTATTTCCTTTTCTTTCTGGGTGAAGCTCCCAGATACGATTAATTATAATCGTGCGTAACGGTTTTATTATACTATAGACCTAAAATACTGTCTAGACATTGACATCTATAACTATACGTGGTATAATGGAGAGGTAGGATGTAAAAATGCGGGGATTTTGCATAGTAGCACATTAAAATCCCCTCCAACAAGGAGGAAAAGCAAATGAAGAAGAAAATTTTGTTGGTAACAATGGTAACAATGTTGGGTCTGTCTGGATGTACTTCGGCGGGTAATCCACGAAAGCCTGAAGGCGCTGCTGCTGTTGAAAAGACACTTGTAGTAGCAGAATCAGAGGAAGAATCCCGTACTGCAGAGGAACGTAAGGCGCTCTGTTTAGAACAGGCAAGTTACGGTGACATCTTAGACCCGGAGTGGGAGGGTAAACCTTTAGCTCCGGCGACGATTATGGATGACTATCTAAGTGGTCGTCAAGAATACGTTGACCAATATTACACCATTGGGGAGAATGGTTGGATTTGGGCGATGGCTTATCTCGGAGATAACCATATTGATACACGTTGTTACTATCCGAAAGCGACTTGTGCCAACGATTGGACTGCGGAAGATTTAGTGGAAGGCTACATTGAGCAGACTTTACCATGGACACAGCGGGATAATTGTTATAATTATTTGTACTCCAGTGATTATAGGAATCGTTTTGAGATTTATGATGACTGGTTAGTGGTGGATAATATAAAAGTTTGTCCAGTTGGCTATGAAACTTTAGGTGTGGAACCGATGGAGGTACTTTATAAGTATCAGCACGGATGGTGGGACGGTACGATACCGATTTTCTCATGTGACGGTGGGACTGTAGTAAGTATTGACAGTTGTGACGGTGTCTTGGACTACAGATACGAGACAATTAGCTATTCTGAAGAATACGACCCTATGCAACTGTCGCAAACTCCGTATCTGGATTTGCCGTCTTTTATGGCAACAGGAGTAGATGACAACTTTGTTGTGTCATATCTTGATAGCTATGACTATGAGCGTGAAGGAGAATGTTCGGGTAAGATTATTCGGGCGGAAGTAGAAGTATATGTTGACTTACCTAATGGTACGAGTGAAGGCTTTGAAGACTTGTTAGCATTACACTACGTTAACCCGGAAGTCGGTATGTATGTGGTGATGTCTGACCGAGTTGAGTTGTATCGTCGTGGAGTCTTGATGGAATCCTGGGACTGTGAAGTTTCTACGATACATCCAAGGTTAATCTACTATGATGAGTGTGATGTGTTTGACGGTGAGGCTCATCTTCAGAGTTCGGATGAAAAAATTGTACGTTTATTGCCGAATGGTGAGGTAGAGATAGTGTTGGATGGTCTTACAGGCGATGTTTATGGTATTGGCGAATACAGTCTGATGAACTTATCACTAAAGGATGGTAAGTTAAGGGGCTATAGCCAACGTTGGGGAGTAGTTGACATTGCTGACAATATTGCATCTGTGGATCACGTTTGGAATATTATGCTGATGACTGGTGAAGACGGCTTGTGTTACGCCTTTGAAACTAACGATTTTATTGCGATGGAACGGCAGGTAGAAAAGGATGCTGAGAATGGAAAAGCGATTGAGCCTTCACTGACTGTGCATTGTCTTGGTGAAGAGTCATGGGAACGATATTTGGGGCTATACCAAGCAGGATTATTGGAACTTTCGAATGGTGATGAACTGTAGATTTCTTGGCTATTTTGGCTGGTAAATTTTTTCGACTCGTTTGTTAACAAAAAGGCGACCATGAAAGGTCGCCTTTTTGTTAACAAAAAGGCGACCATGAAAGGTCGCCTTTTGAAATTTTATAAGTAATTTTTATAATTGTTTGACTTGCAGGGCGTCGAGTTCGACTGGAGTTTCGCGACCAAACATTGATACCATGACTTTGAGTTTGCCTTTTTGAGTGTCAATCTCGGAAATTGTACCTTCGAAACCTTTGAATGGACCGTCGACGATGGAGACCACTTCGTTAATTTCGTAGTTGACGGAGTATTTTGGATCTTCTACGCCCATGCGTTTCTTGATTTTGGCGATTTCTTTTTCAGAAACTGGAGTTGGTTGGGTGCCATTACCAATGAAACCGGTAACGCCAGGAGTATTACGTACGATGTACCAAGTTTCATCAGAAAGGCTCATTTCAACTAGAACATAGCCTTGGAAAATTTTGCGGTCGACGACTTTGCGTTTACCATTTTTGATTTCGATGCGTTTTTCCTTTGGTACGATAGCGTCGAAAATTTTACCCTCAAATTCAGGGCTACCGACGCGTTGGTTAATGCTTTCGGCGACTTTGTCTTCATAACCGCTGTAAGTACTGATGGTGTACCAAGCGCGGGTGTCGTCATAACGGTTTACTGCCATAATTTCTCCTTTTTGTGGTTAGTTAATGCCTAATAATAAATTAAAGATAAAGGTAAAGAGGGCGTCGAGAACGAGGATAAAGACCATGAAAATGGCACAGTAGATAAATACAGCGAGAGTCATTTTCCAGGTAAGTTTGCGGTTTGGCCAACGAACTTGGCGGATTTCGCGCCACGAATCGCGCAAATAGCGTCCGAAAGCGACAAATGGTCGCGCAAGGATGAAGACCTCCTTCAAAGGTTTTTCAGCGGTATCTTTTGGTGATTTTTTGCTTTTTTGATGCTTGGTTTTGGTTGGTTTGGTCTCAGTTGGCGCTGGTGCTGGACTGATTTTGGGAGTTTCTACAGTTTTTGGGTTGGAATTAGCGGTGATTTTGGTGATGTTGGTTTTGGATGTTTTTGGCTTGTTCGACATAGTGCTCCTTTCCCTGACCTGGTGACTTTTTAGAGGTTTTGCTTTTTGGCATACCTAATAAAAAAAGTCTGTTACCAGACTGTCAATAGTATTGTAGCATGGAAAAGGCGTGTTGGGAAGAGTTTATTTTTGTAATATAGTGTGGTATAATGAGTTTGGGGAAATTTTGCTTCGCAAAATCTATCCCCTGCGTCGCTCCAGAAAAGAAAATCCATTTTCTTTTCTGTCACTCCTTGGGGATTCGCCAAGTGGTAAGGCACTGGGTTCTGGTCCCAGCATTCGGGGGTTCGAATCCCTCATCCCCAGCCAGGCTCTATGGAATAGCATTATTCTGTAGGGTCTGGTTTTGGTTTTGATATATGGGATAAAATTATCTTTTGTAATCTTCGACTTCGGAGATATGCTCGTCGCGAATGATTGTGGTGGGATTAACGCGGCTGGCGTTGAGTCTAGTACGAATATCTAGGACTTGGTTGGGGGAAAATGGCGGGCGTGGGCTGACGATATTGTTTAGTGTGGAATTGAGTTCGGCTTGAGTGCAAACGTGGCAATTTGGCGGGAGGTTATCGATGACTTTGAGGGTGACATCACCGCCAAAGACGATAATGGAATAAAGTGGTACGATAGTGCCGAAAATACTGGCGATGGCGGCAACGTGAGAGGCGTTTTGGCGCACAGGGCTATAGAATTGATGTTTGTTTTTGCCGTAAGCAGAAACTTGGGTCCAGTGGATGCGGTCACCATGGCCATAAATCCAGCCGAGGTGACCTTTAGATTCGAAAACGAAGATTCCCCGTTCGTTGATAGCAAGGCAGTCGATTTGCAGAAGTTCAGCATCAGAAACGACGTAATTTTTGATGTGATTGGCGTTGGGCTTGGAATCTGGTTTAGGAAAATAACCGTCTACGATGATATTCTCCGGGTTGAAGATTTTTTGCAGACTAAAGACCAGACGAGTTTCGGCAGGCGTAAGTTCTACTGGATAGGGTGAAGTCACCTCAGTGCCAGAAATTTTATAAGGCTCAGTCATATCTTATATTAAAGCATAAGCGAAATAGACATGCAAGATTTTGGTTAGACGGTGGATTCTTAGTTATTGGACGAAGTGTTCAATAAATCAATAATTAATGCGACGGGAACATATGAAAAATAGTAAGATGGGAGTCGGAGGTAGAGAGTGATGTAGGAGAAATGTTAAAGATAGTAGTTTTTGATAGTGGTTGGGGTGGTGAGTTGGTAGCAGACTTTTTGATGCGAGAGCTGACTACTGTAGAGGTAGTGCGGGTGATTGATTGGGTGCGGGCACCGTATTGCGGAAAAAGCGTTGAGGAAATTTATGAGTTAGTAGACTTGAATTTGCAACGGTTTATTGGCAATGTGGATTTGATTGTATTGGGCGGTTATGCGGCGTCGTTGGCTTTGGGATATTTGCGGGAGAAATATCCACAGCAGAAATTTGTCGGTATGAGCATTAACTATGATATGGTTTTGCGTTCACGGAATTTCCCGGGACAAGTGGTCTTATTGATGGATAGGCTGACGAGTGAATCGGAATTGCGCCAAGAGCTACGTATGACCTTGCCATATTCTACTTTGATCATCCCAGATTGTACAGGTTGGGAAGAACTAATTAATGAGAATTTGATGACTGAAGAAATTTTGCGACGAGATTTGGGGAGTGATTTTATTTTGGCCATACCTCAGCGTCGACGTCAGAGAATGGATAGCGACGAATTGTCTTTTGATGATATTGCAACGCAAGTTATAGTAAAGAAACCTAAGATTTTTAATGAAAAAGAGCAAGCATTGAGAATGGCAATTGCAAAATTTTCGCAGGCTTCAAAGGCGGCAGTAGCGGATGAGCATCAGTTGGTTGAAAAAATGACAGACGAAATTTTGGAGACTGAACGTCGAGGTAATTGGCAACCAGATGTGATTCTGCTATTAAATACGCATTTTTGGGAAATCAAATTGGAACTGGAAGAAATCTTTGGCTATAAAGTGCGTGTGTTGGATTTTCGAGAGAAACTTTTACATGATGTTTGTGCAGCTCTGAAGTTGCGGGGTGTGCATGGAAAGAGAGCGAAGTGATGGAGATAAAAAGGTTTGAGGAATGGATTGAGGTGAAGAGTGATTTACATAAAATAGCTATAGTGCGTAGGATACGGGAGGGAGAAATTTGGTGGTGCGCATTAGGTGAAAATGTGGGAGTGGAGATTAATGGCAAAAGCAAGACTTTCGCAAGACCAGTATTGATATTGCGAAAGCTTGGGAGATACAGTTTTATGGGTGTACCATTAACCTCCAAATAACACGAAGGAAGTTGGTATGCTAAGTTCTATTTCAGGAATGTAGCTCAATATGTAGCTTTGGCGCAAGCAAGAGTAATAAGTGTGTTCAGGCTTTATAAGAAGATTGGCGAAGCTGATCGACAGGATATTTTCTTAGTTCGCGATAAGTTTAGACAACTATATTGCGAGGAATAAAAATATCCCTCAGTTTTGCAACTGAGGTGGGCGGGACATTCCCGAAAATTTATATCTCTATTATACCGCAGCGTATTTTAAAAGTCAATAAAATTTCCCCTATTTTAGGGGAAATTTTGCCGTGATTGATGTTTTATTTTTCCGTAAGAGTTAAATCAGAGAGTGGTTTACCTTCAATAACCATCATGATATTGTCATGGGCAGTTTTGACTGTCTCTGGATTTGGCTCCATTACATAAAGCAACTGCTGCCCCATGGAATAGGTGAAATTATGCGAGTCACTACCGTTGAGACTATACTGACCAATTTGCCAGGAAGGCATATCTTGAAGCTGCATTTTGACGAGACTACTGATTTCGTCTTTGCCGATATTTGTAGTGATGCTGCTGGAGAGATTGTCAAGAATTTCGGCATATTTGGTGAGAATGACGGTAGAGCCACTGATTTTTTTGATGATGGCAGCTATGACATCTTGTTGGTTTTGGACACGGTGGCGGTCGCCAGTAGCATAAGATTTGCGCTCGCGGGCAAAAGCCAGAGCCATAGCGCCATCCATATGAACGTTCCCTTTTGGAATGGTAATATTGCGGTTAGTCCAGGGGACAAATTGTTGATCGGAATAAACATCAATGCCGCCGATAGTATCGACAAGATCCACGACAGTAGAGAAATTTACTTTGAGATAATAATCAATTTCAATATCTAGTAAATCTTCAAGAGTTTCGACAGACATTTGGACGCCATAGATACCAGCATGCGTGAGCTTGTCACGGTTGCCAGTAGTACCATGAAGCTGGACGTAATAGTCGCGAGGAATAGAAGTGAGCAGAACTTCGTGAGTTTGAGGGTTGACAGTAGCAAGCATATTTACATCGCTGCGACCGCGTTGCATGCTGGAAATGTCACCATAGGCATCAATGCCGCTAATATAGACTGTAAAAGGCTCAGTGGAGATATCAATTTTGTTTTCACTGATGGAAGTTTTGGCGTCGACGCGAACCTCAATAGTATAGATAATGCGAGTATTTTCGCTAAAACGAGCTTTTTCGTTGGGGGCGAGATCATCTAACACTCCTTGGTGGACGGCGCTAATGAGAACACCGTCAGCGCTATGGTCGGCAAGGCTACTAGAGAGTGCGCCGATCGAATCGACTTCTTTGAGCTCAATTTTGACTAGGGCTCGGAGTTTTTTAAGAGCTTCTTGGTAAATATCTAAGTTTTCATTGTAAGTAGCAACGGTTTTACCACGGAGGTCATGAATATCTTTGTATTCGGAATCTTTTTCAACGACGACATAGTAAGATTCGGTGAGTGAATCTTGGTCTTTGAGATTGTCAAAGAAATCGAAAGTTTTATTGAGATAATTGATGCCGAAGATATAAATTGTGCTAAAGAGAATGGAAAGGAAGAAAAATGGCATTTTGATAGCGGGTTTTAGTTTATGGTGTATCATCGCTATACTAAAGCCAATAGCAATGATACCGAGCACGGCTAAAGCTGGTAAGAGATACATGCTGGGCAAGAAATTAATAGCGACAATCATGGCACCAAGGATGGCGCTGCTAATAAGTAGGAGCAATGATAGAACGGCACCGACGATACGGAAGATTTGATAAGGCTTAGAGGCAAGTTTAGCTGTTCTGGATTTTACAGTCTTTTCGGTCTTTTTTGGTTTCTCTTCGGCGATATTTTCATTGGTGTCATAATTTTCTACACGTTTCTCTAAATCATCAAAGTCCATGTCTGTACTGCCAGCGGTGGTTTTGCTGCGGTCGGTAGGAATAGTGAAGGAATCAATGGCTTTGCCAGATTTTTTAGTAGTAGGCTTTTTGGCTGGGGTAGATTTAGCTTTGGTAGACGGGGATTTTTTGCTGGAGGTCTTGGTGCTGGTGTGTTTGATGTCGGCTAATTTGGGGGAATTTTTTGTGCTAGCGGATTTGCTAGTGACAGCTTTAGCTGCTTTTGGTACGCTAGTTTTAGCTTTAGGCTTGGTGGATGCAGACTTGATTGTAGCGTCGCTTTTGACGTTGATTTTGGTAGTTTTGGTCTTAAGTTTAGTACTAGAGCTAGTATTCTTTTTGGCGGTCGACTTGTTGGAGGTTGATTTAGTTTCTGGCATATGATTCCCTATTCCCCATTAGCTAAATGTTTAAAATCTGTATATTATTATAGCGCTCAAAGCCATTTATGGCAATGTTATGGTATAATAGCTAATTATTGCGGCTTTTGATAAGTTGCATAATTCTATTTTTGCATTGCGTGAATTCTTTGGTGCGATATGTGGTGATGGTAAAAATTAATAGCGTGCTTATAGCTACAATGATTGCTTTTATGATAGTATGCAACAGTGTCGTTTCGATAATGAACTGGTTGATTAAAACGCTTGGTATAGAGCTTATTAGCACAATACCGACATATAGTAACTGTTTTGATATAAATTTAGAATATCCGTGTTTGAATATTTTTTTGTATAATAAATACGGTTGATGCCAGCTAGTTATAAGCAATCGAGATACTACTGTAGCCAACAATATACCAAATACTCCACAGATTTTGCCCATTATAAATGATAGGACGATGTTTACTATAGCGAGCAATATTGTGTCGTTTTTAGCGTCTTTAAACAGTCCTGTTGTATCGCGAAATGTCCATATTGGATTTTGCATGGTATAAATGTAGAAGTTTATGATAATTATTATCGTAATATTATTATCCATAAGATAATCGCTACCCACCCAAATTGTTATAAAACTATTGAATATTGCTATTAATTCTATGACGCAAAAACCAGTAATGAAAAAACATATATAGTTTAGTTGCATAAAAACCGATTCTTGCTTCTCCGAGTCCTTTTCCGTCATTAGATTACCTACGCTTGCCGTAATGGCGTTAAAGAAGATGAAAATAATATTTGATAATGCTGATACTACCATGTAGTAGTTTGAATAAAATCCTACGGCGATTGTATTGACTAGCATTGATATGAAAATGTTGTCTGTATTGTTTAGGATTGTACCGCTAACTTTGTATAGAAAGATTGATGAAACGTTCTTCTTGATTTCTTTTTTATGCGATGGTTGTAAGCTCGCGGACTGTCTGATGTATGGATACATCCTATTAGCTATGGCTGAGCACAGAATATTGTTTAGCAGGGTACAACAAATTTGTACGATGAGAAATGCGACGTAACTTTGTGAAATAGCAAGTATTGTGGTTTGTGCCAGTAGTTGTACTACTAAAACTGATACGTTTATTATTTTTGTAATATACATTTTTTGCTGGGCATTAATGATGGATGTTTTATACACGAAGGCGTATGAACAGACTGTATTTATCAGGAATAGTATATAATAAGCAATCAAATCGCGATTGTCGAGGCTAGAATGAACTATGTACGTGAGAAAAGGTATAAGGATACATCCTGCTACTACGATGGCCCCAATAATGCTGATATAAATACGTCTATAATAGTTTAGCAATGCGGCAATTTGTTTTTCGTCTTTATTCTTGATTGGTCTATACATACTATATATAATTGCGTTTCCAAAACCTAGTTCAGCCATTGACAATAATGAAAGGATATTTGTGTATAGACCGCTAATACCAAGCATTTCTGCACCAAGGTAGTGGATAAAGATTGTTCTGGTGATGAAGTTTATAATCAGGACGATAATTTGCGCTGCGAAGCCAAGTGCAACATTTTTGGCGCTATTTCTTGTACGGGAGTTTGACATATTTTATGCAACCTCTAATTTATATGATTCCTTAATAGCCCTATTTTTATTGCCAAGTATTCTGTTGATTTGCTGGACAATTTGTTGTAAATGCTGCTTGTCGTTTTCTGGTGCGTCGTTGTAGACATCAACAATATTACGACAGATTGGCGTTGTGTCTAAGACGGTCTTAACTATACTATATTCTATGTTGGTAACTTTCTTTGTTATCTGGTCTATGCTTATGTTTGTAATGATTGAAGTGTCTGGAAAATCATCTTTTTGATTATGATTAGAATATGGAGTAGCAAAAAAATTTCCTAAAGAATAGAATACTATTGTATTGCGCACTTTTCGTGCGCCTAATACTACGTGTGGGTGATTGGCGATAATTAAGTCTACGCCGAGCTTACTGACAAAATTACACAATCTTTTGGTATAATGTTCTACGCACTTATTATACTGGCCGCCAGTATGTAAGCATAGTACTACTATATCGGCTTTTTGTTTGGCGACTGTTACTTTCTTTTCAAGCTTTTGCAGATAAAATTTATCACGATGGTATGAAAAAAAGTTAGCATTTTCACATAGTTTATTTTTAATTTTTCTGATGAGTACATGATTATGCTCCTGTTTTTTTAGCAAATCCACATGGAAAGAGTTTTCCTGTGTTAGGTATTGATGATTAATGAAAGCATTTGTTCCGTATGTGTATGATAGAAAGGCGATTTTTGTACCTTTGATTTGCTTAACAAATATTTCATCACTTTCTGATAGAGTTCTATATGTTCCGGTATGCTCCAATCCTATTGTATCTAGACTATCAATATTCTCTTTTAATCCATCAATTCCGCAGTCTAGACAGTGATTATTCGCAGTTGATACAAAGTTAATGCCGGCGTCTTTAAGAGAGCGAGCAAATTGAACTGGTGCAGAAAAAGCGTACTTTGGCATGTTTTTGCGAACTTCTTTTACTATTGGTACCTCTAAGTTACCAATAGCGTAGTCGGCTTTTGTGAGGTTTTGAGCAATACTATTGTCAATGAACTTTGAATAATTGGTTTTTGCCATAATACTATGGTTGTCACACATAATATCGCCAGTGAATATTAGGTTAATTTCGTTGTTCATATTATCTCTGTGTGATTAATCGTAGTGCCTTACGGAATCTTTTTCTGGCGGCATAGCCTATTTTATAGAAATACTTTTTCTTGTATTGATTTACTTTATCAAAATCATAATCGTACATCCATGCATATCGAGTGTTTCTTTTTAGGTCTGGATGTTCCTGGAACGCCTTTTGGATGTCTTGCCACAATATTGGATATTGAATAAAGACTCTGTTTTGTATTGTCTTTTTGGCGTCTTTATAGTCGCGGTCGGAAAGATTAAAACCTACTAGTTCTGGATTGCATCCGTTGGCGGCGAAGTCAAATATCGTACGATAACACTTCTCACAATGTTGACAGTTCTCAACGCGATAATCGTCTAGACACACCCGGAGCTTGATTTTCTTATTATATTTTTTGATGAATTCAGCAATAACACGACTTTTGTCTATGCGGTCATATTCGTATCCATCATGGATGATATTGGTGTTGGACAATTTAACATGGTTGTCTATCGTAGGGTCAGAAGCGCACGGGGCATGGTTTCTTTTGGAGAATGACGATGCAATATAAATAGTTTTCAATTTTTTGATATATGCAATTGGTGCTGCATGGGAAATAATTGCGATACCATGTTGCATGGCATGCCAATAGTTGTCATGCAGAAGTGGCTTGATATATTTTGTGGCGCGCTTTTCATTAATTACCTTTCTAAATTCAGAACTAATAAAAGTAATTGGTAAGCCTAAATCTCCTGCCATGCTTGTTAGGTATTTTTTAACTGTGGTGATAATCTTTTTATAGCATAGGTTTATATCAGATCCTTGAATATTAATCAATAAAGGATGTTCGTCATAGTGCGAAGCAACTGTAGACATGGCGTCGAGTCCACCACTAAAGAAGGCTGCTACTTGATTTGTACTGGTGTACGTATTATTTATAGAGTTTTCTACCGCAAGATTTCCTGAAAAAACGGTTTTGGGATACATATCCATATAGCCTTTCTTAATTTCGGGGACACTCTGCGTAAACTCGAGGTCTAGTTCATGGACTTTTATAGTGGCATTACAAAGCCATGCAAGCGGTAATATATTGGCTACGAAGTGAATGTTGCAAATTGATAACGGTACATTGGCAACATTCTGATCATAAGTTATGGTATATTTTCTTCTAGCGGTGAAAAAGCGTGCCCATTCTCCATTAATATTATAATGATAGGTGATAGAACGTTTGCTAACTTTTGTCGCGTCTAGCGTGATTGTATTCATTGTATTAGAATTGTTCCTTCCAGGCTTTAATTCCGTCTTCTTTCAGATTTATTTTTGTAGTTATATTGGAGTAGATTAAATCAGGTAAGTCTTTAATGTCTTTGCGTTCGATTGTATTTAGGTTGCAGCTTTCTCTCATATCTCGAGTGCGGTTATCTATACTAATTATAACACTGCGTACGAAATTTTGCATGGCAAAGATTCCTGCATGTAGCCTTGTTCCGACGTAGTCTGCACTATTGGAGGTTAAAGCATGTTGGTATGCTGAAAGGTGCGGCGGGATAATTGTCAACTTTTCTGTATGTTCTAAACTCGTTAAATAAGCAAAATCTTCTGAACCTTGTACCCAGTATGATACTTTATTGTAGTTGTTTAATAAAATATTAATTAGCAGTTGGTCTTGGACTGGATTCTTATGATAGTCGGTGAGCGTAAAAATTACATTTGAAGCTTTCTTTGTTGGTATCTTAGCGCAGTGCTGTTTGGTTAGCATCCATGTCGTTGCGCAGCCAGTATTGATGGCTTGGAAACCAAGAGATTCAATTATTTCTTTTGTTCTTTCATCGCGGGCTGAATGAATATAATTTGGACTTAGAATTTTTCTGTATAGATATTTCGTATATGTATCCATTGACGGACGGTTTGGGTTAACTCCGACTCCAACTAGGATGGAATTGCGGTATGGTTTGTAGTTAAAAATATTAACATTCCAGTTCGCCCAAGGTCGCATCATGTGGTATTGTAGGATATTGGTACCGGAAATAAACTTATATTGTGCCTCTTGGCAATATTTATATATTGGGTTTTTATTCGTGTTTTGATACCAATGCGATACCGGTGTATGGGTGGCATACTCTACCAAAAAATTGTTTTCGATAATACTATTCAATTCTCGTTTGATTGAGTCATAAATAATGTAGTCGCCCATGTTACGACTACCGCAAGCCGTATTGAATATGACGTTTTGATTCATTGCTTACTCCTTTTGTTATAGCACTATATTGTTTTAGACTTTGGGGCTTCTTTTTCAAGGTAAAACCTATATGTTTGATATCCGGATTCTACGGCGCTGGATGAGCTATAGTAAAATAATTCGTAGCAAACAAAGAATGCCATGATACAATATAGTAATTTCACATTGTTCTTGTATACATAAAATAGGATATTTGGTATTAGTGCGAGATAGAAAACAAAGAAGTAAGTTGTTAGCCGTCCAAAAGTATATGAACGGACGACGAAAGTTTGAATAATTGTACATATAATAACAGCATGGTACATTCCCTTAGCTGTATTGTCCATTTTTAACATTTTTTTGTATGGTATCATGCAAAATGTAAGTAGAACCAGACGTATTAGCAGATTAAGAATAGTTGAGGTTTTAAACGATAAATCAAGGTAAGATCCAAAGTACATTTGACCGTAGTGTGTGTTTGATATGAGTGCTAGCAAGGGTATATATAATACGTGCCCTAGTATAGCTAATGCTATATATGTGATGAAGGTTCGATTTGTAAGATTAATCTTTGAGATAAAATATATCGGTAGGAAGATTAGTGCGCTGTTATGGATGCTTGACGCTATGATTATCGTGACAAGAAATTTTGGAAAATTCCGCTTAGGAGCAATAAAATTGTAAGAGAAAAACACTAGAGCAATTGCTAAAAGTTGTCTATATTGGTTAAATGTTTGAAAAAAGAGGCATGTACTTATAAATATAAATAACCCTAACGCTGGTTTTTTGCTGTACTTCCAGATTGTCTGATAGAATAATGATAGTGTTATAAAACTCAAACACGCAAAGAACACATGATAATCTATGTGTAGGAATGTGAAGATTGTAGCAATACTTCTAAAACCTATGCCTAGCCAGGCGCTTTGTTGTGCGCTTAATGTTCCGTGCGATATAGCTTCATATGCCGCTTTGTATGATTTTGTATCGGTTCCAACCGAGTCGTTTTTGAGAGCCATTAGGAGAAATAGGGGCAAGAAAGAAATCACAATGTATAGGAGTGAGCTAGAGATTTTAATTGAAATGTTTTTAGTCTGGAACACAAAATGGCGTTTGTTATTACGTCTTTTGTTTGCAATATACATGAAATAGACAGCTATAACCTCTACTGCAAAATATAATAGTATTGTGTTGATGATGTTTGAGCTCATAACTTTTCCTCCATTATGCCGTCTGATTATATAATTGTATATAGGTGTTTGCTAAATTGGCGGTTGCGTCCATGATGTTATATGTCGGATTGGTTGTATGTGCACGCTTCATGTGAGTATTCGCTATGATAGCTTTAGCCCATTTACGTGGAGCAATATCGATTGGCAAAAATGTTGTTATGTTACTAATCTTTACTTCCTCAGTAATGTTTTTAGAGAAGAAGCACGGTAGCCCTGAAACTTGTGCTTCTATTCCTGTCACCGGTAGACCTTCAAAAAGTGATGGCAGAACGAAAATGTCGATGCCATTATAGAATTCGTCCGTGTTTTTTATTGCTCCTAGAAAACGTACTGAACTGGTTAGACCAAGGCTTGAAGCATATTCTTTGATTTCTGGCATTAGCTTACCTGTGCCAGCCAATAATAAAATTGAATTTGGGTTAGAAGAATGGATTTCTTGAAATATCTCTAAAAGATACTTGTGATTCTTTTGTTCATCAAAGCGTCCCATATGCCCAATGATGAGTTTTTTACCTAAATTATGAGCCGTCCGATACGCGTTGCGCTTAACTGGATTAAATTTAAATTTGTTAACATCAATTGCGTTTGGGATAACTTTGAATGGTTTGTTTTTAAAAAGATACCGTCCGGATTCTGTCGAGCATGCAAAATTATGTGTTGATGCAAAGCGTACTGGACGCATTAAAATCGATTTAATTGCGCCCTTTAGATTATATTCCGTTCTTGAGTTGTGACTGTGCGCGATTCTAATTTTGACACCATTCTTCTTCGCTATCATTAAATGAATAAAGCCAATACTATTCATATGACAGTGGATAATCTTGTATTCTGGGTGTTTTTTATAGAATTTATTCAAGTCGTGTACGTACTTTATGAGATTATTATCGTCTCGTAGTGTAAAGCGATAGATTTTTCCTCCTAGTTGTTCAATTTCATTATCGTAAAAACAGCTTTTCTTGTAGTGAACGAGAAAATCAAATTGTATATCATACTGGCGTATTTCTCGGTACCAATTCATGATCAGACTTTCTAGACCTCCTGCTTGCATGTTTGGTGCTATGTGTAAAATCCGAATTGGTGATTCGTGTTTTGATGGGGCTGTTTTTTTGCGCAATAAATTTCTATACGTCCAATCACGTAGGCCATTTGGCATCAAGCATGCAATAACGTGGGGCGTGGCACTGATAATATAGTCTTTTTTGGAGAAAAATCCTGTTGAAACTTGTTCTCTTTTGAATTTTAGAATAGATTTGAGATATTTAATTCCGCCGCGACGTTTGTAAAAATCTTTATCGACGCGCATATAGGTTAGTGGTTTTTGGATATTGTAGCATTTACATCCAGTCTGTAGCATCCTTGTATATAGATCATAGTCTTCACAGAGGTGATAGGAACGATAATTCCCGGCTTTTAAGACGGCGCTTTTCTTGTAGAGTAAAGACGGGTGGCGAAATGGGCAGCGCTTTTTTGCGAAAGAGTAAATTTCTTGTTGTTTTTCCGGCAATACGACGTGAGATATGACATTGTTGATTTTATCGCTAAATTCTTCCACATTCGAGCCAACCAACCCAAGCTCTGGATGCTTATTGAAGATGGCGAGTTGCATTTCAATACGCTTTGGTACTGCGTAGTCATCGGCGTCAAGGCGAGCAATAAGCTCGTTCTGGCAGTTTTCGATTCCGGTTTTTAACGCTAAACCTAGTCCGGCATTCTCTTTTAGTTGAACAATATTAAAAAGTGTCGGGTGGCTTTTCTTGTAGTCATTGAGTACCTTATTGAGCTCCTGTGTAAGCTGTCCATCTTTGATGATAACAAATTCTGCCGGTTGGACAGTTTGTGCAAGCATGCTATTGATACTCTGTTTGAGCCAGCCTGGATTATCTTTGTGATAGACACTCATCAAGACGCTATAAGGTGGATATTTTTTATATGTCATTTATTGTGCCCCTTCTTGGCGTAAAACGGTGCCAATGGTAAGAAAGAGGATTTTTGCGTCTAGGAATAAGCTGCGGTTGTCGATGTAGAAATATTCAAGCTTAAGACGTTCATCATAGTCGCTGCTTTTGTCGCTGCGGATGCGCATAGCCCAGTAGCCGGTGACGCCGGGTTTGATGGATTGATATTTCTCGATATCTTTGGCTTTGCCGCCGTGTTTTTTGAGCTCACCGGGGATAAGGGGGCGCGGGCCAACCATGGACATTTGTCCTAGTAGGACATTGATGAACTGCGGGAATTCATCAATTGAACCTTTACGAATAAATTTTCCCACTTTTGTGATGCGAGGGTCATCGTCGATTTTTTGATATTCTTCCCATTGTTTGCGGTATTTCTTTTGCTCGAGGAGCTTTTTTAGGGCTTCGTCGGCATTTGGTACCATAGAGCGGTACTTAATAATTTTAAAGACTTTACCGTTTTTGCCAATACGTTCCTGGGTATAAAAAATAGGGTGGAAATCACCAGTGCAGATGTAAGCCAATTTGATGATGAGAGTGAGTGGAATTAGAATAATGGTGCCAACTAGACTAATTAAGATGTCGCCCAATCGCTTCACACATGTATAAACCATGGTGTCGTTAAAATCCTTACCCCCCCCCCCCTGTTATTTGCTACTTATATTTAATTATAGCACGAAAATACTATGGACGAGATAGTTTCGTGCGTTCTGTAGATAATTATATCACAGATGGAGAGTTTAGGCAAGAGCGTATGGGGGGGGGTGACATGGCGACTTGGGCTATCCCTATTTTAAGGGATATGTTATAATCTTTGTATAGGAGTTATTTTAAATTATGCCTAATACAGTTGTCAGATTAGATTATTATGATGTCACTTCATCTGATGGCGATAAAAAGCTGTTAAAAAAGAAGATGGTTGGGGTGCTTGGTGCCCTAAACGAGTCTGAACGTGAATTTGAAGTTAAGACCTCATCGCTAAATTTTGATGCCAATGTGGATAATGTGAATAGTCGTATTATTGGTAGCGTGCGTATTTTAAGAACTGTTAGTCCGCGGAAGGGACGGATTGGTACGAACCGTACCGAGGAACTGGGACTTGGAAGTGATGAAGGTATTAGTGAAGTCACATATTTTGTATATGATTTTGCTTACGACAAACTATTAGTGCAGTACAATTATCATGGGCCAAAAGTCTCCCACCTACTTAGGATGATTAATGCGTTATATAAAAAGGCTGTCCTCGAAAAAGGCATACGAGATGATGGTTTTAAGACGCGTTGTTCTTATAAGCCAATTATTATTGGTAATGAGATTGATCTTGTACTGAATGCTCGTCATGTTTCTGCCATTACGGCTAGAACGAGGGTCCCGGTCGATAGTGGTGAGGTTGACGCTGATGCTAGTTGGCGTCAACTGGCAGGGGCATATCGATTGCCTAGTGAAACTGATGCTACTTTGGTTCTAAAAAATAAGGCTGGAGGACTGGTGGGCGCTTTACGTTCTATGCTCCCTCGTGCGCAGAAGGTTGATGATTACGATAAATTTGAGGTTGATATTTTGGACATAGAATCTGGGAATGTAGAAACTTACAACTTAATTAATAACAGGTTGAAGTCAGAGGTAAGTGCACCATTACCGAGTGGATCCAACGCAATTGACGCTGATGTTTTGGTGACGTTAATGAAACAGGATTTTGATGCGAAGATTCAGCAAATTGAGTGGTAAACAAGTAGCATTCTACATAAGTGTGTTTGGTGTTGAATTTTTGATATGTGTTTCTTCGTGCGTGCTTCTGTTTTTGGCGCGTGATAGTGTTTTAGAAGCAGAGCCTTTCAAATATGTTGATGGCGGTGCATTTGTCGACTCGATTAACAACTTCAATATTGGTTTAATTTTTGCTATGTTTTTAGCAGTTTTTGTGTCTGATTCGTCGGCTTCGATTGAGGACGCTCGACAACATCCGGCGTACAGACAGCCATTAGTGATTGTTGTTGTGAATAGTTTTCTATTGTGCTGCTTAACACTAATAGACTACGATATTAGCGAACAGTGGATTAATATTAGTGCCGTTATGTGTTCACTGCCTCTTCTATTTTCAAATATAAAACGTATGTGGGAACTTATTAAGATAAGTTGGAGCTCTACTGGCGCTATGATGAACAAAAATAGGGATTGAACAAGAAATAGCTAGTCCTTTTGGGAATGTGCGTGATGTTCCTTTCCTAATAACCATGCTAGGTAATAGCTTGAAAACAACAATACTCCCACGCACGCCCCAGCCGTATCAATCATTACATCTAGCATCTGTCCGGTGCGGCCGTCGACGAAGGTTTGGTGATATTCGTCGGTCATGGCAAAGATAAAACATAGTAGTATAGTAACCGCGCAGGATAATAGATACTTTTTGCTTCCGAAAATTACGCGGCTGATGGCGAGTAAGAGCAGTGCTAGAACAAAATATACTGTGGCGTGAACGACTTTGCGGAGTGGTGCGTTGATAAGGCTGGCGGCTTTGGCGAGTTTTTCGTCGTCTGGGTGAGAGTCGGTAATCCCAGCTTCGTTGGTGGCATCGAGGACTTTTGAAATGGCTTTTTCGACAATACCAGTGCTGGCGCCGTTGGAGCTATTGGAGCTCATGCCGGAAAGTCGAAAAATAGTGGCACGCCAAGCGATTATTAAGGCGGCAATAATCCCAATGACAATGAGTTTTTTCTTATTCATATGTTTTACGTCTCGTAATAGTATGACGTTTCAAGACCTTTGAAGACGTTGGCTTCAGAGAAATCGTCAGTGAGATTATTCTCTAGTAGCGTCTTGAGCTCCAATGCGTTAACTGGGCTACGTTCCATAGCTTGAAGATATAATGTCTTGTCAATTCTCTCCCAGTTGACGATTTTGCCGAGATTATTACGCAACATGAGGTCTAGCCAGATACGGGTGCTGCGCCCATTGCCTTCCAAAAATGGGTGCGCGATGTTCATTTCGATATATTTGGTAATAATTTCATCAAAGGTGGAATTTGGCATGGAGTCGATTTTTACGAGTACCTCAGGCAGATACAGAGTATTCGCAAAACGGAAATTACCTTTAGAAATATTCTGCTTACGGATTTGTCCAGCAAAATCATAAAGTCCACTAAATAGTGCTTTGTGGATTTTTTGCAGACTATGCGTGGTACCATCAGACAATTGATTAATGTTTGGGCTGCTCAAAAGCTGTTTGGCATTTTCTAGGCTTTTTTGATCAAGTTCGTTTAGCATACTTATATTATACCATATTACAGCTTCGTCCTATTCTCCAACGCCGCCGACAATGTAATCTGATCGGCATAGCTCAAATCCACACCTAGTGGCAAGCCGCGGGCGAGGCGGGTGACTTTGACGTCGGGATGTTGCTCGTGGAGCATTTTTTGTAGTAAGAGCGCAGTGGATTCCCCTTCTACACTAGGGTTGGTGGCGATAATAATCTCTTGTACATTGTCGGGCTCGATGCGGGCTAATAATTCTTTGATATGGAGCTGGTCGGCGGTGATGCCGTCAATTGGGCTAATTGCACCGCCAAGCACATGGTAAGTACCCTTAAACTGTTTGGTTTGTTCAATCGCATAGATGTCAAGTGGCTCTTCTACCACCAAAATCGTAGATTTATCACGAGTTGGATCATTATAAAGTGGCGAAACTTCTTCATCGGCGTCGATCAAAGCAAAAGTTACTGGACAGGATTTGACACCATTGTGGAGGTTCACTAGGGTTTCGGCAATCTCGGTGCTGATGCGTGGGCTACTTTTGAAAAGATAATAGGCATAGCGCTCCGCGGTGCGGGCGCCCACGCCGGGTAGATGACCGAGAGCTTCAATTACATCTTGTAGTGCCTGGGGTAACATTTTATTCCTCCGATTCTAGATAGGTTGCGTCGTCTAAGTGTTTGAGGGCTTTAGTGGAATCAACTTTAACCAAAGCGTTTAGTTTTTGTTTGGCTGATTGGCGCAAGATCTCTAGCCTAGTTTGCGCGTCCACTTTATCACGAATAAGCTCTGCACTTTGCACTTGAAGCATTTCCATTATGAGTAGCTCATTGATACTAGCACTGTCGCGAATATTTTCTCCTCTTTTGGTGCGTTCGGGGTTTGTTTTGCGCCATTCTGCGGCAGTCATGCCAAACAGTGCAAGGTTAATAATGTCAGCTTCGCTGGCGTACTTGTACCCAGCTCTCCATTGTATTGTATCTGGAATAATTATCTCTTTGATTGCGTCGGTATGGATGGTATAGGTTGCACTAGCTAAGGCGCGGCGCATATCCCATTCCAACTGGTATTGATTGGACTCGATTTGCTTTAAACGTTCGTAATCTTTAATAAGATAAAGTTTGAAAGCTGGACTAATCCACATACCGAATTCAAATGCGATGTCTTTATGCGCGAACGTGCCACCATATCGTCCAGCGGTAGCTTTAAGTCCGATTGCGTTAGTGCGCTCACACCATTCTTTGACACTAAGCTTAAAATTGTTTAATCCGACTTTACCTTTAATTATGGCGGATTCGCCATAATTAAAATTAGGGTTATTCATGCGTTCCCAAATATCTAGAAACTCTACAGTGTTTCTGTTCCGTAACCAATCCGAGATGAAAAAATCCCCATCCTTATTTTTGATTATATCTGTTAATGAGATATAATCCTCACCATCAATATCCCTGACTGCAATTTCGGTATTATCGACTTTTAGCTGGCGCTTTTTCTTGAACATTTTGCCTCTTTTATTATCTATAATTATAGCACAAAATTGAGCTCATCGATAATGATGAGCTCAATATGCCACAAGTTTTTGTGATTAACGCTTTGAGAATTGCTCTTTCTTGCGAGCAGAGCGCAAGCCGTATTTTTTGCGTTCCTTTTCGCGTGGGTCACGCTTGAGGAAGCCAGCTTTCTTCAAAACTGGGCGCAAGTCGGCCATCTCAGTAGTCAAAGCCTTTGATAAGGCTAATTTAATAGCATCTACTTGACCAGCCAAGCCACCACCAGCAACGCGGATAGAAACATCATATTCATTTTGCTTCTCAGTAAGGGCTAGTGGGTCAGTAATTTCGGCAAGCATGCTCTTGTTACCGGATAGGTACTCAAGTGCTGGCTTATCGTTGATAGTAATATTCCCTTTGCCCTTGTAAAGGCGGACGCGAGCAGTGGCTGCTTTGCGACGACCGAGACCGTAAATGTAGGTATCTTTTGTAGCCATTACTTAATCTCCTTTGGATTTTGTGCCGTGTGTGCATGTTCGGCGTCATCAAAGACGCGGAGTCTGCCTAAACGGTCAGCAGCCAATTTATTTTTTGGCAACATCCCTTTGACAGCATGCTCAATTGCGACCTTTGGATTCTTCTCAATAACTTCTTCTAGTTTTAGTTCGGTGATGCCACCAGGGAAACCACTATGGCGATAATATTTTTTACCCACCATTTTGTTGCCAGTGACCTGGATGTTCTTGGCGTTGATAACTACAACATAGTCACCATTGTCGACATGCGGGGTGAAAGTTGGTTTGCTCTTCCCCATTAGCTTGTCAGCAATCACGACGGCGAGTTTGCCGAGTGGCATGCTGCTAGCATCAATCAAGTACCATTCGCGGCTGATTTCTGAACCCTTTTGACTATAAGTTTTCATTTATTTCCCCTCCTTTTTGGATAGGTCAATACTATCGACAAAACTGATGGTGCCCATCTCGGTATTGTCTCCTTTGCGGAAGCCAGCCCGCTCAATACGAAGATAGCCGGAATCGCGCTTGATTTGTGGAGCAATGACATCCATGAGCAAATCTGCGGTCTTGATATCGTCCAATTTGCTGATGAGCAGACGACGATTAGCTAGACCACCACGTTTTGCGATGGTAATTAGTTTTTCGGTGTCGCGACGGATTTCTTTAGTGCGAGCTAAAGTTGTCGTGATGCCAGTATCGGCATGTTCGATTAGCGCTTTCATGAGCCCACGCGTTAGCGCTCGTCGCTGGTCGGTTTCACGGCCGAATTTGCGGCCTTTGTATCCATGACGATGCATTTTATAATAACTCCGTTAATTTCTCTTTAACTTCGTCCAATGCCTTGCTGCCGAAGCCTTTGAGATCTTTGAGATCAACCTCAGACAACGCTACGAGGTCACGGACGGTCTTGATATCGTTGTTAACTAGTGCGTTAGCTGTACGAGCTGAGAGACCTAGTTCTTCGATTGGCAGGGCCAAACCAGAATCATCAGCTTCGGATTCTACGCCAGGGGCGGGTGCGCTCTCGACAGTAGTGCCATTAGCTAGTGCAGTATATTGGTTTACCAGGATGGCATTGGCTTCCTCGAAAGCTTCTTGTGGGGTGATAGTGCCATCGGTGTCAACTGTGATAGTTAACTGCTGCAAGTTGGTATCTTGTCCAACGCGGGTGTTCTCAACCTTGAAACGTACGCGGAGTACTGGACTAAAAACAGCGTCAAGTGCAATCATATCACTATGAATGCGGTCATTTGAGGACTTATCAATCGAAAGATAGCCGCGGCCAGTCTCAATGACGAAGTTCATCTTTAGGGTGAACTCAGGATCATCAATATGGCAAATGATTTGATTTGGGTTGCCAACTTCGATACCAGCTGGGAATTTGATATCGCCAGCAGTAACTGCGCCGTCTTTGCCAGCGTTTTTGCCTTTGATTTCGAAAGCAACTTCGACTGGCTCATCAGAGTGAGATTTGAGACGAATATTCTTTAGATTGAGCATAACGTCAACAATATCCTCACGTACTCCAGCTACAGGAGCGTACTCATGGTTGGTACCCTCAACGCTGAAAGCGGTGATAGCGGCGCCCTTGATACTAGAGAGCAAAACGCGGCGAATAGAGTTGCCTAGAGTATTGCCATAGCCGTAGAACAATGGACGAATCACAAATTCAGCGCTGTTGTCTCCCAATTGGTTGACTTCGGCTAAATTGGCCTCGTGAATAACTTTTGTAGTCATTTTCCTCCTTAGCGTGAGTAGTACTCAACGATTAGTTGTTCATTAATGCCAGCTTCTGCCTCTTCGCGTTTGGGCAGGCTAGTGATTTCAATCTTCATTTTCTTCGGATCGGATTTGAGCCAACTAAGCGGAGTAGTTGCCGCACCGCTGACTACGCTTTCGAGATTCTTGAAATATTCAGATTTTTGAGACTTAGGACGGACTTCCAAAACATCACCTGGTTTGAGACGAATGGATGGAATATCAATCCGACGTCCATTGAGCAAGAAGTGACCATGTGAAACCAGTTGGCGAGCTTGACGGCGGGTGCCAGCAAAGCCAGCGCGATAAACTGCGTTGTCTGCGCGGCGCTCAAGATATTGCAAGAGGTTTTCGCCAGCGAGACCGTCAGCACGGGCAGCTTCTTTCATTAATTTTGCGAATTGTTTTTCGAGCAAGCCGTAAAGACGGCGAACTTTTTGCTTTTCGCGCAGCTGAGTCAAATATAGACTACCACCGCGCACACGCATGTCAGCGTGCTCGCCGGGGATACCAGACTTCTTGGCCATAACCTTGTGAGCCTTTGGCGCTAAAGCATAGCCTTCGCGGCGACTTTGTTTAACAATTGGAGAAATATCTCGTGCCATTACGGTTTCCTTTCTCCCTTAGGACGCACGCCACCGTGCGCGATTGGGGT
>CARYFM010000013.1 GCA_949101405.1 uncultured Candidatus Saccharibacteria bacterium
TCGTAACAACTCCCACTTTTTCATGCACAACATCATTCTCGTCTGTCTACGGCACACGCACAACATAACTCTCCGCATACATATTAACTTGCCCACCGCATCCCAGGTTCAGATCAATCACCTCACGTGCGCCATTCTCGTAAGCCACATCAATCTGCACCTGCCAATCGCCGTCCCGCTGCTTCACGTCTGTCTTCAACTGAATATCTCCTGGTTTCTGAATGTTTTCAGCACTCAAAGGCCGTACATAAAACGTTCGCTCTCTGCCATATTCTTGATACACATCAATATTTGTGTTTTCATTATGCAATGCAATATTAAGAGCAGCCGCTAATTTCTTCTGCAAATCCCCACCACCATCAGCCAACATCGCATCCATCACTGCTTGTGCTCGCTCTGCCACGTTCTCATTTGCTATCACAGTCTCATCCACACCACACGCACGCAGCAGCTCTGGCATTGCTGCGGTCGTCGAAGCCAACTGATATGGCAACTCAATACTATTTTGCATCAAGGCATTCACCAGCGCCTCTCTATCGTCTTTTAAGTCAACAATACTGACCGCAAAACTATTTCCATGACGCGCCTCATCATTATACTTCGCCATATCCATAATCATACCGCTAGAAGTCACTATACTGCTTTCACGATCCGCAATACCCTCATATAGCGCAGAACCCTCAGCCAATAAATCGTGTGCAGAAAAATTAACCTCCCCACCAACCAAATCTTCTACTGACATGCCTAGAGATTCTGCTAACGCCCGTGCAGAATCTCCGGTTAAGCCGGAATTTTCCAAAGCCCCAGCAACTTGCTGACCATGCTCTGTGTCAACATTATCTTGTGATTCTGTAGCCTCTGCAGCATAAATCCGCCCAGTAGATGGAACTGACGACAAGACAGATCCAGCCATCAATGCAACAAGTACGCCCTTCAGAGCATTTCGCCAAACCTTCTTCCAAGATGCACTCCCAAACAATTTACCACCCAGTTTCTTGAGTATACCCTGTCGTTCCGCCGTTGACAAAATTGGCTCACCAAATCTATCAAACTGATCAGAATCACCAGAAACTTTACTCTCGACAGACCAATTATGTAAGCCATCCCAATACTCTCTGCTCGCCTGCTTCCTAGACCTAGACTCCGAACTTTGATGACCTCTCCCATCACTTGAACTTCTACCAGCCTCCTCAGCCGCCTGCCGAATATCTTCATCCGTGCCAGTTCCATCATCAATTGGCGGTGTCTCAAAATTCGCCCGCGCTTTATCTTTTAACTCTTTTTCCAATGCCTCAGCACTATCTAGTTCATCCAACAAGCGTTTCGCCTCGTCTGGCTGCAAATATTGCGCCACATACTCAAACCTCTGACGTCGCAGATTCTTCTCAGTCTCATAAGTCGCGCTACTTACATCTAATAACTCTGTTCGTAAATCAGCCTTATTGTTCTCTCCTTCCAAATCCTCCGGCAATTCCAAAATCTCATTCACATCACGCGGTGACACTGGCACTATATCCTCACCTTTGCCCAAATTCGCGATCATGGCATATTTACGGTACAACTCCCTAAGAGTCGCTTCAGCCTCGTCAACCATTCTTTGATGATAATCTTTTAACTCATCCGGATATATCTTTCCCTTTTCGTCATCAATCTCTTTCTGTAAATACTGAATAGTATCCGCAGCTACTTCCAAATACTCTTCTGGCGTCCTGCCAGCCAAAATCCGAGCAATCTCGCTTTGTGCATTCTCGTAACCCTTGCTAGCGGCTTCACGCTGCTGCTGTCTGTCGTACTCTAGCATTTCTTGCGCAAATTTCTCTGGATCTTTCTGAGCCAAATCATACAAATTCGCAATCGACTCTGCACTAATAGAATTCCCATAACGATCTTTGCTCTCTTCTACTACCCTCGCAATCGCCTCTCTTGCTTCTGGGATTATCTCCTCATTTTCCGACTCTTCCTCACCATCAGACCTCGACTCTTCTACTGGTCTTTCGCCGTCATCACCACCTGATTGATAACGATCACCAAAAATCGCCTGATATGCCTCATCCGTACCATGACCACTGGCTATCATACCATCGACATACCAATACTCTTCGCTCGATGGCAATAACCACGGAAAATGTTCCATTCGTTCTACAGGTTTCATCTCTCGTAGCTCGGCTAAAAAAGCCCCTGTAACCTTTTGCCCAACATTTTGATACAGCGCAAACTGCTCCCCGCCCATTTCCCCCTCTTTATGCTCAAACTTCTCCCCAACCATCTTATGCCTCCCCCACCGCACTATTCAAAAATGCCTTTCGAAACTCCACCATCGCTTGCTCCGCTGCCTTAGTAAAATCTACACCACAATCCGCAAAAAAGTCGTCCAATACATCATCACTTGCACCAGCATCCACTAATTGTTCTAGCTCCAACAACTTCTTATCTGGAAGTGCCGCCAACATCGCCTGTTCAATCTGTTCTTCCGCCTTTTGACGTAAATTCTTGCGCAACGCCTCACGCTCCTCAGTGCTCATAGCGCCAAGATCCTTGTCAACCATCATCTTATCTACAAACGTGTTGATAATTCTTGTTTGGGTAGGTTTTATTTCCGGCATCAAATACCTTTCTACATGACTTTTCTTAAATTTACCACAAGTACTTTCATCCGTCAACTTTCCGCAGCACCGGCCGTCGGAAAGTGCACCACCACACTACCTTCTTCGATTTGTTTATCCCATTTCTTCTCCCCCCGCTCACGTTCAGCGTCCTTCTTCAATCTCCTCCCCACCCCGCTACTCTGCGCCAACAATTCCCTATTGTGATTATACTTATTTTGCTCCACACTAACCGCTCTACTAGCCTCTTGCCAAATCTCATCTATCCTCTGTTGAGAATCCAACATTTCCTGCTCTGCCCGTTTCTCCGCCACTTTTAAACGCCTCAAATTCTTACTCGCCGATACCCCTCGCTTCAAAGTCCCATCAGAATATAGCATATCTAGCGATAAAGCCTGTTTCGCACTAACATCCGACTCAAAATCCCCCATTTCATCTGGCATAATACCACCCCGCCGTAGAATCTTTCCCCGCTCAATATCATTCTGCACCGCCTTAAAGTTTGCCAAAAAATCCAAAACTGCAAATTTCAAATTATCAAAACTCTGTAACAACTCCAACTTCCTCGGGTGATCATCCGGCAAAACCTCCATTTCACCCTCCAGTCTCGCCTTCACTTTCCCCCAACCCTTCAATTGTCCATCTAATAGTTCCTCAACCCCCATTCGCTCAGGCTTCACAAATTCTACCACATCCGCCTTAACTTCTGACTCCGTCTCTTTATCCAGGGCACTTTCGACTTTCCCCTCTTTTTCTACCACCGGTTCAGCCTCTTTCTTCGGATGCAATCCTTCATATTCTTCATCCGCTTTCAACTGCGCTTCCCGAACTTTATCCTGACGTGTATAGTTTTGCAGTCTCCCAAAATACTCATCCGCCCCCTCTCCTTCGCGCCGAGGATATTTCCGATACAAAATTGCCATATTTAACGTTCCTGGTGGGTGTGGCGCATCTTCCGTCCGCCAAGCCAACGCCTCATCCTCAGTCAACTCATCACCACTGACCTTTCCCTTCAAAGAATCATCACCATATATATCCAACAACTGACGCCGCATCTGAGCATATGCCCCATGTAACAGCTTCTCCTCCCAACCTTTAGCTAATTTCCGATTGCCCTTACGATCCAACTTCGCTCCAGCCAAAACATCTGCTTCCTGCGTCACCAAATCATCCAACACCATTTTTACAGCCAAGTCCGCTCGCTCTTCCAAACCTGCATCACTCAGCCCTGGCACCTGCTCTCGCAAAATCTTCTTTGCCCCGTCTACGAGTATATCCAATCGCGGAGCATAACTATCCATTGCGATCTCACGATCCAGCCAAACCTCATAAGCCTGTTTCTCCCAAAACTCTTCTGGCGTTCCTTTAACACTCTCCAGCCAAGCATCCAATCCCTTCCGCTTCTCTGGGTCACTTTGCGTCACAAGCTCACTTTCCACTTCCTCAGGTTCATCACTTACTTCAGTGTCACTCTCTTCCGCATCCTCAGGCAACCTGTCCTCCTCCGCATCCAGCTCCTCGGTCTCAGTTAATTCATTCTCTTCCGCCTTTGGTTCCACCGCCCTCAATGCGTTCTTCCCCAACGATCGTATCTCTCCAGACCGTAAATCATTCTCTGTAGCACTAGCCCGTTCCTCTTCGGCAGTCACAACTTTCTGCTCAGCCGCATCATTCAGCTGCAGCATCCTCTCCCAAGCCCTGGCGGTATCATACATACCACCATCATAGCTCTCTGGCAACCGCACCTCCATACCTAGTACTACCTCTTCATTATCCTTACGTCTATTCTATCATCAGTTTCACCAAAACACAACCGCCTAAAAACCCGAACTTAAGTTCGGGTTTTTACATCTCTATCTTATACTTTATCCTTTTATTAAACTAAAGTTATATATTGATCACTACGCTACGAATAATCTATCGTATAAACAATTCCTTTCTTTTACGCTGCTTTCATATTAAGAGCATCAAAGATCTTTGCTCCAATTCTACCAGATTTTGCTATCTTTAACTTCTGCATGGCCTCACTGCTCAAATGTGTTGGCGATTTATAATCTGCCTCCTTTCCATCACTTTCGCCAAACAATTGCATTGAATTCCATGTATCTCTATCGTCTTCTCGACCCGCAGTCTCCAATGTACTAAAGTCGATGATATTATTCTTTACATCGGTTTCTCCCTGGTTAATGTTAATTTTTTCGCTCATGGCTTTTCCTTTTTTGTTGTATTTATTTTTGGTGCTGGGCCTACACTCTAGCCTTAGCGTTAATTTTATGGTTAGATATTTTTGTTATTCGTTTTTGTTTATTATCTAACTGTCTTTATCTTAGCACACCTTCCTCAAAAAGTCAATACCTTTTATGCTTTATTTTTGCAAAATCCGCAAACTTCCCTACTACCACCTCTGTGAAATAATAAAAAATGCCTAAAAAATCCCCTGGCTCAAACTTAAGCCAAGGGATTCACTAGCTAAAATCGACAACATTAGGTCTCAGCATACGACTCATCATGGTCATCATCATGCAGCATCATCGCGTTTAAAAACCAGCCGTGAGATTTTTCTGTACGTGCATCGTTCTCAAGTTTAGAAGCGTTACTCACTAACCCAAGTTTTATCAACTGACTATGAAATTTCGCCACCTCATCGTAACTAAAGCGCAAGCGACTTTTTTCTTTGTCTCCGCGCAAAACTACAATGTAGGCATATTCTTCTTCCAGCTCAACTTCTACGGTCCTAAAAACTGCCGGTCGCCGCGCCACGCGCTGTTCCAACTTGCCATACCAATCGGTTATCGTAATCGCGCGTGTTACGTCCTCTAAAATCATGCGAAAGCCCTCTACTTTTCGTGACCGATTCTTAAAATCGGTCACTTTTTGCTGAAGTTGCTCCAGCAAAGCCTTGCACTCATCCAGTACGTCTTTAGATAAGTCACAGCACTTCCCGGCAAAGCTCAATCTATCCTGCTCTGCATCAAATTCTACATCAAAGGTAGTTTCTTCCCTTTTCTGCAGATAGAAACAGAAAGACTCATCCTGCATAAGTTGTTCGTACTGCTGTACAAAATCATAAGCCGTCTCTCTCATCCCAGGTAAATCCAGTTGCCGACGATGCCGTTGTGCTTCTTCTTTCCTTGATATTTTCTCAAGAGCCGCATACGACTCCAGAAACTCATCGAGATTTTGCTTATAGAGCTCGGTTAATTTTTCCTCATACTCTTCCGGGCTCAAATCATCTGCAAAATCTTCCACGGTATTGATAAAGCCTGCCGTTACGATAAAGTAGAGCTCTTTTTCCGTCTGCCAGCAACCATCAGCTTTGCGCTGAATTGCATTAAGATTCAAATGTTTTGCCGACGCCAAGGGTTGACGCACTAACCAATGTGTAACCCTGTGCCTCAATACGGAAATCACACCCCACATTGCAGCAAAGTCAAAATTCTGGCTAAGCAATTCATCAATCTTTGTGGTGTCCAAATCCACTACAGCAATAGACTTGCCATCCAAGGCTTTTGAAGCCTTCTTGGAAAGATTTACCCACAAGATACCCGCATCCTCCGATAAACCAAGGTTCATACGTTTGATAATTTCGCTATTTTGCTCAAAGCCTAATGGGTTTCTGGAGACCAAGTTACCCTCTTCGTCAACGCTAAAATGTTGACCCGTGGTATAGACCACTAATGACCGCTCAGCACTACCATCGTCCGCCAACAAAAGCGGAATCCCGAAACGCTGACGCGTCACAAAACATCTCCTTCCGACAACCTTTTCCAACTGTTCGCATGAAATTCTCTTCGTACACATAACAACTCTCTCCTTTTCTATATTCTTGCCAAAACCACGAGTTCCAAAACAAATCAACGAGTTACTGGCACCAAAAACCTGCCTAAAATCTATCTTTTCAGCTAGTTTTTAAGCTACTTGAGGTGCCTTTACAAAGTCCTCATGCTTCCATTATAGCACACATCTTCAAAAAAGTCAATATTTATACAATATTCTATACAGCAAAAGCCCTCTTTTACAGAGAGCTTTATACTATTGGTGGTAGAATTGCTAAGATATACATGGTGTAATTTTAATCAAAAATACCCATAGCGTAAAATTCTTCCCGAATTAGCTGCTGGCGCGATGTCAAAAATACACCAATTACGGCATTTGTGAGCCAATGGCCCAACAGAGTTACTATGTACCCCGTCATATTGGCAATAAAGACAACTTCTTTCCAAGTTACGTCATACGTAACCATCTGGGTATGACGACAAGCCACTAGCACCACTAGCCATACTCCAGTCATCAGCCCAAGTACAGCTATCAACCGCGCAGGCAAAATCAGCCTCCCAATCTGGAATTGCCTTCCAAATCTACGACTATGTTCCGAGGGACTATAGAGCGCGAATACTACACCCACGATAAGTCCAGACGAGAACCCAGGAAAATATAATTGGCCAGAGATATGCACAACAACGCCAAAGGTTGTCCAACTCATTATTAAGTCTACTATTGGTTCCAAACATACTGCGACAAACGCCAGCCACACCAGTAGTATCATTATCGTGCCTGCACACACCATCCGATATCGTCTCTCGGCATTCCTCAGAGCTAACGGTATTTTTGACGCCTCATGTGCCGCCCGAGCCACTGCCTCCTGCTCGCCTGTCACAAAGTCCACTGTTTCTAATTTCATTTCCTGATTTGTTTTCGACATTTTCCCTCCTAACCCTGTCGATGTTACCTCTACCGGTAACATTTCTGTACAGAAATGTTACCTCTACCGGTAACATTTCTGTACAGAACAACAAAATTTTATACATTTCTACCTCAATCTCAAAGTACTGAGGTAGAAACTAAGTTTTAGTCTTTGTTAGCAAAACAACAATATTTTTGCCATCAAAAACCACCTCATCCTCATGATTATAGCATACAATACCGAAAAAATCAAGATACTAAACTTTTTCCAGACTGATTGTCACATTCTCCCCAGCCACCTTAGCAATCTCATCGTAAGAGTAATTCTCTCCACTAGTCAGTTCATTTGCTAAAACCTCGTTCTGCAAAGTCTCGCGCCACCCCTCTGGTACTTCACAACTCACACTCAGCTTAATCCGATCATCAACATTCAGACCAGCCTTTTTACGCGCCGCTTGCACCGCCCGGATCAACTCTCGCACAAAACCCTCGCGCGCCAGCTCTTCAGTAATATCTTTATCCAGCCAAATCTCGCTGCCATGTTCTACCGCCTTCACATTCACCTCGTCGCGCACAATTTCTTCACCCCACTCCGGCAATTGTTCACCCGCATACACAAATTTGTTCAGCGGCTGGCGTACCTTAATCTGCGCCTCTGTATCCGACTTTTGCATCCTAAGCGCCAAACCCTCGTTAATTACCTCGCGCACTCGCTTCATCTGTGCCAAAATCTCTTGATCAATCTCGCCTGGCTCTGTCCAGCCCGTCAAATGTACCGAATTGTCAGGATTACCATCTGCCACTACATTCTGCCATAACTCCTCAGCCAAAAACGGTGTGAACGGTGCCAAAACTTGTGCCAATTTACTTAGAACCTTCCACAAAGTCCAATAAGCTTCAGCTTTGTCTGCATCATCTTCTGACTTCCAAAAGCGCCGCCGACTCCGCCGCACAAACCAGTTCGACAGATCATCCACAAACGGCAACACTCCAGCCAAGGCTTTTGGAATATTATATTCCTCCATCCCCTCAGTCACATCACGCTTTAGCTCATGCAACCGCGCAATAATCCACTTATCCAACGGGTTAATTAATGACTTCTCCGTCATCTGAGGATTATTTACCGGCTGAGCCAGGTCCGATTCTTTAGATGAGGAGAGGCTCACCGAATCCGAAGATAATGGAGAAGTCCATTGGTCTACCTCCGCATAAGTGGTAAAGAAATCATATACATTCCAAATCATCGCGAGCTTCCGTTGCACATCGCTCACATCCTTGTCGGTCAGCGCAAAATCCTCACCGCTCAGCACTGGCGAACTCAAAAGCAAAAACCTTAGTGCATCCGCCGAATATTGATTCATTAGCTCGTTCGGATCCGTATAATTCCCCAAGCTCTTACTCATCTTGCGACCATCATTCCCCGCCAAAGTTCCTGTCGTAATCACATTCTTAAAGGCATTCTTTTCAGCCCGCCCCTTAGCCGCTTCACCAAATCCACCCACTTCCGCAAGCGCCGTATTCACACAATGCACATAATAAAACCACGCTCGCACCTGCCCAACATACTCCACAATAAAGTCAGCCGGATAATTCCGCTCAAACTTCTCCTTATTCTCAAACGGATAGTGTAACTGTGCAAACGGCATCGAGCCGCTCTCAAACCAACAATCCAACACCTTCTCGATTCGTCTAAAATGATCTTTCACTGCTGGAGACAAGTCTGCACTGGTCTTCTCAGCCTCTACTACACGCTCATCCCATTCTTTTTCTGTTAGAATTTCTGTTCCAGCTATAATACCATCAAACTCCACTTCGTCCACCCATGGTCTATGGTAATCATTAAGCCGCTTACCCGAATACTTCTCCAGTTCATCATAGCTTCCAAAAACCTTAATCGCCCCAGTCTTCTCCCCCTTCCATACGGGCATCGCCGTTGCCCAAAAACGATCGCGACTGAGATTCCAATCCGGCGCCTGCTCAATATTCTTCTCAAAACGTCCGTGTTTCAGATATTCTGGGAACCAGTTAACATTCTCGTTCTGCGCAATCATCAGTTCCTTCTGCCCCTGTACGTCAAAGAACCAACTCGGGAATGCCCGGTACATAATTCGCTGTTTCGAACGCGGGTTGAACGGATATTCGTGTTTAATATACTCAATTTTCCAAACGATTCCCTCTTCTTCTAAACATTTAGCAATAAACTTATTTCCCGCCCAGATTTCGATACCTTCATCACTCGCATCACGCACGCCTATCTCATAGAGCCAACTCTTCACCGGCTCCGTATAATAGCCATATTCATCCAGCACATCCACAAAATCTACCTCGTACTCTTGCGCCAAACGATAATCATCCTCACCATAGGCTGGCGCAATGTGCACAATGCCCGTACCGTCCACGTCCGACACAAAATCCCCACCAAGAACAGTCCAAGTATCTTTCAACTTAGCTTCTCTCTCTATTGTAGCACAGATTGGCTCATATGTCAAGCCAATCAGCTCGCTGCCCTTGATACCTTCTTTAATAATCTCAAATTCAAACCCTTTAGCAGCCTGTTCCTTACCCCCTAACACCTCTGCTCGACTCTTCGCTAAGATAAATATTGCATAAGCATCTCTTGGTATCAGCTCAAAATCATCCCCTTTTTTGAGCATTTCTTTAACCTTATCTGGACCTACTGGCTCAAGCGTATCCGCCGAAACCAACGTTTCCTCCAGCCCCTTAACCCGTACTGCCACATACTCCATCTCCGGGTTCACCGCCAAAGCCATATTCGCCGGCAACGTCCATGGCGTCGTCGTCCAAGCTAGCAGATAGACATTTGAACTTGGCGAGTTTGTGCTTGCGTCTTTCGCAGGACATAAGACTTGGGCAAGCGCCCCGGAGCGGTCCAAGAAAGATGTAAGTGCGGACTCGCTCAGCTTAAATTTTACATACGCACTCGGATCAGTCACCTCCTGATAGGCATCATTGTCCATTGTCACTTCCGACTTGGAAACCGGCGTAGCAAACTTCGTATCATACATCAAAACCTTGCGTCCCTCATAAATCTTCCCCGCCTCATACAAAGTCTTAAACGCCCACCATACCGACTCCATAAAATCCTTGTCCATAGTGCGATACGCCCCCTTAAAATCGACCCACCGACCAATTCGGTCAATCGTTCCTTCCCAAGTCTCCGAATTTGCCACCATGCTCTCACGTGCCTTCAGAATATAATCTTCTAGCGACCACTTCGTGCCAATTTCTCGCCGATCGGTAATCCCCAGTTGCTTCTCTACAAAATTTTCCGCCGGCAGACCATGACAATCCCAACCCCAACGTCTCTCGACTCGCTTCCCTCGCATCGTCCAAAACCGCGGCACTGCATCTTTCACAATACTAGAAAGCAGTGTGCCATGGTGTGGCATCCCCGTAATAAATGGAGGTCCATCATAAAACACATAACTATCATCAATCGACCTTTGTTCGACCGACTTCTCAAAAGTCCGATTTTTCTTCCACCACTCCACTAACGCTGGCTCATATTCACTAGCGCGGCGCCTTTGTCCTGCTTTATATCTCATAAATCAACTCCCGCCGGTCACGGCAATAATAATATAAATAATTGCCGTTAGAACCCAGCGGGCGGTACCATCTAACTTCTTAACTACAATCGTAGTCAAACCCTCAATTCATCTTTCACGCAGATTCACGAGCGATTCTACTAGAAACCCCTAGATTTCGTTCTTTCGCCAGCTTACGGTTGATCGCCGCTCAAACGCTTTTCTTGATTATAATTATAGCATATCTAAAGCCTTACCGCCACTATTGACTTTTTATATAATCTATGCTACAATAGCATCAATGGCACCCAGTGCCCCAGTTTCTCATGCTCAAACAGCACAAAAAAACTTGTCTACTTCATCACCCAATAATTTACTTCGTCAAAAGTTGGCAACATCTGCCCACGCCATAACGCCAACACACTCCCATCATCATTCAGTGCCAAAATTGTCGGATACTCCACTACATCATAAGCTCGGCACAGACTCTCGCCCTCGCGACTATCCGGATCTAAACTTTCAATCTCTACACCGGTACGACGCTCAAATTCCGTCAACCACTCCTCTACCATTCGACCATAGTCGCTACTTCTTCGCCAAATACATACTACTCGCATATATTACACCCTTTCTTTCTGCGTTCCCGCAAAATTCTTTCAAAATCATCCAGCGTTGTAAATTTCAAAAACACGCTCGCAAACCGCACGTACGCCACTTCATTACGCTCCGCCAGCACATCGAGGACTGCATTCCCCACCTGTTCCGATGTCACATCATCCTCACTACACTGGCGGAGGTGATTTTCGACTCGATTCACGACTTCCTCCACTTCCAGCTCAGAGTTCATAAACTTACCCACGCTGCGCCGCACGGAATTGATCAACTTATCGCGATCAAACACTTCGCGATTACCACTCCGCTTACGTACCATCAACTGCGGCAGCTCAATTCGCTCATACGTCGTGAATCGATGGCCGTCGGCGCTCACGCGCCGACGGCGAATCGTCGTGCCATCATCAGTCTCTCGACTCTCGAGGACTTTACTATCACCAATTCTCGGAGCCGCTGCACTCACCAGAACCTACTCCTTATTCTTTCCCCGCAATCGATCGCGCAAAGACGGCGGCACATCCAAATCATCTTCATTCTCTGTTCGAATCGAATCCCACATATTAGAACGATCACTAGACGTAAAATCTGTAGCTACATTCTCTGTCGCTTGGCTAGCCACCGCTGGCTGCTGCACTTGAGTACTACTTTGGCTATACCCAGAATACCCACCACTATAACTGTTATTAACGCCATAGCTGCCATAATTATTGTTATTATTCATGTCTACAGCACCACTCTGCGGCATTACATCTGCCACTGTCTGTGTAGCCATTGCCTGGCGATCGGCCGCTTCACGCTCTGCATCCAGTTTATGATAATATTCTGAATCAAATCCGGTTGCTACAACCGTCACCACCACTTCATCCTCTAACTCTGGGCGGATGCTTGCTCCAAAGATAATATTTGCATCTGGTGCCACCGCAGCCGTAATCACTTCAGCTGCATCTTGCACCTCGCTCATTGCCATATCATATCCACCAGCCACAGAGAACAGCACGCCCCTAGCACCATCGATCTTTACTTCAATCAACGGACTTTCAATCGCTTGCTGTGCCGCAAGCACTGCACGATTATCCCCAGACGCACGACCGATCCCCATCAGCGCTGATCCAGCGTTCTTCATTACTGCTTTCACATCGGCAAAGTCGAGATTAATCAAGCTATGCTCAGTAATCAACTCGGAAATTCCCTGCACACCCTGGCGCAAAACATCATCTGCAATCTTAAATGTCTCCAGGAGCGGCGTCCGTGGATCAATCGTCTGCAATAACCTATCATTTGGGATTGTAATCAAAGCATCAACATTTTTAGACAAGTTATCTATTGCCACCTCAGCATTCTCACGCCGTTTAGCCCCTTCAAAAGTAAATGGGCGCGTAGCCACACCAACCGTCAAGATATCACGGTTCTTAGCTTCTTCTGCCACAATCGGACCAGCACCAGAACCAGTACCGCCACCAGCACCAAGGGTAATAAACACCATATCTGCACCCTCAAGTGACTTGCCAATCGCTTCTCGAGCGCTATCAGCTGCATCGCGACCTTTCTCTGGGTCACCGCCTGCTCCCAAACCACGTCCAATATGCACCTTAGTCTCAGCACTCGAATGATGCAAAGCCTGTGCATCCGTATTCACTGCTACAAATTCCACACCAGACAAACCGACTTCTTTCATTCGGTCAATTGCTGAGCCGCCTGCGCCACCTACACCGACAACCTTAATACTTGCTGAACTCTCTACCTCTGTTGGCTTAATCTCAGGCATAGTTTAGTACCTCGCTTATCCTCTCTTATCTTTCTCTAGTATACCACACATCTACCAGATTTATTAAAATTTACTCAAGAAACGCTTAAATATCCCAAGTTTTTTATCCTTTTTAGCCTTACCCCGTACCTTTTTACCCTGGACGGCTGACCCACCATCCAGTGATGCCAGCATCAACCCCACTGCTGTTGCATATTCTGGCTTGCCTAAAACATCCGTCATGCCAGACAAACCCGTTGGCACACCAACTTTTACCGAAGTTTCTAGCACTTCACGCACGAATTTATCAATATCGCGCATCTTAGCACCACCACCAGTCAAAACCACCCCTTCTGGCAACCTCTGATCATACCGCGCTTTTTTCAATTCCTTACGTACTAAATCCAAAATCTCCTCAATCCGCGCCTGCACCACCTCATCAATCTGGCTTCGCTCAAATCTCAATTCCTTTCCCCGCCATCTTATCACTACTGGTGCATCCACCGCACCAAAACTTCCTGTAGCAAACCGACGCTTAATCTCCTCTGCCACTTCAGTATCAATCGCCAACATCACTGCAAGATCATTGGTAATATTATTCGACCCTACCGGTACCACACCAATATACTGCAAATCATTCTCTTCATACACCGCTACCCCAGTCGTCGCCGCACCGATATCCACCACCGCTACGCCATTCTCGCGCTGTCTTTCTGTCAACACAGCACGTGCCGCTGCTTCCACACTCGGAATTACTTGCTCGGTAGTCACATTCGCTTGCTCGGCTGTCTTACGCAAATTTTCATAATTCGGCGTCATAGTAGAAACCACATTCGCCTTCATCTCTAGCCTCGAACCCGTCATGCCTAGTGGATCTTTTATCCCGCCTTGTCCATCCAACACAAACTGCAACGGAATCACCTTCAGTACCGCCTGATTCGCCGGAATCCGCCCCTGCAAAGCCACATCTTCTACTCGCGCCAAATCGCTTTCAGTAATCTCATGTTCCATACCACCGACCGCAATCATCCCCTCAGTTCGCGTCGACACGATCTGTGGTCCATTGATAGAAACCGTAGCACTATTCACCTCATGACCGCTCATTCGCTCTGCTTCACCTAAAGCTCGATCAATCGCCTGCGCTGGACCCGAAAGATTCGCCACCACTCCCCGACGCATACCAGAATTTGGCACCTCGGCATAACCAATCACATTTAAAGCTCCATTTCCCGCCACGCTCGCCACCACCGTGCGCACACTATTTGTGCCCACGTCTAGTCCAACTGCATAGCGCGAAATTTCATCCATAAGCTCATTATAGCTTAAAACCAGATATTTGCAACCACCAAAAAGCCCGGGTTTATGTTACAAACCCGGGCCTTTACCACATTTACTCAACTTAAACTCAAGCTTCCTGTACTGAAACAAAATCAGGTTTCAGTACAAATTCCAACTCCGCGTCATCCGGCAAATAAACGCTTTCCGGTGCCTTAAGAAAATAATCCTGCACCGCCAGCATCCCTGCCATCGCGCATACCTTATCATCCGAACCACTCTGAGCCCCACTCACCGTGACGTACAGCCGTATGAACTTTGCCCCGTCCAGGTAAATAGTCGTGTAGACCACGCCCTCGTCAGATGAATAACCGTTTTCTGCCACAAAATACTGCGTCTGTTTATGGAATTCATGGTCAGCCAAATTCTCCGGGATATCGTTCTCTTCAACCCACTCGTCAAATTTACGTTTCCATGAAGCATACGCTACTTTCAGCGCAGAATAACCGTAACAGTTCACCGGTTCCGTATGTCCGTCCTCACAAACGTACTGAATAGTATGGCTACCTCCCGGAAAAATCGCATAAGAGAAATCCCGTTCGCAGACATCATGTGTATTCACTTCCGGGAACTCACCAAAATCACTCAGCCCACCGCCCAACCAAGCGTCCGCCAAACCCGATAGTGGTACCATCGTAATCCTGATACACCCGCTTTTGCTATCCCTGAGTTCAGGGATAGCACGGGCGGCCCGTCTCACTTCATTAACGATGCCCTTAATCAAATGCTGATACTTTAAGTTGAACAAACAGTTATAATTTTTCTCCACAAAAATCACCTTCCCTTCATATGTATGGAGAACACAGTAAAACAACCAGAACTCGTGCTAAAATTTCACAAGCCTATACCTACATTGTATCACAGATTACTAATTTTGTCAATATTTTCGCACTTTTTTACTGGATATGCTTGCTAAATTTTCTAATTTTGTGCTAGGGTGAATACAGGAGTAAAGGGGCACCTAGATAATTTTTAACAAAATAGTAGAAAGGAGAGTTATGTCGTTCACCTTCGGCCTCGGACGTTTACGTCTCAAGCTAGAAATTACCGCCACCAAGAGACGACGGTAATCCAAAAACGTTATAACCCCATTCTACCACGCTTTGACGTCAATGTCTAGGCAAAATGCCCCTTTTGCTCCCAGAAGGGCCTACCTAATCTGGCAGCGTCAGCACCTCACACCCATCTTCTGTAACCAATATTGTATGTTCACAATGACAACCAATTGAACCATCTTTCATCTTCACTGTCCAATTGCTACTCTTATCCACATAATTCGCCGGCTTCCCTAGACATGACATTGGCTCAATACAGATCGTATCGCCAACTTTCAAAGTGTAACCATGCCCACGTGCCCCATAATTCGGCACGTCTGGCTTCATGTGCATCTCTTTGCCAATCCCATGCCCGATGTAGTTTTCAATCACTCCTAGTTTACCCGCTCTAAGCACCTTTTCCACAGCATAACCAATATCACCAATTTTTGCTCCCGCTCGTACAGTGTCAATCCCAGCCCACATCGCTTTTTCGGTGGTTGCAATCATCTGCTTCACCGCTGGTGAACCCTTCCCCCCTACTATCATCGTAAAGGCTGAATCTACGTAATATCCATCATAGAGAATATCGAGGTCGAAACTCACTTTGTCTCCATCCTCTAGCACCTCATCCGTTGGCGCACCATGCACCAGTTCGTCATTTACAGAAATACAAATTGCTCCCGGAAAATCCTCTTCCAGATAATCATACGCCACCTTTGCTCCCCGCTTCTCAATCTCAGACCGTACCCAAGCGTCAATTTCTTTCCCAGTCATACTCGCTTGCACATAGGCTTTCAAATCACGCAACAAATTACCTAAGATCTTCCCGCCCTTCCGCATTGCGACTATCTTTTCTTCCAAATTCTCAGACGTCTGAACAAATTTTTTATTCATTTTCTGCCTCTGTTATCACTTGATTTATCCGCTGTTGCACTTCCTCAATTGTCCCCACACCGTCTATATCCTTAATCTTCACTCCCTGCGCCTTTAGAATCTCACAAACTGAATAAATATTTTGTTCAACAATCCGAAACCGCTCTTCAATCGCTTCAATACTCTTATCGTCTGCCCGACCCCGTAGCTCCATGCGGTGAATCAACTCAGCTTTCGGAACGATAATCCGCACCACCACCTCAATCCTATCGGCCACATTCGCCGCAATCCATTCTGCTTGTTCCACCGTACGCGGATAACCATCTACTACCGCGTCTTTACCTGCCGCAAAAACTTCAGCCATCGCCTGCCCCATCAATGGAATCGTAATCGTATCTGGCACCAGCTCGCCTTGCCGCTGTAATTCGTGCACCTGTTCATCCGGCGTATCGCGCAATACCTGTCCAGCCGACAACCACACTCTCCCCGTAGTTTCGGCTAACATCTGACCCTGTGTACTTTTTCCTGACCCCGCTAAACCCATCAATATAATCATAACACTTCTATTATAACACCACATTTCATCAAATCTTTTAGTAATCTACTAACTAAATTTTGGGGGTCGGGGTTCCCGCGACCTGTCGTTACAGGCGCGTGCCCCCTTAGTTCTCGGCCGTAGCCTGCGAAATCCCCCAAAATTTAGTTATCAGATTACCGTAAAATTCCTAAAAAGTGTTGCCGAATAGAGAAAAATTTGTTATAATGCAAACAGTATGGCAATCAAAGTTACACGTAAAGATCAGAACGAGGCTAATGAAAACCTCATTCGTCGCTTCAATCGTAAGGTTTTGCAGAGCGGTATCATGCCTCTCAAGAAATCGCAGATGCGTTTTTCTAAGCCAATTTCGAAGCGTGAACGCCGCAGCAAGGCTATCATCCGCGAGATTCGTCGCGCCGAGAAAGCCGAGCGCATGCGCCTTGGGCTGAAATAATCGAAAAATAACCTCGCACAGGGGTTATTTTTTCTTGGTAAACACTACAGATAATCCCTCCACGGAGGGATATATTCTCATTCTAGTACAAAAAATAAATATTATCAAGCATAAACACCTCTAATCTCAGACAATTGCTAGTTTTACGATTCTCCCCTCCACACTACGCAAACCTCGATATTCATTCTCCCCCAATGTAATCCAGGCATTAATTATTTCACCACCCCTTAACCGTAAATACTCTTCTGGCGCATAAAACTGAATCAATTTTAAACTTTTACCATTCTGATCCCAAACCGTCAGGCGTAAATGCTTCCCGTCAGCACCTAATTTAGCCGCTTCAACTACTCGTACTTCCGGCAACAGAAAAATCGGCTCCTCGTTCCCCATGCCATACGGCTCCAATTTCTGCAATTCCGTTACTAACTCCAGTGAAAACTGATCAAAATCCCTCACCTGTAAATCTTCCTTTATACCCAAAAAACGTTCCTGGTTTTTTAGTTGCAATCCATCATAATAAGCATTAATTGCTCGCCGAAAATCATCAATTTTGCCTAGTGCCACCTTCAGGCCGCAAGCTTCGGCGTGACCACCACCAGCAACAATATAGTCCTTACAAACCGCTAACGCTTCTGCTAAGTTGAACTCGCCGAAGCTGCGGCCGGAGCCCTTGAACACCCCATCGGTTTCGGCGAGCACAATGGCGGGGCGGTGGTATTTCTCCACTAGTTTCCCTGCCACAATACCCAAAATCCCCTCATGCCAATTTCCACATTCTACCATCACCGCCCCGCCATCCACGCCGCGGGTCTCAATTTCCTTGAATGCGGCCTGCTGCTGCGTCTTGCGCGCCTTATTCAAATTTTCTAGTTGCACCGCCAACATTGCTGCCTGTGAACGATTTTCCGCCAGCAGCAGCCGCAGTGCCTGCTCAGCACTTTCCATTCGACCCGCGGCGTTCAGACGCGGCCCGATCTGAAATCCTACCGCCTCACTATTTAACCGTTTCACCCCTGCGACTAACATCAGCTCCTTTAGTCCCGCGCGCCGCGTCTTTTCCAAAACTTTAAAACCATAAAAGCATAATCGCCGATTTTCCCCCCTCAACCACATACTGTCACAAATCGTACCAATCAAAACTAAATCCAATAACCATTTCTCCTGCCCCTCTGGTATCAGCCCAGCCTTTACCAAAGCCTGTGCCAACTTAAATACCACCCCCACCCCAGCCAGCTCTCGCAATGATGTCTTAGAAGGGCCCAGCGAATCCGAAGATAACCAATCTTTGCGTTTAGGATTAACTACAGCCACGGCCTGAGGCAGCGTATCACCACACTCATGATGATCCGTTACTACCACATCTACCCCTATCTCTGCTAATTGCGCCACCACCTCGTGGTTACGGCTACCACAATCCACCGTCATCACCAAATTAGCACCTAGTTCCTTTGCTTTCTCTACTACCTTAGTGCTCATTCCATAACCGTCCAAGAAACGGTTTGGTAACATAATTTCTATCGCTTTTACCCCCGCCAAAACCAATATATCACGTAGTGCCGTGCTAGCAGTTACACCATCCGCATCATAATCACCATAAATCAGGACTTTTTCACCATTTTGCACCGCTTGGCGTACTCGCTTTACCGCCTTATCCATATCTGGTAAAACCCAAGCATCTATACATTCATCGTATTTTGGGTCCAAAAAGCCCGGCTCTACCTCCCGCGCCCGCAGTAACTCTTCAAAAAGCGCACTCACCCCAAAGATTTATCGGCTTTGTTAGTCTTGGACATCTGTTGAGATTTTATCACCATACTTTGCAACTCTTTAAGCAAAGGAAACTGTTTGTTCATTTGATAAATCTTGGTGTTACCCTTCTGCGATACCAACAAAAAACCACCGCGCTCGAGCCTCTGTAACTCCCGCTGAATATTTCCTGGGTCTTCCTTAATCAACTTCGACAGTGCCCGCACATGCGTCTTAAAATCTGGATATTTCGCAAAAACCACAACGATCTTCCGTCGTACCCGTGATGTGATGAAGATATCTAACATTTTACCTCTCCTCTACCTTCTATTATATCCCATGTTGTGATTTTTACAACCCAATTTTCCCTATGTTATAATATCCCTATGTATTTCGAGGTAATCCCCACCGAAGTTTTTCGGGAAAATGGTGGTGCGCTAACATATCAAAGCGACCAAAAGCTACTTCCAGGGCAAATTGTACTTGTACCCCTTGGAAAACGTACCGTCACGGGAATTGTCACCCGCCGAATTACCAAAGTCAACTTTCCTACCAAGCCAATTACGCGCTTGCTACATCCCTATCCTCTTCCGCACCATTTGCTTCAATCAATAACCTGGTTAGCAAAATATTACCTTTCCACACTCCCCGCTACTGCTAGCCTGATGATACCAGCCGGAATTGCGGCTAGAGGCGCTCTAAAAGGCTCTCTAGGCGACGATGCAAGCGTAACCGATAAAAACAACGTCAGAAAACCAGAACCCCCTTCTACGACCAATGAAAGGCCAAATACCACAAATCAAGCCAAAATCCCATTAATTGAACTGAATATTGCCCAAAAAACTGCTCTAAAAGCCCTCCAGGAGGCCTCAGGCACCACGCGTCTACTCCGAGGCGTTACAGGTAGCGGCAAAACTAATATCTATCTCAAAATGGCCGCAGAATGCCTAAAAGGGCAAAAATCCGTCATTTTGTTAGTCCCAGAAATCGCCCTCACCAGCCAATTAGTCAGAATTTTTGAACAAACCTTTGGTAATTTGGTTACCGTCATCCACTCCAACCAAACCCTCAGCGAACGCCGCAAAACCTGGCTCAACCTGCTCGAGGCAACCTGCGGAGAGGTGATACTTGGCACCTCCCAAGAGCCCAGTCGCGACCAACGGGGAGCGCTTTTGGAGTGCAGCCTCGCCCGTAACGACGGGCCGAGGCAAACGTGCTCGGAGAAGTGCCAAGTATCACCCACACCGCAAATCGTTATTGGGCCGCGTTCAGCCTTGCTTTCTCCCCTTGGTAATCTGGGTTTAATCATCATCGACGAAGCTCATGAAAGCGCTTATTACCAAGAAAATAACCCCCGTTATTCCGCTCTACGCTTGGCTAGTTTTATAGCACGCCAGCTCAAAATCCCCTGCATTGCTGGAACCGCCACCCCCAACATCGTCGACTACCATCTAGCCAAAACTCACCATTCCCTCGTCGAACTCTCTCAAAAAGCCAAAACTAACGCTATTGACCCAGAAGTCACTATTGTTGACCTCAAAGACCACCTAAACTTTCCTAAAAATCGTTATTTTTCTCAACAACTTCTAGAAAAAATTACCCAAAACCTCCATAATCACCAACAAACCCTGATTTTTCATAATCGCCGTGGTTCATCACCTCTTACAATTTGCGAACAATGTGGTTGGCAGGCGCTCTGTCCAGAATGTTATCTACCCATGACCTTGCATGCCGACGGATATTTACTTACTTGCCATATCTGTGGGCACGAAGAAAAAGTCCCCTCTAGCTGCCCAAACTGCCATCACCCCGATATTATTCACAAAGGTTTTGGCACCAAACTCCTTGAAACCGAGCTAAAACACCTCTTCCCCTCAGCCAAAATCACTCGTTTTGATGGTGATAACAAAAAGGATCATGACTTAACGAGCCTCTATCACTCCGTCAAATCTGGTGAAATCGATATCCTAATTGGCACGCAAACTCTAGCCCGCGGGCTAGATCTGCCCCACCTAGCCACCGTAGGTATTGTACAGGCCGACTCTGGCTTAGCTTTACCAGACTTCGCAGCCGAAGAACGCAGCTTTGAACTCCTTACTCAAGTCATTGGTCGAGTTGGTCGTGGGCATCTCGACACTGCTAACGTCATTGTGCAAACGTATCAACCGAACCACCCCGTTATCCAGACTGCTATTAAAGCTGATTACGCCACTTTTGCGTCGTATCTCCTACAAAAGCGCCACGCTCAACAATTACCGCCTTTCACCTATCTTGCTCGCCTTGCTATTACCTACAAGACCGAAAAAACCACCCTTGCTAAAATCCGTCACGCCCATGAAGTTCTGAGCCGCACCCCAAACATTCAAATCTCTCCGCCCATGCCAGCTTTTCATGAACGTACTAACCGCGGTTATACTTGGCAACTCATCCTCAAGTCTCCTTCCCGCACCGCTCTGCAAAAAGCCCTCTTGCCTTTCCAAAAATTCCGCATCGAACTAGACCCTCCATCAATTTTGTAAATCTATGCTATAATTAATTAACTATGAGAGAAATTATTACTACTCCTGACCCTCGATTGCGCCAAAAATCATCCAAAGTCAATCACATCACTGATGAAACTCAAGAAATCATCGCCGATATGGTGCGTCTCTCACTGGAATGGGAAAAACAACACCCCTATGAACTCTCTGCTGCCATGGCCGCACCACAAATGGGGGTCAATCAACGCATCATCATTGTACGCGACGACTTTGACGATAAGAAAAACAATACTTTCACCGCCCTCATCAATCCCGAAATCATCAAAACCGATGGTAAAATCGTCAAAGAACACGAGGGCTGCCTCTCCGTACCAGAAATCTACGGCTTAGTAGGGCGTCCACACAAAGTCAAAATCAAGGCCAAGCTAGCCGATGGCGCTGACGTCCGACTCAAAGCTGACGGTTATCTCGCTCGTACTCTAATGCACGAAATCGACCACCTAGACGGCATTCTCTTTATCGACCACATCCGCGATGACAAAGATGCCTTTTATCGCTTAGATGATAAAGGCGATTTACAACCGGTCGATTACGACACAGAAATCAAGAATAACACCGATCTGTTCCCAGAGGAATAGGCTATGGGAAGTCCAGTTAATTTATCTTCGAGAGAGAGTGCAAAAGTCACGACTGAGCATGTAGCGCGCGAAGCCCGTAACGACGGGCCTGAGCGACGCGTCCCTAGAGAAGATAGATCAACTGAACTTCCCCAAATCATCTTCTTTGGCAATGGCATGTTGGCCGATTTTACCTTAGAAATCCTAGCAAAACACTGTAACATCATTTTTCATGCCCGTTCCAAGGAAGACCTTACCACCGCCGTTCAGCTAAAAAAACAGTATCCTGAAGCCTTTGGCGTCCTTGCTTCTTTTGGGGTTATGATTAAGAACGATGTTCTAGAAACATTCGCTCCCGAAAGCATACTTAATCTTCACCCTTCCAAACTCCCCGCTTATCGCGGCGCTTCACCTATCGAATCCGCCATCCTAGCTGGTGACACCGATTTTAGCTACTCCATCATGCGCCTCGTTAAAGCCATGGATGCTGGTCCTACCTATCACCAGGACACCCTAAAAAATCTCCCTCTTGACAAGACCACTATCTATAAATCCTTAGCCACCGCTGGTGCCACCTGGCTCGTAGAAAATCTCTGCCGTGTTCGTTCCCTTACGCCTACTCCCCAAGATGATGCTAAAGCTACTTTTACCACTAAACTAAGCAAAAAAGATTCCACATTGCATCCCGAACAACATACTGCCCAAGAAATCTTTCGCCAAATTGTTGCTTACCAAGGTTTTCCCAAGCCCAAATATGAATTTTATGGCAAAACCTGCATCATCTGGGAATCTCACGTCGTAGATACCAATACTATTGTTTGCGATCCATCCCTTGCGCCAGAGCTCAGTTCGCCGCTAATGCTCAAGTGTGCCGACCGTAATTTTGTCGCTATCGACCGTTTACAGCCCGAAGGCAAAAAGCCTATGGACGCTATTTCTTTCATGAATGGCTACGCCAAGCCATGACAAGATAGAGCTCAAAAAGCCCTTATACTTACATTCTATCACAAATTATCAAAAATATCAAGCCAAAATCTGTTGCTGGTTTTGAATTAACTCTTGTTTAAAGGCCGTAAATACTTTCCCTACTACTTCACGAAAATCCGGCGCGTTTTTATCTAACCAACTCGCTACTTCGGCGCTGTCTTGAATCTGCTCAAACTCCTGCAGCTGCTCTGGCGTCAGTCCTGCACTAATCTGCTGCCCCACACGCACTTCCAGCTCTTCTGTTGCCTGTTCCATAAAAGCCTGTTTCTCAGCTGCCGGCATCTCCCCCAACCCGACTTCCATCATAAACTGCTCATCAATTAATGCCATATTCTCTCCTTCCTTTCATTATAACATAAGTTTTATGGGCAAAAGCCTCAAAATGATATATAATATAAATAATAGGTAAAATTTAGAAAAATAAAACCAAATGACGAAATCGCCGTCGATAAAGACCGCAGAAATTGACAAGTACGAAAATTTTGACTTGCATCAACTCGAAATTGCCCTGAAAAAACTCCAGCAAGAGCCAGCCTCATCTGCCACCAAAGCCTCCATTCGTGCTGCCCGTCAAGCATTGCGCCAACGTCAACGCCTCATCAAGGCTCAAGTTATGGAATTCGAACAAACCAACGACCATCACTTGTTAGTTTTTGACTCCACTGATAACTTTTCCAAAATCGCTGGGCATTCAGTGTTATTTTACACTCTTACGATCGCCGACCGCATCCATCGCCGCTACAGCGTCAAAAATGATAGCGACGATTATTCTCGTTCTGAGGATGGCGTAGTCTCAGTACGCGCCCTCGAACAACTAGAGCTACAATTAGCAGAAATCAATATCTTCCCCGACCGTAAACTCAGTACCGAAGAACTTCACTTTTATAAACTACCCAAAGTCTATAGTGATGAGCAAATTGCTAAACTGCGTGACCGCTCTCACCAAGATGTAGAACGCATTACCTCTATCATTCTGCCACTTTCGCCCATTCCTGAACTCTATACCCTTATCCTTGAAATGAACCGCTTGCTCTATAATAATTGCAAGCGGATTTCTGATACTTTAGCCCGAGAAACCTTAGTACGTCCTATGATTATGGATGCCGATGAAATCTTAGTGAGTTATCTAAATTTCGCCAATGCCAAACCTAGCTCTGGTATTGTACATCGACCTACCGATTCTACTTATACCTCCACTGGACAAACTACCAAACCACAATCCACTCAAGCTCAAAATCTACTCAATCTTTTACTTTATACCCGCAATTTACGCAACAACCTTGCCAATATCGAAAATCTTCGACTAATTCATCATCGCGAGCTCTGTGATATTCTAGAAAGGTTAGTAGAAATTGAACGCGTTACTGCCCGCGAGTACGCTAAGCAACGCCGCAAAGACCAACAGAAAGCTACCACCACGAATGACTAGTTACGACGACAGACGTTTCGCTAGATTTCTCCTCCACGAACTCTGGGTAGCCTATGACACTGCCCGTAAGGGTAAACGTCATACCGCAGACGAGCATCGCTACGAACTTAATGCCATGGAAGATACCATCGACCTGCGCGACAGTATCATGCGTCGCTATTATAAACCCAGTCGTGGTGTGGCTTTTATCGTGCGCGACCCAGTAATTAGAGAAATCGTAGCAGCTCCCTTTCGCGACCGTGTAGTGCACCATTTTCTCTATAATATCTGCGCTGATTGGTGGGATCGCCGTTTTATTCCGGATTCTTATTCTTGTCGCAAAGGCAAAGGTACACTCTATGGCCAAAAACGTCTCGCTCATCATTTACGCCAGGTCACTGAAAACTACACCATCCCCGCCTACGCTGTCAAGCTTGACATTCAAGGATATTTTATGAGCTTAGATCACAAGAAACTCTATGAACGTATTCTTTGGGGACTCGAACAACAGTTTTACCATAATACCCGTCCTGACAAAGAAAACGGCATCCGTTGCCACCCCGATGACCGAGATCGCCTCTACGGTACCCTTAAATATCTTTGGCACGAAGTAATTTTCGATGAGCCCATGCGTGAAATCGCCATTCGCGGCAAACGCTCAGATTGGAAACAGTTACCACCAAGTAAAAGCCTTTTTAATCAACCACCTGGACGCGGCATCGTAATCGGTAATCTTACTAGCCAACTCCTCTCTAATATTTTCCTGGATCAACTTGACCGCTACGTGCAATTCGACCTTGGCTACAAACATTATGGACGCTATGTGGACGACTTTTTTATTCTAGTCCCCATGGACAAACATGAGCAATTGCTCCGTGATGTAAAAGTAATTGAAAAATACCTACGCAGCGAGCTTAAACTTACCCTCCACCCCAAGAAACAATACAAGCAGCCTGCCGACAAAGGCATTCCCTTTATCGGTGCCGTGGTTTATCCTCGTTTCATCATCCCTGGCAAACGTGTACGCAACAATTGTTACCGCGCCGCTTATAAATTAGCCACCAATGGCGAGGGCGATATCGATGGCTTTGTAGCCCGAATGGGTAATATGAAACACATCAACAGTCGCAAATTCTTAAAGCAAGTTTTTGATACTTTCGGTTGGGAATTTGACTGGATACCAGAAGAAGAATATCAATTACAACGCCAAAAGACCAAGAAAAAATCCAAACCAACAGAGGTAAAAAATAATTAAGCTTGTAACACATTTACAAGTTACCAAATCCCGAAAGCAATAAAAAAGGGCTCGGCCCCATTCCCGGCGGAACGAAGTCGCCCTCTTTGGCGGGCAAAACTGCCCGTCGTTGATGGCTCGGCCCCATTCCCGGCGGAACGAAGTCGCCACCACCTATCATCAATATAACTTATACCTCATATAATGTCAAGGCTTTTTCAAAATTTGCAGATTTCCTTCCTTACTAATTATTATAAGACGTCGCACCCTCCGCGAAATATGAAAAAGTTTTTGTAAATGCTTTATGACACCCGCACTATCCCCCTTTATATTTCGTAAATCAAAAATCACCTGCGGTGATTGCTTAGTAGCATACCGAAAAAGATAAGAAATACGCTCTAACTTCGTAACACATGGACATTTCAACTCCCAAGCTACACCATCCATCCAAAAGTCTGGGCTTTTAGAATATAAATTATATGACGGTGAAATTAGCTCAATATCTTTACCTTGTTGTAGTAAATAATCCACCGTTCTTCTCTCGTGTACCTCCAAACGCACATCATTATCAAACAAACGACCATTCTTGATTTTATGTTTTGTCATTCCGAGAGTATAGCATAGAATACCAAAAACTAACAAACACAAGCTCAATCAAAAAGCAAAATCCCTAAAAGTATAGCGAGCAAAGCTCGCTATACGGTTGGTTTGCCAAAAGGCAAACCAACCCAAGCGTCGTTGGCGTGCACAAGGCACGCCAACTCCTAACGGCACTCGGACTGGGCGGCTACGCCGCGCCAAATTCCGAGTGCCTATTCCTCCGGTTTTTACCGACACCATCAAGAATATTATATCAATTCTAACCTTATCGTACTTTCGTATTCTCCGCTCCGAGTTCCGATCGGCACTCTCGCCGCGGGATTTTGATGTACCCCATTTTGCCTATTCTTGGAACCTGCACAACTGCAAAAAGGGACATACATCCCTTTTTGCTCACACACATGTGTATACTTTATCGCTCAAGGCTCGCTCCAACCTTGTTGTCGCTTGCCTTTCGCTACCTATGAGCCTACCCTCAGACCCATCATACCTCTCCTCACATCCCTAATACAGTACTCAGGCAGCGGAGGGGGATACCAATATAGTGATTATTCGGGCCACCCGACGGGTCCACTGCGGAGGCATTGAAGGCGAGGCTGTACGCGTCGGTAGTCGTCGAGTACGAGCGCGACGACCAATCGTAGCCGTACTGGCCAGCGCCCCAAGACTTACCATCGTGTGGATAGAGGTACCCGCTGCGCACGAAGTAAAGAGGAGCAGCTGCAATGTTGTAGTTTACGCCATCGGCAGATCCAGTAACAGAACTTGCCAACCCATACTTACTCAACATATTCTGGAAACTACCTGACTTCCCATCAGCCTGGCTCCCCGCAGTCGGCAACATCCAACCCTTTGGACAAATACTATCAGCAGCATCAGCATTAGTAATCGTACCACCAGAACCAGC
>CARYFM010000014.1 GCA_949101405.1 uncultured Candidatus Saccharibacteria bacterium
ATGACCGCTACGCCGGTTTCCCCCTCCGCTGCCTGAGTACTGTATTAGGGATGTGGAGGAAAGACTTGCAAAAGAATGTTGCGATACCGCATCAGTAGTAAAACTCGGTACTTAAAGAATTATGACCCACTAGCTAGTACCATGCAGCGCACTGAAAAGCCATAACTCCGCGCAAAATCGTACGATGGATACAGATTTCCTTGGAAGTAAAAAGCATAAGCATTAGTTGAAGACACACTGGTTCGCGACCAATATGCAGCAAAATCAGTTATGTTGCTATTAACCCCATTTAGTGCTGCATAACCTTCTCGCACAAACAATAGTGGCGCTGCTAATGCGATATTCATTGAAGATGGACTGGTTGCATTGTACTTGTCTAATAAATAATAAAAACTACCATTAATACTATTATTGTTGTTACCACCCAATGGTAACTTCCATCCCTTTGGACAAATACTGTCGGTGGCTGCCCCATTAGAAATATTTTTTCCACTCCCAGCTGTAGCAGCATTCCATTGATAATACCATCTTTGTCCATTTCCCAAGCTCCAAGATGACATATGATTAACGTTCGGGTCACCAGGAGCAGTTCGAGTGCTTATTTCTGGTATCCAATTCTTACTTACATCACTATCACTTGGTGTCAATGCTCTATTGGTAGATAGCTCCAATTCCAAATTCTCCTGCATCCAACAATTCCCATCTTTGAGGCGAGCAACTTTATAAGTTTTATTATCTCTTTTGTCAATCAAAGTGGTACTATCTGCATTTGATACCCAAACTTTACTATTGGCACAGATTTCCGGTGTAATATCCTGCATGTATGTAGCAGTGTCCAAACTGATTACTGAAGCGTCGGCCACTACAGAAATCACTAGCTTATTCTGATACATACCAGCTGGTAATGAAGTATCTGCTTTAACGCCAATAGCTAACTTATAAGTACCACTAGCATCAGCTAATTCATTGCGTATTACTTCTGTCGGAGTTGTCTTTATTGGCATAAAGTCCGAAGAGCTATTTGGATTAGTAGCACCAAGATATACACCCCAAGTATTCATAGGTAAATCACCAAACTTAGTATTTGTAGTTATGCTATTTATCTGCTCGCTATGATGGCTATTAGTTAACGCTGTGCTATCACTGTTTAATATTACCCTAAAACCCGCTGTATTCTTGGTAGAAATCGTCAGATTACTAGTTTTGACATCACTACTACCATCATTACTGGGCGTTATCTCTAAATCCAAGGTAGCCGGAACAGAAATTGCAACAGAAGAAACCGCCATAGTATCCCGTGTTCCAAGGACCAAGCTCAGACCCAGCATCACTATCCCCATGAATTCGTATTTGATAAGGTGTCTTCTTTGTTTCATACTGCCTCCGCAATTATACTTTATACACATCAAAAACATCCCACCAGTCCAATAAAGTGAAGTTAGTATTTGACGTAAATTAATATCTAGCTCGCGGCGTCCTTATGAAGTAAGCTAGCGCCCTGAACGGCCGATTGGTCATGCTTAAGCCCAGAGGTCTATCTACCCACACAAAAAGGGCACCGCGAGGGTGCATCTATCTCACGCGCATGTCCTTAGTTATCTAAAAACAATCAACGAGGGAAAGCCTCAACGGCGCCCTTGTCATGATTGTTTCTATATTACAAATAACCTACATAGCATTCGTGAATATGAATTAACAAAAACACATACGCTAAATGTGAAATAGATGCACTTTTATTATACCACGCTTATGCCAAAAACCCCACTCAAACGTTGTAAAAAATACAACACCTAATTCCCCGCTGGCTCAATCTTCAAGTAATCCTGCACGTAAGTTTTTAGAACATTAAACACTGGCAAAGCCTGTGCTTCACCGCCCGCAGTCTTACCATCTTCCCATACCCGCACCATAATCACATACGCTGGCAATTCCCCTTCAGTTCCTCCAAATCCAATATAAGTCGCCACCGTTTCATCAAACGAATACTCTCCATCCTTAATCACTTGCGCTGTACCTGTCTTACCTCCCACATAATATCCCGCTGCGTCCAAACCATTTGTTCGCCAACTCCGTCGAGTATTATATAACATCTCTCGCATCGCTGCGCTAGTCTCTTGTGTTACCGTCCTACGCACTGCCTTCCGTGGTGTAATACCTGTAATTTCTCCATTTTCTAACTTCCCTTTCACAACCGTCGGTGTATAGAATTCTCCGCCATTAATTACCGAGGAAAACGCCGCCACCACCTGCAACATCGTCACCTGCATATTTTGCCCAAAAGTCATGTTCGCATAAGTCGAATCAATACCATAAATATCCGCATGCGGATCATACACCAAGCCAACCGATTCATATAATTCTACTCCAGTTGCCTTACCCAAACCAAAATGATCATAATAATATTCATACAAACGCTCACGCCCCAGTGCATTTATTTCTGTCTCACTACCACCTAACCAGCGCAAAACTTGCGTCGACCCAGTATTAAGAGACCAATTCAATGCCGTCTGCATATCTACCACGCCAAGTAGTTCTGTCTTCTGTGTTGAATTTTTAATCGGCCAGTTATCTACATAAGTAACATTCTCATTATTAAAGGTTGAGTTCGCCGTCATTACTCCATACTCCATACCAGTCGCAAAAGCAAAAGTTTTACACACGCTAGCCGGCTCATAAGGGTCTTCTACTACATGATTTACATAATCCGCCGCACTTTCAACATTACCAAAATCTCCTGGATCATACCCTGGCATATTTGCCATCGCCAAAATCTCACCATTATTCGGATTCATTACTAAAGCACTGATATTTTTGTAACCCAGTTGTTTAATCTGCTCATTAATAATCTTCTCCACTCCATACTGCAAATTACGATCAATCGTTAACACTACATCATCACCATCTTCAGCAGGCACTTTTACATTATCGTCTCCGATTGAAAGCGCTACATTATTCACATCTTTTACGGTTTTAAGCAGACCGTCTTTTCCAGTCAATTGTTCATTCAAAGCCCCCTCAATACCATACTGGCCTACACCCTCAGCATTCACAAAACCTAATAATGTTCCTGCTAAATCCCCTTCTGGATATACTCGCTTGGTATTCGCTTGCAGCCATACGCCATCAAACTCCGCTTCAGCTACTTTTTCTGCCGCTTTCCGCTCCACATTTTTCCCTACAATATAATACCGTCTCGACTTATCCGCAAACACATCATCCCATTCCGCAATCCGCTTATCCCCCAAAATCTCTGTCATTTTTGATTGTATCTCATCCCTACTTGCCATCATCGGATCCACAATCACTGTATAGACCGTCGCATTCATCGCTACCGCCACCGGTTCATCACCGTCCAACATATAAATTTCTCCCCGTTCTGCTCGCAAAGTATATTGCAAAGTGTGCTGCGCCGCCGCTCGTTCTGTCCAATAATCATGCTGCAAAATCTGGATAAAAAACAACCGTGCCACGATTACTGCCATTACAGCAAGCAAGCCAAACTTGAGGAACTTATTCCTACTCATGCTTATATTCTAACATATCTTGACAAATATAACTACTTATGCTAAATTCAAAATAACCCCACATTCCATGGGATTATCTGTAGTTTATTACTCTTATTCCGCTACAAACCCGCTATTTGTCGCAGTCTCCATATTATTCGCCACTTCACTATTCTCAGTCGACGCAATCGAGGTCAACCGCGCTTTCTCCACCGCCAAGTCTTCCTTACGTGCTTCTAGCTCCGCAATCTCGTCATCTACCGCCGAAAGCTCATAATCATAATTTGTCGCTTGCGTTCCCTGCGCTACATAAATCAAACCCACAATCAACACCAACATTCCCACGATCATCGTATTCGATACAGTTCCAAGGGTCTTTGGCTTATGCCGCACTGTATTCTGATTACGCGACCAGCTCGTCGACATCGTCGCGCCGCGCCGGTTCGTGTAGGTCGTTTGTGGTCTCATTAGTTTTTATTCCTCGCTGTTTTTGTTTTATAATAAATTAATAATTTCAATCTTAGACCGGAGAGGAGCGCCAAGCTAGAGCTATAAGTAGCTAGGCGACTCTCCGGGAAGGTCATGTATATTGGGTAAAACTCCACCCTCTTTGGTTAACTCTAAACCATTGGTGAGCCCTAAGGCCCATATCAGGCATCAAAAATCTCGAAAAATCCGCCCGAAGTTTTCCTAAGCAGGCACATTTCCTACCCGATGGGCTTTCGGAACATAAACAGGGCTAAGGTCCAGAGACATGTTATAAGCCCGTAGGGCAACATGTCGAAGACCTTACCCGCCGTTCCGAAAGCGCGCGGGTAGGTACTTACGCCGTCTTAGCGGAAGTGCACTTGCACTTTTTGCGCGCGAGAACGGTTGCTAGTTACAATAATTTGACGTGGCATATTTTTGCCTCCTTTTTTATGTTTTGTTTTTATTTTTATCTCACCTTACGGCTCGATAAAATTTCACATTCTCAGAAAAACCTACAAATAAGCTTCTCACTCAAATGCTCATTTTATCATTCCAAGCGCAAAAGGTTGCAAAATCCTCGCTTTCACTCAAACCTCGCGATTTCTCTGCCTCACTCCCCTGCTTCAGCCGACAGAAAAAATAAGTTTCCACACTCTACTATTTCTTTTTGGCTGCGCGCAGTTTAGCGCTCCTCGCTCTTGGGTTGATAAACAACTCCTCATTTCCCGCAGTTATTGGTTTTTTAGTTAAAATCTGAAGTGGTGACTCCTCACCCAGGCTACTTTCTGCTTTCAAAAAATCTTTCACCAATCGGTCTTCTAGACTATGAAATGTAATCATGGCTACTCGCCCACCCGGATTCAAAATCTTCGGTATCAGAGGCAAAGTCCGCTCAATCTCACCTAGTTCATCGTTCACGGCAATCCGAATTGCCTGAAACGTCCGCGTCGCAGGATGCACTCGACCTCCTCGGCCAAATTTCGCCAAAGTTTCACCCAGCTGCTTAGTCGAAGTCCATGGTCTCCCATGCACAATCGTCCGTGCAACCAACTTAGCAAATCCCGGTTTTTCCTCGCCATAACGCTCTAGTATGTCTACAATCTCACTTTCTCGCCATCTGTTCACTATCACACTAGCATCTAAATCCTGCTCTTGATCCATCCGCATATCCAATGGACCATCCTTAGCAAAAGAAAACCCCCGCTCAGCTCTGTCTAGCTGCGGAGAAGAAACTCCAAAATCCATCAATATCATATCAAAACAGTTTCCACACTCAATTTCCTGTAGCACCGCACTATAAAAATCCTGATGTCGCAACTTCACAGGAGAGTTCGCAAATTTCTCCTGCAATTCTTTAATTGCGTTTTCATCTCGATCCACAAGGACCGTATCCTTATAATTCTGTGTCACATCCAAAATCTTGCTCGCATGTCCCGCATACCCCGCCGTGAGATCAATATATGATTCCCCGGGCTTCGGCTGCAAAACCCCAAGCACTTCTGATAATAATACAGGCTGATGAAGTTCTTCCATGTGTATATTATACACTCATTGTTTGAGACCGTTCAACTAGAAATTTCCGCGTTTTTGTTTTTGCGTATAATTTTTGTTTGTTACACTGTTATCTACCGTAATCTGACCCGCCGAAGCGCATCATATTCACGGCCGTTGAGAGACTTATAGTGTAAATAGGTTGTTACTCATCCTAAAACGAGCAACTATAGAGTTAATTGGGAGGTGTTTGTTTGGAAGTGCATATTGGATTCGATATCGCGTATCCCAAACGCGCGCAAAAACTCCTAGTTGGTCGATCTCAAACGCTGTTAAATTACTATTTCTGTGGCATCCCCTCGCACACCATAACATTTTCTACATATTTTTATTTTTGCTTTTGTAGGTCTTGTGTTTGTGTGGGTGTTCGTCCACTGACTTAAGTTTACCCGACTTTTTTAAAAAACGCAAGCGGTTTTTTGGATAATTTTTGTGTTTTTACAATTTAACCAATTTTTCGTTAGTCATTCCCTGTTGACTTTTCCACAATGTGGAAAAGTCAACTATTCTCACTAACTTTTCCACATTACACAAAATCCTCAAAAGGAAAAGAGCGCTACTTTTTAGGTAACGCTCAAAGACAAAACTACTCATCATTTTTTCCTCCTAATAAAACATCCATCGACGGAGGAGGTGCCAGTTTGCCATCTTTTGCCCGGCTCTGCGGCTTAGGACGACGCCCTTTATTCTTCTTGCCATTCTCCCGGATATTAAAAGTCCCCCGAATAGAACCTGCCAAACGATTAGACTCATCTCTGATTTTCTCCCGAGAAGGCAAAATATTTCCACCCTGACTCACGAAACTCAGGCTCTTTATTATAAGAGCAACCAGCGTGCCGAGATGACATAATAAAATCGGAGCATGAACTATTACTCCAAAAGTCATCAAGCCAATAATTCCAAACACCATCAGCCTAACTTCTCCAGATAATAGTGTACCGTCACCGTCAGCTGCTATCTTCGCCCCCTTTCTCTTCTTGTCCTCCGTAGCATTTGCCAGTTTCTTGTCCAGCCTACGATAGATAAGAAGCAGAATGACAACCAACAAAAAGCTAACAATCGACCAAGACTGCCAGTGAATGTAAGCCTTGACAGTAGAATTTCTCCAATGCCGCTCAGCCATCCTAAAGCCAGAAGCAACAGCATGATAACACGATGCCGTCACGATATTGAACTCGCCTTCAAAATACGTCTTTAGCTCTTTTTGGCTCGTGCTAACCATATCATGTTTTGCACGCTTTGCATCATATTCCCCAGTAGTAACCTCGGCCGTTGAATTATCGTAAAACAAAGCTTCAATCTTGCCTTTTTCTTTGGTCGTGACAGCCATAGCAACACCAACCAACACAGTCAAACTCAATCCAAACGATAAAATCTGAATGACTGTTTTCCAATACTGTAATGTCAATTTCATCTTTTTCCCTCCTTGACATAAAAATACAGCACCATTAACATGAGTAATTTGTTAAAGTGCTTGAGGCTACAAAATCAGCCCCGTTATCAGTTTCCGACTTGGCAATTTATTGCAAAAATCAGCATTTTATCGCCTAGTCACTTACCATTTTAGCACACTTTATCAAAAAAGTCAATAGCAGTAACATAAAAATCCCGTTTTCTGTGTTATTTTTTGTGCTATAATAATCTAAAATAAGAGAGGTAAAATATGGATTCATCTGCACAGCCAGAGGCATCAGCTCCAACGGTCGCACCAACCACTATCAATACTAGCAACACTTTTGATGTTTTTCACTGGGCCAACGAAATCGACGAAATCAAAAACAACGTCTCGGTTGAACTTTTTCTCTTCAATAAAAACTACACTCCATATCGTGTGCGTTATTCTGAAAGCCTTACTACCAGTGTAAAATCTCTCTTCATGCAGGAGGCTACTGGCTACATCATCAAGGAAGCCGACAAGGGGTTAGAATGCCGCGAATACGAAAAATCTGATGGCGAAGATAAAGTTATTTATCGCACCAACCTCAGCAATGTTGGTCGCGCCGAGACGCTCATTCACCTCATTGAACATGAATATCGCGATATTGATTCTATGAGCGATCATCTTGATGAGTTCAAAAAAATCAAGGGTATCATTGCTCGTTTTACCTATCCTGGCGCCGAAGGCGGCAGCAAAACTTTTTACATTGCCAAAGGTATTTCTGCCAGCTCCGCTCTCAAAGGCGGGTCATCCTGGGAGCTGAATGGTGAAGGTTTTGAGCCTTTCTCCGCCGAAGTCGCCCTTAAAGTACCAGACGACAATCAAGTAGCTATTGTTGATAATACCGTTATCATCTTTAATCAGACTAAATTTGAGAATCTTTTCCAATACGATTATAAATCCCAAGTTATCGCCGATGCTAAAGCCAAAGAACTTACCGACAAATACAAACTTTCTTTTGCCGAGGGTCTAACTTTGAACGGACTCTTGCAAGATAAAAAACCTCTAGTCAAAAAACTCCAATCCCTTGACATTGCCGAAGAAATGCCTCAAGACAAACTCATTGATTATGCCGATGACATGCAGCTCGAGCTCATGACTGATGATGACGGCTCTATCATCATCATGGACGACAAAGATCTTACAATGTTTGTCAATCTCTTAGCTGAAGATTATTACATCTCACCCGTCAACGGTCGCCGCTACGAAATCAAGTCCAAAAAACTCCTCTCTGAGCCAGAAGGTGAACCACCCCGAGGATAGACACATATCTCAAACTGGCTTTGGCAAATAATATGGCTGCAAAGTATTTCCCGCCAAAAGCTCCGCATAAGTTTGCATCATAAAGGTCTCCAACCCCAATAAAGACAATGTCTCAAACAACGTTGCTCGTACTGCATCCACCGGGGCTTCTTCAAGCATCTCCACTTCTAACTTCAGAAACACTCCATCAATCCCCTCCACCGTATCCAAATAGAGCACCGTATGCCCATCCAATTGCAAAGTTCTACGCTGTCGACTCACATCCGCCGCCTCACGATATCCCATTTGCTTAACAATCTCAATTGCTTCAGCATAATCCCCCACCGTAGTCATGTGTACAAAATCCAAACCGCTGTCCTCGATATGTCGTTTCAGATAAAGATAATAAGTTGCTGGCTGATCGGTCTGAGCTACCTCTGTACGCAAAACTAACCGTGGCTGGTTCATCCCAGGTCTAAAATCACTCGGCCAAAAAATCCGTTCACTCTGCCACACCGCTGGCGAAAACGCCATCCCAATATTTGACATTTTCTTTTCTAGCTTCGCCAAATCTGGCACCTGGCTCTTTAGCACAACTTTTTTCATACATCCATTATACCATCAAGACACAAAGCCCGCTAGACGCACAAACAATCTATAAGCTCTCACCACGTCGTGCACGATTTGCCCATTCGTCCGCCAACTCATTCTCGGCTGTACCCACGTGCCCCCGAACCCATACCAATTCTACTGGATTATCCTGATATAACTTATATAATTTCTGCACCAAATCCAAATTTGCAATCTCGCCCGACTTCTTCCGCCAACCATTCCGTGCCCAACCTGGCGCCCATTTCGTCAAAACATTAATCCAAAATTCCGAATCGCTATGAATCTCACATGGCTCACCTTTGGCATACTCAATTGCCGCAATCATCGCGCGCCCCTCCATCCGGATATTAGTCGTCTGGGGCTCTTTACCTAATGCCACTGGTCTTCCCTTTTCTAACACTGCAAAACCACCCGGGCCTGGATTTGGGCTAGCACTGCCGTCCGTCCATAAAACTTTTGTCATCTACATCATTCCTTTCACTAAAACCCCGTCAATATCAATCCCAATCTTCATCTTTCCTCCATTTCCCCTAATTATAGCATATCTGTATGTTATAATGACTAAGTGGATTTATCCAAATTCAGGCCCTTTTGCAATTTGTTTCGTTTTTGGGCTTAGACCAAAGGAGGTTTTACTTTTATGCTTAACTATCAACCCGAAACCCAGAGAAAGCTCCAGACTTTTCCCAAGTGCACCACAGAATACATCCGCGAGTATCTTCGCCTCTGCTTAAGCTTTGCGCAAACCTTACCCTCTCGCAATATTCTCACTTTTCCCTATGATTTTACTATTAACCCTTACAAGATAATGTACCACCTCTTTCGACAAATCAATTTCCAAATTAGCCCAGAATTAGAGTTTACTGAGCTTGAGCGCAAACGCCTACATTCCCTTTCCAAAGTCCCAACCAAAGATTTTCGGCAATGCAATGTTACTTCGACTAACCTTTTCAATCTTACGGGATACGGACCAGTTAAAACCAATAATCCATTCCTTGTCCACTTCAGTCAAGTTTACACTATCGACCGCCTTCTTGACTGCTTGCATGTGTATAATTTTCTCCTCGAAAATTACATTCACGAAAGCAGCCACCTACACACCATTACAGAATCTGATTGGCAAAACCGCCAAAACGGCAATAAACTCCAATTAGCCTGGTGCAAATGGCGACAAGACAAACCTACCACCCAACAGTATAACTATTGGGTACGCCTTTTTCTCCTAAAAGAAGGCATCGACCATGGCAGTGCAATCTTTGGACAATTAATGAGCTATACCTTTGACAAAAAGTACCAGTTACAGCACTCTATCATTAAACCTGCCAACCGTACCGCCGCCACCGAAGCTTTCTTCAATAATCAAGAACTTGCCCACCAACTCCGTCATTATCGCTCCTATCACTTCTTGCAGCCAACTATCCCTGAACAACACTTTTTCCGTAGTTTACGTAACGATCATGGAGACTTTATGTACAAAGACCTATGTGGAGATCACCATAGCATCGAACAATTACAACGCGCTGTAGAATTATCAGGCTATGTTCATCAGACAATTGTACGACTATCCGAAAGCCGTTCCACACATCCCCCCATCTAATGGGCAATTGTTTTACGAAGTAAGTTGTGCAACTTATCGCCGCCTTGTTAAGGCGGCGATACATTTTTCTCACCATTACTCAAATATCTCCCCAAAAACCCACCGGCAGTCAACCAGTTTACCTCTATCCTATCACGCTTTTGCTATTTTGTCAATATCGATCTAATTTTCGATAATTTCGTCAACAATGCCGTAGGCCTTAGCCTCTTCGGCACTCATCCAATTATCACGATCCATATCTTTTTCTACTTGCTTTGGCGCCTTGCCTGTATTCTTAGCCAAAATTTCCACCAAACGCTGCTTTAAATACAAGCCCTCACGCAGTTCAATCTCTTGATCGGTCACTTTGGCTTGTCCAGCACCATATGATGGCTGATGAATCATGACCCGTGAATTTGGTAAGACAAACCGTTTCCCTTTAGCTCCCGAGCTAAGCAACATCGCACCCATCGAGGCTTGCAAACCAATTCCAATCGTTTGTACATCTGGCTTAATATAGTTCATTGTATCAATAATTGCCAAACCATCATACACCGAGCCGCCAGGCGAATTGATGTAAAGTTTAATATCGCGTTTCGGATCTTCATTCGCCAGAAAAAGCAATTGCGCCACCACCAAATTAGCCGTCTGTGAATTGACTTGTTCACCCAGAAACACAATTCGGTCAGTCAAAAGCCGGGAATAAATATCATACGCCCGCTCACCTTTATTAGTTTCTTCTACCACTGTTGGTACTAAATAATCTTTCATGATTCTCCTTTACTTATTTTAACGTTTCTACTGGTTCAATATTTGAATTCATCGCACTACTCAGCTCGCCTAGTTCCTCTTGGCGCACACGATAATTCTCAATTCGCTGATTATTCACCGTAATTTTTTCGTTCAGTTCCTCCCGGCGCTGTTCCAGACTCACTTGACCTGCCAACAACGTTCCCCGTTGTCGCGCAAACTCCGCCTCATCCGTAAAACATCCCACTCTATTTGCGCAAGCATTGAACCGATTAATTTGCGCCTCTAACTCTTCTAAATCCTGTAAGTATTTCACCCGTTCGGCTTCAATTTCGACCGCAATCAAATTAATCTGTTCAGCTAAGTCTTCCATTTCCGAGCGCAATGCCAAAAATGGTGCTTCATAATCCTGATAAAACTGCACGATCTTTAAACGATTCTGAAAATATTTGGCATAGTGAGTTTCCAGCTCTGCTGGCAGATCTTTCAATTTGGTGCCCGCACGCGCATAAATTTCCTCCAACCGTTCATCACTATCGTAAACTTCTAGCTCATCATCAAACCACTCTCGCTGCTCTTGATAAAGTTGCTCCAACAATTCCGACACCGCGCGGCGCTCGCTTTTACCCATTCGCTCCCACGCTGCATGCAACAACTCATGCGCCGCCGTCACTTTATTCGCTGAAGCCAGCTGCGCGAGCTCTATTTCATAAATATAAATCCGACCGTCGGTGTAGCAACCTAGCAACGACACCTCAGCATCATGACTATCACAATGCTCATTAAACTCCGCGCTACCCTCGACGGTCGGGCGGGTCGCCGCAAAAATGCGTCGCCCCTGCTGCGTTAGCTCCAAATCAACTTCAATCTCCGCTACATTGGCGCTGGGTTCATAGCCAAAACCTTTCAAAGTATCCAAAAACCACGATGACTGCAAAACCACATAAACTGCCAAGCACAACACTGCTACCCCCACCCAAGCATAACGCTGCCAAAAGCTCTTTGGTCTATTCATGCACCACCTTAAATATAAGTTTGCGCTGACCGTGCCCGTTACTCTTGCCCAAGCCAATCGCCGCAATATCTCCTGGCTGCAAAGCGTTGTCTATAATCTGCTCAGCAATTAACGACTCCACCTCATCCTCAATCACTCGCCTCAGCGGCCGCGCACCGTTCTTCGGATCGTAACCCTTATCAATCAAATATTTCTTCACTTCTGGCGTCACCTTCAAACCTAGTTTTTTCGCCGCCAAACGCTTTCGCAACTCCTCCAACAGATTGTCAAAAATCCGCTCCACATTATCATGTGTTAACGGGTGGAAAACGGTAATACTATCCAAGCGATTAATCAGCTCAGGCTTCATCACTTTTTTCAATGCGCGCATCGCAGTCTCTTTGCTGGCTTCATATTCCTCGTTCAGCTCACGCTTTTGCTTAGCATCTTTCGCTACAAAGCCTAATTCGCTTTCGCGGTACATCTCGCTTGCGCCCAGGTTGGAAGTCAAAATCACTACACTGTTATTAAACTTCACCTTATTTCCCTGCCCATCCGTCAATACTCCATCTTCCAAAATCTGTAGCAACATATTAAACACATCTGGATGCGCCTTTTCAATCTCGTCAAACAAGATTACGCTATATGGTCGCCGACGTACTGCTTCAGTCAACTTACCCCCGTCTTCATATCCTACATAACCGGCTGGAGCCCCCACCAAGCGCGAAACATTATGCTTCTCGCCAAACTCACTCATATCAATCTTAATCAAAGCATTTTCGCCCCCAAAAACCTCCCGTGCAATCACTCGCGCAAGCTCAGTCTTACCCACACCAGTCGGGCCCATAAAGAGAAAAGAGCCGATAGGTCGATTAGGATTAGCAATTCCACTCCGCCCCCGACGAATCGCCCGCGACACCACTGTAATCGCTTCATTTTGACCAATCACTGCCTTTTTCAGGTGGTCCTCTAGTTTACTCAGTAGTTGCAATTCTGAACCGTGCACCTTAGATACTGGAATCCCAGTCTTAAGCGAAACCGCCAAAGCCAGATCGTCCTCCGCCAAAATAGGCATCTTTTCCGCATCTTTTTTCTTAAATTTTTTCAATTCGGTCTTCAGCTGTTCGGCCTTCGTTTTACAAAGCGCCGCCGCCTCAAAATCCTCTTTTTCCGCCATTTCCGCCATCTTATCCTCGGCATCTTTTAGCTGCACTCGTAACTTTTTGTACTCAGAACCACCGTTTTTGTCAGCTGCAACTTTGGCAATCGCCGCCGCCTCATCAATCACATCAATCACTTTGTCTGGCATAAAGCGATCATTAATATACCGTCCAGACATATTAATTGCTACTTCCAGCATCTCATCTGGAATTTCCACGCCATGATGCTTTTCATAATGCCCTTTTACGCCTTTTAGAATCTTAAACGTCACTTCTGGACTAGGCTCCTCCACCATTACAGTCTGAAAACGCCGACTCAAAGCCTTATCCTTTTCAATGTTCTTTCGATACTCATCTAGTGTTGTTGCACCAATCAACTGCAACTGCCCTCGAGCCAAAGCTGGCTTGAGGATATTTGCTGCATCCATTGAGCCTTCACCTGCTCCTGCACCAGTCAAAAGATGTAGTTCATCAATAAACAAAATCACATCATCATTGACTACTGCCTCATCAATCACGCCTTTGATTCGCTCCTCAAACTCCCCCCGAAATTTCGTTCCCGCCACCATCGTCGAAAGATCCACCTGGATAATTCGCTTACCAATCAAAACGCCTGGCACATCATTCTTCACCATTCGCTCCGCCAAGCCTTCTACAATTGCCGTCTTACCCACACCAGCCTCACCAATCAATACTGGATTCGACTTTGTCCGTCGGCTGAGCACCGTCACTACCCGCTCAATCTCACGCTCGCGGCCAATCACAGCATCCAATTTTTCTTCTTTTGCCAACTCAGTCAAATCTGTGCCAAAACGCTTCAACCATTTGAGTGGTGCCTTTTTATACTCTTTTTTCTTTTTCTGGTTTTGCTCACGCTGCATCCGCGTATCCATCTCAGCTTCAAGTGCTTTCACTAAATCATCATGTTCAATTCCCATTTTCTGTAACAACACCGCACCACGCGAGTTTGGCTGTGTCATCAAAGCGTACAACAGATATTCCGTACCAATCGCTCCCACATTGCGTTCAGCTGCAAAATGTCCCGCCATGCGAATTGTCAACACCGCCGACTCAGACAACGACATCATCGCCATCGGCGAATCGCCGTTTACTTCTGCCGCTTCCTGACCTAAAGCCTTCTCAGCTTTATCCGTATCCACCCCAAAACGACTCAAAATTCTTGCACCAGTCGACATGTCCTGCGCCAAAATCCCCAGCAAAATATGCTCCGTACCCATGTAACCGCCATTATACTTCTTACTAAACATATCTGCCTTCTGCAAGGCAAAACGGGCATTTTCCGACAATTTATTCATCATTTCACTAAAATCATTATCCATAGTAACTCTATTTTATCTAATTAGCACTCAAAAGTCAAGAGTGCTAATTAGATAAAATTCAATGTGTTATAATAAAATAATGACCCCAAAAATTGGTATTTTTGACTCTGGCAGCGGCGGACTCTCTACTCTCGCCGCCGTTCATAAACTTATACCAAACGCCGAATATTTTTATATTGGCGATACTAAACATTGCCCTTATGGCACTAAAAGCCCAAATGAACTCTTAAAAATTACCTCTGACATCGTTAAACGATTAGACAAATGGGGCGCCACCATCATTATTATCGCCTGTAATACTGCCACTACGAGATGCATCCACCAACTACGAAAGCGCTTCCCTAAACTCACCTTTATCGGCACCGAACCCGCCCTCAAAGTCGCCCACGACCAAGGATCCCAGCACCCACTTCTGTTATGCACACCAGCTACCGCTCGTGCTCTTTCCGTTAAGCGTTTGGTCGCACAAAATTACCCCAATTCTCCTCTCTTCATCGGCACAAATTCACCTTATTCTCCAGCAAAACCTGTTAATTCCGCTCAGGTCACTATTCTACCCTGTATCGGTCTCGCCGATACCATCGAGCAAACTCTCACTAACCCCAAAGAAATCCAGCTACTATCAAACGATTTTATTCCCAATTTTAGCGTACCAGAATCTGACGAAACAAAGATTAAGCAAAAATTACAGATACTGTTCTCGCAATTACCACCAAATATAAAATACGACAGTATAATTCTAGGCTGTACTCATTATGTTTTGATTCGACATTTAATCCAACCGTTCTTCCCCAACGCTACACTAGTCGACGGTAATCAGGGTGTGGCAAAATACACAAAACTATTCCTTTCACAGTTACATTCCTAGCACTCCTCACATCTCTAATACAGTACTCAGGCAGCGGAGGGAGAAACCGAGCCAGCGCTCGTACGGGCCATCCGACGTGTGCACCGTAGAGGCATTAAAGCTGAGGCGGTAAGCGCTAGGGATAGCCGCACCATCGTGGCGCGTAAAGGACCCGTGCGACGACCAATTATAGCCATGGACGCTAGCGAGACTGAAAGTAGCGCCACTAACACCGGGCAAGAATACGTTCCCGCTGCGCACGAAAGGTGGTACAAAAAACACAAAAATGTACCAGTCATACAGCGATGCAAACTACACCCGATTAATCACCGGAATCACAATTGGTGTATGCCCAGTTGCATCAAAGAGAATATGTGTTACATCTTCCTTGATCTCTTCCTTAAACGCTTTCATGTCATCACCTTGCAGCTTCTCGGTGCTCACCCTGAGATAATGTCTAATTTTCGCCACCAATTCCTCAGAATTATCCAAATAGATAAACGCCCGACTCACAATATCTGGAGTCTTCACCAAACGATTATTTTTCTTAGAAAGCGTCAAGACAATCACAAAAATTCCTTCACGCGAAATGTGAATTCGATCCTTCACCACTGCCTCGTGCACTGGTTTATCTGCATCATCAAATAATTTGTTCCCCACCGGTATCCGACCATTCTTACGAATCTTCTTATCAGACGTCAACTCTACGATATCGCCATCATCCGCTACCAAAATCCGCTCACGACTAATGCCAATCACATTCTCCGCCATTTCAGCATTATGCTCCAACATATAGAATTCCCCGTGATACGGCAAATAGTTTAATGGCTTGGTACGCTCCAAAAAGTCCACATGGTCTTCGTAATAAGCATGTCCCGAAAGATGCAATGGTCCCAAATTCGTAATATGCGTCTTACCATTCTGCATCACCTGCGCACCCTCACGCAACAAACCATCTACGACGCCCACCACATGTGGCTCATTCCCTGGGATCGGATTTGACGAAAACACCACCACATCGCTCGCCTTAATCTTAATATACTTATGCGCTCCTGTCACCATTCGGTTCAAAACCGCATTCATCTCACCTTGTGACCCTGTGCATACCACTGTAATCTTATCATCTGGCAACTTCACAATATCTTCCATTTTCATAATGGTATTTTTTGGAATTTTGATCACGCCAGCACGCAGTGCCACCTCAATGTTATTAATCATTGAAAAACCAGCAAACGCCACCTTACGCCCCCGCTTAGCTGCTTCATTCAAAATCAGCTCAATCCGCTTAATCTGGCTCGAAAAACAACTCACAATCACCCGACCATTTGCGTAATGATCCATCACTCTACCCAAGTTCTCACCCACATCGTATTCTGAATGTGGATGCCGACCTGGACTATCAATATTCGTACTCTCGTTCAGCATCAAAGCAATGCCTTCATTCTTCACAATCTCATCAATCCGCTCGTAGTCCGTTTGTACACCTAAAGGATTATTCTCATGCCGCCAGTCACCAGACAGGTAAATCACTCCATTCGGGGTACGCACCACAATTGAAGCATTTCCTGGAATTGAGTGTAAAGTATGAATAAATTCAATACTAAAATGCTCACTTACTTTAATCTTTTCATGTTTAAACGGATCAACTGGCTGATAATTCAATTCTGGAACTGCCTCAAGCTCTGACATTTGTTTCTGAATCATCCCAACCGTAAACGGTGTTGCATAAATTGGCGTAAGGGGATTAAACTTTGGCAGCAAATGCCGACAGGCCCCAATATGGTCCAAATGCGCATGCGTAAAACAAATCGCCTTCACTTTATCCCGATTATCTTCAAGATAATGAATATCTGGAACCATATAATTCACGCCTGGATAATCTGGACCCGCAAACAACGACCCCATATCCACTAGCACAATTTCACCCTTATATTCTATAATGGTCATATTTTTCCCAATTCCAAACTCACCCACACCGCCCATAGGAATAATCCGTACCGCCTCTGGATCTGGACGCGCAGCTTTCAACTGCGCTGCTGTCACTTGTTGACCGTTATAACCATTATAGCGACTTTTATTCACAGGAATACCAATAATATGTTGCGTGGCCTGTGCATTCACATCCTGTGATAACATCCGCTGATGATGTACCATTTCCCCTTTACGTACTGACACACCTAAGCCCGCTTTTTTATTCTGCGCTGCCGTAGCTGTCTTTTGAGTTTTTGCCTTATTCACATTAGTCCTAGAACCACTACTTTTACGCACAGCACCAGACTTTGGTGCTTTATCATTTGACTTATTATTGCTACGCTTCACTAACTTCGCGTCTTTACCGCCATCCTCAAAATTACTATTAAAATTCCGTTTTTGCGCTTCTTCAAACTGTTTTTTAATATCTGGCAAACGCTCATCACGCATTTTCATCAGGCGTGCACGACGCTCATTCTCTTGCTTACTAACCATCTTTCCTTTTCCGTTAATTTTACCCCCAAGCTTTTCTAGATACTTCTATTATAGCAAAAATCAACCAAATCACAAGGACTTTTGAACTTTTTTGCCAAAACTCAAAAAAATTGATGACAAACTTTCACAACAACAGAAATAAAAATCCAAAACTATATTCAATTTTTTTAAAATTTTGAACCTACAGCCGCTCCAACAGCGCCCGAAATTCTTCATCATTTTTAGCACTAAAAGTCACGCTGCGCCCTCGAATCCGCACTTCGGCATCATATTTTTTGCATAACTTTGCTTCTTCTTTTACATAAGGCAAATTCTTCACCACATTAGTCGAGCTCTTTTTCTTGTGATCCGCAATATAACGTTCCACCTTACGTGCTGACCACCCCTCATCAATCATTTTTGGTAAAATCTCATGCACCATCTCCGGATCTGCCGAAATCAATGGTCGCATCGCCCCCTCCATCAAATTATGCTCTTGCATTGCCTTCTTAGCCTCTTCGGGCAACTTTAAGAGGCGCATTGTATTAACCACACTCCCAGCACTTTTACCCACTCGCTGACCAATTTCATCATTACTCAAGTTAAACTGATTTTTTAACTTCGCATAGGCCGTCGCTAGCTCAATAGGATTCAAATCTTCCCGCTGCGCATTCTCAATAATCGAAAGCTCAAGTTTATTTTGCGCATTCAGAGTCCGAACAATCGCTGGGATTTTCTCCAGTCCAGCCAACTTCGACGCTCGCCACCGCCGCTCCCCTGCCACAATCTGATATTTCTTCCCCACTTTTACCACCACAATTGGCTGCAACACCCCGTGCTCCCTAATCGAAGCCGCCAACTCGTTCAGACTTTCCTTGGTGAAATTTTTCCTAGGCTGTTCCTCATCCCGCACCACCGTTTCAATATCCAACTCTACCAGTTGGCTCATCTTTTCATCTTCTTTACGCGTCGGATCAAACTCGTCTTCCACTAAATTAGTTGGAATCAAACTCTCAAAACCTCTCCCTAGCCCCATACCCTTTTTTGCTACCATTATCTCTCCGTCCTTTCCTCTACCTCACGCGCAAAATCCTTATATGCTTTAGCTCCCTTACTAAACTTATCATACGCACCTACTGGCACTCCATGACTCGGCGCTTCCGCTACCCGGACATTGCGTGGAATACTTGTCCGGAATACTTTTTCTTTGAAGTACTTTCGTACCTCAGCCAAAACCTCCGCCGACAAACTCGTTCGCTTATCATACATCGTCGCTAGCACCCCCAGCAGCTTCAAACTTGGATTCATCGCTTTCTTTACCATCGCCATACTCTCCAGCAGCTGCGCTACACCCTCTAAAGCATAAAATTCCGTCTGTACCGGCAAAACCAAATAATCCGCCGCAATCATCCCATTCACCGTCAAAAGCGAAAGACTCGGCGGCGAATCAATAATTATATAATCATAGTCATCCGCTACACTTGCAACAGCTTTCTTGAGCACAGCAAACTTCTGCTTCATCCCCGCCATCTCTACCTCAGCGTTCGCCAACTGCGGAGTCGTCGGTGCCAAATCAAAATTCTTAAATGCTGTCCGCACAATGATATCCTTAAACTTTGCCACACCTAGCATCACCTCAGTCATGCTAGTCTCTAGACCAGTCTTATCTAGACCTAAACCCGAAGACGCATTACCTTGCGGATCCACATCCACTAGTAACACCCGAAACTTATCTTTTGCCAAGAAATACGCCAAGTTTACCGACGTCGTCGTCTTACCGACACCACCCTTTTGGTTCGTAATACAAATCACCTTAGCCATAACTACTATCATTATAACATAAGTTTATCGCAAATAGTACACATCACACGTATTTATTCCCTGTACCCATTTTATCTCTTGCAACCCAGTAGCCACCTGCACTGTGTTCAAAGCCTCCTGCTGATTTTGCTCACTACTCACAAATACTATTAGCCCAGCGGATAAATCCCGATTTTGCAAAATCTCGCGTATTTCATCCACTGTCGGCGCCAATAAATCCAGTGCCAAATACGACTCCTTTGCTACTGCAAACGGTAAAATATTATCTAGAAATCGATTATTCTGTGTGGTAATAAAATATAGAATCGGCACATCTGGATCCTGTTCTACCATATCCATTACCGCCTGGCGATCCCGATACAATAACTCTACGCGCATCCAACCTAGCCCAATTTGCATTGGGGCCGCAAGCAACACGACAGACATCACGCTTAGCGCTACCAATGCCTGCATCTTTTCTTTCAGTAACTTCCCACATAAATGATATAAACTATACATCACCAGTGCAAAAATCAAACCACATACTGGCATAATGTAGCGCAGCTCAATAAACGGTGATGCCACTGCTGCCAATACAAAATAACTCAATGTCGGCCACAGCACCAGCCAAAAATCTCCGTTCGTTTTTTCTAACTTTACATTCCTGCGCCAATGGCAAACTACTAAGCCAATTAATATCAATAATATTGGTAATAACAAATGATGAAAAACATTATAATCTACCAATAAAACATAATCCCATAAATGCTCTATCAGAATTACTGGATTAAACAAATTTTCCAATACCCCCTGCCCACGATAGCCAAAAAACATATGCTGCAAAATATGCGGCCACAACAATAAGATCAATCCACCCGCCACCGCTAAACTCCCCACATACCAGCCTAAATTCTTCCACTCTTTATGTAGCCAATACCGCACTACCATTGTCAACGCTAATCCCGCCAAAAAGAAAAGGTAATAATACTGCGTCAAAACCCCCAGCGCCGCCACAATCCCAACCACTGCATAATCCCACCATTTTGGCATTTTTCGCTCTTGCAATTTCAAATGTAAAAATAATGTCAATAATACCATCAAGGTCAAAAGTGCATACATTCGGATATATATCGCTGTGCTCACTCCTGCTACCGTCAACCCCGCTAATCCTGCCAGCACTAAAGCCTTATATTTAGCATTCTCTTCTTTTACCAATAATTTGCACAATATTAAATAAAGGAATATCGTATTACCAGCCATAATAACTATATTTAAGATAATCCCCGGCCATTTTGAAAACTCACCAGGCGCTAATTCTAATACCCCGCGTAGCAAAACATAATATAGTGGCGGATGCACATCATTCTTTTGATTTTCATACACAGGACTCCAATTTCCCCTATCCTTCTCCTGTACCGCCAAATAATCTTGATAATACTCATTCGTATGCCAAGTATTATAAAAGTCTGCGTTATCCGTGATACTAATTTTGTCATACTGCGTCAGCGCCAAAGAAAACGCCTCATCCATATGGATGTAAACCTTGCTGGTCCCAGCTAACACATATACTACGGTTTGCATTATCAAAACCAAAGCCAGCCAAAGTCCCATTGACTGTCTCAGTTTTTGCCAAAACCCTTTCATTACCCTAATTATAACACAGTCACATTGTTATACTTTTGCCACCATAAAATGGCGCACAAGACGTTTTATCCCGCTGAGCATTGGTCGCGCCAACAAAGCAAATCCCACCAATAACCACACTGCGGGCCAAGTAAGCTCAGCCTTAATTCCAAACAAAGATTTCAAGAACAAAATACTAAATATCAAACCAGACGCCGACAACCACCAAATCGCTCGCCGTATCCAATCCATCGGCTTACTAATATCATACAACACCATCATTCCTACCACTGCCAATAAAATCGTCGCTATAGTAGCTATCTCCTGTGTCTCTACTCCCAACGTACTCCCTACAGCCGCCATAATCACCACTAAAATCACGTCTGTTGCTCCACCCGGTAATGCCCGTGTCATAATATTTCTTATAAAATTACCTCTGATTAATGCTGTATTTGGAATCTGCGACAAGAGAAATGCTGGTACTCCAATCGTAAACATACTAATTAGTGAAATCTGTGCTGGCGCCAATGGATAAGTCATTCCAAAAACAATCGTGAGCACTGCCGTCAAAAACGAAAATATATTTTTTACCAAGAACAAACTACCCGAACGCTCCAAGTTATTCACTACCCTCCGACCCTCTCGCACTACATCTGGCATCTTTGCAAAGTCCGATTCTAAAAGCACCAATTGCGCCGCCTGTACAGCCGCCTCGCTCCCAGACGCCATCGCAATTGAACAGTCCGCATCTTTCAATGCTAAAACATCATTCACACCATCACCTGTCATTGCCACAGTCCTACCCTGCCGTTTTAATGCTTGAACCAGTTTTCGCTTCTGATCTGGCGTTACTCTACCAAATACAGTATATTTTTCCACTGCTTCAGCAATTTTTTTCTTACCAACCAATGCAGTGCAATCCACATAATTCTCTGCCCCCTTGATCCCTGCTTGCTCTGCAATTTTCGCTACTGTCACTGGATTATCACCAGAAATTACCTTAATATCTACGTCCTGTTCATAAAAATATTTAAAAGTTTTTGCCGCATTTTTTCGGATTGGATTTGCCAAAAGTACCAAACCATAAGGCTTCACCTTCTTAGTCAATTTTCCGCCGTCTAGCTTACCTCCATAGCGCCCCAACACCAAAACTCTATAGCCTTCTTCACTATATTTTTGCACCTCATCAGTATACTGTTCATAATCACCGCCCAAAACAAACTCTGGCGCTCCAAGTACAATTGACTCATCCTCAAACTCTACTCCGCTATATTTATAACGTGACGAAAATCCTACCACCCTATGCACTTTCTCCACACCTTGCCCATCAACCACAGATAAATCTTCTTTTAGCGTCGCCATAGTTGCATTATCAACTTCCTGCGCCGTCACAAACATCCTTAACAACTTGCGGTTCTCCGCCTTACTTCGTGTATTAGTCAAAGTAGTCACATCCACTAGCCGCATTTTTTCTTCGGTAATTGTTCCCGTTTTATCTACGCATAGCGTATCCACTCGAGCCAAAGTCTCAATCGATTTCATATCATGTAGCAACACCTGCTCACGCGCCAGCTTCATTGCGCTAATCACCAACGTTACGCTCGCCAGCAGGAACAATCCTTCTGGGATCATCCCAATCATCGCTGCCACCATCGCCTGTACACTCGCCTGCACCCCATGCCCCTCACCAAAATACTGCTGGCAAAACAAAATCGCTCCTAATGGAATAATCACTACACCCGCCATCTTCACAATCTTATTTAATGAACGAATAATTTCCGACTGTTCTCCCTGTTTCATTGCTTTGGCTTCCAAAGTCAGTTTTGAAGCGTACGATTCCGCTCCCACCTTTTCCAGCCGCGCATAGCACTTACCGGACACCACAAAACTCCCCGACATCAAAACATCCCCAAGCTGTTTTTTAACTTCATCCGACTCACCAGTTAGCAATGATTCGTTTACCATTACTTGGCCTTCTACCACACGCGCATCTGCTGGTATCTGATTCCCCGCCGAAAGCTGTACGATATCATCCTTCACTAACTCGTTTATAGCAACTTCAATCTCTTCCCCATCCCGCAGTGTCCGTACCTGTGGCATATTCATCACATTCAGTTTATCCAAAACTTGTTTTGCTCGAAGTTCCTGGATAATTCCAATCAAAGTATTTGCTATAATAATCGGTAAAAATGTCAGATCACGATACGATTTTACCAAAACTAAAAGCACCGCAATTACGACAAAAACTAAGTTAAAATAAGTAAACAAATTTGATAATATAATCTGTTTAACTGATTTTGATGGCGCTTCTACTTCACGATTATCCCAACCAGCTTGTCGACGATTCTCCACCTGTATACTCGACAGTCCTCGCAGCTTATCTTTCTGTTTTGCCTTTACTTTTTCTCGCATCTTCTCACCAGTATAGCACATTGTATCTCACCCAGATGCTCTAGTTTTATTTTTGTCATCTAGCTGTCACTTTTAAATTTCTACCATCAAAAAAGCGCCTTTTGAGCGCTTTTTATCTTTTATCCAATTTTTTCAATCTGAATCATTGAATACTTCTGACGATGTCCAGTCTCTTTATGCACACGCTTCTTAGAGTGATAGCGAATCACACGAACCTTGTCGCCTTTTACTAATTCCTCGACAACTTTCGCTTTCACCTTAACCCCAGCAACCTCAGGAGCACCAACACTCACCTTGTCACCATCAATTACAAGCAAAGCACCAGTTTCGAGCTCTTTTGTACCTGCCGGGAGGAGGTCCACCCGTAGGGTCTCTTGCTCCTCGACCAGATACTGCTTCCCGCCGATGAGTACAACTGCTTTTTTCATAATTTCCCTTAAAAATTAGTTTCTTCAGATATTCTAGCAAACTTCCCCACAAAAGTCAACCAAAACACCCCTATATCCCCATTATAGCACACTTTATCTATGAAGTCAAGCTCTCAAGCTTACTTTCGTCCTTTCGCACGTTTTGTCACCTTTTTAACGGCTTTATGTGTCTTATACCAGTAAAATCCACCTGCCATGATCGCTAGCACCACCACTACAGCCAAGGCTACTTCTGCTGGACCAGTCGTTGGCAACTCCTCTGGTACTTCTGGATTAGGCTCATCTGGTACTACTGGAACTTCTGGCTCATCAGGCATAGGCTCTGGATCTGGTTCTCCTTCCACACCAGTAGTATGAATTCGATAAAACACCTGCCCAGCATATTCATCGCAACCTGGTACCAAACCATTTAAACTATTTGTACCTAGCAACACACCCTCATCAGTAAACAACTTTGTACTGAGTAAAGTACCGTCAGACACTTTCTGGTTTCTAATTACCGCACTACCCTCAATATACTCCAAAGTCATTGCTTCTCTCGCAGTAATATAAGCCTCATCCCACACTGATGTTGGATTAGTATTGGAGGCAGTAATCACGCCCTCCACCTTACCGCGCTCACCTTTATCAAGCTTACTCGGGAAGAATGATGACATGTGTACATTTTCAGCAAACCCCACACGGTTATGCGCTGCATCATTAAAAGTCGCCGAAGCATCATTGTGATAATAAATCATCACAATATAATCTTTATCTGGTTCAATAATCAGCTCACTCGTAAAATTTTTACCCGAATCCACCTCTGCAATTCGCACAAAATCACGCTCATCACCAATAGCAGCATTATCGGTAATTGAATTAAACACCGCTTTTTCAGCTGGATGTTCCATTGTGTAAGTCGGACGCTCTGGCCCCCAAGCATTCACTGGTGTTCCTGTTCCACCCAACACGAATCCCAGCGATACTGCTACTGTCGCTAGATGCATCAACCACTGTTTTTGTCTTTTCATTTTTGTCTCCTTACTTTTTAATTACAGCGCATTATCATAATCAGATTCAGTATAATTGGCGTCTTCTCCGCTGCCACCGCCTTCTTCGCTGCCACCCAACGGATTACTAGTTACTGTTCCTTCTGGATTCGTATCACCACTCGTTACATCAACCGTACCAGCATCATCCGTCACAGCCGCCACTTCACCATTCACAACCGTTGCTGTCGTCCCATCATTAGATTGATAGCTTCCAGTCCCATCACCATTATCTATGATTTCTGGCACCACATTAACAGTCTGATCTACAGTATTATTCACGCCCTCCGCTTGCAAACCATGTTGCATGCCAGTAATCAAATTCTGAGCATCCTTCTGGATAATCGTTTCCTCTCCAGGTTCCTCACCTCCAGGATCTTCGCCGTCAGGGTTTTCGTTATCTTGAGTTTCATTAGGTTCAGTCCCTAGATCCGTATACACCGTCTCCGTTGCTGTCGTCCCATCTTCATGCTCAGTTGTCACAATCGTAACAACTCCCACTTTTTCATGCACAACATCATTCTCGTCTGTAAACGGCACACGCACAACATAACTCTCCGCATACATATTAACTTGCCCACCGCATC
>CARYFM010000015.1 GCA_949101405.1 uncultured Candidatus Saccharibacteria bacterium
ATTGCTGCCCACACGATTTCGAGTCGTGCGCCTTCAACCACTCGGCCACGCTTCCACTATACATTATATCATAGTCTTTGGTGACACAACCGCACTACCATAAAAGAAGCGATCAACAATGTCTTCTTCATTCAAAATTTCTATCATACAACCATAGCACAAGAAAAGACCGGTAACTGCGAGGAAAACCGGTCTTTTGTAGAGTGTGGAGTTATTTTTTGGCTTTTTCAGGCTTCTTGTTAGAAGCACTATGTGTTTATTTTTGGCTCCTGAGTAATATTTTTATTCAGGAACTGTCTCTATTATATTGCCAATAAATGCTTAAGTCAATAGGATTTTGTATAATTTTTTTATAATTTTCTTCAAAGTTTTCCACAGGGAAAATGTTGTAATTTTGTCCACAAAAAAATAGGCTTTTACGGCCTACTAAACCAAACTTGGTGGAGCTGCCGGATACTGCCTCCGGGTCCGAAAAATCTTCATGATACCATTCTACATGCTTAGTTGCTTGTTTCGTCAGCAAAATCCTACAGCTGCAAACAACAAAACTATAGGTGCCCTAATCTATATTGTCGGGCTTGGGTCGATTATTCCCCTCGCCTTATTACCGTAATCTAATAATCCGCAGTCTACGGAAACTCGACTTTGGACCAGCTTAAATTAAAATCTTAAGCAAATGCAGGTGCATAAAGCACATGCTTAGTCGTATTTTTCTGACTTATTTAGATACTTACGTGTATTATTCGACATGCCTGATATCTGTTAATAATCCGTCTAAGCTTTGTCAGCCCCAACTACCAACAGTATAACATATGCATCTTCAGAGTGCAACACCTATAATCATGTAAAAATTACATTTACAGACTCAGAAGCCTATAAATATATTTTTCACAACACTAAGCACAATGAATAATTAATCCAACATGTTATGTAATATTAAAATTACTAAATGCTTATCATTAAAAATTTTAATCATAGCATTTTCAGTAATAATTTTAGTGTTCATACTGTTGTTGTAAAAAATAATAGTACAGATACAATAAACCAATTCCTATCATTTTGGCAATTTTAGTTGTAATAAATACTAAGACTGTGGTAGTCTTGGGTGCATGATCTCAAAAGTATATTCCGCCATTCCTCAAGGTTATGATGGTCACATAGTAGAAGTTGAAGGTGATGCTAACCGTGGCCTACCAGCTTTTAATATCGTGGGTATGGTAAATAAAACCATTACCGAAGCCCGTGAAAGAGTTCGCTCTGCCCTAGTTAACTCCGGTTTTGACTTTCCTCAGCGCAAAGTCACCATCAGTCTTGCCCCAGCCGAGCTCGCTAAAGACGGATCGCACCTTGATTTACCTATCGCCCTGGCTATTCTCGTGCTTTCTGAACAACTTTTACCCCAAAACCTTGATGGGAGACTTTTCGTGGGTGAACTAGCCTTAGACGGCCTCATACGTCCAGTTAGAGGCATTATTAACCTTGTAGAAGCCGCCAAGCAAGCTGGATACAGAGAAATATACTTACCAAAAGCCAGTCTTGATGAGGCTAAACTCATCACTGGTATTAAAATCTTCGGTGTCACTAATCTGTTAGAGTTATTTTTACATCTCAAAGGGCAAGTTCAGCTCCATCCGGCAACTTGTTGCAAGGTTGTAAATATAACACAAACAGATTCCAAACCACCATATCCTTGTTTAGATGATATCAAGGGTCAATCTTTCGCTAAACGCGCCCTCAGTATAGCTATCGCTGGGCATCATAATCTCTTACTCACTGGTCCACCCGGTACAGGAAAGTCCCTCCTGGCTCAAGCCGCGTCCAACCTCCTACCTCCTCCAACGCCCCTAGAACAAATCGAAATCGCTAAGGTTCATTCCCTTTCTGGTACTCTTATTCAAACCTGCACCCGACCATTTCGTTCGCCCCATCACACCTCCAGCCCAATTGCCATCATTGGTGGTGGACATCCAATTTTGCCCGGAGAGGTCTCTTTAGCTCATCATGGGATCCTCTTTCTCGATGAACTCCCAGAGTATCATCGAGACACTCTGGAGGCGCTTCGCCAACCTTTAGAGGATGGGCTCATCACTATCTCTAGAGCAAAACAACGTGCTCGCTATCCTGCCAATTTCATTCTCATCGCTACCATGAACCCCTGTCCATGTGGATATTTTGGCGATCCATATCATCCGTGCACTTGTTCACTCACCCAGATACAGAACTATCAGAAGCGTATCTCTGGTCCTATTTATGACCGTATAGATATGGCAGTTAGCGTAAACCGACTCACCTCCAAAGAACTATTTTGCCCTTTACCAAACGTTGTGGAAAATAATAAAACTGAAGAAAAATCTCTCTCCGAACATAATGCTGTAAAAAATAATATTACAGAAGCCGTACAAAGGCAAAATCGGCGTTACGGACACACTAACTTTTATAATGCTTCATTGAACAGCACCAAAGTCCAACAATATATTAAACTCCATCCTGCAGCCAAAACTCTGCTCCATCAAGCTACAGAACAGTTTGGCCTCTCTACGCGCAGCTATTTCAAAATCATTAAAGTCGCTCAAACTATTGCCGATCTCTCTAGCGAAACAGAGGTGAAACCTGAACACATTTCCGAAGCCCTCTCCTTTCGAGGAGAAAAATTCGAACACTAATTTTATCAAACTGTACAACTTTATAATAACGTTGTTAAAAATACTAAAACTCCTTAACAAATGCTCGTTCAGTTTACAATTCCACCCAGATAAAATATTGCTTTTTTAGAGAAGACTTGCTATAATAGACACAGTTCAATAAGTAAGCGAAAGGAATCCAACCATTAGTAAAACATCACGCACAAAACTCAACGGTGAAATCCGTTACCCTTCTGTCCGCGTAATTGGTGCTAATGGAGAGCAACTTGGCATTATGTCCAGTCGTGATGCTCAATCCATCGCTCGAGAACAAGGCGTCGACTTAGTTGAAATTGCAGCAGCTGCCGACCCGCCTGTTGTCAAAATCATCGATTGGGGCAAATATCAATACCAAAAGATGAAAGAAGAGGCTAAAAATCGCAAAAAAGCCCGTGAGAAACAGTCCGAGCTTAAAACCATGAAAATTGGCCTCAAGATTAGCGACAACGACCTTAACATTAAAGTCCGCAAAATCCGCAGCTTTTTGGAAGATGGTGATCGTGTCAAAATCATGGTTATCTTCCGTGGTCGTGAAATGGCGCACAAAGAACTAGGCCAAGAAATGGTCGACAAAATTCTTCAGCGCATTTCCGAGGAAATCGAAGTTGTGGTTGAGGGGAAACCTCAATTTGCAGGACGCAACCTGTCTATTAGTGTTCGTCGGAAATAGTTTACGCAAAACAAATTATATCCTACGATTTGATAATAGAAATTACTGACACCGGTACAGAAGAAGTATTTCCTACTTTCATGGCCTGTCAGTCGCACCTCGTAATATTAAATAATTAGCACTCATTATTACACAGTGCTAAAGCTAAAAAGGAAAATTATGCCAAAGTTAAAAACGCACAAAGGTACTGCCAAACGCGTCAAAATCACTGGTTCGGGCAAATTGGCTCGTGAGCGCGCCTATGGCAATCATATCTTGGCCAAAAAATCCAAGGCTAGGAAGCGCAACATGAAAACTGCTGCCTTCGTCAACGGTAAAATCAAGAAAAACGTTAAAACTGCATTGGGAGTTTAAGCATGAGAGTTAAACGTGGTGTGCCTGCAAGGGCTAAACATAAGAAAATTTTGAATGCTGCCAAAGGGATGCAACATTACCGCACCCGCAGTTTTCGTCTTGCCAAACAAGGAGTTATTAAATCTCTACGCTATAGTTACCGTGATCGTCGCAACCGTAAGCGCGACTTGCGTGCGCTCTGGATTACTCGCATCAATAACGCTTCCCGCGAACTTGGGATTTCCTACTCACAACTAATGGCCGGGTTAAAGCAAAACGGTACTACGATTGACCGTAAAATGCTGGCTGAACTAGCTGTTAACCAACCAAAAGCTTTTGAAGCCATCGTCAAAACTGTAAAGGAGACTAAATAATGGCAGTCTGTGAAATTAGCGGCAAAGGCAAAATGTATGGACATAATGTTTCGTTCTCCCAACACAAGACCCGCAAAGTATTCAAACCTAATGTCCAAAAGAAAACTTTGATCGTAGACGGGAAAAAAGTTAAAGTCAACGTGGCTACTTCTACCCTTCGCACTCTCAAGAAAAAGGGATTAATCAAATAATTCTACATATACTACAAAAACATCACCCCTTATGGGGTGATGTTTTTGAGTCGTCAATAAGCCGGGTTTTGTAACTCTCCCTCGCGGAAGAATCGGCAACCATCTATCTAGACCAAAGATTGCTCCATGGCTCTAGCGGTAAGCGTGCATCCTCGGATCAAGGTTTAATAGCACTCCTTGCAGCTGGTAGGGTTTGCCTCCAGCCCATGTCACCATGAGCTGCTGTGGGCTCTTACCCCACTCTTTTCACCTTTACCCGGCACCCTAGAACCGTCAAGATCGTGGTTTTATTCTCTCGTAGCGCGCCTTCATCGGCGAGCAAGAGAGAAAAAACTGCGAGATTGGCGATTATAGGATGTCGGGAAGTTTTGTTTCTGTGGTACTTTCCCTATTCTTACGAACGGTCGCCGTTAGCGACTACCGTACCCTGTGCTGCCCGGACTTTCCTCTTGGTAAACCAAGCGGTTGCCTCTCAGACTCCTCTCAATTCTAACATAAAATGCTTGCAAAATCCAGAAAGACTTCTATTCCGCAAAATGCCGATCAATCGCCGCCTTAGCTTCCGCATCTGCATCAGAATTCTGCTCACGCGCCACATGCGTAAAAGCGCAAGCCTCAAAATTCTCTAGTAGCCCTCGAATATCGTCGTAAATCGGTAAAATATCACGATTTTTTACTTTATAGATTCCGTTCAACTGATTCACCAACATCAAATTATCACTCACAAATCGCACTGACTTCAAGCCAAGCTCAATTGCCTGCTCGCAACCCTCTTTCATTGCATAATATTCTGCCACCCGCGAGGTTGCAAAACCAATAAATTCCCCACCTTGAGCCAAAATTTCCCCATTCGCCCCCACCACCTTATATCCAATCCCAGACGGACCAGGGTTACCCTTGCTACTACCATCCACATATACTGTCGCACTATTAGCTACTTCCTTATAGTTGTCTCGTGTCTTACCACGTCCTTCCATCTCTAGCACAATCATGCTGGCTTCGTCCAAACAGTAGTTCCCCATTTCCTCTGGCTTAATATATTTATATGCCGAATAACGCTCACGCGGATGCAACTTTGTCTCTGTATTAAGCGCGATAAAGTACACAATATATAAATTACTTAACTGGCTTGAGCCCTGCGGCGCCATAAAAGTCACTACATCATGCAGTTTCGTATGTTTAGTTACCTCTACACCGAGATACTCTTCCAAAGTACGCTCCATTGCCTCCTCAGGCTGCTCACCAAACTTGATTTTACCTGTAGGCAGCTCCCAAGTTGGCATACCATCCACACGTCCTTGAGCTTTCTTCATAATTAAAACATTACGCTCATCCTGGACAATCCCCACTACCCGAATTCTTTGTTTCACTTTTCTTCATCCACCTTTTCTTCAATTGGTACTCTTAGGAACATTCTTAACTACTATGTGAGGAAAGGTTGAGGAATACAAAGAGGTGGTATATACCGCAACTACATACCGCAAATCCTGACGCCGCAATAGTGGTTAAGAATGTTCCTAAAACCCTGGAGCGATGTTTTCCCTGTATTATATACAAGGTGGGTAAATTCTTATGCACATTTCCACGGAAATATACCACGAAATCCCTTAAACATGATTATTCAGGAAAATCATGCCGCCACCAGGGTTACTTCCATTGTAACATACCCTTTCTCAATTTAGCAAATTCTCCCTTTGTTTCTTTCACTCAATCAATATTTGTATTTTTTACAACATTAATGACAGGATAAATATAGGTAGGAGGTAGATGTAACTAAAGGTCGAATACCAATAGTGGTTTGAAGGTGAGGAAAGGTGAGTATGAATAAAGTCACTTTGTCCTTGATTCTTCAAAATGGAGATATTGAAACAAAAGTTACTCTCAGCCGTAAGACCAAGAGCAACTAAAACTTAAATTATGCCTCCATTCTAACGCTAAAAGCTTATAACGTCAACCTTCTGCTCTTTACTTCGTGCGCAGCGGGATCGTCTATCTAGCGGGTACTGCTGGTACTTTCAGGTACGCTGGCCTCTATGCTGACTATTGGTCGTCGCGCGGTTCTGCTGCTACTAATGCTTACAGCCTCGCATTCCATGCCTCTACGGTGGACCCGTCGAGCGGCCCGTACATGCGTTGGCATGGTTTCCCCCTCCGCTGCCTGAGTACTGTATTAGGGATGCGAGGAGGAATGAAATAAAACCTGAACAAAATTATACACTGGAGCTAATTGTTACACAACGAACCGGTACTCCAGTTGGACGATCTCCAGGATATGAAAGCCTAAACCCACCATTATTACCAAAGTAAAAGCGATAAGCCGCCGCGGAACTAGCGGAGTTGCGCGAAGGATAACTACCATCGGTATTAATTTGTTGAAGAGTACCTTGATATACGCTGCCTGAACGAGTGAAGGACAAAGGCATAGAAGTAACAGCATTAACAGTAGTTGCTTTATATTTATTTAAAAGATATTGAAAGCTACCACTCACGGTATCGTTTTTTGTTCCAGAAAGTGGCAACTTCCAACCTTTGGGGCAGATACTATCCGTAGCAGCACCACCGTCATTAGTGACACTCTGCCCAGTTCCCGCTGTCAAGGTATTAAACTGATAATAAAATTGCTGCCCTAAATTGCTTGCCGTCAAGCTCCACGACGATAAACCATTATTATTTTGATTATTACTAATAGTAGTTCTCGTATTCTCCGTTGGTGTCCAATTCCTCGTCACATCACTATCAGCTGGCGTTAAGGTCATATTGGTGCTTAGATTGAGAGCTAGATTCTCCTGCATCCAGCAATTACCGTCTTTAAGCTTGGCTACTTTATAAGTCTTATTGTCACGAATATCAACAAGCTCCTTAGTAACTTCTAGACTCGTAGTAGCAGCGCAAATTTCTGGAGTCATATCTTGCATATAATAAAGATCCTGTAAACCCATAACCTCCACCGGGTTTGCCACCACAGAGATGAGTACTTCGTTACTATATAAACCAGCTTCCAAATTAGTATCAATTTTAGTTCCAAAAGCCACCTTGTAAGTCTGGTTATCAGAAGAAGTAGTAGTGCTTTTTATCTCCGTGAAAACTTCTGGAATACTATTAAACTGGTGAGATTCAGTTGGAACCTGCTCACCAATATAGTAACCCCAGGTATTGGCTGGAAAATTCGCCAAAGTACTAGCCTTACTAATCGTAGCAATTTTATCCTGACCGCCACGAGTTGAGGTTAAATCGGTACCATTAACACCATTCATTAATATTGCAAAACCATTACGGCTATTGGTAGAAACTTTTAGTTCAGCGACGCTACTGCTATAAGAACCACTAGCCTTTGGCGCTAAGTCAATTGTCACCGTTGGGCTTAGCGATACTGCGAGTACTGGCCGTACTGCCACCCTTGTAATGGTTTTAGCATCCTCAGTGGTAGTCATATCGTCAGCATAAGCTTGATCAGTACTAGGACAAGCTAATGCCGTCAAGGCTAGCCCCACCACTCCAAGACTAGCAATGCCTAGAACTAAGCGTTGCTTAGTTAATTGCTTTTGTTTCCCCATTGATACCTCCGTTTTTAGAGCGCAAAAAGTATAGCATCACCCACCTATGCTTCTCGTAATCTCTAATTAGTTTATTTGGACACCCTGGGGTCACTTATATTATATGTGCAATCTATATAGCCAAACGTATAAGGTCATGTTTGGGTACGCGAAAGAACTATCGCCAGTACAAAAAGCGACACCGCAGGGTGTCTAAACCTTTTCCGAACCAACAGCAAATGCGATTCTAAAAGCGGTGCCGCTTTTATCGTACTTACTGTTGTGTTGCATTGAATTTACTAACCAAAATCAGGCTCGTAAGGTTTAGACACTACTATTATAGCACAGATTTTATAAACGCAAATGGTTTTTAGGAAATTATCTTGCACCCACAACCCAATAGAAAAAGTCCAAAATTCCATTCATAGCCCCACCCATTATCATCGAGAGCCACCCTGGAACCAAAATCACCAATAACATCACCAAGACAATTCCCCAATTCTCCATCCGCACCATCAGCTCGCGTACTGGATCTGGGGCAATCGCATAAAGCACCCGCGAACCATCCAGCGGCGGAATCGGGATTAAATTAAAAATACCAAAGCCAAGATTAATAAACACAAAATCCGTAAAAATCTCGCCTAAAATTCCACTGGCATACATCCAACCCGTAAAATGCCCCAACAAAAAAGCCAAAAATGCTAAAACAAAATTTGTCAGCGGTCCAGCTATAGCCACTAAGGCTATTCCCCACACACCATGTTTTAGTTTTCGTGTATTAATTGGCACTGGCTTAGCCCCACCAAAAATTGGTCCTCCCGAAAGAAATAATATCAAAGGCATCGCAATCGATAATATTGGATCAAGGTGTTTTAACGGATTCAGAGTTAAACGCCCCTCAGTCTTGGCGGTATCATCACCTAACTTATAAGCCACCACTCCATGCGCCAGTTCATGTAGCATCATTGACAGCAAGATTACCATAAACGCAATGATAATTGTTACAAAATACCCCATTTTACCTCTCCTGTATTAACATCATATATACATTATCCATACAAACCGCATACAGTGTATTGCATCTAGGCCAAAGCTACTACATCTAGGGTTGCTGGCAATGATTCCAAACTCTTCACTTTCAATTTCTTCTCCGCTCGCGCCGCTACCTTCAAATCCATCACCATACCATCAATATTGCCCATCGCTACCACTACTTTTGGCTCTATCTCGCGCACTGCTCGCACCGAACTAGTACACAATACATCAGAAATCCCCAGCTCATCCAACGCCAGAGCATCATCAACTGCACCAATAATACCCACGTGCACGTTATTCATTACCGCATCATAAATCGTCTTGCCATCTTTCACTGCAATCCCACGAATCGCCACCTCACCAATCTCAAACTCCCCTGGACCAACAATCTTCCCCACTTCTAGATTCGCGTCAATAGTCTCACTCGCTAAATCAAACTTAATCGAGGTTGTCTTTGTGCTAAGTATAATAATATCTTGATCTTTGCTTTCAATCTCAAACATTTTCCTCCTTTAACATATATGGTTATTCTGGATGTACCAGCTTCTCTGGATCATATAATTCCGCAATTTCCATTTCCAGAACCTCAGCAATAAACTTGTCCCGCACGCTCCGTCGATACAAATAATCATCTCGACTCATAATCACATAATTCAGAGGCCTCCCCTGACGCTTCTCTACTACCTCCGCCCAACGCGTCAATTTCTTAGTCCGATCATCACCTACAATCAACAAGTCCAAACCATCTTGCCCCGGAAAGCGATTCACCACAATCAGAACCTTAAGATATTTCTCCACCGGACGAATCAGCTCTTCCCAATTATTGCTCCGCCTCAATACCCGGTGCACCTCAATTGTGTTATTGCTACCTGGAACTGGACGATGTGGCGAAAAAATCTCCTGAAACGCATGCGCATATGGACTTTTCATATTAGCCGAATAATAAACCTTGTTATCGTAAGTATCACTCTTCACGATACCAATCCCCTCAAGGTTAATCAGCTCACGTCGCACTGAGTTAATCTGTTCCTCTATTACGCGCGTAATCTCACGCACATAATATGATTTAGAAGTGTTTGAGAAGAAGAGCTCCAGTAACTTTGCCCGAGTTTTTGAGCCAAATAATTTTTCAATCGGAACGCTATCTTCTTTGCTCATCTTGTATACATTTTAACACATAAGGCTTAACTTCGGCAAGTGGCAACCAGATAATATTTTTGTTCCGTTTGAACCAAGTTAACTGTCTTTTTGCTAAATGCCAATCGTCTAGAACAAATAATTTTTTCGCCTCTTCCAAATTGTACTCACCTTGCAAATAACCCCAAGCAAACTGATAAATATTACTCTTCATTGCTTGAGTATTCCAATTATACAGTTCTACAAGTCGTCTTGTTTCTTCATAAAGCTCATCATTAAATAATTTATCCGCCCGCTGCTTAATGCGTTCACGTAATTGTTCAGGAGACCATTTAATTCCTATGGTTAAATAATTTGTACACATTTCTTTGCGGTCACTTTGATCCAGCTTCTTCTGTTCAGAAAACCCATAATCATACACCAAGGCATCAATATATAACCCTGTACCCCCCACTACCATTGGTAATTTTCCTCGTTCTCTAATCTCGGAAATCTTTTGCTGGGCAAAAGATTTCCAATCTGCCACCGTAAAACGCTCACCTGGCTCCACTATACTAATACCATGGTGTGGCACGCCAGCCTGCTCCTCTAGCGTGGGCGCCGCCGTGCCAAGTTCCATTCCTTGATAAATTGCCCGGGAATCTGCCGAGATAATTTCTGCACCACTCACCCCAGCAAAACTACCACCATTCTCCCATGCTAAGCATTCAATTTCCTGGGCAATCTCTATTGACACACCCGTCTTACCGCTAGCAGTCGCCCCCAAAATCACTATAGTTTTATCAAACTTAGCGACTTCATTAGAATGAGTGATTATACTTAACTCCTTGCCACTAGCCAGCCGACCAACTCGTCTAACCCAACTTTCTCTTCTCCATCCCGAGTGCGCACACTCACTTCACGTGCCTCAGCATCTTTCTCACCCACAATCAATACGACCGGAATTTTCATCGCCGTAGCCCGTTTAATCTTCTTGCCTAGGCTATCGTCGGTACGATCAATCTCAAATCTAAGCTGGTTATTCTTGATTGGTTCGTCTAACACTACACCACGTAGTGCTTTCTCTACCTCTTTTACATAAGCCTCAGCCTTATCGTTCACCGTCAAAACCCGCACCTGCTCTGGCGCGCACCAGAGTGGAAACCATCCAGCCGTATGCTCAATAAAGATACTCATAAAGCGTTCGATTGCACCAAGCAACGCACAGTGAATCATAATTGGCGTCTTCTTGCCACCATCAGCATCAGTATATTCCAAACCAAACCGCGTTGGCATTGCATAATCCAATTGTACCGTGGCTAACTGCCATTCCCGACCTAAGGCATCTACTGCCATAAAATCCATCTTGGGACCATACATTGCAGCCTCACCAACCCCTACAAAATATTCCATCTCAAACTTCTTCGCCATACGCTCAATTGCCGTTTGAGCCTTTTCCCACATCTCTGCATCGCCGATATAGCCATCACCATCATCACGAAAACTCAAACGCAAAGTCAACTTCATCCCGACCTTAGCGTACAAGTCCTTAGCGCTCTCGATCAACTCGCCAAACACCCCCTCTACCTGATCTTCCGTACAGAACACATGAGAATCATCCTGCGTAATCGCTCGCACTCTAGAAAGACCACCTAGTTCCCCCTTGCGTTCATCACGATATACCATCGTAGTCTCCAGATATTTCACTGGCAATTCTTTATATGAACGCGGCGCACTAGCAAAAATTTGACTATGATGAGGACAATTCACTGGTTTGAGAGCCAGCTCATCGCCACTTTCTTGACTAATAAACTTAAGCAATTCTGGAAATTTCTGATAATGTCCACTAGTTTTATATAAATCAACTGTAGCAATGTGCGGAATACATACCTTGCGATAACCACAACGCACTCGATAGCCCTGTGCCAATTCATTCAACATATCACGCAAAATCGTCCCTCGTGGCGTAAAAAGCGGCAATCCAGACCCTACCAAATCCGAAAAACAAAACAAATCCAGTTCCTTGCCTAATTTACGATGGTCACGCTTTTTGGCTTCTTCTTGCTGTTCTAAATACGCCTCTAACTCCTCTTGAGTAGCAAAAGCCAAGCCATAAAGCCGAGTCAGCATTTCGCGTTTCTCATCGCCTCGCCAATACGCCCCAGCAATTCTGTCCAATTTCCAGGCGCCAATTTCTTTCAGATTCTCAACATGTGAACCTTTACAGAGGTCGGCAAACAACACCTCGCCGTTTTTTGGATCCACCAAATCGTAAAAAGTAATCGTCTCACCCTCAGGTAACTCGCTAATCAACTCTTCTTTATAAACCTGTTTATTTTCCTTCGCCCAAGCCAACGCTTCATCTCGCGACACTTCACGCGCCCGCATCTCACAGCCCCGTGCGATAATTCCTCGCATTTTCTTCTCAATCTTAGGCAAATCAGCATCAGAAACTTTGCTCTCACCAAAATCAATGTCATAATAAAAGCCATTTTCAATTGCTGGACCAATACCAAAAGTTGTTGTCGGATAAAGCTCCCGCACCGCCGCAGCCATCACATGACTGAGACTATGGCGCATTTTTTCAACTTGCAGATTCTCCGCTTCCATAGCTTCATCCTTTCTTGAGGTTATTTTATCTTTACATTATACCATGCTTCACAGAAAATCGAACTTGTAAACGCGTTACAAGTTCGAACACATTTTTCCTCAATAAAAAAGCAAAAACGAGGCTTAATTACCTGCCTCGTTTGCTTTGAATCAACTAAAAAGAACTGAGATGCCTTCTGTAAGCAGTGACTGCTTACAGAAACCTAGGTTTCTGTTGGTCCGCCAAAACCCGTCACCAAATAGGAATAATCTTTTGCTGTCAACGGATTAATAAAATTGGGGTCAGTCAACTTTACATCATACTGAAAAGCATAGACATGCAACAGCATAGTTATATTCTCCCGCAACACCCAGAGCAAAGGTTGCGCTTCAGGCCATTTGTATTTCGCCCTCTTTAGCACCGGCATCCTCAAAATGTCTGACTCCACCACATTTTTCCGAATCTTATCTGGAGAAAAAGTTGCCTGCATGGTTGCAAGATTATAATACATGTCTATGCACTTACAAATTACCGAGTTTAAATCTTCCAACAGCTCATTGGCATACCGCCTTTTCTGTTCGAATTTAGTTTCACCCGGGAACTTATCTGCAATCGTCATATACTTCACCCCATGCTTCACATCATCACTAAATGGCAAACTTTCCACCGGTATATCCGATTCCTCCGGCACATCATGAAGTAAAATCGTGGCAATCGTCACATCGGTTATACATGTACAAAATTTACGCAGCGACAATGCATAGCACGCCATGGCTAAGGGATGAACCTCATACCTCTGGCCGTCATTCCGAAACTGCCCCTCATGCATCTTGCGCATATAAGGCAAAGCTCGTATGCTCTCACTCATATTTGCTCCGCCCACCGTTCCTTGAACATAAAGATACATTTTGTCTGCCGAAAAAAGCCTGCCATAATAACCTTCGTTTAGTGTATTTGGCATCATAAACACCATCTCCTCTCTTAAAGAGCTCCCGCCCCGATTTTACTCTATTGTATCACAAGCCAAAAGATCAAAACTCACATCAAAACATCTATACCTTGATCTGCCTCCGCTTTTTATGACGCGATCGCCGTCGTCTAGCCAATTTTTCCGCATGATAAGCCTGAATATATCCCACGGTTGCTGCCAGAAAAATAATCCCTTCAGACAAAATCCCCGCCACTGAGAAAATAAATCCGTTATACAGCATCCAACACAGCGCCACTGGTATACCCAAAAATTTATACACCTTAGTACTATTCTGCCAAATCGAAATCTCATACAAAACCGTTGCCGCCACTGAAAGTAGACTTAACGGGCCATCATAAGTCCAAACTGCCAAGATTGCAATCACCGCCAAAACCACTCCCAATGCGACAAAATCCCTCAGCCCCAATTTGTGATTCTTCCCCCGTCGATGCTCATCATATAAATAATAGAAATTTGCCAGCAAAATCACCACCGACATTGCCAAACCCAAATCCGCCCCCAAGAGAATATATGCCACAATCCCCGCCAACATCGAAAATGTGTCCAAGATCACCACTAATTTGCGTTTCTTGGCAAAGTAGGTTGTACCTAGTAGCACGTACTCTATAACCGTAAAAATCTGTGACCAAATATACGTCCAAGTGATATTCATAAGCATTATTATACTGCAAAACTCCACAAAATCATAAAAACAACCCCATTACTATTGACATTTTTAGAAATATATGATACAATGGAACTATACGCTTAGGTTTTGCCAAAGAAATTAAAGGAGGTGTAATAAATGGCAAATTTTCAACAAAGCGAACGAACCTTAAAAATGAAGGAGAATTTTATTGAACTTCATAATCAAGGTTTAGACATCAAAGAAATTGCTGAACGTTTTAATCTCAACCTGACTACGATTTATCATTCTCTGAATGAAATCGCTGAAAAAGCTGGGGTTTCACGCGAGTCTCTCTTGCAGCGCCCCCATGGGCCGCACTTGGGCTACAAACGCCAGGATTATCAGGCTCTAGCCACTCTCAATTCAGACGAATATCAGGCCCACATCAAATCTACACTAGCTGAATTCGACCAAACTATTGCTACTGTCGATCAATACATCAGTATCCAGCAAAACATCCAACCACAGGAGGGAGAAGAATGTTAAAAATCACTCAGCACGATATCAAAATCTACATCAAGCACAATCTCGGTTTTGACCAAATTTGCGAAAAACATCAATGCAGCAAAGAAGAGCTCATACGCGCTATCAACAATATTTACGAAAGTAGTAATGCTGCAAAGGCCATCAAAGGCATTCAACGTAATACTAAGCAAATTGAGAAGAGCCTCAGAAAGACCAATAAGCCTGCCCGTGAGATGCGAGCACTTGAAGAATCGCATCTCACTCCTCTGGAGGAGTGTACCCAGGCCATTGACGCCGAAAGTTTCTTACAAGGTCTCAAAAACCAGGAAGTCAACCTTAGTGAAGATGTTATCAAGCTCGAATCAGAACATAAGTCATTGATAAAACAGCATCGTTCTAATCTCAAGCTACTTCTCGGCATTCGTCAACGCATGGATAACATACGCAAGGAATTTCAATCTGTTGCAAACGAATACGAAGCCCTTACAACCAGCAACAATGAGCTGGTAGACCGTATCAATACGGTAACAGAACAGCAGATTCAACAAAACGAAAATCTGCAAAACCTGCGTCAACAAATCCAATCCCTGGAGACCATTACACTCTGCATCTACACAGATGGTCGCATAGAGTTATTGGATGATGACAAAGTGCAATTGGACGACAGCGGTAAGGAAAAATTCTATCATGAACTCATTTCCGAAGAATCAAATCAGTGCCAAGACCTACGCCTGCGCGACATCAAGACTATCGCTCGCCTCAAGGCCATTGTTGCTAATTCTACTCATCAAGTTGAAGTACTCTTTGATGATAATGCTCTCGAGTCCTATTATACTGCTTCCAATTAAGTTCTCTTTCTTGGGCTGCCCTCACCGGCAGCCTTTTTTACATCCCGAATATTGTAATCAAAACGAGTGACAGCAAGTATTGACACAGCCCTTGTTTGTGTGAGAATGGGATTATTATTGGTTTGTTAGCGCCTGTTACGGGCGCTAACTTTTTTGTTTCGCTTCTTGATGGTACTAATCCTTAATTTAGGACAAAGACTAACTTCCAGGCGCAAGCGCCAAAGTTCCACTACCCTTGTAAAGCAAATACAAGTTCAAGGCTTCGTGCGCAGCGGGGGCCTCGCTCCGGACGCTGGTAAGTCTTGGAACCCTGGCCAGGACGGCTATGATTGGTCGTCACGAGCGTCCTCTACGCGCTACGATGGCGCGGCTATCCCTAGCGCTTACTACCTCGGCTTTAATGCTACTGGCGTGTACCCATCGTCTGGCCCGTTTAACCGCTACCTCGGTTTCTCCCTCCGCTGCCTGAGTACTGTATTAGGGATGTGAGGAGATAAGTGTTGCAAAATTCCCCACTCTACTAATTCTATGTTATAATGTCCTTATGGGTCGCTAGCTCAGTTGGCTAGAGCATCTCGTTTACACCGAGAGGGTCGGGGGTTCGAGTCCCTCGCGACCCACCATAACAAGAAATCAAACTTCCTTATCCTGCATAGACCAGATAAGGAAGTTTTTTGTTGACGTTAATTAATCTTCTTAGTCTGATGGTAAACTCGCCCACACTCCTTGCAAGTTATCCTTAAATCATAATCCACAACCTTCTTATCCAAAATCGTAATTAATGGGTCACTCGTCTTCGGACAACAAAACCGGTTCTTAATCACAACCAGCTCATCATCACACCCCTTCCCTTCCTTACTATCCGCAAAATCTATCAACACACTACCCTCACGCCCACAATTACACCTATATTTCAAATCTACTCTATCATAAGTTGAATAACACAGATAACCAATATTCTCATTACACCCCTCACAGTACATCCAGCCACCATAATTAGTTGCCAATCGCGTATTATCTAGTTTTTTAGTTTTAACTATTCTTGCCATATCTTATTCCTTGACTCTATTATAACTCACTTCATATATTTTGCGACACTCTCGTGTCCTGTCAATCTTGAAAAAAACATGTTTCATTTCATTCTATAAATTGACATGGGAAAGTTTGAGTGTTATGATTAACAGTATTAATATATCATCAGGAGGGTTAACGTATGATAGTTCTTTTCAAACTCGCCAATTTATTGGCAAAATGTTCATGCCCAAAGTGGAATCGCTGCGGAATCCTGCGACGTCTTTGTCGCTATTCTATGTGGGGGCTAACTGCAATTGATTATATGCTGCTTTCGCCGTCCAGTATACTTCGAATAGCAAAGCGTACCAGCTACTTCAGACACAGGAACACCTATCCACGCATTTATCATTGCATCGCAAATTGGCCAGAAGACGATGGTGCTCTAGTGGTAGACCCGTCTAACTTCGTAATCAAACACTCCACCAGCTACTGTGCATGGAAGATACGGGAGCTCACTGGAAAATGGCCTAAAAATGCCGTCAATCCCAAAGACGAATCTCATGCTATAGAAATTGCCAACCGTGAGCGTCCTCATGACGCCAAATATTGGCTGGAATTTCTCCAAGCACAGGATTGTTGTCTTGGCATTACTGACTTGTTAAGACTTGGGCATCATTACATTGGTATCAACCCCAATTACGGTGAATACGGTCTTGTAGTCTGGCTTGAATCCCTAACCACCGATGCTACAGAAGTCACCATTTCCACTTATGAGCATCATAGATACACTTGTAAAAATGTATCTCTTGTGGATTTCACTTGGGTTGAAATCCACTCTAAGGCTATCAGCGACTGATAGCCTTTTGCTTTTTGAATAATCTTTAGGAGATAAACTCTTTACATTTTTCCAGTAATCAGGTATAATCGTACAAAGTAAGTCAAATTATCAATTAATCTAAGGAAAACTCAATGCCGATTATCAAATCTGCGAAAAAAGCTGCCCGCCAGGCAGAAAAGCGTACCGCTAATAACCAGCAAATCAAAAAGGACATCAAAACCGCTCTCAAGACTTTCAAATCCGAGCCAACTGCCGAAAACATGTTCAAAGCTCAATCTGAGTATGACAAGGCTGTCAAAAAAGGTCTTCTCAAGAAAAATACCGCTTCTCGTCGCAAAGCTTCCCTAGCTAAAATTGCTAAAGCCGCTGGAGTTAAACCAGTCGCCAAAGCCGCTTAATTTAGATTTGCGACGCTCTTAGCAAAAACGACTTCACTAGTAGCCACGGCTCTACGGAAGTCGTTTTCATTTGTATATCAAGCACAGATAATTCTTTCAGTAAACGCTTCTCTTTAGTTCCCGCCTGATATTCCATTTTTTTGATTGCCTGCGTCACCAAAAGTCCAAAAAACATGTATGGATCTTGCTCTAGCTCAATCTTCTCTACCATCTTCACCGCTTGGGGACCATTTCTCAAAGCCATGTCCAAAATATTAAACACCACATTGGCATCCGGATTCTTCATAGCCAAAAATTCCTGCATCATCACCCCAGCTGCTTTCATAGCCTTATACACTACCGAACGCTTATCAATTTTGCTCTCCCAAATTACAATATCGTGCTCGGTTGCGAGATAATCAGGAATTTTCTCCCAAACTTCCTTATTTTCACTTAACTCTTTTAATAAAATCTGCCGCTTTTCAGTGCCAAACAACGAAGTTCCCAAAAAAATACTTGGCAAATCTGCTACCGTCAAATTCTCACCTTCAAACACCTCATAATCGGTGCCTAACGCGCGTTTTACGGCCTTTTCCGCTTCAAGACGGTTCTCACCCGAAAAAACACTTAGCATAAGGTCTTACGCGCTCTCCGTGGCTCCTAGAGCCATTTTACCACCTTGGCACTTTGGGCAATAATGTGTCCCGCGTCCCGCACACCGTGTTTTTTCAATGATCGTTCCGCAGCGGCGACATTTCTGCCCCTCTCGCCGAAACACTTGCGCAAATTTTTCCAGATAATCCCCAGTCGTTCCATCTGGACGAATATAAGTTGCCATCGTAGAGCCACCAGACTCAATCGCCGCATCCATAATCTTGCAGGCCCCCTCTAAAATCTTAGTCACCTGACCTGCGTTCAAATTCCCCGCTGGTGTGGCCGGATGCACACTTGCATAAAAAAGTGATTCGTCCGCATAAATATTCCCCAACCCCGCGATCAACTTTTGATTTAGTAATACTGCCTTAATAGGCGACCGCCCATGACG
>CARYFM010000016.1 GCA_949101405.1 uncultured Candidatus Saccharibacteria bacterium
TATAATGGTAACATTGATTCAACCTATTCATTCTTACAGAACGGTTTTTCTTTCAATGTTGTAAAGGCTCTTGAATTGATTTCGTTATGGCTTCAATCTAACTATCTCTATTGTAGCATAAGCAATGCTGTAAGTCAACAGGGAGTCTTTGCAACGTAGTGATAGGACGACTTATTGCTCGTCGCCCTATCTGTTATTGTTGTGGAAAAGTGTTCTACATAGTGGCCGTACGTTGTTTTTCTCCGAGCTCAGATAGCCTTACGAGCATCTCAATGAAAATTTTTTGCTGTTCTGGAGAAAAATCTTTTATACAACGTTCGAATGATTGTTGAGCCTCTCTTTCACGTTTCTCATCAGTTTCGATCTTTAAGTGTGCCGACGGGGCGATGCCTGGAACTTTGAGTGAGCTATCCTTGTATTTTGAGAATAGGGCTTGCTGTCTGCCATCAAGCCCGTGCAGATACCTCTCCGTAGTTTGTGCGTTTGCATGGCCAAGCATCATCTGCATTTCTAAAAGCTCAGCACCCTTACTTTGGATGTCTGTTGCAAATGAGTGGCGTAGTGCGTGCGGATAAAAGTCGTCAAATCCAGCAGCCATGAATGCTTGACGCATTTTAATCCTAAGAGTATCAGTGCTACATGTATCACCAAAACGTCCTGGCCATAAGGCATCCGTAATTCCATTTTTCGAAACATAGTCGACTAAACGCTCGTATGTGTCGAGGGTAACATACGACTCCCTATCCTTGTTACCTTTGCCTACGAAGTGGATCTTTTGTCCCTTAAAGTTACTCAGGCGCAAATGTGCGAGCTCGCTAATTCTTAGACCAGCATCAAAGCAGATCCTTATTAGGAGTCCAGCCACCTCGTCGGCACATGTTAACACTTTGTCAATTTCCTCTTTAGTGTAGTGAACTCGCGTAACTTTACCTTCGTGACGCTTCTTGATCAGAGGTAGTTTTATTGGAATTTCCATGCCCATTTCTCGGCAATAGCGTACCCAAGCCTTGATGTGTGCTGTACGCGTGTTAATCGTACGATTTGAAACTCTGGCGTTTACTTGCTTTTCTACCCACAAGTCGTAACCACGATTTGTTAGTTGCCTCATATCGTTGCACTCTGAATCAATAATAAAATGCACATAGGTGTGCTGTTTACTTTTGAGCGTCATTTGGCTCATCCCGCGTGTAAACTGGCAGTAATTGAGATATTCCTCCATTTGATAATAAATTTCTAAAGTTTTAGCCATTTACAGTTTTCGCTTTCTGCCCACCACAAAATTAAAATTATTATTTTTTGCTTACTACTATTCTTTTTAATTTCTTTTTCTATGGGCGTAACGTTTCGTTACTTTTACTCTGTAAGTCGGCGTAACGTTTTGTTACGGCGGAAAAAGCTTTTCCACCAACTTTTCCACCGATCTCCACATAGTTTTCCACAGCATTTCCACAAGCGATGTCTTGACAAAGAAAAAAGGAGGTAGATACCTCCTTTTATGTCAAATCGTTGTACATTTTACAACAGCTTGTATTTTGTTTTGGTGTTTTGATTCTTACCTTTCTGAACCTTAATTAATTTTGTCTTAGATAAATTGTCGCGAACTCGCACAAATTTTGGCTTACTCCAGCCAAGCTGCTCCACTATGTATTTTGTCCAAACAGCCATATAGTCATTTTTGTCCTTTTCCCAAGCGCGTGCGAGATTTTCCAAAAAAGCATATAAAATAGCCTCCTGTTCGCCAAGCTCACGAACAAGCTCTATATCGACCTTCAAGAATGCCTTTTTGCCCACGTTAAATTTACCTCCAAGCATCATTAATTAGAGGCGAGTAAGAAATAGCCTCACTCAACTAGTAAGCTAAGTGAGGCTATCAGAACTTTATGTGTGACCCCATTATATCGCAAAAGGCTAATTATGTCAAAGTAGAACTGGTTGTGGTATAATGAAGACATATCAATGACGACTAGAAAATACTGGTCGTTTTTTTGTTGACTAGACTTTTTAGTCGTCTTTGGTGCCGACAAACATTTCAACAAGGTTATCAAGATGATTAGAAATCCCACAATTCAAGAGTTTGAAGCAGCAGTGACAACTAGAATGCTGACCCATAAGCGCGCTAATAAAGTTAGTTATTCGCATAGCGAAGCATCTACTTTAGCGACCATCGGGGCTAACAGCTATTTGCAGGACATTGAAGCCAACGATAAGCTCTGGTGCATGGCGCGTGGTAGGCGCACGTATATATTCCATGTCCCATCAAGGCGGATAGCTGGAGAACTTGGTCTAGTATTTGACCGAGCTGCGGATGGGCAATGCAAGAATCTTCAAATCGTGGTGCTAGACCGTAAGGGTTTAACAAAGTGCAAGACAATCAATGATTTAGTGACCGATTTAGAACAACGACAAAAGTTTTATCGCAACAAAAGAAAGGAACGTAGATGAAAACTATCAAAGTTAATTTGGATTCAAACGGCAATGCCCATATCAATTTATATGGCGAACATATCACGCTTAGCAGAGACGAGTTCAATGAGTCTGGCAAAGCAAAATTTACAAAGTTCGGCGAAGAATATCTTGCGGAGATCAATCGGTCCATAAGGAAAAGCAATAGCAGTTCCACTAAAGTGAAGACTGTTTTAGAAAAAGAACAGAGTAAAAAATAGATGACGGCAAAGGTGCAACAGACGAAACGTACGAAGAAGGACACTGCCAAGAAGGCTATGTCTAAAGCATCTGTTGCAAAAAAGCGAAAGCGTAAAGTCGCGAAGAAACCACCATATCGCCCACTTAAATTCCAGAGTGTCGAAGAGCTACAAGATAAAGTTGAAGCCTATTTTGCATCATGCAATGACTATGTACGTGGTGCCAAAGGAAATCGTATAAAAGATGCCGTATCTGGAGAATATCTGATGTACCAAGTAAAGGTTCCTACGATTACTGGATTAGCCGTATTCCTCGATACCTCGCGCGAAACATTGCTTGATTATGAGAACGAGCTACACAAGAACAAAGATATGCCCGAAGAAATTCAGCATGGCTTTTCTGACACTATAAAAAAGGCGAAATTGCGAATTTATGACGCGACTGAACAGCAACTATATCGTGGCAAGCCAACCGGAGCCATATTTTCACTTAAAAACAACTATGGGTGGGAGGACAAAACCAAGGTCGAGACCAAAGATGTTGGTTATCATAACCCATTCGAGAATTTAAGTGAGGAGGAATTGCGTCACCTTGCTGGAGAAACAATGTCATGAAAGACTCTTTTGATGTTGAACTTGCTCGTTTTGGCGCACGTTTAGAGCTTGCACGCCGTCATCTCTATGACTACTGTTTACTGCAATACCCAGGCTTTTATAAGCCAAAGCGCACCTTTTTGAAGGATATTTGTAACCAAATCGAGGGTTTTGTGAAGCATAGCCCAAAACGCTTTCTAATCCTTAATGCTCCACCTCGTCATGGCAAATCGTTGACAGCCCAATCAGCAACTGCATGGCTCTTAGGCGATAACCCAGCAAATCGCGTCATGACGGCGTCCTACAACGAACGCCTAGCTAGCACTTTCTCCAAGAACGTGCGCAACATTATTCAGACAAAGAAAGTTGGAGAACGCGTTGTCTACTCAGATATTTTTCCGGGAGTTAGCGTACAATACGGCGACGCAAGTGCGCAGATGTGGACGTTGGAGGGGCAAAACCAAACATCATACCTTGCGACTTCTCCGAATGGTACGGCGACCGGTTTTGGCTGTAACTTCTTAATTTGTGACGACCTTATTAAGAACGCGGTTGAGGCGTATAACGAAAATGTTCTAAACGATATCTGGTCATGGTTTACAGATACAATGCTTTCGCGCTTAGAGGGGCAGAAGAAAGTTATTGTCATCATGACGCGCTGGGCAAAAGGTGATCTTGCTGGGCGCATTTTGGAGGCATTTCCAGACGAAGTTGAGCTTATCACTTATCAAGCGTGCAACGATCAAGGCATAATGCTCTGTGACGATATTTTGAACACTAAAGATTATAACTTCCTCAAGCGTGAAATGAGTCTTGATATTTTCGAGGCGAACTATAATCAGAAACCTATTGATATTAAGGGGAGACTCTACTCCGAGTTCAAGGAATGGGAGAAAAAGCCAGAGGGCGAAGTCAAAAACTATACTGATACAGCTGATACCGGCTCTGACTTTCTCTGCTCTGTTAGCTATGTAGTATTCGAAAATGAAGCGTATATTACAGATTTAGTATTCACAGATGAGCCAATGGAAGTCACCGAAGGCAAAACTGCCGATCTATTTCATCGTAGCAATGTGGCACAGGCGTTTATCGAAAGTAACAATGGTGGACGTGGGTTTGCGCGCAACGTAGGGCGGATATTGAACAACGAATACAATAGTAATCGCACCATTATTACTCCGCGTCCACAATCTAAGAATAAAGAGAGCCGTATTCTTACAAGTTCGGCATGGGTACAAAATCATGTTTATATGCCGCCAAACTGGAAGACCAGATGGCCAGAATTCTATAAGCAGGTTATGGAGTATCAAAGAAAAAGCAAAAATGCTCACGATGATGCTGTGGACGTTCTGGCAGCCATTTTTGAGAATATCACGGCGCAACCTGAGCCAGAAGTTATTACTACTGATGAGATAGATGACGGCTATTACCGTCGCCCATTTGAAATGTATTAGAAAGGAGTGATATGGAAAAACTATACATTTTACCACGTGGCACCGAACCCGACGGCAAGACTATTGCCAGCCTAATCAGAAGTCGAGATCGCAAAAAAGACATCAAGGCATATAATTTGTTGGAAAAATATTACAATAGCGGAGATGTCTTACTCCGCCGCACACCACATAAGCTGTATGCCATCACGAACTATGCGCGCTATATTACTAAGACTAATACTGGTTACTTCTTAGGTAACCCGGTTTCGTACTCTGCTAACGATAAGGTAAACTTAGACTCGATTTTGCAGAAATATACTGCACAAACAATTTCAACTCTAGACTATGAGCTAGCCACTGATGCCTCTATCTTTGGTCATGCCTTTGAGCAGGTCTATGTTGATGAAGGAAGAGAGCCTAAATCTACAAAGATTGACCCTCGCAACATTATATTGGTCCATGATGACACGGTCAACCATAATAAGATGTTTGCCGTCATATATTCTGGACAACGTAGCTCCCAAGAATATGATGTAACTATCTTAGACAGCGGGAATATTACCGAGGGCAAACTCACTGGCGACGTTCTGGCGATTGATAAACAAATGCCTCATATTTTTGGAGAAGTCCCCATCGTTGAATACATTAATTCGAGCGATCGCGTTGGAGATTATGAGCCAGTGTTATCACTGATTGATGCTCGCAACATTCTACAGAGCGATCGAGTGCTAGACCGTGAGAGGCTCGTAGATGCAATTCTTGCATTCTACGGAACGGCATTCAGCGAGGAGCAACGCAAACAGCTCAAGAATAGCCGTATGCTATCTAATTTGCCACCAGATGCGAAAGTTGAGTATATCGTGAAAAATATCAACGAAGCAGATGCTAGTGTGCTCCTGAAAGCTATTACCGACGACATTCATATGATTTCCATGACTCCTAACATGACGGATGAGAACTTTGCTAGTAACTCAAGTGGTGTAGCTCTGAGCTATAAGCTAATCGCTTTTGAGCAGCACATTAAGGATAAAGAGCGCTACTTCGAAAAAGGGCTCATGGATCGTCTCGGTCTATATTACCAGTTCGTGAACTCCACGAAGGATGACGCAATTGCCAAGGACGCAGTAGATATTATCTTCAGCCGTGATCTGCCAAAGAACGATTATGAAACCGCTCAACTCATCAATCTATTACTAGATTCTGGTCTGGTTGATCGAGAAACCTTAGCTGGACGGTTGTCGTTCGTTAAAGATCCCAAGGAAATCGTGGTGCAAGCTCTGAAAGAAAAAGAAGAAGATCTGAAACTAGGTAATTATGGGACGGGTGAGCCCGATGAGGCTGACGATCCATTAGACGAGGAGTAGTATGAAAACGCGCTCTGATGATTACTGGGCGAAACGTTCACTTGAACGGCTTAGTGAGGCAGAAAAGACTTCTATAACCTACCTCAAGCAAGTCCAAAAAGAGTACCGTGCGACAGCTCGGGCTATCGTTGAACAGGTACGTAAACTTTATGCCACATACTACGGTAAGAGTGGCTTTGATATTGATGCGCTTAATAAAGTTGCCTCTCAGGGCGACGTAAAACGCTTTCTAGTGAGCATGGAGGCTCAAGGCTTACCAACTGATCTTCCCAACAATTGTCGAGGCAGAATGAGCCGTTTGGAACTTCTAAACAGCCAAATGCTAGGCAAAGTGAAGCAAATGGCAACCAAAGAGAGTGTCGCAACAACCGATTTATACGACAAAGTATTTCGGAATACTTACTATCGTACTGGATATGATGTATCTAAAGGTCTTGGTGAAACTCTTGCTTTCGGCAGTTTAGACGACAAGACTGTTGATAAAGTACTTGAATCCAAGTTTTACGGCAAAAACTATTCAGAGCGTATTTGGGGTAATTCTAATAAATTAGCTGATCAGTTACAGAGTATTATTTCTCAAGCTATTGCAACTGGACAATCGTCAGAGAAGACTGTTCGATTAGTCCGAGAACGTTTTAATGTTAGTCAATCCAACGCGGCACGTTTAGTGCGCACAGAGACATGTTATTTCGAGAATCAAGCAGAGATTGAAGCGTATAAAGAGATGGGTATATCAGAGTACGTGATATTAGCTACGCTTGATAGCCGTACATCTAAGATCTGTCGCGAGATGGACGGCAAACGTTTTAAGATTAAGAATGCTGTGGCAGGCAAGACGCTACCTCCACTCCATCCGTATTGTCGCACAGCGATACGCCCGTATATTGGAATAGCGTTTGAACCTAAAACGCGAATTATGCGTGATCCAGAGACGGGTAAAAACAAGACTATTGAACAGATGACTTACCATGAATGGCGAGCGCAATATATACCAAACGAACCTAAGGCCAACCAAAAAGGACTAAAAGTGGGGGTTATAGGGGGATTATTGAACCAAAGATGGAACAAGTGGCAAGTAGGAGATGACCTTTTTGTCGGAGCGAATAGACCATTGATAGAAAAGTCAATTAAACAGGCAAGCAGGATACTTGAGGAGTATCCTATAGTGAGCGAATCGATTCGTGAGAATGGTGGCATAGCGTTTGAACTGGTCGATGCCGCAACATATAAGGCAGCAACTTCAACAGATAATTCACGCATACTATTTTCAAGGAAGGCTTTTGCTAATCGCGAAAAATACTTGGCAGTTTTAGAAAAAGAAATGAAAGTTGGCTTTAAGATGCGTGTTCCGAAAATGTACCACGACATTTATACCATCACGCATGAGATGGGGCATGTGGTCGAGAATTACCTTGTCGATGGAAAGAAAATCACCAGAGCGGAGTATAATAAACGCGCTACGGCGATTAAAAATGATATCATAAAGATAGCGCAACAAATGAGCAATAAAACGCGAAGCGAGGTACTAGCAGAAATGTCAGACTATGGGCGCAAAAAGCCGCAAGAATTCTTTGCCGAAGCTTTTGTGGCACATAAACTAGGTAGTCCCAATATATGGGGAAAAGCTATGAGAGAATATCTAAGGGAGAGGGGGCTGAAATAATGTTTTCTGATATATCAATGCCATTATTTATGAAGAATAGTGAATGGTATTATTTTGATGATGAAGCTGGCATTACTTGTCTAACCGAAGCTGGAAAGAAAATTCCAGAGGTCATTGCTAGCTATAAAGAATATTATAGCGACGAGGATGACAACCTACTCTATTAGTAGTTCTATAGTGCATGAAGTTATTGCTAAAAATAATCCTTATGATATAATCAATTTAAGATCAATGACGACCTGTTAGGTTGATTATTGAATTTCTTTAGCGACCTTCGGGTCGCTTTTTCGTTGGTTTGTAATCTAAGCCGAGAGGCGTAAAAGGAAGGATAAGAAAATGGACCCCAAAAATCCAGATTCTACCAACAGTAACCCGGCAGGTCAACCTGATGATAATGCCAATAAGGGTGACGATCAGGGTAGCAAGACCTTTTCTCAAGATGAGGTGAACGAAATTGTGCGCAAGCGCATCAATGAAGCGAACGCTAAGTCCGAAGAAAAGCTTAAACAAGCAGTAGCAGACGCTCTCGCCGAGCAGGAACGTAAAGCGAAACTGACCGATGAGCAGCGTGCGACTGAGGCTCAGAAAGCCAAGGAAGAGGAAATTGCCAAACGCGAACATGATGTAACAATGCGTGAACGGCGAAACGAAGCCATTGAGATTATGGTCCAGCAGAAGCTTCCTACATCCATGGTTGATTACATTGTTGACCAAGATGTTGAGAAAACTAAAGCAAACATTACTCAGTTTAGCAAAGACTGGCAAAAAGCCCTCGAGGATGCAGTAAAAGCCAAAGTTGGCGGGAGCACTCCCACCGACAAAGGCAAACGCACCGACACTCGGAATGGACGCACTTACGGCCGTGACAACGGTGCAGGAGTGACTTCACTCTGACCTTCATAACTGGAGAAACCAAATGACTGAGGCATATAACATTTATGCGGACGGCACTAATAAGGACGACTTGATTGAGATTAAAGGTGCTGTAATTGAAACTGTGGCTAAGACTGCTGTTTCTATGAAGATTAAGAACCGCTATGGCGTGGGTGACCCTGCTGCAGGTTCCGTTACTTACGATCGTTTTAAGACATCCGCTTCTAAAGCTTACGGGACCGCCCGCACTGCCGGCAAGGGTGATGCTCTGAAGAACACTGGTAAGGTTACCAACAACATCAGCGATCGTCAAGAGATTATTGAAGAACTTGAAGAAGGCGATGTTACTAGGTTCGGCGTTGTCGACCTGGTTGAGCGCCGCCAAAACGACGAAGCGGCTTCTATGGTTGCTTATCTTGATGGTAAGTTCTTCGCCGAAGCTGAAAGTAAGGCGACCGCAATCGCTGGATTGACGACTGATATGAAAATCGAGGACATCATCGAAAAGGTGATTCAAACTCTCGAATCGGTCAAGAACGACTGGGTTCGCGGCGTGCCTCGCAACCAGATTCGCATTGCTGCTTCCCCAGCAATCTTTGGCAAGCTATCTAACCATCTGAATACTATCAAAAATAGCATCACTGGCGAAGAGCAAGCCGTGTTTAACGGTGGTGTTGTCGTCTATGAAAACATCAACCAGACTGCCGACATCGTTGCTATGCATGAAGGTGCAGTGGCTCAAGACGTTAACGTTAGGGATTACACTGACCCTGCTCGCATCCCATTCAGTAGCGCATATGAAGTTGCCCTGTTCTATGATCAAGGCACTAAGGCTGTTGAGCCGGATTTGATTTTCAAGGCAACTTTGACGGAACCGGCCACTTCATCCGAGTAGAAACCGCACGGGAGAGGCTGTAAATATGTCTCTCCCGTGAAGAATATTAGCATAATTTGGAGAAATATAACCATGACAACTAGATATTTCAAAATGGCAAAGGTTGGTACTGTCCTGGCTGTTAGTGATAAAGTAGCCGTCGGTGAAGGTGAGAATGCTAAACTATTGATTCGTCAATATGAAAGCCGGCCGGATTATTACATTCCTTGCGATAAAAACGGCAAGCCACTGTCGGCAAAGGCAAAGTCGCCAACCACCAAGTCTAGAAAGCCATCTAATACTCAGGAAGCCGATGCAGAAACTGACAAGGCAACAGATGCTCAAACCGATGATAAGCCTGAAGAGGGTAGAAACGAGAAATAGCTATGGGAATCGCTCGTGATACTTTTGTCGAACAAGTGGTAGAGGTTCTGAAAAGCAGAAATGAAAAAGCACTCGCAAACGAGAACCTTACTAAGGATACGGTTGAGGAGGTTACCGATCGCATTTCGCTGTATCTTAATCTTACCCCAGTAAATGGCTCTTATGTGTTCGACGAAAGGCTCGTACGAGTTGCAGCAAGGATTGCGAGCGGCATTTTCACTAGTATTTCTAACGAAGTGTCCGGAGATGGTGGCGAAGCACAAATCAAGTCTATCTCCGACAATGGTCAGACGATTAGTTTCGCTGAAGGTGTACGCAACTATCTTGCGACGTCAAGCGACCAAGAGGTTTTTAGCGGTTTTACGGAGCTACTGAAGCCATATCGGAGGTGTAATGTTGTTTCCTAACTCAGCCAAACAGGCGATAGCTAAGGCATTTTATGACAAAGAAGTTGCCATATTGGAGAAGCAAGAAGCATATGACGCCGAAGGTGGCCTAGTCAAAACTGGCACCGCCATAAAGAGTACTTTTACAGGAAATGTGAGATTCGTTTCATATGATGAGAATCAGCAGGAGAAAGGGATCGTAAAGGACATTGACGTAGTAATTACATGCTCTACGGACACTACCGTAGATGTCGGAGATTTGTTGCAGTATCAAGGCTCCAAATATGTCGTAAGTAGCCGAGTTATAACCGATTCTCATATGGAGCTGGAGGGTAAAATATGGCAAGTGTAACGATTTCAATTTCTGGTGTTAAGAACTTGCAACGCAAACTTGGAAATATGAAGAGCCAAAAAGCAACACGTTTTGCAGTTTCTCAGGCAACTGCCCTAGTAGAGGGGGCTGCGAGGGCTGGGTGTTCTGTTAAGACGGGCGGGTTGCGCAACTCTATTCATATGCGTATTGAAGAGAGTGAACGCAGAGTTGTAGGTATAGTTTATACCTCGATGGAGCATGCGCCGTTTGTTGAATTTGGTACTGGAGTTCGTGGCGATGGTAGTTATCCATATGAGAAGCAGGCAAATCTAGCTCTGTCCTATGATCCAGAATGGCCAGGACAAGTTGCTCAACCATTCTTGGTGCCGGCATTACTTTCAAACAGAAACCGTATCAATAAGCTAATTGCTGCAGCCACGATTAGTGGCGTAACGGGAGGTAAATAGGATGTTTACGCCAAAAGTTCAGCTTCAAAAAACGCTTTCCAGTCTTGGTTATTACTGCCATCAAGGAGCGCAGGCTTCCTTCTCTGACAACGAAATTCCCGCGATCACATTTCGAGTTGATAACAACAGCGTTAATCTTGACCTCAGCAACGAGATTGCTAGCCAAGATATTAACGTCGTAGTTGATATATGGGCAGATGATAGCATAACAGCTTCGCAAGTTCTATCTGAAGTAGAGGAAGTGATGAGGTTAGACGGCTATCAGATGACCTATTCGGCAGATGTGTCACAGCCAAAAGGCTGCCTGTTTCACACTAACTGTCGTTTTATTACCGTTCATATTGAATGAACGCACTGCTAATTTCTAAAGGAGAAAATATGGCAGGAACACCAACTATGGGTACGACCCTTACTGTCACCAAGGCTGGTGACGAAACTGAGGATTTGACAATCAAAAGCCTTACGTCGATTGGCGAACTCACTGGCGATCGTGATGAAACCGATGTTACTACACTTGATAGTCCAGACGGAGCTAAGGAATATAGACCTGGTGCTGTTGACTGGGGCTCACAAGATGTCGCTGGCAATGTCACTGACGCTACGCAGATGGCTAAACTTCGCGCCATCTTCGATGCGCAAGCCATACGTGAATGGACGATTAGGACGCCAGCTGGTAACGTTGAGCGCTTTAACGCCTTCATTAAGACTTTCAAGTATGGCGAGAAGACTGTTGATGGTCTTGATACGTTTGGCATGACTTTGCGCGTCTCTGGTAGCGTCAAATTCAACCCAGAAGACGAGCCCGCGGCTTAAAGAACGGCGCTGGTGGTCGCCTTGTAACCACCACTAAGTAAATATAATCAAGGAATTATTCTATGAAACTCGACTATAAAGCTTCAAATATTGCTAAAGCAGAACGTGCACACGGGATGAACTTTCTTAAGACGCTCAAAACGCTCAGTGATAATCCATCTATTAGCGGTTTATTATTTCTGTTTGAGGCTGGTAATGGAACTGAAGATGACTTTGATCAAGCCTTTAAGGAAGGCATTAATAAGGTCTTGGTAGTCATTATGGAAGGTCTTAGTGCTGCTGGTTTTTTAGGTCAAGAGGATGTTCGAGTGCTCAAGCGACAGCTAGAGGATCAGAAGAAACCAGTAACTTCACGGAATTCTGGCGAAGCAACCAAAAACTAGCGTTTCGGATTGGGGTACATCCTGTTGAGTTTTGGGAACTTACGATTGGCGATTTCTATGATTGTATTGATGGATATGCTGAGCGGATAAAAGACGAAGCACATCTTCAAGACCGATTAAATCATATTCTGGGAATTTATATTGCGGCCGGGATTGTCGATCCTAAAAAATATCCAACCAGACCTATGCTAGACGATGACACATCAACTAAGGTAGGTTTCACATCGGATGATAGCTTAGATGCTTACATCTGCAGCCTTGCTAACAATACGAGAGGCTAGACATGGCAACAATTGATGAACTTAACGTTCAAATTACCGCCGACTCAGGCAAACTAGTATCCGGAGTTGATACAGCTGAGAAGAAAATTAGTAGTTTTGCCAAAAGCACAGAGAAGTCGTCGAAGACGATATCTTCCGGTATGGTTGTCATGGGAACAGCCGTAGGTAACATTCTGGGCGGTGTGGTCTCCAAGGCCTTTCAGTCCATCAATGCACACATGGATGGTGCTATTAGCCGCCTTGATACTCTTAACAACTACACCCGAGTTATGTCCAATCTTGGTATTGCCGCTCAAGATTCTGAAAAATCCCTAAAGACTCTTGATGATGGTATTACAGGGTTACCTACCAAACTTGATGATGCCGCCTCGGCAACGCAGCGTTTAGTGGCTACGAATGGCAATATTGCCGCCTCAACAGATATGTTCTTGGCGCTCAATAACGCTATTCTGGCTGGTGGCGCAGCTATTGAAACTCAAAATACCGCACTTGAGCAGATGATGCAAGCCTACTCCAAAGGCAAGCCTGATGTCATGGAGTGGCGTGCATTTCTGACGGCAATGCCAGCTCAACTCAAGCAGATCGCGACAGCTATGGGATATACGTCTACTGCTGTAGGTGGGGATTTATACAATGCACTTCAGTCTGGCGAAGTAAATATGAATGATTTCATGTTTACCATCATGAAGCTTAATAAGGAGGGCGTTGCTGGGTTTGCTAATTTCGCCACACAAGCTCGCAATGCTACTGGTGGTGTGGCGACTAGTATAACTAACCTTAAAACAGCTATAACGCGTGGTATAACGCAAGTTTTGGACGTACTAGGTCAATCCAATATCGCTGGATTCTTCAATGGTTTATCTAAGGCTATAGGAACAGCGTTCAGTTATGTTGCTGCTTTTGTAAAAATCATTAAAGAGGCTGTAGCTTGGATTGGTGCATTATTCGGTGGGTCTGGGTCTACATCTGGACTAGTAAAAGAAACTGGTAGCGCTGCTACTAATGTTGATAATATTTCGTCTGGAGCAGCAGGCGTGGCTAGCGGTCTGAATGATGCTAGTAAGGCTGCGAAAAAGCTCAATGGTCAGCTTGCCGGCTTTGATGAGATGAACGTCCTTAGCCAGCAGGATACCAGTGGTAGCGGCGGGTCTGGCAGTGATGGCTCTGGAGCTAGCGGTAATGCAGCCATAGGTGATTATGCGTGGGATACATCTGTCATGGAGGTCGCTACCGACAAAATCGATGTACTGGTGGCGAAGATTAAGAAAGCCTTTAAGGATCTTTTTGGCGAATGGGATTTCAAAAAGATAGGCAAATCACTCAAACAATTTTATGATGACGTGAAGAAGTTTTTCGGCAATGCTGGGAAAATTATTAAAGATGTGTGGCAGAAATACTTAAGACCATTTATACAGTGGTCTGGGGAGAGTCTACTGCCAGCAACTTTGAATGCTATTGGTGGTGGTATTAGGTTGCTTGGTGAAATAATCGGAAACGTGTGGGACACGTTCCTGATGCCATTCATTGACGCTTTTCTTGTGCCAATCGCCCAATTCACTGGCGGGGTCATTGTTAATGTCCTAAATGGAGTTGGTAATGCCTTGCGAGGTATCGCCAATAACAGTGCTGCAGTTGAAACTATATCTTTAATCGTCAAAGGCTTTATTACTTTGATTGGACTCAATCTCGTTGCTGGCTTCTTTACTGGTCTAATTAATGCTATCACTGGTGGCAGTATCGCGATGAGTGGATTTCTAGGAGTATTATCTAAGACAACTGGTGGTTGGGACTTATTTAACAAAGCTGGTGCTACTGGGTCGGGCATTATAAACTCTCTCAAAGATGGCGTCAGCAGTGTTGTTGGTAAAATCTCTGCGCTTGGTGTTCCTCTTGCTAATGCAGCTAATGGTTTTACTGGAGCAACTGCTGGGTCGCAAATGTTTATTTCTTCACTTGGTGCCGGCTTAATAATCATGGAAGCGGTAGTGGCTGTAGTGTTGGCAATCCAAACAGCTATGGAACTTATTAAGCTTAAGACCATGGAAGCAGACTTGGCGGAACGCCAATATATGGATACTACAAAGCTGATCTCTGAAGCTCAAGCACATCATAACGAAACTATTGAGCGCCAAGTAGCGCTAAAAGAACGATTGGACGAAATTACCAAAACCCTCAATGAAACCAATTTGTCTCTTTTGGAATCCCAAAATCGGGTCATCGAGCTAACCTCGATTGCTAATGAGATTTCGGAAAAATATGGAATGACGCTAGACCAAGCTCGTGTCTATGTCAATAACTTGGATATAGCCAGTGGTAATCTTACAGAGAAAGACCGCGAGCTAGCTGAGGCGGTTCTAAAATTAGAGCAAGGTGAAACTAAACTTGATGAGGCGACAAGAAAAGTAAAAGATACCCAAGATGAACTTGTTGGAACTGGCGAAGCTTTAGATGAACAACGTCGCGGAGAAGTCGCCGAACTTAAGAAAGTCGAATTAGCGACATTACTTCAAGCTGGCAAATACGACGAACTGAAACAAAAAATGATTGAGCTCACACAACAGGGATATGAGTATACTAACGCTAATGGAGAACAGGTCAAGGTAGTTGGAGAAGATGTAGAAAATCTCGTTAATTTCTTCGGTGACCAACTTGCTCGTGGTCAAGATGACAATGCTAAAGCATGGAGAGCAATGTGGCAAGATGCGGACAGAAATATCAACAATTTGAAAAACTCTACAGGCAGCCTTGCTAATACAATGAGATCCGAGGGGGTTAAGGCTGGCGAGAATGTAGGGGAAGGTATTGGACAAGGTGTAAAGAGCAAGCAGGGTTGGCTGGGCTCTACTATTGGTAGCATTGGTAGTTCTATGCTTGGTGTCTTCAAGAAGCAATTTGATATTCATTCGCCATCAAAAGTCATGGCTCAAATGGGCTCGTATATCATGCAAGGTGTTGGCGTAGGACTTGAAAGCGAAGAAAACTCGCTTAATAAGATGATGTCGGGCATAGGTAGCTCTATACAAGATAGTTTCAGCGATGCCGTAACTAACATTCCTAACATAATCTCCAGTTTAAGTATTGATAGCCTTGGAACAAGTATAAACTTACCAGAAGTTAATAGCCGGATTCAACATCAGATTAAAGATGAGTTAAAAGTTCAAAAACAACCAATCGAGCTTTCTGCAACTTTGCAAATCGACGGCAAAGATATACCTGTCTCACTAAATTTTGCGCAAAACATGGCAGATTCAATCAACAGGGTCTCTCAACTGAAAAATCATAGCATTATAAAAGTCTAATCTTTTTCAGCCGTATAAGTAAGCCTTTCCTCTTTCCCGTCAAGGTTGGTATAAGTTATCACAAACCCTCTACTACCATAGCGTGTATAGTTTAGGTTTGGGAGAGTTTCCTTTACGGACTCAATGTCTTCCGTAAGATTCTCTAGCTTCTCTGGGAAATAACCTTTATCAATATATTGAAGCTTGGCAGTGAGGTATAATTGCTGTGCTACTGATTCTTGATGGTTACGTTTTGACTGGTCTATAAGACCTTCGGTTGTCAAAGGTTCTTTCTCGGGTTGGCTCGAGGTATGGTTTATTAAAAAAATTGCGCTTACAGCTAATACGCCAACTGCTATTACACCTAGCAATATATAGGTGAGTTTCTTATTTTTATGCATTCTTATCCTTTTGTGGTAAGTTGTTATTTATCGTGTTACTAGTAGACCAAAAACGGCACTCACGTAGTTGTTCCAAAACTATTCTATAAACCAAAAACTTCAGTCTATAACTCGTGAATGCCGGTTATGGCAACCGAAGCTCGTGATTGATAAAATAATTCTGGAACACTCTTATTATATCACGTCGATATTAAGTCTGTAACATTGACCATTGAGCAGGTGCCCCAGCACAATCATTCTCTACCTATACCATTTGAGTGGGGAGGAGGAAGCGGCTCTATGACGCATACGACTGGATGGAATTACCCCGGTGCTGCGACCAGAACCGGAGATACGGGCGGAGGACAAGCTCATTCCAATTTGCAGCCATACGTAACTTGCTATATGTGGCGAAGGACAGTTTAAGCTGTGCGACGCCAGAAATAACATGTGGTATAGGGCTGAATATTGGAGTGCGCATTACCACTACCAGTATTGTATGTTTCACCCACGATAGGGATATCGTTAAATTGTGTGTTTGATCCCCATACATATGCTGAGGGCGCGAGCCAGTTGCCAGAGCCAGTTCCAGTTGCCGTCCAGGCATTTTTGAACCTTAAATTTTTCACGCCGTGACTATGTAACGGCATCTGAGCTACACTCAATGTTACAGACTTAGCACCTCCAGTTTTATTTACTGTGCCAAAATCAGTGTCTCCATTGGCAACCCCAACTGGCACCCTCCCAGCACCCCATGTTACCCATGTAC
>CARYFM010000017.1 GCA_949101405.1 uncultured Candidatus Saccharibacteria bacterium
AAGCGCTGAAAGCATATTAAGCGCGAAGCCCACTCCAAGATAAGAATTCCCTATGAGATCCCAGAAAGAAGATCTGGTTGATAGGCGCAAGGTGGAAGTATGGTGACATATGGAGCCGAAGCGTACTAAAAGATCCATCGCCTTTTTATGCTCAAGTCATCGGGTTTGTGTCAATGTAACCGCAAGGTTGGGGTTGACAAGAACCATGGTGACTTGATATACTTAACTAGCAACCGGTGCTCGACGCACCGCAGATGTTTTACAATTATCGTTACACCTTATGGACATCAATAGCGCTTCAGGACGCAATTTGGTGCCCATAGCGCTGGGGAAATACCTGTTCTCATTCCGAACACAGAAGTCAAGCCCAGTCGCGGCGATTATACTGCCACAAGCGGGAAACTAGCAAGGTGCCAAATTATACGAGTAAGCCACCCCAACGGGTGGCTTTTCGTCTACTTAGAATAATATCATACTAAAAAATGTTCTATTATAATAATGCAAGCTCAAGTTCTAAATTATCTTCTCACCATCCCCAAGGGTAAAGTCGTCACTTATGGCCAAATCGCCGAAGCGATTGGCTGCCCAGGTGGGGCTAGAGCTGTAGGAAACGCTTTGCATAAAAATCCCGATGGTAATAGATACCCCTGCTACAAGGTCGTAAATAGCAAAGGCGAACTCTCCGGACGTTTTGCTTTTGGTGGCATCACAGTGCAACAGGAGAAATTGGAAGCCGATGGCATCAAAGTTATTAATAGTTGTGTAGATTTAGCTAAATACCAATTCCACCCCTAAATCACTTATATAATTAGTCTCATATGTTATAATTCAGATATATAAAATAATTATTTTGACGCCATAACCATATTGTAAGGAGTAAAAAAATGGAACCAGACAAAATCATCCAAATTATCGAATCACTCGTTGATCATCAGGATGTCTGCTTCTTGAGTTTCATTAACGATGCTGGCTTTCCTACGACCCGTACCATGCTCAACCCACGCAAGCGCCAGGGAATTAAAGAATTTTATCTTACCACCAACTCTGCTTCACAAAAAGTGCAGTCTCTTTTAGCTAATCCTAGGGCTGGGCTTTATTTTTATGATCGTCCTACCTATCGCGGCGCCGCTTTTACTGGTACGGTAGAAGTAATACAAGACCAGGCAATAAAAGATGAAATTTGGCGCGATATGGATACAATTTTCTACGAAAGTAATACTGACCCTAATTACTGCGTGCTAAAATTCACCGCCACTGCTGTGCGGTATTATCAAGATTATACTTCAACTAATATTGACCTATAAATATATTGTATGTCAGAAACAGCCAGCTATGATTTAGATCCATCTGTCACTCCCGCCATGCGTGAGCAACTTTTAGAAAAGCTTAAAACTCTACCTAGCGCTCCGGGAGTCTATTTTCATAAAAATGCCGATGATGAAGTAATTTATGTCGGCAAGGCCGCTGTACTCAAGAATCGTGTTCGCCAATACTTTCATAGAACTGGCAAAGATCCCAAAACCGAAGCGCTTGTTCGCGAGATTGCTGACACAGATTGGATTGTAGTGGATACCGAAATGGACGCCCTCTTCCTCGAATCGGAAATGATTAAGCGTTACATGCCTAAATGGAACATTCTTCTGCGCGACGACAAAACGGTTAGTTATGTCCGGATTGATATGAAATCCGAAGTGCCATATGTTAGCTTCACTCGCACTCCACAAGACGACAAAGCCACCTATATCGGACCTTTTTATGGCAAACTTGCTGTTGCAAAAGCTCTTCGTATTTTGCGTAAAATTTTCCCGTATTACGATAAGCCCTATGATGGTAAAAAGACTTTAAACACTGATCTTGGTCTCACTCCAGGAATCGAAGTCGGCAAAGTTACGGCTCAGGAGTATAAAAAAGATTTACGTAAACTCATGCTCTATCTTGAAGGTGGAAGACATAAGCTCATCAAGGAACTAGAAAAACAGATGCATCAAGCTGCTAAGGCAGAAAATTTCGAAGAGGCCGCAGAAATCCGTAAACAGCTCTTTGGTCTCAAAGAGTTACAGAAAAAGATCGTCTTTTCTGACAAAGAATTTCTGGACATTTCCTCTGACCAGGCCTTAGTAGATTTGCAGATGGCTTTGCATCTGCCAGAGCCTCCACGCCGCATTGAAGGTTACGACATTTCTCACCAATCTGGCACCAATGTGGTCGGCTCAATGGTAGTTTTTGTCAATGGCGCTTCTGACCGTGCTGAATATCGCAAATTCAAACTTCACCAGCAAAAGAATGACGATACCAAAAATCTCCGCGAAGTGGTTGAGCGTCGTCTCAAGCATTCAGAATGGCAATACCCAGATTTAGTAATTTTGGATGGCGGTATTGGACAAGTTAATGCCGTCAAAGATCTTCTTGCTGAAAAGCAAATCGCTGTGATTGGCCGGGATAAATCTGGCGACCACACTCGTAATGCCGAAGTTCAAATTATTATTCCACAACCAGATGGTTATCACACCTTACACTTGCCGCCCAATTCACATATTGCTAAGCTGATTGCCAGGATTGACGACGAAGCCCATCGTTTTGCTATCACCTATCATACTCTGCTGAAGCGCAAACAAATGCTTAAATAGCTAAAAGTATGCTATAATATCCTTATGATTAAAAAACAAATTCTCGTCTTTATTTTGCGCTGGGCTGCATCAAGTCTAGGTATGTACCTCTGTATTACTTGGTTTGGCACGGTCAATGCTGCCGAAACATTTTCAACCCCCTGGGTTCTATATATTGTTGCGGGTTTGATTTTTTCACTAGTCAATTCCATCGTCAAGCCATTAGTAAAGATGTTAGCACTGCCACTCGCCATTGTCACCATGGGCATCTCTACACTGGTTATCAATACAGCTATGGTAGTTCTAACAATTTACCTTCTACCAGGAGTAGAAATGGATTTTTGGGGCGCCTTTTGCTCCAGCCTAATTCTTAGTCTCGTCAACGCCGTGATGACTTTTCTTGTCGGCTAGTCTTGCTTTTTATGCCCGTTAGCGTATAATAGAAGTATGGAATTGGGAACGTTTTTTCAGAGTTTGACTTTTGTCTCGGCAATTTTGACGATCTTGTTGATTCTTTTGCAGCAACGCGGTGCCTCTCTGGGTGCTGGTTTTGGTAGCTCTGGTGAATTATATACTACTCGGCGCGGTCTAGAGCGCTCGTTATTTAATGCAACTATTATCTGTGCCGTAGTCTTCGTTATGTCTATCCTCTGTTTGCTATTGATACCAATGTCATAAAGGTGGTTTAATCTCATCATATTATGAAACAAACTTTCAAAAAGCGTGGGCAAAAAATTGCAAAGAAATGGGAACGTTTTTCTGAACAAGCCCGTGAAGATAGCCGCGAACATATCAAGGAAAACTTAATTAGCCGTTTGCCAAACGCTCGGCGTGTGCGCCTCTTGATGTTGGAGTGGGGTTTACTGATAATCGTTATTCTCTCTTTGGCACTTACCCAGTCTTTTTGGTATACACAATCGTATTCAGTTCAGGCTTACGTAGATGGCGGCACCTACATTGAAGCCACTACCGGTAACGTCAATTCCCTTAATCCACTTTTTGCTACTACCAATAGCGAACGAGTTTTATCAAAACTCATGTTTTCCACTCTCACTACTATCGATTATTCTGGACACGTCGGTTTGGGTTTAGCTAAGTCTGTCACCCCAGATAGTGACGGCAAGGTCTGGACGGTCACTCTCAAAGACGACCTCAAGTGGTCTGATGGCGAACCAATCACGCTGGATGATGTCATGTATACTATTGAAGTCGCTCGAGACGCAACCATCAATACTAACTACGCTTCAAATTTCTCTGGTGTTAAAGTCGAACGCCAAGATGATGCACTGGTTTTTACGCTCCCATCATCCTATGCTGATTTTGCCTCTACGCTGATAGTCCCAATTCTACCCTCTCATATTTTGCGAGATGTTCCAGCCAGTAAATTATTAGAGCATGCTTTCAGCACTAATCCAGTGACGTCTGGAGCTTTCACTTTTAATGCCACCCAAAATCTTACTTCCAGTGGTGAAAAAATTGTTTATCTTACTGCAAATTCTAATTATTACAAGGGCAAGCCTATGTTAAATAGTTTTGCCGTACACACTTACAATGATACTGGTGAAATCGTGACAGCGCTCTCTAATGGTGAGGTCACCGCTAGTGCCGAGTTAAGCGCTGTTGATGCTGATTTACTTTTGTCAGCCTCAGTCTACGAAAAACAAACTACCATCGCCAACGGCGTTTTTGCCTTCCTTAATACTACTAGTGACCTATTATCCGAAGTTAGCGTACGCCAAGCCGTGCGACAGGGAATTGACTTGCGCCAAGTTCGTTCAGTTTTAGATAATGAACAATCACTTAACTACCCTATTTTGCAGTCTGAAATCGAACTAGATAATTATCCTGAAATTCCCGCCTATGATTTAGAGGCGGCTAAGGCCGCAATTGCGGCTGCCGGAGTCGCAGGTCAAACTTTGCAGCTGGCTACAATTAGCACTGGTTACTTTCCTGAAATTGCCGCCGAGTTTGAGGCTCAATTAGAAAAGTTAGGCTTTGGGGTTGAGCTTTCAATTTATAATCCTGGACAAGAGTTTCTGATTAACGTAGTGCGCCCACGTAATTATGATATTTTGCTTTACGAAATCGAACTTGGCCCTGACCCCGACCTCTTTGTTTACTATCACTCTTCACAGGCATCTACCTCCGGTCTTAACCTTTCCAATTATCATAGTGCGCTAGTCGACGACTCAATTCTAGCCGCCCGTAGCACCATGAACGAAAGCCTACGCAAAGCCAAGTATGAAACATTCCTGCGCCACTGGGTAAATGATGTTCCTGCTATCGGTATTTATCAGGCTAGCCTCACCTATTATTTCAACAAAAATGTGCGTGCTTTTTCGGAAGATGATCGTCTCGTATATGCTACCGATCGTTTTGTAGATGTTGAATATTGGGCTGTCAACAAAGCCCAAAAGAACCGCACGCCATAGACTATTGACAAAGTGCTTATGGTGTGCTATACTCACTAGTATAGCCTTGTGAAGGCCTATCTTTTGACGTACTTATATCGAGAAAATATCAACAAATTGTGCTATAATTAGATCATGAGAAGTCTATCTAATACACTAAATACTGAAATTGACAAAACTGTTCAGGTTTCTGGCTGGGTTAATTCCCGTCGTGATCATGGAGGCTTAATTTTTATTGATTTACGTGACCATACTGGTGTGGTTCAGCTAGTTATTACTCCAGAAACAGCGGAAGCATTTGCTGTTGCTGAGGGTCTGCGTGACGAATTCGTGGTTTCAGCTACAGGTTTAGTGCGTGAGCGTGCTCCGGAGCTCAAAAATCCCAACATCCCCACAGGTGATATTGAAATAGTAGTTGATACCATGCAGCTCATTAATCGTTCTGAGCCACTTCCAGTCAATACGCATGATGAAGGTGATCTTTCTAGTGAGGAACTGCGGCTCAAATATCGTTATCTCGATTTGCGTCGTCCTTCCATGCAGAATGTATTAAAACGTCGCGCTGAGTACTATCGCATTATGCGCCGCTATATGGATGAACATGACTTCATTGAGATTACTACGCCCATCCTAGCAAATTCTTCACCCGAGGGGGCTCGTGATTTTCTCGTACCTTCTCGCTTGCATCCAGGTCAATTCTATGCTCTACCCCAGGCTCCACAGCAGTTTAAGCAATTACTAATGGTTGGTGGTGTGCCGCGCTATTATCAGATTGCACCTTGTTTCCGCGATGAGGACCCGCGTGCCGATCGTCTCTACGGTGACTTTTATCAGTTAGACTGTGAAATGTCCTTTGTTGATGATGGCGAGGTTGTGCGCCAAACTATGGAACCTCTCATTAAGCAACTGGTAACTGAGTTCGCTAACAAGGAATTGGTGAGCGAAGATATCCCACGCATCCCATATCGTGAAGCTATGGAGAAGTATGGCACCGACAAACCTGATTTGCGTTATGACTTAGAGTTGATCGATCTAACAGACGGTCTGAAAGACTGTGAATTTAAGGTTTTCCAAACTCCATGTGTCAAAGCAATTCGGGTGCCAGGCGGGAGCAAATTTACACGCAAGCAAATCGATGAATTTACCGAGCTCGCGCGCAAAAATGGTGCTGGCGGTCTAGCGTATATATTGTACGAAAACAATACAGTTAGAAGTCCAATCGCAAAATTCTTGCAAGACAAGGAGCTTCAAGCGATTCAAGATAAAACTGGCGCAAAAGACGGCGATGCGGTTTTCTTCGGTGCCGATGAACGTGATGTTGTTAATAAAGTTCTCGGTGCCATGCGCATTGCTTTTGCCAAAGAGTTAGGCTTAGCCGACGAGAACAAAATTGCACTGTGCTGGATTATTGATTTTCCATTCTACGAGTGGGACGATGGGGTTAATAAACTTGATTTTGGGCATAACCCATTTTCACTACCCAAGGGCGGTCTCAAAGCAATCCGTGAAACCGAGAATAAACTCGACATAGTTGCTGATCAATACGATATGGTGATGAACGGTTACGAAATTTGCTCGGGTGCGGTGCGAAACTACAACCCAGAAATTATGTATGAAGTTTTTGCTGTGCTTGGTTATGATAAGGAATATGTTGCCGCGAAGTTTGGTGGCATGCTGAACGCCTTTAAATTCGGTGCTCCTCCCCACGCTGGTTGTGCTTTTGGTATCGACCGCATGTTTATGGCGCTTGAAAGTCTTACTAATATCCGCGATATTGTAGCTTTCCCCAAGAACGGGTCTGGTGTTGATTTGATGATGAATTCTCCATCCATGGTTGATGAGAAACAGCTTGAAGAGGCTAGTCTCAAAATTGCTACAGAAGACCCCGATAGCTAGAAGCATCGTCTATACAACTGTGTTATAATTATCTTATGGTTTGTGTTGCTGCATTTATTATTCTTTGTATAGTTGGAATTTTTGTAGCGTTTCTTAGTATTTTCCGACGCGACATTGGCCGTAAGTATTGGGCTGTCTTCAAAAAATCCTGGGGTTGCGTAGGCAAAAAAGTTCGCTTGCAAAAGTGTGAAACCAACTTCAAAGACGATGTCAAAAACTCCTTACTTAGTAAAGTTGTACTCAGGCACCCTACTTGGGTTCGCCCACTCGGTGTCGCCATCGAAGTCAGCGCAGTACTTATTGTATTTATCACGGTTTGGTCACTAGTCGAGGCCATCAAAGCATTGCTAGCGCTCTGGGTCTTTGGTACATGCAATGTCTCCCAACCAGCAAATTGTGCCTTGGGTGCCGAAGTTTGTGGAATCGATGCCGCAGAGCCCTCCAATCCTATAGAGTGGACTGGCCGCTGGTTCTCTGAATGGGGTGAGATTTTTACCAATATTCCCGACAAGTTTCGCAACTGGGAAGTAGATCAGTTTTTGGTAGAACCGTATAGCTTTGCCACGGAGCATCAAGACGGTAAGCCCTTGGCGCTGGATATTTTTGATCCAGGCTGTACTGTCTGTATGCAATCTTATCGCAACCAAAAGTCGTCGGGATTTTTCAGTGAATATAATACTGTCCTTATGGTTTATCCCATCCAGCTCCCAGATGGTAGTTATAAATTCGCCAATTCTGATTTAATTGCTCGTTATGTGCACGCTGCTGATCTAGCAGAAACTGACTTTGCGCACCAAATTATTGATCGATTATTTACTGCTAACAATAGTCAGGGAATCAACTACCAGTCCGCTTTTCTTAGTATGACGCAGGACGCTGCCAAACAAACCTTAGTTTCTTGGCTACAGGATTTTGGCGCCAGTACTGCACAGGTATCGCAGATTGCGAGTCTTGCCGAGAGTGACACTGTCACTAATCTTATGCAACAGGTCAAAATTGTCGTTGAAGATAAAATTCATGCTAAAGGAATCCCAACCTTAATTTATGATGGAAGGAAGCATAATGGGCTTTATCGGTAAGTTAATCCTTTTTCCTTTTAAGCTTGCAAAATGGCTTACCTTGTGGGCGATAGTAACTTTTATTTTAGTGGCACTTTTTTCCACGCCAGTCGAGGGAATTTCCGAACATCAACGTGGTGCTATCTCACAGAATTGCTCTACTATCCAACAGACCCTTAGCCAGCTACAAAAGATTGACTCGCGCACTCGCACCTATCTTGGCACTACTTATGAAACTATCGCCAATCGTTTCATCATACCTCTTAATTTGCGCTTAGTTAAGAATAACCGTCCCACGCTTTCTGACATCCAGACTGCATTTATCCTTGAACAGTCCAAGTTTCGTGAAGCTTATACCGATTATATGCGAGGGTTAGAGTCTTTGATTGTGGCTGATTGCAAAAACCATCCTGACGAGTTTTATCAAAAATTAGTTATCACACGAGAGAAGCGCGCTATATTACGCTCTGCCACTGAGCGTCTATCTGATTTATCTGGGCAACAGTACGCTGCTGTACTTGATTTGAGGTCTAAACTATGAACACCACGCGTGGCGGTCGTAATTTAGCCATCCTGGGAGTAGGCTCGATTTTGTTAGCTATCATTACTACTACTATGAGCTTAGCTATGTATCGTATCTCTGGTGATATTTACTTAGATCGTTCGCGCCCAGGATATTTGCCCGACCAAGAAGAAGCCGAGACTAATACAGAGAATACACCCAGTTTTAATTTTTCGGATTCTGGTCCTATTACGGCTACAGACTTAGATGACTACCTCAAAGCGTTTCATGCCGTAGATACTCGCCTTAAAAATTTCTCTGACCCATATTCGCCAACTCCACTTTCAGATGAGTCTCTTGGTATTCCGAGCGAATTTGAAGAACAACCCGAGAACGGAGAGGCTTCGCCCGATTTCTCACTTTAGACACTACAAACAGCACCTATCGTAAGGCATATCTACATACTAGCATAGATTACAATATTTGTCAAGCACTAGCAGTTTAACTATGTTTTAATACCTGTGATCTTCGCTGGCACTGCGCGGTGCGTGTACGTATTGGGTGGCAGCGGATTCTTGGTTACCAGGGAACACCAGTTTACGAATCCAGGCGTCCGCTGGACCTGCCGACATCAATAATACTAAATATCCCTTCTTATGCCAATCCAACAACTTTTCAGCCAATTCATCGTCTAACTTCGCCGCTTCGGCTACCTTTTTGTTTTCGAGTTTAGCCACAAACTGCTCTGGTTTTATAACCTGCAAGTCTGGGTTTTCGCGCGTTAGAAAAGTAGGTACCCAGTACAGTTTAGTTAAGCCATTGAACACTGGCGCATATTCCTCCACCAGCTCCACTTGGCGGCTATTTTGGTGTGGTTCATAGACAGCTACCACACCTTTCAGTCCACGGCGTTCTGCTTCCTCAATCGCAATTTCTACCGTTGCTGCCACCTCCTCTGGATGATGAGCATAATCTGAGTAGTATCCTTCAGATACTTGTTCAAATCTTCTCCCCACACCAGGAAATTCATTCATCAATTGTAGTAATTTACGATGTTGTAGGGCAGAAATCTTCATCAGACCTTTTGGTTTTGGCATAATACGTTGAATTACGTCTAGAGCTAGAGTCGCATCATAGCGTCTGGCTTCGCCAGCCAAGGTTAAACCAGAATCAATCTCATCACCATGTATCACGGTCTCACTCTGACTTTCAAACTGTCGAAATGCCTCCTGGTAGTCCTCAACGGTGGGATAAATATCTGGATGATCGTACGAGACTGTCGGAATTACTGCCAGCCAAGGATGAAATGCCAAAAAATTCCGATCATACTCGTCTGCTTCGTATACGAAATACTTAGACTTGGGGTCATAATGTCCAGCCTCTGCAAACGGTAAAGTTGTACCAATAATATACGACAGCGGAATATTCAACTGTCTAGCCATCCAAACAATCATCGCTGTGGTCGTAGTTTTACCATGTGTGCCCGCTACTGCAACTAGCTTTAATTTCAGCTTTTTGATTAAGTAATTTAGTAGCTCATCGCGTTTAGAGATTTTTAGTTTTAACTTCTTTGCCATTAACAACTCTGGGTGGTCGGCTGGTAGTGCCGAGGTATGAACAAACCAATCCACGCCATCATTCTTAACTCGAGCCTTAAGAAACTCTCCGTCTTGCACACCGAGACAAATCTGAATACCATGATTTACTAATTCATTAGTCACGGCGCCGCCCGCCAAATCTGAACCAAACACAGTAATACCCGCACCTTGTGCCATCAGCGCCAACGGACCCATACCAGTCCCAGAAATACCAGATATATAAATCTTCATAAGAATATTATAGCATACCATTTTGTGCTATAATGAAGTGTAGTATGGGTGGTAGAAAATCAAATCATGTCCGGCAGATGCTGCGCCGTTTTGGTGCTGTACAAAACTGGCAGCTAGTCTTGATTATAATTCCACTACTCTTTGTAATCGCTACATTGTTGCGTCTAGACCATCTACAGATGGCGGAACTCCGTGCAAATGTTATAGCGGCAGACGAACTTGGTGACGATGCTGCTTTGCAGGATAGTTTGGAGAAGCTACGTGATTTTACATTCACTCATATAGTAGTAAATGTCATAGAGCGTAATGGCGTGCAGAATATAACTTTTGGCACCGGACCATTTTATCTAGAAGGGCAATATCTGCGTGCCGCCAACGCCGCTATTGCCGAAGCTGAGAGTCAGTTAGCTGATGATAGTAACCCTAATGGCAATATCTACGCGGCGGTTTCAGCAATTTGTCGCCCACAGGCAATCGCTAATGGCTGGGCATGGAACAGCCCCGGGTATCTTAATTGTTGGACTAGTGAATTAGCTAAATATCCTGCCGCCGATGAATTAAATTCACAGCTTACTGCGAGTATTCCTTCAACCGAACTTTTTCGTTATAATTACGCTTCGCCTATTTGGGCACCGTCTTGGGCAGGTTGGGCTATTCTGGTCTGTGTTATCTTGTTTGCGATTGTGATTGTCCGATTAGTTATTTGGCTAGTTTTACAGATTTTCCTCTTATTCTTGAAAAAATAGTCCAATCATAAGCAATTTTCATGGTTTCTTGAGAAAACCCCTTGACGCTCATATCAAGTTAGCTTAAGATAGAAATATAATAACTTAAGGAGGGACCTCATGGCCTACGAACATACCAACAGTAAAGGCGTTACCTACTACCTGCACAAGAAAGAAGTTACTTTGCGTGGTGGCAAACCACAGACTATCTATTTCTTCACCAAGACCGCTGAAGGTAGCAAGGGTACTCCATGTGACTTGCCAGCTGATCGTGAAGTTAACGAGAACCCACGCAACGGTTTCTTGACTTTGAAGAAAAAAGCTGCTTAGAGTAAGCACGCACTAGAATATATTTAGGTACGGATCCCCACCTCTGGATTTGCAGGGGTGGGGATTTTGTTGATCGTGTTGCCCATCCTAGCACAAACCAGGAATTTCACCAACCACAAGTATGATATTTTCAAAATTTCATCATATCACTTGTGTTTGTTAAAATCTTGTGAGGTATGCTAGTCTAAAGGTAGACAATGGTAAATTGACATCTTTAGCAGTAACATCTGGAGAAAGGAGGTTACTATGGTAGTACAACTTTTGCGTTTACGCCTTGAAGCTACACTCAATCCAAAAGTACGAGTTAGCTTCACCAAAAGGAGACGGAACAAAAAAGTTATCGGCCGTAAAACCGGTCGATAACGTCACCTAGTTAACCCCATTCTCGCACAAACAAGGGACTGTGTCAACCTTTGCCATTGTCTTTTTGCGCGCACCTAATCCTAACAGATTTTTAACAATTCCTCAAAACCATTATAACTATTGACAAAATTAGTAATGTGTGCTACAATGGAAGCATGTGTAGATTAAATTTCGCACACCAGTATTGGATTTCAACAAAGGCAAATTTTGGTCTCGGTTTGCCATGCAGTACGAAATGTGCGGGAGTTAGTCTAATTTAATCTTTAAATTACATATCTAGAAAAGTCCCGGAACACCTCTTGGACGGGTTTTCTCTAGTCGCAGATTTCTAGAAAGCGGCTAAATTTGCACCTTAACAATTTATTTTTTCAAGAAAGGAAGATTTTATGAAAGCAAAAAATCAAATCTCTCGTGCTATGTACAACCTTAAACTTGTTATGCTTGAATCTGCCATGACGGCAGCCCTGTTGTCGATGTCGATTATGACGCCATTTTTCTATTCTATCGGCCTCACTCAGTTACAAATCTCGCAAACTCAGGCAATTTTCACCGTGGTGATGATATTTCTCAACCTTCCCACCGGTTGGATTGCTGACCATTTTAGCCGAAAATGGGCTAATGTAATAGGAGATTTTGGTGTAGCGGTAACTTTTATGGTATACGCACTAGCTCGGAATTTTCTTGCGGTGGTAGTTTGTGAATGCTGCCTGGGATTTTTTATGTCGCTCAGTCAAGGCGTAGACCAGAGCTTACTGCGGCACTTTTCCCAGAAGATTGACCCTAGCGAAGACTTCTTTCGTCAAAAGACGGCCCAACTCAACTGCTGGCATTATGTAGTGACCTTAGTTTTAGTTTGGTTAGGCGGCCCAATCGGCGCAATTGATTTGCGCTTAGCGATTGCTCTTTCTGGTATCACCCATATTTTCGGTGGCATTGCCAGTCTCTTAGTGGCCGATGATAGTAAAAAGCTGGTTACTGACAAAAATCCATTCCGCGACATGCTACGAATCATTGTGAGTAGTTTTCGTAATCAGCCCTTGCGTCTACGTATTTTTGTCTATGCTATTGGCCGGGAAATGACACACGCTGTAATCTGGGTGTTTACGCCGCTCTTGATCATGGCCGGTGTGCCGTTAGCAATCGTTTCAACGGCTTGGGCGCTCAATGCCCTAGCTAGCTTTCTCGGCGCTAAACTTGCCGCCAAATTTAGCCTCAGGCTCAAAGATTGGCAAATTTTTGCCTTGCCTCTGGCTCTGATGTCGCTTAGTATGGGAATTATCAGTGTACGCCTAAGCATTATCACAATTTGGTTCTATCTGTTGATGGGTGTGGTGCAGGGCTGGACTGGCTCAACCTTAATGCCATTGATCCAACGCTATGTGCAACCCGAGGAGCAAACATCGGTGATTTCTCTTACTGGTGTTATCGGACGTTTAGTCTATATCCCTGCTAGCTTGCTTGTAGGCTGGGTTGGCGATTGGCAATTGGCGCGCACGCCGTTGGTAGTTCTGTTATGCTTCGCACCCGTGGGGCTGTTTCTTATCTTTCATCTCTTGAGAGAATAGCCTGAGCCGCACAATAATTATTGTGCGGCTTTTTTCAGCAAAAGATCGGCACCCCGCCGCGGAAAATAGAAGGCAGCGGAGGGGGAAACCGTTGTAGCGGTTATTCGGGCCATTCGACGGGTTCACACCAGTGGCATTAAAGTTGAGGTTGTAAGCGCTAGGAGTAGTCACGCCATCATATCGCGTAGAAGACCCGCGCGACGACCACCAGTAGCCGTTCTGGCCAGCGTTCCAAGACTTACCATCGTTTGGATTGAGGTTCCCGCTGCGCACGAAGATTACACCTCAAGCAACTTTACTAATCGACCCGAAGACACATACTTATACTCGCAAGCTTATAATCAGGAAGCTGCAGGTCTAGAAGCTCATTTTCGTCTAATAACCGTAGTTAATTATTCTGCTAATCTCCAGTGTTCCTCTCAAGAATCTTAGAGAAGAGCTTCACGATCTTTCTGAATGAGGACTGCAGGCTAGCGGAGGAGTGAACTCAGGCTGCCGTAAGTACCCATGGATACATATCCATGTACATTATTCTACCACTCAAAAACAAAATAACACCGCGAAGGTGTTATCAACTATCACTGTTTGGTGCACCTGACTAGACTCGAACTAGCACAGCTTAAAATCGCCACTACCACCTCAAGGTAGCGTGTCTACCAATTCCACCACAGGTGCAAAGGCAAACAATGACATATTTATTATATCAAAATTTCCTAAATTCACAAGCCTTATCTATATGTTGTAAAAACTACAACATATTTTTATAATAAACTCTTGCAAAAAACATAAACATAATATATCATAGAGTCACAAAAGTCATGTATAAACATAAAAATTTAAAACAGGAAAACACAAAATGGAAAGGACAGTCCGGAAGTTACTGGCATTGACCGGTATCTTTATTGGCGCCGCTGTGGCGCTTACTCCACTAACTACCTACGCAGATAGTTATGGCGATTTTATCAAAGACAAAACTAGCGCCAATGGGTCATCGACGGTATACGTAAATGTTGATACTGTATTGTCGCTTGACGCAGCTAACGGTGGTGATACCATTGAGGCATTCCCTGACATGGTACGTACTGGGCAATTTAATGTTCAAGTGCGTAGCGCTATGCCATACACGATTTCGCTCAGCGCCGACCAAACGGAACTTGCTGATGAGGATGATACTTTCTTCATCCCAGCTCGTAGCGAAATTACTGCTGGTAAAGTTGGCTGGGGTATCCGCAAGGCTGATCAGACTGAAGGCTATACTGCTGTGCAGACCACACCACAAGTTTTCTTTGACAGTACTGTTAGCGACAATGGCACCAACACTGATGTTGCTGACGAAAGCACTTGGCACGCTTTTGAAATTGGCGTTGCCATTAATTCCAAGATTCCACAGGGAACTTACACTACCGACGTGACAGTTACTGCCGCAGTTAAAGAATAAGTGCTATAATAAGCATATAATGCTTAAGAAAACTATTACACTTCTATCATTCCTGTTACTTGCCATGACTTTCTCTCTTGGCCAAATATCGCCGGCTTCGGCTTTAGAAGCAGGCGATATTGTGATTCAAGTCAAGCCTGCCGACCAGGAGGTTGATTTGGCTCCTGGACAGGTAGTAAAAAGCAAAATCACCATTCAAAACATAGGTCGGCTACCTTTTACTTTTACTGTGTCTACCCGCCCATATCAAGTTCTTAACGAAAATTATGACCCAGATTTTTCCACCGAAAACTCCTATACTAATTTGCATAATTGGATCAGTTTTCCTGAAAGCACCTTTCATTTGGAACCTGGCGCCGAACAAGACGTACCCTTTGTAATCACCGTGCCAGACGATGTTCCTGGCGGCGGACAATACGCTGCAATCATTGCCGAAACTCGTGATAGTATGTCGGAAGATGCTGGCGTACGGATTATTAGCCAGCTTGCGTCGCTGATTTATGCGCATGTTTCGGGTGAAGAACACATTGGTGGTGTTTTGATGGGACATTCTCTACCTTCATTTTTGCTCGGTTCGCCTTTTACCGCTACTGCCACAGTCAAAAATGATGGAAATGTTGACTTTCGTGTGACACACACACTCAATATTCGAGATTTTTTTACTAATCGTGAAGTACTGACCGAGACATCTGTTGATGAAAACGGCAAATATTTAGCGCATACCAACCCAATTGTCTTGCCAGAAACTCAACGTAGCAATGCTATTACTTGGGATGGAGCACCGCAACTAGGAGTCTTCAAAGTTACTCAGACTATCTCATTTCTCGATCAAACCTATACTTATGATCAAGTAGTGATCTTTTGCCCCATTTGGTTGGCGGGCGCAGTCGCATTCTTCATCTTTCTAATTATCCTCTGGGTTATCTTACGTTTGCGTAGCCGTAAACGTCGGCGCCCACAAGTATTTTAGTACTGTTCGCCACAGAGGCACTATAATAAACAAAAATAGCCTTTCGGCTATCTAGTGGTGCGGGCGGTTGGGTTCGAACCAACGACCAAGCGGTTATGAGCCGCCTGCTCTAACCCCTGAGCTACGCCCGCTCAAGAATACCCCCATATTATAGCACACTTTATGCTATAATATAACCATGAGTGGGATAAAAGCCAAGGTACGCAAAACTAGTTATTGGATTAAACACGATTTACTCATTTTTGATAACGTGATTTTAATCATTGCCTTCATTTTTTGTCTCATTTGGACCTGGGGTTCAATTTCTTCCATGTCGCGTAATTGGAATTTGGCTCAAGAACTGATGAATCGTCAGCGAGAAAAGGCTTTGCTTGAACTTGAAGTGGACACTCTTGAACTCGAGAACGAATATTATCTTTCCGCAGAATACCAAGAACTCGCCGCCCGCAAATATCAAGGCAAAATGCTCCCCGGCGAAACCATGGTTTATTTGCCAGCAAATTCCGACGAAGCTAAGCGCAAACATAACAATTCAACTTCAGCCTCGACCATTGCTACCGAGGAGATGAGTAATTTTTCTCAATGGATGGCTTTTCTCTTTGGTATCAAGCTTTAACTAACTATCATAGATATTTTTACTGTTATTAACACAACTACAGATAGCACCCTCGCATGGGTTATACTACCATTATATCATTGATTCACCCCTGTTACAATAAGCCCACCATAAGTACTATA
>CARYFM010000018.1 GCA_949101405.1 uncultured Candidatus Saccharibacteria bacterium
CCTGTTAGTCTTTAGCAAAACCTATACCACTGGTATAGGTTTTGCTCCGAACATACCTAACAATAATATTAGTAATATTCTAACCTACTTCGTGCGCAGCGGGGGAATCTACTTAACTAATAGTTCAGGAGCAACAGCACATGCTGGTCGAATGGCTAACTATGGTTCATTTTGGTCTTTACGCGGTGGTGCCGCTACTAATGCGTACTTCCTCAACTTTATTACTACTGGTGTCACCCCGTCGGACGGCTCGAGCGGTCGCTGGTACGCTTTCCCCCTCCGCTGCCTGAGTACTGTATTAGGGATTTTTGTTTTTGTTTGAGAAAATATGGTAGAATATATAGAGAAGAGGATATGTTAGCATATCCAAGAAATAGATTTATGAGCAATTCAAAGGCTAAAAAACAAACAAAAAAGTCCCAAACTAAGAAAAAATCGCAAAGTCAGAAGAAAAAGGTTGATAACGTCCAAGAACAGCATCTTGCGCAGCCAGTTTCTTCTCAAGTGATTGATTTGGATGTTGAGGTTCTAGGTGAACAGTCAGAGCATGTTTCTACCAAAAAGCCTGGTCTGGGATTGCGTTTGCATGCATTGAATGTACAGTTGCCATGGCTGAAAGTATTACTGCTAGTAATTTTGGCTGTTGGGGTGGCGTTTGGAGTGGAAGAGTTGTTGCGACATAATGCTAACCTACCGATGGAGCCAGCTGTAACTGCTGGGCAGAATGGTATTGTTGAAGTTCCACCAGAGAAGATAGCCGAACCTGATGACAAGCCTGTAAATGATTCAGAACAGCCGTCAAAGCCCAATGAATCAGATGATAATACTTCGGCTAAGCCAGTTCCGTCAAGTACTGACAGAAAATTAGTAGCTCTCACTTTTGATGATGGTCCATCACCTACACAGACGCCACGTTTATTGCAAATTTTACGCGATAAAGGGGTAAAAGTGACATTTTTTGTAGTGGGGAGCCGGGCTCAAAAGTCGCCAGAAATTTTGCGTCAAGAAGAGGCGGATGGACACGAGGTGGCTAGCCATACAATGACTCATGCTAATTTAAAGCGCTCGACTGTAGAGGCGATTAAGTGGGAAGCGGCAGCGATGAATGGTTTATTTACGGAAATTTTGGGGCATGGTCCAAGTTTAACGCGGCCGCCTTATGGCAATATTAGTAATGATACGAGAACATATATTAACCAACCGTTGATCTTGTGGACTGTTGATCCGGAAGATTGGAAATATAAAGATGCCAATATTGTGCATAAGAACATAGTTAATAGTGCTTTTGATGGGGCGATTATATTAATGCATGATATTCATGCGACTACAGTAGATGCGGTGGCGCGAGTAATAGATGATCTTCGGGCTGCGGGCTATGAGTTTATGACCGTGTCGGAACTCGCAGCGGCGCGTGGGGTGGTGTTGCAAAATGGGGTGTCATACGGTAGTTTTCGCCCTTGATTTTTGTGAGCGGATAGGTTAAAATGGAAGAATAGCATGCCTTGCTGAGGGGATATAGCTCAGCTGGTTAGAGCGCGTCACTGATAATGACGAGGTCTGTGGTTCGAGTCCACATATCCCCACCAAGCATGTTAAGATGGGGTAGTAGCTCAGTTGTTTAGAGCACCGCCTTTGCAAGGCGGGGGTCCAGGGTTAGAGTCCCTGCTACTCCACCACGAAAAGGTCCTGTTGCCGAGTGGTACAGGATTTTTTCGTGGGAATTACTTAAAGTTAATAAAAATACCCTGGCAATAACTATAGGAGTATAGCCTTGCCGGGGTAGATGTGATGGATGTGTAAGTTACTGTATCCGCTCGCGGATTTGTTCCAACGCTTTTTCTAATTTTTTAACGTTGGCGGCAGGCGGATTTTCAAATAGTGTGTCTGTAGGTGTTACGGTGTCAGCCAAAGTAGTTTCGTCCTGTCCGAATTCGGCAACAAGCAAATCATGTTGACAACGCGTCATATAAGGCAGGGTCGCGTCTATTGCTGCTTTGGTTTTTGTGACATCTTCAGTTTTCGGGGAGTAATTGAATAGTGACCGAAAGACGGCAACGGGGTCGATTACTCCGCATCGGATTGTTGTTCGTTTTTGGTCTTCTTCCGTCATCTGACGAAAATCACCAGTAATGTGCTGGAATTGCATAATGATTCCTCCAATCTAAGGTTTTGCGTGTTTCCATCAAGAACACTTACATATTATACTATATTTTTGTGATAAATTAAAGAGAAAAAATCACCCCAGAAGGGGGATTTTTGAAAAATAGGTGACTTTGAGCAACCTCGCAGTGGTCTTTGCTCAAAGTTATTACTATTCTATATCACCAGATGCATATTGTCAAGCCAACTTTTCCACCGTTAGTGGAAAAGATGAGAGGGACTTTGTTCGGCTGAATTTGTAGTAAAAACCGAACAATAAAATAGTAAAAACAGGTTTTTTCGTAAAAACAAGAAGGGAAATTTACAAAAAAATAACAGAGGTGACTGCAAGATTATAACACATTTTTAGCAAAAACGTATTGACAAAACTGAAGCGGTATGCTACAATGGTAGCAACATCCGGAAATCGTGATGTCAGATTTGACGATTTCCATGGGTGGGATAGAAATAATTGGTGGGCAGAAAAAGGAGACTATAAGATGTCAGGAACAAAAGCTGGTGGTCTGAAGGCTGCCGCAACAAACCGTGAGAAATACGGTAAAGAGTTTTACTCTCAAATTGGTCGTAAAGGTGGGCAGAACGGTCACACTGGTGGCTTTGCTGCTAACCCAGCCTTAGCTCGCATTGCGGGTGCTAAGGGCGGTCGTATTTCTCGCCGTGGTCCGGCCAAAAAGGCTGCTTAATTTAAGCATATATAAAATATATAAAAATTGGTTTACTCGTAATGAGTGAGCCAATTTTTTGTTGCGGTGTATAATGAAAGTATGCAGGAACTACTAGGGAGGTTGCGCGAAGATTATCCAGATTTACGCTTTCGGGAAGGAAAGAGATTTTGTTTTCGCCCGGTGAGAACAATTATTTTTGATGCGGCAGGACTAGATAAATTTAAGGATTTGGGAGTTGATGAACAAAAATATTGGTGTTTGCAATTATTGCACGAAGTAGGGCATGCGCTACTTGAACACAAAAATTTTGTGACCGACACTGAACGTTTGAAGATGGAGCGAGCGGCTTGGGAGCGAGCGCATAAATTATGCGTTACTTATGGCATAGAATATGATGAGGATTTCGTGGAGGCAGAGTTGGATACTTATCGAAATTGGTTACATCGTAAGTCGTGTTGCTCAAAATGCGGATTGACGCGATGTCAACTGCGTAGCGGAAAATACTATTGTCCTAATTGCGATATGTTATAATGTGATTAATATGAGGCGATACAGAAAGTTCAAGATATCTTTACGGGTAATTTTAGGAATACTGGTGCTTTGTGGTGCGATGGTGGCTTCGTCTGCTGTATTCCAGGTTCGAGCAACAGACTTGAGCCATATGGAAGTGAGTTTCGAGCCAAAAGATAACACTGGGAAGTTTGTATATTTATCAGATTTAGCACTAGATACTACACATAGTTCGCAGACAGCATGGGGAGATATACTTTTTAATCAGACCGATGCGAATGGTAGGAAGTTCACTGTGCGCTATGATGGTGGCATAATAACTTTGGATAAAGGTATTTGGGCGCACGCCACTTCAAATGTTTATTATAATTTGGAAGAACTGGGGATTGAGGGGGAATATGATTATTTGACTGCATTCGTTGGTCTTAATACGACAGCAGCATCTAGCAGTAATGGTGTTATTTTCTGGATTTATGGTTCGGAAAATGGTACAGATTGGGATGTAATTTATAATGAAGATCGTAATGTTTCGCGTCCAGGTCAGAATGCAGATTTCGTAAAGGTTGATATTAAAAAATATAAGTTTTTGCGTTTACAGGCGTATGATAATGGGTCGAACGGTAACGACCATGCAGTGTGGGCTGATGCTAAATTGATTAAGTCTGATTATGACCCTGATGTTGTTCCAGCTGTGGGAGATTTTAATGATTATTTTGAAAAGGCTGGGGAAGTTGAGATATCTCGGAATCCGGAATATGAGTTGACGTTGCTCCGGCGTAGTTTAATTAGATACGCTGGTCAGTATGCCTTGTCGCAGTTTGTGAGTGCTACTCCAGACAATCGCGAGATGCTAGAGTGGCTATATAATGACCTAGATGCGCTGCGCTATTATTTGACTGGTGGTAAGCCGATGGGGAACAATTATCAAAATTCTCTGAATGTGCTTTCGCGCCTATATAAGGAACATAAGGATGACCTAGCCGATAATACTGTGACGGAAAATGGCGTAAGGTTGGGGGATTTATATACCCGGATGATGATTTCTGAGGCTTTAGTTTATTCGGCTAGTGTTAGTTCTTGGATAGGTGGCGGCCAGTATTCTGATGCTGTGGCACGTTATGAAGTTTTTAAGAAATTATATGAAGAAGATCGGCTGGATAAGAAAGTTTTTGAATCTCTAGAAATAGAGGAAATGCGTTGGGTTTTAGATACGATGATTACCGATGATGAGGTGGATTGGCTGAATTATTACAGTAAAAAAGTCGGTAGTAGTGACCCATATAGATATATTACATATCGGTTTGGCTATCAATATGGAGCTCCTCAGTATTATTCTGAAGAAAACCGCGAGAAGTGGAACGAAAAATATGATTTGGCGGCATATGATGTTGAGTATGGTGTGGCTGGAAAGCCGAAGCTTTGGATGGTATTTGAGGAAGGCTCGGTTTGTGGTGGTTTGTCGAAGACCGGAACGAATATCTGGAATACGTGGGGCTATCCGGCGTCAGTAATTGGTCAGCCAGGACATGCGGCGTACTTGTTTTATCGTCAAGATGCGAATGGTAATGGTTACTGGGGTTTGGGCAATAATATTTCTGGTTGGACTCGTTCGGAGAAGGGTGAGCGTCTATTGCTTGGTTGGGGTTCAAATAGCTGGGATAGTTATTACCAAGTCAGTTATACGCCATATGCCCAAGCGGCTTTAAATGATATGGATAATTATGTTAAGGCGCACGAAACGTTGTTGTTGGCAGATTTGTATGGTGATGATTACGATAAACTAGAGGAGATTTATCGTAAAGCGTTAAGTTACCAGGATATTAATATGGATGCTTGGTATGCTCTGATTCAGTTGTATAATGCTGATGGGCGTAAGACGGAGGCTGATTTTGTGCGATTAGCTAAAGAGATAGCAGAGGCTTTGACCTATTATCCTTTACCGATGTGGGATTTGACTAATTTGCTCAAACCACATATGACTACTGCTGTTGGCGAGGCGAATTTTGAAAAAGCACGTCGTGATGCTTTGAACACTGCGCTAACCGCTACAACGGATAACACGCAGCAACCAGATGTTTCCATTACAATGGCGAACTTTTTGCTAAACAATAATGACTTATCGGTTGCAAGTTTTTCCTTTGATGGTGAAAACGCAGGTAAGATAGTAATGGCGGACCAGTATTTTACAGATTCAATTACTACTACTTGGGAGTACAGTATTGATGGTAAACAGACTTGGTCAGCGCCGATTTCGGAGCAAAGCTGGCAATTGTCTCCAGATGAGATTGCAAAGATTAATGTTGATGATGACGTAGTGGTGCATATTATTGGCACAGATCGGAATGATAGTTATGCGATTGACATTGTGACGCAGAATGCACCAACGAATTTGTATGCAAATGATTTGGAAAATCGTGTGGTTGGAGCAACGGGTGTTATGGAGTGGAGATATAACGCTTCTGAGCCTTGGGTATCATATACCAAGGCTGTACCAGATTTATCAGGTGATAAATCTGTGCAAGTGAGGATTGGCGCTACTGGTACCAGGTTGGCTAGTGATTTGGCTGATTTCGAGTTTACTGAAGATAACCAGCCGGAAACGCGTAAATATATTCCAGTGTCACATTTGTCTATTGCGGATGTCTCTACGGAAGCTACTGGTCAAGGTCGTCATGCGACTAATGCTATTGATGGAAATTATCATACAAACTGGCATACGGATTGGAGCGGGCGAGATACGGAGCGTTATATTACAATAAAGTTGGACCATACAGTGTGGTTGTCAGCAGTGGAATATGTTCCAGGTGGCGGTGGCAATGGTAAGTTATTGGACGGCGAGTTATATGGTAGTATGGACGGCGAGCATTGGGAAGTATTAGCTACCGCCAAAAATTGGGCTAATAATGAAACCATAAAATCCTTTGAGCTGGATGAACCAAAAGAGGTGATGTATGTTAAAATTCATGCCGCGCGAGCGTCAAATGGCAATTGGTTTATGGCGCGGATGTTTAACTTATTCCAGGATACAACACGTAGCCCCAGTTTGTCTGCGCGGGTGGAATACAGCACTACAGAACTAACAAATGGTGACGTTGTAGCCAGGTTAGTGGATTTTAGTTTGCCAGAGGATGAGATTGAGATTATAAGCCAAGGTGGTAAAGAGCATGTGTTTACGCAGAATGGCAATTTCACTTTCGAGTTTAAAGAGAAAACTACTGGCAGGATTGGGCAGGCTATTGCTGCAGTTGATTGGATTGATAAAGAGGCGCCAGTAGCGAGGATTGAATATGATATTAAAGATGTAACACCTGGAAAGGTGACCGCAACTTTGGTTGATCCGAGTGAACCTATTGAGGTCTTGAGTGATGGTGGTTGGAGTCATGTTTTCTTGGAAAATGGTAGCTTTGTGTTCAGGTATCGTGATCGAGCTGGGAATATTAGTGAGACTAAGGCAGAGGTAAGTTGGATTCATCCAGATCAAGTCAAGCCAGAAGTTCCTATTACTCCAGAAAAACCTGTTGCTCCGAGCACGCCAGGCAACTCAGGAACAGGGAATGTTAGCAGTCCAAATTCTTCGGCGGATAGTGATATATCTGGAAGCCAGTCCGAAGTAAGGCCTGGCAGCGTAAACAATAATACGCTTGGTGATATTGTATTTGAGATTGTGGGTGACGAAAGCAGTGATAGTACCGTGGCTGATGGGGTGCGTGTGCAAGGCAGGACACTGATTCTGACTGATAGTCTAAAACAAAAGTTTGGTTCAGGCAGTGAGTTCTTTGAGTTCTACCTAGTAGATGCTGATGGTAATCGGGTTGCTGATGGCACACCAACTAAACTGACGATTACTTTGGCAAAAGGTAAACGGTTTAATGGCGTTTATATGTTGAAAGACGATAACACAGGTGAGCGTGTAGAATATAAGCGGGTAGGTGACGATAAGATTGAGCTGACACTTTCGACCACGGGTCGATACATTATCTCTTATGAAGACGAAGAGTCAAATAATGCTGATGGTAATAAACAGGATGATCAATCGGATGAATTAAAAGAAGATAATTGGTTTAGTTCCAGTGTATTTTGGTGGTCTGTTGGTGGCGTAGCAATGATTGGTTTAGTCGTGGGCGGTATGATGGCTAGCAACCGTCGGCGTTAGTCTAATACATCTAGACAGGGATAGAAAAGTTTGTTATAATTAAGGACAGATTTCAGGTTCGTTCAAGAGTTTCGATGAGGGTCGGGGTTTTTGAACGAACCTGGAGAAAGGATAATTATAATAACTATGGCAAAAGCCAAATTAACAATGGACGAGTTGCTGGCGAGCGCTGACGATAGTGTGAAGCGGGCGGCAACTGGCGAAACTGTGACTGGTAAGGTCCTGTCAATGCGTAAACACGAGATCTTGATTGATCTAGGGGCTCGTGGTGTGGGCGTGGTTCCACGACGTGAAGTTTCGTTTGCTCGCAATTTGAATATTGGTGACGAGGTATCGGCTTCGGTAATCGAGTCGGAGATGGGTGATGGTAGCATTTTGCTGTCATTGCGTAAAGCTGCGAAGGAAAAGGGCTGGGATGAAATCCAAAGCCGGATTGATGCGGCTGAGGTGATTGAAGTTACTCCATTTGATGCAAATCGTGGTGGACTTTTGGCAGAATACGAAGGAATTCGTGGTTTCTTGCCAGTGAGCCAGTTATCGGCTGAGCATTATCCACGCGTAGGAAGTGCGGATAAGGATGAGATTTTGCAACGGTTGAATTCGCTAGTTGGTCAGCCAATGAAAGTGCGAATCTTGGACGCTAATCGCAAAGATAATAAGTTGATTTTTTCTGAGAAGGAAGCCGTGAAAGACGGTTTGGCGGAGCGCTTTGCTGAGTTGCACGTGGGTGATATCGTCAAAGGCGTGGTTACTGGCGTGGTAGATTTCGGTGCCTTCGTGAACGTTGACGGGGTAGAAGGCTTGATTCACATTTCTGAGATTTCTTGGGAACGAGTGAACAACCCAGCCGACTATGTTAAGGTAGGCGAAACGGTCGAGGCTAAGATTATTGCTATTGATAAGGAGCGTTTGTCACTATCAATGAAGCAGCTAACTGAAGATCCTTGGCTGTCTGAGGTAGAGAACTTGAAGAAGGGCGATGAAGTTGAGGGAACAATCACTCGGATTACTCCATTTGGCGCGTTTGTACAAATTTCTTCAGCCGTAGAGGCTTTGGTACATGTATCTGAGCTTGGTAATGGGTCTGATGCTGATCCAGAGAAAGTCTTTACCTTGAATGAACGCAAGAAGTTCCGCGTGCTCGATATCGATCGAGAAGGACGCAAGATTAGCCTAACTATCGCTTAGGGAAGAGGCTTGCTATTCTGGACTATTGCATTGTCAAAAGTTCTGATTTAAAGGGGACGTACGATAAGTACGTCCCCTTTGCAATGAACTGACTTTGCTTTAAAAACCTTTTGACGAGACGAGGTTAATTATTTTTTCTTGCGCTTATTATCGAGTTTGCTGGTTTCGTAGATGACACGTGAAAACTCTTCAATGATGGCTTGGCGATCGAGCTTATCGAGTTTGGTGACACGAACAAAGGGAAGGTGGGCACTTTGGAAAAACTTCTCCATATCTTTCGGATCGCTACCTGGACTACGGTTGGTAGTTTTATTATCATCTAATTTTACAGCACAAACAGGGCGTAAGGTTTGTTTGTTACAAAAAACAAAATCTACGGTTTTGTTTTCGATGAAACTATAGGCTTCGTAACGGTTTTGGTTGCCAACTTTATGATTAAGTAGGGAGGAAACGTCTACTTGGGGAATGATGTAGAACCTTTGTCCAAAAATATCATTCAAAAGCTGAAAACAGCGACGTTCAGTACCAACCATAAGGCTTTTCTTGGGACGATAACGGCAATGAGCCATAGCATCTTGCCTATGTCGGCGAGCTACGATGCTAGCTAAGATTGAGACAATCAAAAAAGAGACAGTGGCAATTCCAGCGATAATGATTAAAATTATATCCATACAAAAACGGTCCCTAAATAGGTATGTTTACATTGTAGCACAGATTGTGCTTTTTGTCAATTCTATAAGAGGTCAAGTATAATAAATCCGCCTGCATAAATATTTTATGCAGGCGGATGATAGTTTATCTAAGTTTGGCTCCCCGGACTGGACTCGAACCAGTAACCTCGAAGTTAACAGCTTCTTGCTCCACCATTGAGCTACCGGGGAATAAGGGTGTTAACTTAAATAAACTATTGAAGTACTCCTATAAGGGATTACTCTATGATTATATCACATTTTCTACAAAATCAAGGTAAAATGTGATAAAATAAAAGGAATTGCTATAAATTTAACAAACATTACAGAAAGGAGCGGCAATGAGTGCTGAAACTGCAGATATGGCGGCAGATAAAACTGAAAAAGTGATCCGGATTGCTGGCTCGATTACGGTAGATGAACTGGCTACGGCTTTGGGTTTGTCGGTGACGGCGTTGATTGGTGAGCTTTTTAAGAATGGGATTGTAGCCACGATTAATCAACGTTTGGATTTTGAGACGGCAGAGATCATGATCGGTGAGTTGGGGATTGAGGGCGTAAGGCTGGAACGTAAGAACACGGCAACCCAGACTTCCGAGCAGCGTCGAGAGTTGAGTGATCACGCAGTGTCGCGTCCACCAGTGGTAGCAGTGATGGGGCATGTCGATCACGGTAAAACTAGTCTGTTAGATAATCTTTTACATAAGAAGACGGTGGAGACTGAGGCGGGCGGTATTACGCAGCATATTTCTGCATATCAGTTGGAACATGATGGGCGTAAGATTACGTTTTTGGACACGCCTGGGCATGAGGCATTTGCGGCGATTCGGCAACATGGTGCGATGCTTACCGATATCGTGGTGATTGTGGTGGCGGCTGATGATGGCGTGAAACCGCAAACTGTAGAAGCGATTAAGTTTGCGCAGGGTGCGAATGCTAAAATTATTGTGGCGATAAATAAGATTGACCGTGAGGGAGCGGATGTTCCACGGACAATGGCAGATTTGTCGGCGCATGGTTTGCAGCCTGAAGAATGGGGCGGTGATATTATGATGATTCCAGTGTCGGCCAAGACTGGTGAAAACTTGGAGAAGTTGCTGGATAGTATTTTGCTGATTGCAGACGTAGAAGAACTAAAAGCAGATGTGGATATTCCAGCTGAAGGTCTGGTGATTGAATCGCATATGGAAGTTGGTAAAGGTTCGGTGGTAAACTTGCTAGTGACGGGTGGAGAATTAAAGGTTGGCGAGTTTATTACGGCGGGTGGTAGTTACGGTAAAGTCCGTACGATGGTTGATTTTAGAGGGAAGCCAAAAGGAAAAGCTGGTCCATCTACGCCGGTGACGATTACTGGGTTTAAGGAGTTACCAAATTTTGGTGATCGGTTCTTGGAACAAAAAGATGAGAAGACTGCACGTAAGGCAGCATTGCTTAATGCACAGGGCGCAGCGGACGAGGCGGCTAGTGCTAATGTCACTAGTACGGATTTGTTACGAATGATGAATGCGGAAGATAATTCAAAAGTTTTTAATGTGATTATCAAGGGTGATGTGTTGGGTTCAGTGACCTCAGTGGTGGATAGTTTAAAGATGATTGATACTAAGGGTGAAGTAACTCTTAATATTGTGGCGACTGGCGTGGGCGATATTACTGAAAACGATGTTTATATGGCAGCTGGTGACGGCAATACTGTGATTTATGGTTTTAATGTGGGCGTGCCCACTAATATTGCTAAGTTAGCAGCGCGTGATGGTGTGGCAATTCGGAATTATCGAGTGATTTATGAGTTGTTGGATGATGCGCGTAATAGCATGGAGAAGCTGTTAGGTGAAGAAATTGTTGAGACCGACACTGGAGAGATGAAGGTGATGGGTGTGTTTCGTGTGACTAAGACCGAGCTGATTGCTGGTGGGCAAATGCTGAGTGGTCGGTTGACACCAGGAGTTTTGGCGCGAGTGAAACATGGTAAAGAAGTGCTTGGGGAAGCCGAAGTGGAGAGTGTACAGAAAGAGCGTATTGACGCCAAGGAATTGATTGAGAACGAAATTGGCGGTTTAGCGATGAGAACTGAAAAGAAAATTAATCTTACCGTCGGCGATAGATTAGAATTCTTTACACGTGAGAAGCGACAACGGAAACTTGGTGAATAAAACAAACAAAAATCTCGAAGCTAAAGCTTCGAGATTTTTAAGTGCTGGGTTGGCCTTTTGCTCTTCCGTCAAAAGGTCGCCCAGCACTTATGTATATTGTAATCAATTTATTTGCGTAAGTCAATAATTTTACCAGACGTGAGTATAATTTTTAATTTTTTGATTGAGCGAAAAAGCTGAAATTGTCGTTTTACATAAGTTTGCATTTTGGTGTCGGGAATTTTCATACGTCGTAAATCCAGTATGATATGGCGTGATTGGCGTGCGCCGCGATGCAATGCGCGCTCGATGGTGATTATTGATTTTCCTTGTGGGCTTTTCATCTCCCAGGCTATTCCATCCATGATAAAATCTGGAGTTTTTGATTTGGGAGTTAGTGAAGGGGGAATTAACTCAATATTTTTGCCGTGTTCTAGGAAAAATGTAATAGTCGTAAGTTCATGTTGTTCCAAAATGACATTATGTGCTGTGAGTCGACCACGCTTACTTTTGGACTTTGGCATAATTATCCTATCAAAATAAAATTAATATTTTTTGGATGTTTATTTTATTTTCTCCTCTAAAATCACTTTAACATAGTTAAATCCAGAAGTACAACTTAAGCGTTTCTATGGGAGGGATTTTAACCATAAAAGTCTTGACAACAGGGTTATGCTTTGAGATAATAAAAAGTAATAAGGTCATGTTTTATAAAATAAGGTCGTAGAAGGAACAAAACTACATGAAACTAAATAAAATTACCAAACGGAAGCCTTTGGGGTTGGTGTCATGTTTCGGCGTACTGGGACTGCTAACAGTTGCTTTGCTGTGTCCAGTGACCGGAAATGAAGCTGCTGCTGAGGGCGAAGTTACAGAAACTGGAACTACGCAGGCGCGCGTGTTGCTGAAACCAGTGATTTCGGTGGCGCTAGATGCGCGTGTGGATGTTGAGGTGGTACCAAAGTCGACAGGGTCTTTCGGCACGAGTTCGATGGATTTGACGGTATCGACCAATAACAGCTCTGGGTTTGCTGTGCTGTTGAATGGTGTCGGTGGCACGAGTCTGGAAGCTACTAGTTCAACTAATACTAACGTGATTAATTCAATTACCTCAGAGGCTAACTCTGCTGGGTTCGGTCAGAATACTTGGGGTGCTTATGTTGGAGAGACTGCTCCGAGTACATCGAGTACGTACAAGCCAGTGGCGGCGACTGCGACTGAGATGGCAAAAGTTAATACCGCTAACGCGAGTACGACTTATAAACTGGCTTTTGGTACTTTGGTGAATACTGATTTGCCAGCTGGTACTTATAAGCGTCAAGTTTTGGTGTCAGTTGTGGCTAATCCGCTTGAGGTTGATAGCTTGTCGAACATGGTCTACATGCAAGATATGATGCCAGAGATTTGTGAGCACAGTAGTGTTGGTGAGACAGCACAGCTGATTGATAATCGTGACGGCAATAAGTATTGGGTATCTAAGTTAAAGGATAATCGTTGCTGGATGGTTCAGAATTTGGCTTTAACCTTTGGCGATCCTAACGTGAACCCGACTTATGTAAATAAGCTGACTCCAGCTGATTCAGATGTAGCTGCTAACTGGCAAATGGGCTCTGGTACTTATCCAATGAAAGATACTGAGTTTAATGTGCCAGGTGCGATAAGCAATCCTCCACAGACTGATACAAGGTCTTGGAACTTGGGTAAATGGGTGCTTGCAACTCCATTGCTTACGACCTCTTGTGGTGACGTAACTAATATTTCAACTTGTACTAAGGTTGGCTTCGTTGATGTGTCTGATAGTTCGAAGTTTAAACCTGGATACCAGGCTAAAACTGGCAACTGGGCTGGTGCGAATGCCACTAATAATACCCTAGTAGCAGTGAATTGTACTGAATGGTCTGGGAATGGTACGTCTAAGGTTTGTACTGCTGGTACGTATGACGAACACTATTTGATAGGGAATTACTATCAGTTTAATACCGCAACAGCTGGTTCTGGTGGTACGATTACTAATGCTGATGCTGCTGATAGTATTTGTCCAA
>CARYFM010000019.1 GCA_949101405.1 uncultured Candidatus Saccharibacteria bacterium
TTGGACAAATACTATCAGCAGCATCAGCATTAGTAATCGTACCACCAGAACCAGCGACACGACAAAGGTATTAGATATGAATATAAGTATGATATATGTATCATATATTAATACCTAGAAGTAACCACAAGCGGAATGAAAATGCGCAACGCCATCAAACGGGTCCAGCATCAACCGCACTTGCCTATCATTTTATTATGAACTTTATAATTTGACAAGCCTATTATCAAATCAATCCGTCCTTAAACGTTCTTTTTTGCAAAAAATGAACTTGTTCCGTAAGAACAAGTTCATTCAATAACCACCCCTATAAATTCAGAAATTATGCAGCCTTATTATCCGATTCTTCCTCATCTGGCAAGACCAGACCAATTGACGCAACCGTATCACCATCATTCATTTTCATCACTCTCACTCCTTGCGCCGCTCGCCCCAAAGTCGGAATATCCGCCACCGCTACCCGAATCGCAATTCCTTTGGTCGACATCATAATCACCTCTTTTGCTACAGGATCCAAGGTATGTACTGCCACAATTGGGCCAGTCTTCTCTGTCACCCCAGCTACACGAATTCCCACGCCACCCCGCTTATGCGCTGGGAACTGCTCAGCCAATGTCGCCTTGCCGTAACCATTAGCCGACATTACTAATAATTTCTGCCCACGGTCACGAATCACGTCCATACCCACAATCTCATCCTTGGGGCGCAAACGAATTCCACGCACTCCTCGTGCCGCTCTCCCCATACTCCGCACATCCTGCTCATTAAATCGCATTGCCTGTCCTGCCGAAGTTGAAATCACCACATCATTTGCCCCCGTAGTTTCCTGTATCCACTTTAATTCATCACCCGCATCAAGTTTAATCGTCACTAAGCCATTAGCCCGAATATTTAAATACTCTTTCACAGCTGTCTTTTTAATCGTACCTTTTTTGGTCGCCATAAAGAGATAGCCATCTGGATTTTCACCCTGTTTAATAATCGCGGTTACTTTCTCATCTGGATGCATATTGAGCAAATTCACCGCTGCCGTTCCCTTTGCTGTCAACGACGCTTGCGGGACTTCATAAGCCTTCAATCGGAAAATTCGCCCTTGGTTAGTAAAGAAAAGTAGAAAATCATGCGAACTTGCCGTCACAATCTGCGCAATCACATCCTCTTCCTTAGTGGTCATTCCCTTACGCCCCTTGCCACCTCGATTTTGACGTTTAAAATCGCCTTGCAACACCCGCTTCATGTAGTTTTCGGTAGTCAACAAAATCACGCTCTCCTCATCCGGAATCAACTCCTCTTCCGAGAACTTACCCACTTCGTGATTAATTATCTTACTCTTACGTGCATCACCGTACTTTTCTTTCATGGCTAGCAACTCAGTCTTTACTACATTCAGAACTTCGGCTTCACTTGCTAAAATCTCTTCCAACCGTTTAATCAATTCATGTAATTGCCTCAATTCTTCCTCGATTTTGTCTCGCTCAAGACCTTGCAAACGCCGAAGTTGCATTGCCAAAATCGCTGCTGCCTGAATCTCACTCAGACCAAACCGCTCCATCAAACGCTTATCTGCATCATCATAACTCTCACGAATAGTTTTGATAACTTCGTCGATATTATCTAGCGCGATCTTCAAGCCTTCCAAGATATGTGCACGTTCTTTAGCTTTACGCAAATCAAACTCAGTCCGACGACGTACTACTTTCTGGCGATGTTTAATAAATTCTGCTAAAATTTCTTTCAATCCCAAAATCCGTGGTTGCCGACCATCCACCAAGGCCAACATATTATAATGGAAAGTTGTTTGCAAGCCCGTCATACGGTACAACTGGTTCAAAATCTTTTTCGGGAAAGCATCCTTCTTCAATTCCACTACCACTCGAATTTTACCTCGAGCCGATTCATCACGTGCATCTGCAATATGGTCCAATTTTTTCGCCAGAACCAACTCGCGCACTTTCTCGATAAAGCCTTCCTTGCTCATCCCATACGGCACTTCAGTAATCACAATCTGATAACGACCATTTTTGCGCTCTTCAATCCCTGCCACCGCCCGGATTGTCACCGAACCTTTACCAGTAGCATAAGCCTGCTTCATCGGTGCGCCACCATAAACTTCCGCCCCAGTCGGGAAATCTGGACCTTTCACATGCTGCATCAAGCCATCCAAACTAATCTCTGGGTCATCAATCTGCGCCACCGTCGCATCTATCACCTCTGACAAATTGTGCGGTGGAATGTTTGTAGCCATACCCACAGCAATGCCCATCTGGCCATTCAACAGAATATTTGGCACTGCTGCTGGCAACACCACTGGCTCTTGCTCAGATCCATCAAAGTTATCCCGAAAATCTACCGTCTCTTTTTCGATATCAGTCAAAAGCTCTGCCCCCACCTTGTCCATCCGCGCCTCAGTATACCTCGAAGCCGCAGCATCGTCACCATCCATTGAGCCAAAGTTTCCCTGCCCCTCCACCAAGGTGTAACGCATTTTCCAAGGCTGCGCCAAATTCACCATCGAATCATAAATCGAAGAATCACCATGTGGATGATATTTACCCATTACTTCACCCACAATACGCGCTGATTTTACTGTAGCATGTGGTGCCTTCCAGCCATTTTTGTTCATTGCGTAAAGAATACGCCGATTTACTGGCTTCAAACCATCCCGCACATCTGGCAAAGCACGATCAATAATAACAGACATGGAATACCTAAGGAAATAACTTTCCATAGTGCCTTCCACGGTTTTTTGCTCAATTCCGTCAACCACCACCCCTGTTTCTTCATTATTGTGCGACATTACCATTTTGGCATCATCTACGACATCATTACCATTTTCATTATCAGCAGCGCCTACAGGCTCCTGTGCGCCTTTGGATTTTTTCTGGTCTAATTCATCATCTTTTGCCATCGCTCATCCTTTCCTTAAAAGTCCAATTCATCTAAATCAACTGTCGCCGCACCAGCCTGAATAAAGTTCTTTCGAAGATCCACCTGGTCACCCATCAATTTAGAAAACACTGCATCAGCTTTTTCCGCGTCATCAATATGTACTTGCACCAACACCCGGTTCTCTGGATCCATTGTAGTCTCCCACAACTGTTTAGCATCCATCTCACCAAGACCCTTAAATCGATTCTGCGCTGTATAGCCTGCCTGCTTAAATCGTTCTTGGTTCGGATCTATCTTAGTTCCAGCAGCCTTCCTCTCCTCAATTTTCTCGGTCAGTTTCTTCTCTAGTGCCACTTCGTCATACACATAATCAATCTTCCGATTACTACCTGTGCCCTTAGTTAAACCAAACAATGGCGGCTTAGCTAGATACACATGCCCAGCCTTAATTACCTCTGGCATATACCTGAAAAAGAATGTCATTAGAAGTGTCGCAATATGCAGACCGTCCACATCGGCATCGGTCATAAATACAATCTTATCGTAACGCAAACCGCCTAAATCGAACTGGTCGCCAATTCCCACGCCCAAACCTTTAATCAAACTTACTAGCTCCTGGTTCGCCAACATCTTATCCAGCCTTGCACGCTCAGTGTTCAACACCTTACCACGCAGAGGCAAAATCGCTTGAATCTTCGGATTGCGTCCTTCTTTAGCTGACCCCGCCGCTGAATTACCCTCCACAATAAAGAGCTCACATTCTTTCCGGTCACGGCTTGAACAATCCGCCAATTTCGAAGGTAAATTCAACCCATCAAATGCACCTTTACGAATTACATTATCACGTGCCGCCCGCGCCGCTTTCCGTGCCCGCGCCGCCAAGGTCGCCTTGCCTACAATTTTCTTGGCTACTGCTGGGTTCTCCTCCAAATAATAAGCAAAGTATTCGCTCATCACCTTATCTACATAACTGCGTACCTCAGGATTACCAAGCTTGTTCTTAGTCTGACCTTCAAACTGCGGGTCTGGTAACTTCACCAAAATCACCGCCGTCAATCCTTCTTTGATATCATCGCCAGTCAAATTTGGCTCTTTTTCCTTGAGTAAACCATTTTTGCGCGCGTAATCATTCACTACACGCGTCATTGCTGTGCGGAACCCAACCACATGCATGCCACCATCTGGCGTTAAAACGTTATTTGCAAATGGCTTAATCGTCTCTGCGTACGTATCATTATACTGTAACGCCACTTCCACTTCAGAATCTTCAATCTGCTTTTCCACATAGAAAATGTCATCAGAAAGCACTTCCTTGCCTTCATTCAACTTGCGTACATAACTCCTGATACCACCTTCAAAGTAAAAACTCTCCCTAGCACCGGTCCGTTCGTCTTTGACCGTAATCAAGACTCCTTTAGTCAAATACGCCTGGTGTCGTGCGTAATTTGACACCCAGTTATAGTCAAAAGTTGTAGTCTCTTTAAAAATTGCTGGGTCAGGATAAAAGACGATCGTAGTTCCGTGTCCGTCAGTCTTACCAATCACTTCCAAGCCTTTACCCTGAGTCTTACCGAGTTCAAACTCAACATGATGCACCTTACCATCTTTGCGCACTTCGGCAATCATCTTTGTGCTCAGTGCATTCACAACCGAAGACCCTACACCATGCAAACCAGAACTTACTTTATAGCCACCGCCGCCAAATTTACCACCAGCATTCAAGACCGTCAATACGGTCTCCAAAGTAGACTTCTTGGTTTTAGGATGCAAATCTACTGGGATACCACGACCATTATCATCTACCCGAACTCCACCATCCGCCTGCAAGGTAATATCTACCCGTGTACAAAAACCCGCAATTGCTTCATCAATTGAGTTGTCTGCAATCTCCTTCAACAAATGATGTAAACCATCAAAACCAGTCGACCCGATATACATACCCGGTCGAATCCGTACATGCTCTAAACCATCCAAAACCTGGATCTGTGAACTGTCATATTCGTGCCCATCACTTGTTTGTTTTGCTGACATTCAGACGTACCTCAACTTACTTTACCTCTATATTTTAGCGCAGATAAGCCGTAAAGTCAACCTCAGCCCTAATGTAATAATACGCTAGAATAACAGCCTCTTACAACTCGTTCCAAAGTTCCTCTAAGGCAATATACCCCGCACTATCCATATCATCAATCGACTTGCTATTCCCTGCCACATCCTCTGTTTTACGCTGTGCACTTGGCTGAAATGGCATGCCCTTCTCTCGCACTGCCTGCGTCAAAAACATATTAATTGCAGCACTTGTGCTAATACCCATATCGTCAAATACTGCCTCAGCCTTCTTTTTCAGCACTTGCCGTGTCCGAAAACTTACTGTCGTCATCTTGGTAAGTGCAGGTGATTTTTCTAGTTCCTTAATTACAGGAGCAGTCTCCTTCTGAGCTGCTGGTTTCACCCCTGTTTTTGTACGTGTCTTCATTGCCATAAAAATCTTCCTCCAATTTAATACTATTGTAATACAATATACATACAATTACAATACAGAATATATACTCTGTATTGTATCTATATATACATTGTCTATACAGACCTAAAAACCTCTATGTCACATCTACAACATTTGTATATACAATGTACATACAAAACACATATATCATATATACAAAAACAATACAAAATATATACAATGTATTACAGCCAAAACTCCAAAAATGCTTATGTTTTTTGTAACAAAAACCCTTAGCATTTCGCACTACTAAATTTTACTTTCTCCAAACTCTGTTTATTTGTCTCTATCATAGCACAAGCAATTCAATGTTACAATAAGTTTATGGATAAAATTCCACTGGTTCCAAAAGCAGCCTGAGTTCACTCCTCCGCTAGCTGAAGGATCTCATATTTAAGATCGTGAAGTTCACCTCACATTGCATTCATAAGTTGCTTTAGAGGCTAGTATACTTATAGTTACGACTATAAATCAAAAATAGAACTTCTCAACCTAGCCCGACCGGACATTGATGTTGTGAGTTTATCACCACTGGTTTCTAGTGCGCAGCGGGAACGTCAATTTGACTGTATCTGCTGGTACTTTCAGGTACGCTGGCCAGTGGGGCAACGACTGGTCGTCGCGCGCCTCGTCTACTAATGCTAGTGGCACTACTATGCCTAGCGCTTACAACCTCAACTTTGGACCTACTGACGTCAACCCGTCGAACGGCCCATGGGAGCGCTGGAACGGTCGCCCCCTCCGCTATATTTGCCGCGGCGGGGTGCCGATCTTTAATCATCACACATATTATATCTCCTCACATCCCTAATACAGTACTCAGGCAGCGGAGGGGGAAAGCGTAGTAGCGATAGTTTGGGCCACCAGATACAGCTACCCCACTATCATTAAAATCAAGATCATACGCACTTGGTACAGACGAACCATTGGTATTAATAGATGAGGCTCGCGAAGACCAATGAAAACCATGTACACCGGCATGCTGAAATTTATCAGAATAAGTAACCATATACCCGCTGCGCACGAAGTAGTTGAACTTGTATTCGCTTTACAAGTTCAAATTAAATTTATCTCTATAATAGTGAGGTAATTCTAGCTTTAACTAACGTGCGCAGCGGGATCGTAAACTTGCCCGGTGTTAGTGGTGCTACTTTCAGGTTCGCTGGCCTCTACGGTCACTGGTGGTCGTCGCGCGGTGATGCCGCTACCACTGCGTACCACCTCTACTTTAATGCTACTGGCGTCTACCCGTCGCTCGGCCTGGCTAACCGTTGGCATGGTTTCCCCCTCCGCTGCCTGAGTACTGTATTAGGGATGTGAGGAGAGGTATGTAGTAAATTGACGCCCAGATCATGTAGCTCCGTAAAGACACAATAACTAATTTCCACTAAACCTCATCAAGGCTTTCAAACACATAGTTCCCTGCTCCATCCAACCTAAATGTCTATTTAAAACTGCCTATAAACTGTGCATAATCCGACAACTTGACTACAGTAATCTTTTCTCTCCACCCATCACCAATAAATCAGCCTTTGCTTCTGCTTTTTGACAAAGCATTATCTTTTAACCTTGAACACTGCTTCATCTGCTTGTGCTTTGACACCCGCAGAACCAGTCTCACTATCCGCTCCTGGCGCTGCACTCAACACCTCAGTTTCCCGCTCGTCTACCATTTCTGGTACCGCTTCTGCTCTAGCTGTTGCTATCTCTGCTCGTTTCTTGCGCCAATTATCCAAAAAACTACCAGATTCCGATTTACTATTAGTACTCTCTGGAGCACTCACAGCACTTTTGGACTTTTCCGCCGTCCTCCAACGTTCCTGAATCTCATGTTCCACCTCAGCTCGAGTACGACCAAACTTCGTCGCCAAAAATACCTTCATCATCTCCATCAACTCCGGATTTGCCTCACCCATTGGTGGCAATAATTTCATCGTAAAAGGCGCACTTGGAATGTTATACATCATTACCGTCGCAATCGCCTGATAGTTCCCTTGCTTATGTAAATCTTCCGCATTAAATACCGGAGCAAACGCTTTTTCCATCAATTCTGCATCCGTCACACCAAGACGTCCCGACATAATCGTACCCACATTACCCAAAATTCCCTCACGAATCTTATCTGTTAATTGTGTCATGAACTGGTTCGCCAGGAACAAGTTCAATCGGTATTTCCGAGCCTCGGAAAGAATACTCTCGAAGCTCTCTGTGGCAAAGTTTTGAAACTCATCCACAAACAAACAAAAATCTTTCCGCTCGTCTTCGGGTATGTCTGCCCGGCTCATTGCTGCCTGCTGGAATTTCATCACCAAAATCATACCAAGTAATTGCGAATTTATATCTCCTAGACGCCCTTTTGACAAATTCACCAAAAAGATTTTCTTGCTATCCATAATTTCACGAATATTGAAACCGCTCTTACGCTGCCCCAAAATATTACGCATGATAGTATTACTCAGGAATGGTCCCCACTTGGACGAGAACCAGGTAATCACCTCGCCAGCATCATTACTCTTCTGGGAAGCTGGAAACTCCTTAGTCCAATAATCATACACCGATTTATCTGTCACATATTGCAACTTCTCTTTTACGAATGTTGGATCGGTAAAACATTGCGGTATATCAATGAACGTAGCGCCATTTGGGTCACTCATTAAAAGTAATGCTGCATTCCGGAACATATGTTGCCCACGCGGCCCAAAAAACCCCTGATTATTTGGGTCAAACAAGCTCTGCAGCATATTAATCCCCTCTTGAACAATGAAGTCCTTCTGATCAGGCGAAGTAAACTCAAACATATTCATCCCAATCGGATGTTCAATATCCGCTGGATCAAAATATACGATATCATCAATCCGATCTTCTGGCACCTTAGAAAGCAAAAGTTCCACTGCATCACCATGTGGATCAATAAATGCAAAGCCTCGACCCTCCACCATATCCTGATAAGCCACATTTGTTAGCAAAACCGACTTACCCATACCAGTCGAACCAATCACATAGGTATGGCGACGGCGATCGTTCTCTGAAAGTCGAATTTCTTTTTGCACCCCGCGAAACTCGTTCACCCCCAAAAGCACACCATCTGCCACTAACTTCGCTGGACCATCCACTTGTTTGGTGGCCTGTCGCTCCACCTGTGAAGTCGGGATCGCATTCTGTGCTGGCAAATGAAACAGCGATGCTAGTTCTACACTATTCAATATATTACTATCTGCACCTTGCGGGAACATCCGAAAAATATAATCCACAGTCAACTTGCGCGCATCTTTTAGCATATCATAGCGAAAACCGTTAAAATTCTGCGAATCAAACTGCGCAAACGCTGCTACCACACCGCCAAGCATGGCCTCAGACCGTTCTTTAGTCCTAGAACTCGCCACAATTCGTATCAACGTTTCAAAACCAGGATATTTAGTTTTATTCTCAATTGCTGCAATCTCTTCTTGTTGCAAATTCGTGAGCGGGTCTCTCTCGTATTTTTCGTGTTCATCTGGTGGTCGCCAAAACGCCTGAACAAAATCTTTAATCAAAAGCGCAATCCCACCAATCGCCCTTTTGCCAGTTTCAAACACTTTTTTGCCACTTTTTATATTTTGTACCCACTCCTCCGATTTTTTTGTCCAACCACCATCAGTCGGCCTTAGTAAAATTTGTACAGCTATTCCCTCACCCGCCTTTGTTACTGACATGGCATTCAAAATCCCCAAGCTTGCATCTCGCTGGCTATCTTCATAAGTACTAATTGGATACACAAACTCTTTTTTCAGGCTCATTTCCCCACCTGCAACTTGATCCGTTGTTACATCCTTAGAAAAGATACTGTCTGGCTCAATTTCCTCTAACCGCGCTGACGGGTATGCTGAAATCACTGCCTGCTTCACAGTTTCAGTCAACACCGCCGGTACTACTGCATAATATTTAATAAAGCCTTCTGCTGCTATAATTTCAAAAGCCAAATGCCTCTGCCCAAAAACACGACTTTTTAAGCCTTTTGTTACGGTTGAAGCAATTATCGAGTACATCACCTGAGCTTGCGAAAGCGCTTCATTCGTTACGTCACGCTCATCACGCCCTCCACCCTGAATATCATCCGTCGATGGCGGCAAATGAATCAACATCGGGATCATTTTTAACCCTCGCTCATAGTTCTTCGCTCGCCGCTGCCGACCTAACCGCCAAGCCCAAACCACGCCGATCAACACCCCCACCATCAGCACAATAATAATATATATTACCCAACTCGGCATTTAGCCATTCCCCTTGCCAATCGGATGTGGCACTTCAAAACTCTCCAACATCACATTACCGATTTTTCTATAGGCTTGCTGTAGTTCAAAAGGAGAAAAATGCCCATGATTAATAATTTTATCCACCTCGGCAATCGCACTTTGGGCAATCTTCTCTTGGCTACTGGTTGCAATCTTTGCCTCAAAATCCCGCTTCGGGTCATCTTCATTGCGTAAATTTTCTTTTGCATCAGCCAACCGCTCCTGTACCTGTAACTCACTCTCCACCCCTACATAATCCGTAGGATTTGACAGCTCATCTTCGTCACGTAAAATCTCTTGCTTTACCTCACCCCCTAGGCTCTGCAAATTTTCTGAATCACGAACCACACCAAAACTGCCATTCTCTTTGCCAAGTTCAACCTGAGCCTTACCACCTTCCAGCACCTTCCAGCCCATTCGTTCAGCCTGTACGTGTGACACTGTTGGCGTCTGCCTCACTTGCGACATCGTTTCAGTCAAACCCTGTTCCTCAGCTCCTGCTGCCAAAGCCAAATCAGTCTCACGATTTATTTCGTCCGTCAACTCTTTTGCGCTTACTCTTAGCGTATTTTGCGTTCGACCATTATCCATAAGCTTATTTTAACATAATTAGCCTGTTTTGTTCACAATTTTTAATCATAAACATCAATTATGCCAAGCGCTTGCTCACCAAAAAACACCCTAACAATACAAATAGTACCGTTAGAGCAATCGTCAAAAGACTAATCGAACCCAAAGATTGGGCTAACATCAACATAATTGGACCAAAAGCCAATACAACACCATACAAATAGCTTTTACGCCCCATTTGCTTGCCCAACAACCTAGTAAATATCCGCACTATCCCCACAGACAGACCAAACATAAGTACATAAAATGTTGTAAAAAAGACTAAAACTCCGAGAGGACCAATCCCTGTCGGAGTCGTGAAATTCAGCATTACCAACAAAATCACCGCTGCTAGCAGACTAAGTACTGGAATTAGATGTTTTGGCATAACCATATTATACCATAGCTTCGCCATGGCTACATAACTACGTCAATTCAGAAAAAATAATAACTGACATTCCGCCTAAACCCCTGGCTATACCACAGAACCCCTCTTTCTGTAAACCCCCAACACCTCTGTAAACAAGAAATCTGGTGAGAATGGGTGAGTTATCTGGCGTAAAAAATACTATTACTTTGGGCCACAACTCGCCCCATCCTCATTATTTTGACCGCTCCACTAGTAGTGGGGCATAGTCCTAATTGGCTTGTATTTCTGTTAATTTTAATTGTGTCAATGTACAAACAGATAATATTTACCAATGCGCTTGCAAGTGTTCCCTCGAAATTCCCTCTTATCATCGACTTCTATACTACTATGACATATTTCCATCGCTATATCGGGGTACTTCTCACGGGCGTACCAAAGGTAATCTACAAAGCTACAGCTAAAATCGGCCAGTCAAAGATGCTCTGTTACCCCCTAGGAGCCTCAAGGCTACCCTAATGGTAGTCTTTCGGTTCCATCGGGGCGATCGTGAGTGATAATCCCTGACAAGTCAGCTAACAGAAGTGTTCCAGAAGGACGACCTCTAAACTAACCCATCATTCCTGTAGATTTGTACAGTAGGATGGTAACGATCACCCCAGTGAAGTCAACGGGGGTTAACCCATCTCCTTCCCAGGTGGCTTGCTGTTTTCTTTTGAAAACTCACCTATGGTGATTCCGCAAGCTTTAGGTAATTCCTAAGAGTGTAATTTATGGCTAGAAATTACCTTTTCGCTTGTGGAATTCGCTTGCTCAGAATATGTTAAATTGCTTTTTTGTAGTTCATGTTTGTGTTCTGTTTTGAACTATCTTCATCATAGCACGCTTATGCTAATATTTCAATAGTTTTGCCAAAAATTATGTTGTATTTATTACAACATACACCAATTTTAATCTGTTTTTATTTGTATTTTATATGTTGTTAATTAAACAACATATATGCATAATAAAAACTTTTAGCTATCTATTATCGCCGATGGCGTAAACTACAACATTGCAGCTGCTCCTCTTTACTTCGTGCGCAGCGGGTACCTCGCTCCGAACGATGGTAAGTCTTGGCACGCTGGCCAGAACGGCGACTTGTGGGCATCACGTGGAGCTTCCACACGCTATGATGGCGTGACTACTCCTAATGCGTACAGCCTCGCCTTTAATGTCACTGGTGTGTACCCGTCGAATGGCCCGACTGACCGCTTCTACGGTTTCTCCCTCCGCTGCCTGAGTACTGTATTAGGGATGTGAGGAGAGGTATGATGAGCAATATATTAATTTCCACTGGAAATTACTCCCAAAACAAAAAAATAAGCGAGAAAACTCACTTATTATCTTTGTGGCGGAAGCGAGAGGATTCGAACCTCCGAGACATTGCTGCCCACACGATTTCGAGTCGTGCGCCTTCAACCACTCGGCCACGCTTCC
>CARYFM010000020.1 GCA_949101405.1 uncultured Candidatus Saccharibacteria bacterium
TACCATTATATCATTGATTCACCCCTGTTACAATAAGCCCACCATAAGTACTATACAGATCGGTTAAAAGCCGATCTTTTTTGGTTCCATTGAGGCGAGAACTTTATGTGTATGTTGTCACCTCATAAAGCCAAGAACGATCTGAAAAACTGAGGAATGCGCGTAAAGTTAGCGATTCCCGACAGGTCGTTTTTTCGGCAAGAATATCAATTTTATGGAGGCATAGAAATGTCTAAGCGGGTCAATTTTAAGAAGACAGTCAGCTGGATGGTTGGTATACCATCGGCACTCGTAATGTTCTCGGAAGTAGAGGACATGCGATACTGGTTTGTTCCTTTTGTAGCTGCCGGATTGCTAGCTGTAATCCTGTATTGGAATAACGTTTTTGATACGGAGAAGTCAAATGGATGAAGATGTAGACTCAATTCGAGAAATGCGTGAGGAACGCGAACAAGAATTACAAAAGAAAATTCAAAACGATCAGTATTGGCAGCAGCTAGAAAGGAGTTGCGGACATGACGACTAAGAATAGACTTCCAGAGGTTGTCACTCCAGACGACCTACTAATGACAAATAGTCCTTTTACGGCAGAACAACTTTCCATATTCTACCAGAAAACCCCAGAGGACAAACTGATGAAGCGTCCAGCGAAAGGTGGTGGAACGTGGGATTACGTAAAAACTGGATATGCTATTGACGTACTAAATCGTGTCTTTGGCTATCTCTGGAGCTTTGAGGTTCTCACGAGTCTAGAGGAAGCTGCAAAAATAGCCGGAAGTGGAGTTGTAGCAGTAAAAGGTCGCTTAACCGTCTATGCAAACGGAATACAACTCGTTAAAGAGCAATTTGGTCGTTGCGAGGTGAAGTTTAAGACGAAACACGATGACAATCTGAAAAAGAAAGTTCCAACCAAAGAATTTCTGGATTTCGGTAACGATATGAAAGGTGCTGCGAGCGATGCTCTCAAAAAGTGTGCCAGCGAGTTCGGCTTATTCCGTGACGTTTATCACAAAGACGATTTTCAAGAAGTGAATGTCATTAGTGTTGATGAGAAGCAACAACGAGAGGATGAAGCCATTGAGAAGGCCAAAGAGGATATGCGTAAGGCCGAAAATATGGCAGAACTTCAGAGTGTTTTTGTCCATTTGCCAGTAGAGATCCGTAGCAACCAAAGCGTAATCGCAAGCAAGGATACTCTGAAGCGAAAGTTTTTGAAAAAGAGTAATAAGGGAGAGAGCAATGAAAGTTCTAAAAATCAAACAAAATAGCGAGGAGTGGCTTGAGTTTCGTAAAGGCAAATCTGGTGGAAGCGAGTTCAAGGATCTATGGATACCGGGCCTCCCACTCAAGAGTAAGATTGTCGATTTTCTTGAGCGTGATGGGCAAGAACTGCCACCAGCAGATAAAAGACTCAAAGTCGAGGATTTAGCTGCAATGCTCGAGCCGGAGGAACTTGCCGAGCTTAAGCTCAACTCCGATCCGAAAAAGAAATATTATGAGTTAATCGCTAGCGAAGTAGCACGACCACTTACACCTAACGATTATGTGGATCGTTTGAATGGCAAGCCGTTTAATGAAATGGAACGTGGTCATTTACTAGAGAACGATGCTATTGACGCTTTTACTGAAAGAATGGGGCAAAATAATAAACTTATCATCAATAAAGAACCCGGTGTATGGGTAAGAGATGATAACCCAAATATCTACATTTCCCCAGACGGTGCTATCGAGGACGAGAATGGCAATATTCTCGCAGCTATTGAGGTTAAATGCCTAGCCAGTTGGGAAATTATTAAGGCTTATCTGACTAACCAATATCCTCAAGAATATGAGCCTCAGGTTATCAAGTATTTTGTGGTCAATGAGAGACTAGAACGACTATATTTCCTGCTATACACCGACTTGATACCCGGACTGGAACTGCAAGTTTTTGAGATCAAACGTGAGGACGTGGCTGATAGAATTGCTGACGCGAAAGCCTTTGAGGATGCGATTATGGAGCGTATCTTGGCTGATATAGAAAAGATTAAGGAAATAGGCTTTTAGAAGCCGGGAAGATTGGAGGTAAAAATGGCAAGCAATCTACAAAAAATCGGCCGTCTGATGGTAAAAAATGGCACCTATACAGATAAAGACGGCAAAGAGAAAAATCGCTACCACGAAATCGGCATAGTTCTAGCAACTCCACATCATAGCCAAATGTGCGTCAAATTACACGCAAACGGCTTCGGCGAAGGTCAATTTGCCAGCATATTCTATGACGATGAAAAGAAGCCTAATTTTACCGACAAAAAGCCTCTCGGTGCCACCGAAGCGAAAGATATTGCACCGGAGGACATACCATTCTAGTTTATTAAATTTAATTCATATAAGGAGAAAATATGAACGAAGAAATCAAAGTTAATGGAAATTTTGCCGTACGAGTTGGGAACATGTGGGCAAAACGTGATTATGAAGGAGCAAAACTTACAGAGCAACCAGATTCCCTTATGAAATTCGCGGATGCCTATAAACTAGCCAAAAAGATTGGTGGTAAAGTCCACATGTTTAAGCCAAAAGAGATTTCGGAGGCAGAAATAGAAAGCCTAATTTTGGCTGCTGGCATCAAGGAAAGCGAAAATGAGGATTAACCAAGATGCTACTCAGAAATAAACAAGACGGCAAGAATTATCGTGTTCGTAGCGAAGGATACGAAGGTGGCATCCGCATCTTTGCCGTAGCCGAGCAGACTGGTGCAAAGGATATGGTGATGCACTATCACACGCTCAAAGAGTTAAATGACGAATGGGAGGACGCAGACTAGAGAAGATCGATGGCTCTCCGACCAGTCTGCCATTGCAAAGGAGTTGGGGACATAAGTTCGCGCCATCAAGACCTCCCAATAAAAATTAAGTAAAGGAATGTATGTCAAAAAAACAAGCTAAAAGCTACAAGAAAGCACAAAAAGATATTGCGCAGAGTGCGTTAGATGCTCTTTTACAAAAACAGGATATTAAAGGTGCCGTCGTCATCATAGCTGGAGCTAAAGGTGCCACTATGGCGTCATCATATCCTAAAAATACAAATATAATAATCGGGCTCATGAAGGGATTAGAGCTGTGCGCAGAGCGAATATTGGAAGATGCTGAGGGCAAAGATACGCCACACGCACGTCATACGCATGAGAAAAAGCCCAATAAAGGCAAAAACTTTGATGTGTTTGAGAAGCTACTGAAAGCTATACTGCTCGAAGCACTTCTAGGTGACGATACAGAATAGATGTGATGGCGCTAGTGGGTTTACGATATTTTATCACTGGCCGATTAGACCGTGCCATCAAAACACCTCCACAAATCTTAAAAGTTACGGTCTCTGTTCGGAGATATATACGTCATTGATTAGGGGCATCAAAAAGGGTTAAGCAGTTTTATGTTGCCTCGCGAGTATGGCTTCAATCAAATACTCGTAGAACAAATATAGCTCTAAATAGGGATCGTAACCAACAAGAAGTGGCGCTATAGACAAGTCAACGTAAGCTTATAGCCGTTAGACCGTGCCACTTCCTAGCAGATTACTAAAATTTTACCCGCTTATTTTAGTAATCTACTAGGGCGTCTGTCCTGGGCTGCGAGGAGGAGAGGCGCTCTTAAATATTTAGGTACTAATAAGGAGGAATACGGGCGTGAGCCAATCAAAGTTAGAAAAGATTCAAAGAGCAATTAGGTCTAAGCATTATTCATATCCACGTATTGCCGAAAAATACGATGTGAGCATTGAAGAAGTTCGTAGGATTGCTAAGCCGTTGCAACAAGAATGGGGCCAACGACGTAAAGCTCGAAAAGAGTTGGATAGAATCACGAATGAAGCCAAATATGATCGTAGGGATTACGAAATTCCTAAAAGCCGCGTGCATAATTTTTGCGTAAGAATTGTCGGTATATTTCTTCTAATTTGCCTCCTTGCCGTAATAGGTAGCGTGGCGGTTGGTATTGCGCGCTGGGCATTAGGGGTTTAGATATGAAAGAGTTTGATTTTGAACATCCAGATTTCATGAGACACCAAGAAAGCGTACGGGAATGGCTAAAATCACATTATCGCCAAACTGTCACAGAGGACGAGTATGTTGCCGCCATGAAAGAATTACGCAAAAATGACAGCGGTAAACGCGTCAGGCGTAGTCGCTGTCCATCCAATTTAAGATACCACTATCGTATGCTAAACGAGAAATTTGGATTTTTCGTAGGGGAGAAATCGTAATGATGAGAATCTTAGAAAGAATAGTGCTAGTGGGCATATTCTTATTAGCTATCGTTATTGGTGTTGGTGTGGCCGCCATAGTTATAGAAGCGGTTGACCACACCCGTCAAACAGCTTGCTTTGATTATAAAACGCCAGAGGCGTGTGAGGGGGTCGAATGAGCAGAAATTGGCTAGAAATTGTTGAGGAGAAAAGACGTAAAAACATTCTTCGCAAGCAGCATGCTGCCGCACTAAAAAATATTTATGACATGGAGGAATGAATATGATTGACGAAGAAACTTATCGACGCCAACAACAAGCAAAGCAAGGACGTCGCAAGATTCGACAGAAAGGTACTAATGACGATTTTGCTCTTGCTGTCGGAACCCACATTGGTAATGGAAGATTTATGTACACGTTCATTGAAGGTGAGCGTAAGGGGCAAATACTTTGGGAGGAACAAGTAGAGATTAAACCAAAAGGAGTAAAATAAATGACAACATTCTTTATTTCCCAACCTATGGATGGAAAAACTGATGAAGAGATTAAAGCAGACCGCAAAAAATGTGAAGCCTGGCTTGTTAAAGCCTTCGGTTCTGCTACTATTATCGACAGCTTTATCGTAGAGGATCCGCCAAAGGACTGTAAAAATATTCCAGCATGGTATCTAGGTGAATCTATCAAGAAACTTGCGAGAGCAGATGTATTGGTACTATGGGGCGATTGGACAAATGCGAGAGGATGCTTGCTGGAACGAGAGGTAGCTATTAAATATGGAATACCAGTTATTGAGAATGGAGGAGAATAAATGAGAGGACTATTGCCTGAAGATGCCACGATAAAGGCAGCTTTACGGCTCAGGTACAAAACGGAAACTGGGCTAGATTTAGATAAAACTAATCTTCGCTTGCTACCTTACATCCAGTATGTTTTGATGAACGAGCAGATATTTGATCGAGCCAAGTTATCTAGGGAGGAAGCCAAAATTATCAAAGATTTGCGTGATGCTGGGTGCTTAGGTGTTCGTAACGGGAAGTTTCAATGCACTGATAGATTTTGGGCTTGTATGAACGAAATTCTTTACTACACCTATGTAGACAGGGAGGAAAAGTAAAAGTGCCACTACTTAATTACACAACTAAAGTCTCAGCTGATAAAACTGTCGCTGAAGTGCAGAAATTGCTAGCTAAAGCTGGCGCACGAGCTGTGCTGTCAGAATATGACGAACATGGTAATGTGTCGTCGGTATGTTTCAAGATGCTGGTTAATGGCAGGGAGATTGGCTATAGGTTACCAGTCGAACCAGACAAAGTTTTGGGTGTACTCAAATCTCAAAGAGGTGTAGCGCCTGGCTATCGTAATCTAGGTCAAGCACGTCGTATTGCTTGGCGTATTGTCAAAGACTGGATTGAAGCGCAGCTTGCGATCATTGAGACGCATATGGTTGAGCCAGACCAAGTATTCTTACCGTATGCTATCACTCCAAGTGGTGAAACACTATATGGTGAAGTGATGAGTCGTGGGTTATTAGATGCAGGGGGACAAAATGACTAAATATACTCATAGAAGTCAAAAATTAGACTTTTACCTTGATAAACAAGTCGAAATTCGATTTAAGGATGGCGCAACAATTAGAGGAGTCCTTAAATGGATTGACGACGTAAAAACAGGGTATATGCCCAATATGTATTTATTGCTTAGATCATTACCAATATCATTCCGTAAATCTCACGTTAAGAATATCAGGGGTGTATCAAATGCTTAATTATGCACAGGACAACAATGTCCTAACCAAAAGTAAGCATTCCGACATCAATGTCGGAATGCTGAACTTCCAGCCTATGCCTAAGCGGTTTATGGTTTGGGATAAGAAGAAAGAGAATTTTATTGTTCCCGAAAACTGTGATACTAGAAAATGGTTATATATAGAAGAACTAGCTATTTTTATGCACCAGTTAGGGATAGGTGGGTTTGGAGATGAAACTAGAAGCCGTTATATCATAGTTCAATCCACCAATCTCTTCGACAAAGACGGCAAGGAGATTTGGGAGGGGAGTATTGTTGACTACAACGATGATGGAGAAGCGCTGGGTATCGTAGTAGGTATTGATGGCCAGTGGCAGCTGAAAGATAAGAATGACAATCTAATGTTCCTTAAAGGTGCGCCACATCAAAAGCTAGTCGGTCACATCTTATCAAACCCAGAGTTGTCAAGGAGGAATAATCATGACGATAACTAGAGACCGGAACAGCGAAAAGTTGGAGCAATTCGACGTGTGCCGTAATATCTACCAAGACGGGAGCATACAGTTCTATTACTACATCGGTTCGACAGAAATGGCAGAGTTCCGTGGCAAGGTGATGGCACTATTCTCTAACGTCAATAGCGGTCGCGTCCACACCTACGAGCGGCGCAATGGCCAGGTGGAGGCAATGAAAAAAATACCAGACTTGAGTGGTCTCACCGCCGAAGCCCAAAAACGAGTCAAGGAAGAAATAGTAAAGTTTGAAGACTAATTATTTGTGCTAAGAGGATGGAGAAAAAAGACGATGCCTAAGATTTTAGTAATCCCCGACATCCATCTCAAATACGAGATGTTTGATCGAGCAGAAAAGATTTTAGAGGATGGCAAAGCAGACTTTGCTATACAACTAGGTGATATGTTTGATGACTGGGATATGCAGTTTGCAACTGCATATTATCAGAGAACAGCAAAACGCGCCATAGAGTTCCAGAAGAAGTTCCCGAAGACGCTTTGGTGTATGGGAAATCATGACCTTGGCTACTATAAGCCAGAATATGGCAGGCGAGAAACTGGACATAGTAAGATTATGGAACAGGAGATGGAAAAACTGCTACAAGAAATGCGAGGCAGCGGGATTCACCAAAAGATAGTCCATGTCGTGAATACCGTCGTTTTCAGCCACGCTGGAGTAACAGAAAGCTGGATTGATCGACAAAAACGACTTATAACTTATCCCGCTGATGGTTGGGTTGGAGTTGGGGATATGTTGCGACTGGCAAATAATGCTGCGCTCGATGAACTTTGGTTGGAGAATTCCCCTATTTGGGCGCGACCACAAAATGAACAGCTCAAACTATGGTGGCCAGAACGGTATATGCAGGTAGTCGGGCATACCCCAGTAAAAGGTATTACTTTTGATAATAATCTATTATCTACTGACGTTTTTTCTACATACTCCTACGGCGCGCCGATCGGAGATTGTAGGTTTGCGGTAGTTGATACGGAGAAGCAAGAATGGAGCTGCATTGATGAAGATGTATAAAGCAAATAGTAAAGAAGCTGCCGACCTATTGATTGATAAACTTTCTACTAAAGACGGCGTTCCATTCGTAATGGGCTTTGATTACTGGATAAATTCCCAGCTTAGTGTTGCCAGGTACTACGGAGGAATGACCTACAATAATGTTCATTATCAAATTGACTGGGATACTGGTGATTTGGTTCGCAGTGATTGCTATGATCTTTATGTGAAATTTTACAAAAATGATAGACCGAAGCTGGAGGAGAAAAATGCGTAAATTTACGGCAAGGACACGACTACGCGGGTTCACGACATACTATCAAGCAGAGTGGATGATATTTGAGGATGGCAAAGGGCGAGTTAAGTTTATTGAAGGCCCTCTTACTGGCAAATATACGCTTGATGAGGTTGTTATTGCCTTAGATGAAGAGTGGAAATTGAAGGAGGAAAACGATGGCTAAACCAGAAGAAATTCTACAGGAGAAAGTCGCTAATTATCTAGTCCAAAATTACCCAGATGTATTATTCCATTCGGATTATGGCTCTGGAGCTAAACTAACCAAGGGTCAAGCTGTAAAACAGAAAAGGCTTAATGGAGGGCGTAAGTCATGGCCAGATTTGACCATTGCTATACCAAAAGATATTTACATCAAACCACGAGTTAGAATGACTCTTGGGAAATACAAGCCTAATAAGGTAAAATCAGACAGCTACTGGCGAGTATATGTCTTTGCTGGTCTATATTTGGAGCTTAAAAAGGATGGTGAAAACATCTATGCTCAAAGAAAATTGGATGATCCAAATAAAATCAGTCTAGATGGTAAGGTTTATGCCGATAAGCACCTCAAAGAGCAGGCAGATGTTCTATATAAACTGAGGCAAGCTGGATATTGTGCTGAGTTTGCGATTGGTTACGACCATGCAATTAGTATCATTACTGATTATCTTGGAGAACCAAAAAAACAAGAAGTTGAATTTTAATCTAAGGAGAAAAAATGGACGCATCGTCTTTTATTACTGGAATGCTAGTTGGAGCTTTCGTTATGCTTGGCATCCTAGTATGGTTGGCTCTAAAATTTGACGGCAAACAGTAGGTAGATTATGGTATAATTTACTTAATATCAATGATGGCTAGCTATTTTGGCTAGTCATTTTTTCAAGGAGAAACGAAATGGCATTACAGCAGTCTATTACTAACGAAAAAGGTGCTACAACCACATACCATCGCATCGTAAAGGCAAAATTAGACTTTACAACCAAAGAGGCGACTTTGGCTGTGTTTTCATACGCCACTGGATCTCTAAGGCAAGCCGAAAAGGAAGATTCGTCTAAGTTGGTAGACCGCGACAAGCTCGTTGAGCGACTAGATGAGCTGATATCTAATCCAACAGAGGAAAATGAGCAAGAGCGCATAGAACTCTCCGATAAGCTCAATTCTCTTGCGCCCACCGCAGAATCTGCTTCTTTGCATCTTTTAGAGACTGAGTACATTTTGCCTCTTCTTAATGGTGATTTTTCAATTAAAGACGCTTATAAATGGCTCAAAGAAAATGTTTTTATTGAAGCTATGGATGTTTAGGCGGTAACATTGACTACGGCGCAAATACCGCCACATAAACACCTAAGTGGACACGTAGCGACTCCCCGCGGACAACGCGGCGGAGATCAGTGGTTTTCAATCCTAACTAGAAATCAAAACGACACAACTTCCTATAATAATGAAACAACAGCAACAGGAGATGGGCGCGCACATAATAACTTGCCACCGTACCAGGTTCTCTATATGTGGAAACGTACCGTTTAGACCGTTCTTTGCCACATATAAAGAACTTTGTATGGCTGAACGTTACTATGCGATTTTCCTCCACCAGTGGCAGCAGTATTATCTGATGTCCCTAGCCAATAGGTGCTACCAAGGTTTATCTTATTATTACTAGATGTATTCGAGTATGAAGCCCATGTTCCGTGACTATGTGATGGAATTTGTTCGACGGTCAATGTTACCGCCTTATCACCGCCAGTCTTATTTACGGCATCAAATTCAGCCTCTGAAGCGCTATACCCTACCGGCACTCTTCCAGCACCCCATGTTACCCATGTACTATTGATTATGATATAATGTATTTATGGTT
>CARYFM010000021.1 GCA_949101405.1 uncultured Candidatus Saccharibacteria bacterium
CTACCAAATTCTTGACAGTTACCTGATCGTGGCCCATACGGCCTGGCATCTTTTTGCCTTTAAAAACTTTTTGTGGGTACATTGAGCCGATTGAACCAACGCGGCGAATGTTGCCCTTAAAACCGTGCGTATTGCGCGATTCGTTAAAGTTCCAGCGTTTAACAGTACCAGCGTAGCCTTTACCTTTGGAGATTCCAGTAACCTGGACCTTATCTCCAATTTTAAAGTTTTCGACGCTGATCTTGTCGCCGACTTTGAGTTCTGGAGTTTCCTCAACACGAAACTCACGCAGAACCTTTGGAGTGACTCCGGCCGCTTTGACGTGGCCAGAAACCGACTTGCTCAGATTCTTACCCTGACCGTACCCCAGTTGCACAGCGTTATAACCGTCGGTTTCGACAGTCTTAATCTGAGTCACTGTGGAGGGGTCGGCTTGCAAAACCGTGACTGGAGTCACGATACCGTCGTCGCCGATGATCTGGGTCATACCAATCTTGGTGCCGATGATGACTTGCATCCTGTTCCTTTCCCTTATAGACACACGAAATCTAGACTAATGAGCGGTTCCTTTTGTACAAATCGACCTGACTAACAGGCGGATATGACGCTGGGCCTGCCCTATCGTCTAGCTGCCGTATGTCCGTTTAATTAGACTATACTGTTTTAGTGTAGCATACTTTTCTCAGAAAAACAAGGGTTTTATCAGGGATTTTCGGTGAGTGCGTTGCTTATATAGGGTGGATGTTTATGAATCTATTTCTGTATTGACTTTTTGTGAAATGTGTGCTATAATGGGAAGATAGGTCTTAAAATTTTTGTAATTTTATCCTAAGGACTTTTGAAAGGAGATGAGATATGGATATGTCCTGGGAAACAGTTGGTGAGTGGGCTCTGAAGGTGCTGGCCGTTTATGTGGTTTACTTCATGAGTATATTTCTGATGGTCGGTGTGTCGCTAGCAGTTTATCTGATCTTGAGCTGTTGGCATGAAAAACGAGGGGGGTGAGAAAGATGCAGAATGCAGAAGAAGTTTGTGAAATATTGAACGTTTGCGAACCAACTTTTATTCAAAAGTTGGAATGCGCATTACTCTGGGTCGCTTTTGTTGCATTGGTAATTTCTGCTGGTTTGGCAGTGCTAACGTTTATAGTAGTAATTGTAGCGGCATTGGCCATACGGGTTGGAGTGAGTTTTGTGTGCCAGAAGATTTGGCACATGTTTCACAAGAAAAAATAAGTATCAATATCTCTGAAGAAGGGGGTGAGCGAGTTGAAGCTGAAACACATTTTAAGTGCTATTCTGATGGCGGCTATAGGTTTTATAGCCGGTTATGTTGTGTGCTTACAGAATCGTCATACTTTTGACGAAGATTTTGATTTTGATGACGATTTTGAAGATGAAGAGGAGTAATGGCTGCTCATGAGCAGCTGCCCGAAGCTTCGGGCAGCTGCGCTCGCAAAGTTTTATCAAATTTGGCCTGCTGGCGATTTATCGGCGGGCCTTTTTGCATTTTATACTCCTGGTGAGAAAGCCTTGAGTTTGCGTCGGTGGTCTTTGTAATGTGGATCGTGCGCTCCTACTTCCGCCCAAAAAGCGGCAGAATGGTCCATATGGTTGAGGTGCGCTAGTTCATGCAAGATAACATAGTCACGTAGGACTTCGGGAACTTGCATGAGGCCAATATTTAGTGAAATTGTTCCCGAAGACGAACAACTGCCCCAACGCGTGGCGGCATGGCTGAGACGGCAGCGATCGTAATGATAACCATGGAGTTTGGCAAAATACTCTAGACGATACGGTAGGTAGTCTTTGGCTTTTTTCATGAGGATTTTCTTTTTGGCATCGCGAGCGCGCTGGGTTTTGGGGTCACTGAGCGGGATTTTTTCACGAATAAGGGCACGGTTGCCATTGAGGAAACGTTTCACCAAAAAATCACTGGTATGCTGAGGCACGGACATCTGCAAACGTCCAGATGGCGTTACGGAAAAACGCACGGATCTAGATAATGGATTTTTGCGGACGACAACCTCGCCAAATTCGGTGTCGGATAGAATCATCGCTCCTGGAGTTGAGTCAAGACTTGCTTAAGCTGAGTGTGATAAGTATGCTTGCCAGATAACACAATTGGCATCTCAGCATCAGATGGACCCTCAAGGGCTTTGATGCGGGCATCATACACAGTTTTAGCTTTTTCGACACTCTTGAGACGAGTCTTGAGACGAGCACGGATGGTGCTGACATCAGTCTGAATCCAAATCAACGTTGGTGAGTATCCAGCAGAGCGCAAGATTTCAGCTAGTTCGCGACGGTCTTTTTCAGTATCATTGCCACCTTCAAAAACAAGTGTAGCACCAGTCCTAGCAATCTGCTCTACCAAGAGTAGGATGAACTGCCGTGAGAGATTATGCTCTTGCTTCAAGGCGTCGAGATCATAAAATGTTGCATTAAATTGTTCGGCAAACTGCTTGCCAAAAGTTGTTTTGCCGCTGCACGGCGCGCCAAAAACTAGGATTGCGCGTTGGCCGTTGCTGGGTGACGTGTGTGATTTTTTACCTTCCATATTCTACCTCCATTGTAGCACAATTACCTTCCTTTAAGGAACATTTTATCATACTTTTTGTAAACTGGGGAATAATTTTGTGGTTGGACAAAGATTAGGGTAACGATGCATGAGTTTTGGAGCTATTAGCAACCAGAACTTGAGATGGATAATAGAAGAACCAGGCTAGAAAATTCGCCGGAGCATAGCAAAAAGCGGGAAAGAGATGGTTGAGAGAGAGGTAAGATACCCCAGTACAGGCATCACAGCACAAAAAGAGGGTAAAACCAAGCCAGGCGCAAAATGCTCTTGGGTTTTGGGGATCTTGGCGCCACCAGCGCCAACTAATGTATACATTAGTGATAATCGCAACAATATAAAATCCACAAATGAGATAGAGCATGGGAATAATAGACCAGATGAGGTTAATAATCATGGCTACCATGGCAAGTGCAGTGAAACTAATAATTTGTGTGAGATAACTTTTGCCTTCTAGGCGCATCGTATGGAGGATTTGTGCGATGAGAAAAGCCAAAACGCCTAATTCAGCAGTGTTATTGATAGCTAGGATAATGTCGGATATAAAAGTGATTAGTAGGGCAAATTGTAGTAGACGGTCTTTGGGAAAAAGGTGAAGAACATAAACGAAGCAGAGAAAAATACCACTAATCTTGATAAAGGTGAGCGTAGAGCTGTAGGGAGTTATTATACCTAGGACAAAAATAGCCAGGATAGTCCAAATCCAGACTGCTGGCCATGGGGCTGGAAAAGTTTTCCTCCAGTTGCTCAGAATCGACTTGGATGCAGTTTTCATTGTTTTATTATAGCACGGCTATTTAGCGGCTTGGTCGAGATACATGATATTAATATCGACGGGCTCAGTAATGCCGTTGACTTGTCCGTTATCGCTCATTTGCCAAAGCCAATATTCTCCAGTATATGTAGGGTGGTCGTAGTACTGGGCTAGCCAGACTGGGGCTTGAGGTTGCCAAAATTGGTCAAGATAATATTTGCTGCCGTAGAGTGTAGCGCGATGCCCGTGGTCTTTTGCTGTGTCAAGAAATTTTTGTGCGATTTGATTAAGTGTACGAAAACTAACGCCATATTGGTTGAAATCTGTCCAGTCTTCCCAGTCGAATGCGATACCAAGCTCTAGGTTATAATCCTTGATTTGTTCATGTATCCAGTGAGCTTGTGTTTCGGCTTCATCGGTACTGTCAGCGTACGAATAAAAATATACACCGATAGGCAGCTTGGCGGCGGTGGCTCCAGCGAGGTTGGCTTGGAAAGTTTGATCCATAATACATTGATTGTCGTAGCCATAGCCGATACGCAGAATAGCAAATTCTACACCACTGGCCTTAACAGCATTCCAGTCGATGTTCCCTTGCCAGCTAGAGACGTCGATGCCGATTTTGGTTTGCGGAGTTTTATGTTCTTGGATGATTTTGGCGATTGGTGTCTGACCTGCAGGTTGGCTCGGAGTGGTGGGATTGCCAGTGTTTGGTTGTGGGGCAACTACGGAAAGCGTGAACAGATGACTAGTGCTATTGCCGCTAGCATCGGTAATGCGATATTCTAGGGGATAATTTCCGACTTTGTTAGTATCGTATTCGCCGATGATTTCGCGCATGGGGTGATCGTCAAGGTCGTCACCACTAAGCATAAGGTTGGTTAAATCGCCATCGTAGCCTAGACTCACGGTGTAGGCGGTCTTACCGTAGATTTGTGGAGGGGTGACGTCGGCGACAGTGATAGTAAAGTGCTTCTCGCGCCGGCGGTTTTTAATGTTGATATACTCAAATGTGATGTCCTGAGTACCTAGAGTGTCAGTAGAAATTTTGAAATCATCAATCATACTGCCGTTAAGATGCTCAATAAAATCGGAAACCTTAATTTCGGCACCAAAAGGTACTGTGAGGTAATCTTCAGATTTGAGTGTGACTGAAGTAACGTCAAGCCGGCGATTTTCGGCAATGTCATGAGCAACGATAATCCCAGTAAAAATCCCTACAACCAGGACGATAATAAAACTAAAAATTATCATCTGGCGGTGTTTGTGTAGCCACGAATTGGGCTGATTTTGGGTGGGTAATTCTATTTCGATATTAACTCCTTTTGTTTATTTTAGCATTTTTGGCGGGATTTGTTGTAAATTTGCTCGAAAATAAGCACTATCTATTGACAAAATTACAAATCTGTGATATCATGGTAGATGAAGTACTTGAAAATTGCTAAATTTCAAAAAATATAAGGAGGGGTAACTATGGATGAAAGATGGCGAATAGGTCAGGTAAGCACACCTGAGCGAATCTTTGAGAAAATTATTACGAGGATGGCTCAGCCGGTCGGCATTGTATTAATTGGTGCCGATTGTGATTTAAAAGACGAGGTTTTTATGCAGTGCGTCGAGCAGATTCCGAACTTGGCGACTGGTTATGGTGGCAAAGGTGGAAATATGGGTTTGCGCGCAGCAAAGCAGCCACTAAGTGCAGGGCGTAGTGTTTTGACGGTGATGCATGGGATGTCCTCTGGTTATCCGAAGGAGCGACTTCAGGTGGTAGAAGCATTAAGGGATTTGGGTGCAAAAACTGTGGTAGGCATTTATGTCAGAACTACGGTGTCGCCGGAACAGTGCGAGAATATTGCCGATTTTCAGGCAATAAGTGCGCAAGTGCAGCGGTTAAAGAATCATCCACCGAAAGATGAAGAATTTAATTATTTGATCACGAGGGAGGGGTAGTATGGAAAATGTAAGGATTCTTTGGAGCGGTTTGCGGGGCAGGACTGGGCTTGAAGCGCAAGTAGCAGCAAGACAGATGGATGATGTACAGATTGTGGCTGGCGTGACACGCGAACTGACCGGCGCGATGGACTTTGACTTGCGTACCAGTGAACGTGTGCAGTGGTATACCTATGACGAGGTGAAGGGGGACTTTTTTGCCAAGTACCGGCGTGACTTTGACGTGATAGTCGACTTTTCGCACACAGAGCAGTTTGATGCGATTTTGCGCTTTGCCATGCGTACGCATGTTCCACTAATTAGTGGAACATCAGGCTTATCGGAGCAGCAGTTGGTATGCTTGAATAACGCTGCAAAGCGAATTCCGGTGTTTCGGGGTGGCAATTTTCGCTTTAAGGTGAAGAAATTTATTGATGAGGCGATAGGATTTGCGCATTGGTATGGCGATTTAGTGTTGCAGGAGAGATTTTACGAAGGTAAGAGATTACCGAGTGAGACCGGTAAGGTCTTGACGCAGAAAATTCTTGCGAATACTGGCAACGCCGTGCGGATTTCCTCATCCACTCCTTATCGTAAAGATTCACTGATTTGTGAATGGGAGCTCTGGGGTAATGATGCTCTCAGCTCTCAGAAGATTTCCTGTCGGGTGGAAGGTTTTGATGAACTGGCGCACGATGTGTTGCGGACTGCCAAAGTTATGGCGACCAAATCCCCCGGTAAGGTTTATTGCCTGGATGATATTTGGGATGTTTTGGCGCTGGACGCCAAAACCGTTTGACACGTGTAAAGACCGGTTTTTTGTAGTTTTGCGAAGCTTCCCTGCCAGATATTGGCGGGGAGTTTTGTTTTAGAATAAGCATGTGCGATATAATGATAATTATGAAGAAGTATGCAGGCTGGATAGGTTTGGGAGTGGGCGCGTTTTTGCTGGTGGGGCTTATAGGTGCTGGCTTGCAGACGAATAACAGCGAGGTAAAGACCGATGTTGCGGCACCGGTGGAAGCTGAAGTACCGGAGACTTATCAAGTGGTTGCAGTGGTGGATGGCGATACGATAAAGGTTGATTATCATGGCAAAACGACCTCAGTAAGGTTGATTGGCGTAAATACTCCCGAAACGGTAGACCCGCGCAAGGATGTGGAATGTTTTGGTGAGGAGGCATCGCAATTTTTGAGGAGTTTGCTGGAGGGTAAGGCAGTGAGGCTGGAGCCGGATATTTCGCAGAGCGACCGGGATAAATATGACCGTTTACTGAGATATATTTATCTGGACGGTGAAGATGTGAGTTTGACGATTATCCAAAATGGTTATGGTTATGAGTATACTTACAATGTTCCCTATCAAAAGCAGGCGCGGTATCGGGCAGCACAGACTGAGGCCGAGAATGGTAAGCGTGGCTTGTGGGCGGATGGGGTTTGTACGAAGTCCGAGCCGGTAGCTACCAAACCGCAGACACCAGAAAATGAGCCAGCTAATACATCAAAACCACAAAATACGGCTCCAGTTGTGACGGCTCCTGCAACGTCAACGCAGCATTGCAAAATCAAGGGTAATATTAGCAGCAGTGGAGAGAAGATTTATCACATGCCTGGCCAACAGTTTTACGACAAAACTGTGATTGATACGAGTAAGGGCGAGCGTTGGTTTTGCACCGAACAAGAAGCAGTGAATGCGGGTTGGCGCAAGTCGAAGCGGTGATTAAAAACTTAGTCTGATAGTAGTTTAGCGATGATTTCTTTGCGTAAATAGAGTTGGTTAGAAACTAGCCAATTGGCTTGATGTTTTAGGTGGAGAAGTTGAGCGAAATATTCGCTAAGTTCTGATGAGCTGGTGAGAATATAATTTTGTTTTTCGGAAATACTAATAACACTAATGAGATAGTTGGAACTGATTGTGTTCATAATTTGGCGAATTTCGGAAATTTTACTTGATAGGCCTTTTGCGTCCCATAGCGTGAGCTGAGCAAAGGTGATTTCGGAGCTTGTTGCCGAAATTTTAATCTGTTTGATATCTTTGGTAATTGAACTTTTGAGATTCTGTGTAATAGTTTTGCCGACAGCTAAAAAATACCAGTTAGCAAAATCTGCAACTGTAGTATGGAGCATTTCGGCAAGTTTTACCGCAGCCTCGTGGTCGCGCACGGTAGTGATATCGGCATTAAAATTGAGGGTATTGTCCAAGATGGCGCTAAGCAAAAGTTTGGCGATTTCGGGAGATATTTTGCTATAATCCCAACATTCACCCCACCATTCAAAGATGGAAGTTGCTACGGCGCCGATTGGCTCGATAATGGCTCTTTTGCCAATATGCTCTTGCCAATATTCTTCGTAACCAGGGTGGTGGTCGATGACTTCAAGGATTTGCTCATCGTTTGCAAATTTATAAATCAGTTCAGGCTTGGAAATATCAAGAATAATAACTTGGTCGGCGGTAGGATTAAAATCAAAAGTTTTGTGCTCGAGCTCTGGTATTCGTAAATCTGGAGGAACGCTATAATTTGGCGCAACGGGAATATAATTTTGGGCCGGTTTGCCGCGTTGGTTGAGTAGGTTTTCGTAGGCCAGAATTGAGGCATAAACATCAATATCTGCATAATTACCAACGATGGGAAGCCAAATCATACTTGTAATACTTCTAAAATTATGTTATAATATGTGCTGGCAGGGGCGACAGGAATCGAACCCATATCACCGGTTTTGGAGACCGCTATACTAACCGTTGTACTACGCCCCTAGCATTCTCATTATATCATATTGCGCGAGGATAGTTTGGTTTTTATTGAGTAATTGGTTTTTATCCTTCTCCTTCACATCCCTAATACAGTACTCAGGCAGCGGAGGGGGTAGCCGCGATATTGGTCGTAG
>CARYFM010000022.1 GCA_949101405.1 uncultured Candidatus Saccharibacteria bacterium
CCAGCACCCCATGTTACCCATGTACTATTGATTATGATATAATGTATTTATGGTTATCAGTTCAGTTTAGTAACCCTCTGAACACCAGATAACCTACCTTTTTCTTTTATGCGTTTATGCTATAATTAGGACATATCAATGACGGCAGTTTAATCTAGCCGTATTTTTATTGCGACCAGTTTTTACTGGTCGTTTTTATTTTACGAAAGGAGTTTCATTTATGACCTTCAAAAAGAAAACCACTCGTCAACTATCAATGGCAGTCGGTATTTTATCGTTTGCTGCATTCATTATCCAAGGACTTGGCAGTACTTGGGGCTTCGAGAGCGTTGCTAAACAACTGACTCAAACTGCCTTATTGTTCTCCGGTGGTATCAACATCTACTTCTTGGGTGTTACTGGACAAAAGAATAGTGCAGACAAGGAGAAAAACGATGATAAATAAGTTAAAGAAAAATCTCGGTAATAATATTGCCTTCCTTATTTTTCTAGCATTCGTAGGCGTATGTGGCGTATTTTTAGCTATTGGCACGCCGTCAGAAGATGGAAGCATTACACTTGATGGGAAGAACGCCAAAATTGATCAATCTACGCTGGATTTTATTGAAGACTCCAAAGCGGCGCTCGCTCGCTTAATGAACCAAGATGCTCCGACCGATGAACAGACTATTGCCGAGAATGACGAGGAAGCTACTGGACAAGGATTCTATGTCACGATTGACGACATTCTCTCACGTAGGCTCGCCCCGGGTACCTCACCGTATCAATGCTCACGCTACACAGCCTATCTCGCAACTGGCAAGAGCGTTTACTCAACAGCTCATCTCGACTACGGGCCAGTCAACGGTAAAGATGTCGCTGCTTGGCTCGTGAAGAACTATGGGTTTAAGTATATCGATCAGCCAGTAAAGGGTGCGATTGGATCAGGAGGGTTTAATACTACCTATGGTCATACGGCACTCTATTTGTATTCCACTGGAGCAAATACAGCTATGGTTGAGGATGCGAACTATACTCCGCTTACCGTTGCTACGCACAACATGAACATTGACGGTTGGGTATGGGTCGTGCCAGGTAATTATGAGCCAGAAACAGCCGTACAAGCTCCTACAACGCCTGATAGTATGCCTACAAATACTGCTACTGACTGCTCAAAGCTCAAAGTAGTTTCTGGTGATACTATGGGAAAGATTATGGCTCGCTGTGAGGGTAAGGCAGTTTATGGTGAGGCTATGGACGCTTATGCTCGCACATGGTTCTCTGCTAAGATCAAACCCGGTCAATCTGTGTATGATGGCTGGCATTCGTCAACTGGCGTGGGATTGTATGCTGGTGACATTATTGAACATAGGAAATAGTGCATGGATAAAGTCACGTTAGGACAGGTCTGGGAGATTATTGTCTGGGTAGCTGGCGCCATAGGCGTTTTAAGCGTAATCGTAGGTCTCGGCATTAAGGTTCATAAAATCTTCAAACGAAATCGACACAATGAAATCAGTGAAATCGTTAAAACTGCGATCTCTTCAGAAATGACGCCGATGACTTCAGAAATAAGCAACTTAAAAGACGCGGTCAAGGCGAATGAGCTTGGTTCGTGCAAAAACTTCCTAGTGCGTTTTCTGGCAGACGTTGAACAAGGGCAAGCTATTGATGAAATAGAATTGGAGCGCTTTTACGAAGTGTACGGTAGATATACTAGTCCAGAGCTTGGTGGCAACTCATATATTCATGAGAAAGTTGAGCGACTGAAAGCGCAGGGAAAACTCTGAGATGAAAATTGACGGCGACTTATTAAAAATCAACGGGCAAAAAGTTATTGGATTAAAAGCGTACCGAATTGGTTCTAACCTGCTATGGAAAGATGCCGAGCGTAATATGAATGGCGACGTACGTGCGTCCTATTTGGGCGAGTATCCTAAAATTGAGCTGGAGTTTATAGACGGATTGACTCAAGCAGAAATTACACAGATATATAATCAGCTTGCGCAGCCATTTTTCGATGTCACCTACTATCATCTCGGAACTGGGCAAGAGATTACGGCGCAATATTATCGTAATGATTATAGCTTGGAGCTGCTCGATAAAAGACGAGGCTTATTCAAAGGCTTTTCTGTTAGCCTGATCCCAATATCGAGGAGAAGCTAGATGATTAACGCTAGTGAACGATTCAAGACAGCTATGCGCCAGCCCGTTAAGATGATTGGCATGTATCTAACTGAGGTGAATGGTGATCATCGAGTATTTCGGGCAAGCGATTCGTTAGTATCAGTGGAAATTGAGACAATTGGCAGCTTATTCTCTACTGCCGCCAAAGCAATTGTGATACGGTTAATCGGCACAGACGTAAACTTAGTTGACTCCGACATTAGACCCACCTTACAGGCGCAAATAAGCACCAATCCGAGCGAGTGGAACGAGATAGGCTATGGTATTTTTAGAATTAACGAACAAGAAGTTGACCTAAAAACTGGCACAACAACCTGTAGAGGTTACGACATGATAGGTGCGGCAGCCGACTTACCATATGCAGTTAGCGACATTGAGTGGAAGTGCACTGTCGGATCATTAGCTGAACAGGTAGCAAAACGAATTGGTGTTGAATTGGGAACCGATATGTCAACTCTGGCAAATTATGACTACCTTATTGAGGAGGATTTATACGAAAAGATTTCTGAAACCAACTACCGCAACATTCTAGCAGAGATTGCTGGAGCAACAGGTACAACTTGTCGTATGCACAATGATAGGTTGGAGTTTATTAAGCCTCCACTTGCTGAAGCTATTGACGTCCTCTCCTATGATAATTTATTGGACATCAAAAGATTGCCGCTTTATGGACCAATAAATTCCGTCGTTCTCGCGCGCACGCCGCAAGAAGACAATATTGTCTTGTCGGATGATGAAAGTATAGCGAGCAACGGGCTCACGGAACTGAAGCTTGCCAACAATGAGATATTGGATGACGCCCGCGAACGCCTCGCTCCAGCGATTCTAGATACCGTTAAAAATTTTGCCTTTACTCCTATCGATGCAACCACCGAAGGGCACGGATGGTACGAATTTGGGGATCGTATCCTAGTTACAGATGGAGAAAATGATTGGGAATCCGTAATTACGGAAATAAAATTAGTTTTTAGTGGAGGCGGTATTAAGGAGGTTATTAAAGCGATTGCGCCAGACGAAACTCAAACTAACTATGCTTTAGCTGGCGGAATCACTAAGACGCTCTACAACACCGAAATTAAAGTTGATAAGCAAAACCAAAGGATTGACTCTATTGTTGAAGAGCAACAGATCTTTGAGGGCAAAGTAAATAATAATTTTACTCAGATCAACCAAAACATCTCCTCAGTCATCACCTCCGTGCAAAGCTCGGGAGGCAACAATCTCATTAGAAACTCCGCCTTTTACTTTAAGGACGCGGACGGGTCATATACGTTTTGGACATTATCTGACGACGGCAAAATTGAGGTCTTACCGTCCGCCGAAGCGGCAAGTTTTGGTTCATTGTCAGGACAGGTTATTCGACTTAAAAATAAATCGATAGCTCAAACTGTGAGTGTTAAGGCTGACTCGGCAGATATTGCTGAAGATAACAAAACCTATTATACGTTCTCGTGCCGGATTCGCAAAACTGCTGCTGGCGAGGGTTCAATCATCATCACGGATGGTTATAGCGATTGGAAGATTGAAGTTCCCAACGGCGAAGCCCCGATTTACAACGAGTACACAATAGAGAAGATTTTGCCAAAAAGCTCCGTACTTGTCATCACTGTGTTTGGCAGTGATGAATCTGAGCTTAGCGTGACTGATATGATGCTGGCAGTTGGTGATTATCGTTCGCAGTGGACTCAGGCGAATGGTGAGCTGGCTAATACCCAGACGCAAGTCGACATTCAGGGCGTTAAGGTCAGCTCTACGACTACCGATGATACTAGTAGCCAACTTACTTCGCAGGGGCTCTATACGAAAGATGGCAGCAACATTATTAGTTCACTCACAAACGGCGGTCTTGTAACCCCGGAAATTAATGCTACTAGGGAGATTAGTATGCCGCCAATTAAAATCGTACCTCAAAGAGACGGCTGGGCTTTCGTTCCAACGGATTAAGAATAAGGAGAAATATGTCAGTTGATTATGCAATTGCAAATACCGCCAACTCGTATATTCAGGGTGGTTTAGAGATCATTACGAGCAAAAGTGGTGGAAACGTTACCGTTACCGCCAAGCTCTACATGCGGCGTACCAATAACTATAGTGGATCGACCTACGATAGTAATGTTAGCCGATCTATCACTATTGATGGAACAACCACATCAGGTTCTGGTGCTGTAACAGTCGCTGGCGGACAGCAAAATGTTTGGCAAGGTCCAATTCTAACGGCTAGCAAGACCTTCAGCGGTTCAGCTCGCAACATTACAATCTCTTGGGCCACTAGCGGCGCAGCCTCAACAAATCTCAACGGGTCTGGTTCGACTGGGTTTAGTGTTCCAGCTGGGTACGTCGCACCATCAGGCGGATACGTCAATGTGATAAGCAAAACTTATAACTCCGTAACTGCCAAAGTAGGCGTAGCTTCATTTGGTACACCAAATACCAATAAAAACCTTGAACTCAAAATCTTAGAAAAAGCCTATACTGCTGGCGTGCCAGCACGGCAGAATTCTGGTCTTGCAAACGGCGCAACGACTACCGTGACGAATAGTTCGACCATGTTTGGCGACAGTTTTACGATAATCGGTAATAAGACTTACCATACAGGCGTTTACGCGTCCAATGGTGCATTAGATTCTCGATTTCAAGGGCCGACATTCACAACCCCGTGTCCACCACTATCAACATTAAGACTAAGCTCGCAGGTATATAGTACATACAATACGGTCAAAGCGACAATTGGTTGGTCGAGACAGTCTGATGGCGGAGCATTAACACGCACCCTAAAATACCGGTACTCGATTGATAACGGAAGTAGCTACAGTAACTGGATTGACGCAGGTACTGCCAGCGCAACCTCTGGGTCATTTACAATCCCCAATTTACCTTCCAGTAAAAGCATTATAGTGCAAGCTAAATTAACGACTTCGGCTGGCGATTCGTCCACTAAATCTTTGACTTTCAGCACATTGAGCACACATGCTGCACCAAACTTCAAAGATTTCGCGTTTCGAGACGATAATGTTAAAGTTACTGCGCTTACTGGTAGTGATCAAGTATTTATCGAACGCCAATCTATACCAATCGTTACGATTCCCATAGAAGAAAAAGCCACTGGCAATCAAAATACTGCTATGTCTGGCTACAACATCGCATTTAGTGGTCAGAATTACTTCATGGATTATTCGGATACGGAGGATGTGAGTAAAACCTTGTCGGCGCCAACTCAAACTTCGACGCTAGTGCTTGCTGTTTTAGCGGTCGACGCGCTTCAATCCGCTACGCAGGTAGCTAAAGATGTGATGGTATATCCGTGGAGTGAGCCTACGATTGCCGCCAATATTACCCGCGAGAATGGCTTTGAGGCAAGTTCTACGCTCGCTATCAAAGGCACTTACGCACCTGTTGTTATTGATGGTGCTGCGAAAAACTCCCTTGTGGTCAAATACCGCTATAAGAAATCTTCTAGCAGTGAGTGGAGTAGTTGGGAGGTGCGACCCGTCGTAATAAAAGAAGGTGCTTGGGAGACCAGTAACTTAGTAAAGACGTTTGATAACAGCTCACAGTGGGATATTGAGGTCAGCGCAACAGATGAGTTCACAACTACCACAGTTAGTCTTGTGCTATCAATGGGGATTCCAAAGTTCTTTATTGGTGATGATGGGCGCGTGTCTGTCGGCAAACGACCAGAGAAGTCTTTGCTAAAGGGAAATAACGGACAGCTAGAAGTAGCTGGCAAAATCTATGGTACAGCAGCGGAATTGACTGATGACGTCACCGCGAATAACTTGTCAGCCAAGACGGCAATTTATGCTAAGAATCAACCCCTTATGCCTACGCATGTTGGTCAGGTTATCATGTCTACAACTCTGGACACTGCAGCAAAGGTTGCAGAAATTTACGGTGGTACATGGGTAACATGGGGTGCTGGGAGGGTGCCAGTTGGGGTTGCCAATGGAGA
>CARYFM010000023.1 GCA_949101405.1 uncultured Candidatus Saccharibacteria bacterium
CCCATGACGTTGACATTTTTTGTACAGCTCATCTGGTGACATTTCCCAAGGTTCCTTCGCTAGCTCAGAAATAAACTTATCCATCTCCACCTCACAAGTCGGAATAACCTTTACAAATCCAAATTTACGCTGATCGTTAAAAAACAATTTACCCTCTGCAAACACAAAAGTTGCTCGAGTTTGCGAATTCGGCAAATTGTCTGTAAAATTCTTACTCGGATGCCCTGCAGCAAATTGCTCACTATCATCAACCTGACCAACTTTTGCATTCTGCCCCCGCCAAATCAACTGCCCCGTCATACGCAGGTGAATCATCAAGGTATTACCATTATCAAGATCAATCAATAAGGCTTTACCTTTGCGTCGTATATCAACCACCGTTCCTTCATCTACCCCTGTTGTATCACCCTGAAAGCATTTCCCTGGCTCTGGCTTTACCTGTATAATTTTTTTATTCAAAATAAACGGTCTCAAACCCCGTCGTACGGTTTCTACCTCTGGTAACTCTGGCATAATACTGTAATTATAACATACCTCACCGCCATGCTCCTATAGTCGTATAACCTGGGCGTCAATTCGGTAACGAGAATTCTCTTCTAATCCTTTGCTACACGCATCCCCTCACATCCCTAATACAGTACTCAGGCAGCGGAGGGGGCGACCATAGTGACGCTCCCATGGACCGCCTGACGACCATACCGCAGAGTTGGTGAACTCAAGATAATAGGCACTAGATATGACAGCGCCGTTAGCGCTAGCAGAGGATCCTCGTGATGACCACCAAGCACCATTAGCGCCAGCAAGCTTCAAAGTACCAGTAGAATTGTTAGGATAGATAAGCCCGCTGCGCACGGAAAGTACTAAACCTATACTACTAGTATAGGTTTGAGAAATCTCTACCCATGTTGGTCTTTAGCAAAACCTATACCAGTGGTATAGGTTTTGCCCTGAACATACCTAACAATAAAATTAGTAATATCCTATCCCACTTCGTGCGCAGCGGGTATGTCTACTTGCCCGGTGTTAGTGGCGCTACTTTCTGGTACGCTGGCATCTACGGCTACTGGTGGTCGTCGCGCTCGTACTCGACGGCTACCAATGCGTACTACTTCTACTTCACTGCTAGTGACGTTGGTCCGTCGCATCACGATAATCGCTGGCATGGTTTCCCCCTCCGCTGCCTGAGCACTGTATTAGGGATGTTATAACTCGCCCCAATTTCGACCAGTAGTAACCTCCACAGCTAATTTTACTGGCAATTCTGGTGCTACATTTTCCATCTCGTACTGCAAAATCTCAGCTACAACATCTTTATCTGTTATATCACACTCAATAATCAACGAATCATGCACTTGCATCACCATGTGTGCCGTAGGCGTCTTCTCCGACAAAACCTTATCCACCTTAATCATAGCACGCTTCATCAAGTCTGCCTCTGTTCCCTGAATTGGCATATTCTGCGCCGCCCGCTCTGCACCAGTGCGTACAATGAAATTACTCGAAAGCACATCTGGCGTCGGCCGCCTCCGCCCAAACAGCGTCTCCACATAGCCCTTTTCTCGAGCTTCTTTTAATAAATTATCCAGATACTCTTTTATGCGTTTACGTACCACAAAGTAATTCTCAATAAACTCTTTCGCCTCATAAAACTTCATATCGGCGGCCTCCGCCAATCCCCGTATGCTCATCCCGTAGAGTATGCCAAAGTTAATCACCTTAGCTGCGCGGCGCTGGCTCTTAGTCACCTCGGCCATTGGCACGCCAAAGGCCTCGGCTGCTGTCTTGGTATGAATATCCACGTTATCATTAAAATCCTTAATCAGTGCCTCATCCCCCGCCAGCGCCGCCGCAAGACGCAATTCGAACTGCGAATAATCCGCGCTCACCAACACTTTCCCCTCCGAAGCCACAAAACCTTCACGAATTCTCTTACCCACCTCTGTCCGCACTGGAATATTCTGCAAATTCGGATTCGTCGAAGATAGTCGCCCTGTTGCCGTCACATTCTGATTAAATGTCGTATGAATCCGGCTATTCTTATCTGCCAATTCTGGCAACGGTGCAATATAAGTCGACAAAAGCTTCGCCGCTTCACGATAGTCCTTAATCGCCCGAATAATTGGATGGTACCCTTGCAGTTTGTCTAATTCTTTTACCCCAGTCGAATAGCCACGTGCAGTTTTCTTAATTCCCTTCGTCGGCAAGCCCAATTGTATAAATAGCACTTCGGCTAACTGCGCTGGCGAATTTACATTAAACTGTTTCCCCGCAAAATCCCACACCACTTGCTCCAGATGGCTTACCTCCACCTCAAATTCCCGTTTGAGCTTAGCAAAATATGGCATATCCAGCAACATGCCATAATCTTCCATCTTGTACAAAATTGGTATCAGGGGTAAATCGAAATCTGTATAAATTTTATACAACTCTGGTCGCCGACTAAATTCGTCCTTTTGTCGGGCGTACGCTTCCTTTTCTTCGGTCTGATCGATTTTGCGTTCCAAGGGATTCAGCAAAAACGCCGCCTGCCCCAAATCCCAAAACTCCGTACCCGAAAGCACCTTCTCTGTCACTTCGGCATTTTTATGCATCAAATCTTTCACATTCCAGCTCACCAGCATCCCATCTGGTAACTCCTGCACAATCTCTAACGTCTGTTGGCTATAATTTACCGCCGTAGGAATCTTTTTAGCCGTAGCACGCCCTTCCTTCTCCAGGACTTCCACATCACCCATATCCAAACCCCCTTGTTCTGGCTGAGGCTTAGGTTTCTTAGATTTACTAAAAAACTTACGTGCAATTGACCTAAATTCCAACTTGTTTAATGCGTCCAAAATCCGTGCCTGATCTATCTCCAAATCCGGTAATTCTTCCAAGTTCACAGGCGCATCAGTCATAATCTTCGCGAGTTCATATGACATAAATGCACTTTCTTTACCTGCTGCTAGTTTGTTCTGCGTCGCTCCCTGAACCTCATCCAGATGCTCATACACGCCTTCTAACGTGCCAAAATCCTTAAGTAGCTTTACCGCAGTTTTTTCACCCACTCCCGGTACACCTGGAATATTATCCGAAGTATCACCTTTTAGTGCTTTGAGATCTAAAAATTGAGCTTTTTTAATGCCATATTTCTCCTCTACCCCAGGAACATCCAGCTCTTCTAAATTCGTAAAACCTTTCAAAATCCGATACATGCGCGTATTCTCGTCTACGATCTGCAACATATCTAAATCCGAAGATACGATGATCGTATCCCAGTCTCCAGCCTCGTCCGCCTGCAGAGCCAAAGTGCCGATAATATCATCCGCCTCGTAATCCTCACACTCCACAAAACTCCAACCCAACGCCAAAATCAAATCCCTCAAATATGGAATCTGGGCATAAAAATCTGGACCTGGCTTTACTCTTCCCGCCTTATACTCTGGAAAAATTTCACGCCGTTTAGAAGTAGAACTCTTGGAATCCCACGCCACCACGACTTTGGTAGGCTCTAACTGGCGCACAATTTCCATCGCAATCGCTGCAAACCCATAAATCCCACCAGTAGGTGTACCATTGCTAGTGCTTAATGCACCCATCGCGTAGTACCCCCGATAAAAGACTGATTTTCCGTCAATGATTACTAAGCGTTTCATTCTCTTAGTATATCACGCTCCAGAGGATTATTTAATCTTCTGCGCTAACTTCTTGCTCGAAAACTGATATAAATTCAGCACTACGCACACTGGCGCTACAACTAATAGCAGCCCAACAAAAACCATAATCCAATTATTCCAACCAAACAGCCAGACTCGCGTTTCCGCTACGCCAAATCCCAGAGTAAACACTTGCATGAGACCTGTAGCGCTGAGCAAATTTGTTATTAACACCAACCCCACCCCCAAAGCTAAGCTGAACAAGCTGGCTAGCAAACTTAACTCCAACAGATACATTGCATACACTCCCACCACCTGGCGCTTAGTTGCACCCATCGCATGATACAGTGCAATCACTTTCGTATCCTTCCCTACCAAGCGTGTGTAGGTCGACAGCGACACTATGCTACCAATCACCGCCAGCGCAATCGCCAAAATCTTAAATACCAGCCATACACCTTCAAAATTACGATAAGTCATCACTGGACTGCTTATCACTGTAGCTGCCTCATATTGCTTCATCCGTGGGCACCTCTTTGCCTGTACATCTAAGACATTACAATTATCGTCCGCAATCTCTGCGATATATCGTTCCGCCTGTTTCACTGTATCAAAAGTTGCCCATATTTCATCAGTTATCACCGTCTCCGCTCTTAAATCACCATCATCTATAATCAGCACCGCACTACCACCCAATTCCACATTGCTAAGTAGTATATCCAAAGGATTCTTCTGTCCCAAACCCGACAAGGCCAGAGTTGATGTCCCACCAAAACTCCCTGGAAGTATCCCCGCTACCCAATATTTTTTGCCACCCATAACCGTAATCACTTGCCCTACAGCCTGTTCACGAATTTGCTGCGCAGTACGCACCTTCACTTCTGCCGCCGCCCGCTCAGGCATAGAAATCTGTAGCCAATTAGAAAGTGTAGATAGCGGCGCCAACACTGGCGTTGCATCTGCTGGTGCCTTGCTCAATTCTGTCTCAATTGCACCTTGCACTAGATCTGCGTCCAATACGTAATCCTGACCTAGCATCTTCACCTCTATCACTTTACCACCATAATCTGTCACCCGCTGCCTTAATTCCGCCTTATCTGCTTCCAAATCACATGCCACATCCTTACAAAAAGAATACTGTTGCGCTACACTCCGCACCAACACTTTACCATCAGTCGAGCGCGTCATCATATCCAGAGCGGTATTTTCCACCCCCTGGATGAGCAAGCTCCCCGCTATCAGCACGCCAAACATCACCCCCACAATCACCACTACAATTGCGGCTCGCTTCTTGTGCGCGACAATATTCGCCCAGCCTAGCCGAAAGTAATCCACTAGCCGCATTGGCTAAGCCTCCGACTCCGCAAACTCTGCCGCTGGCGCAGCATCTATTTCTTCAGTAACAGCTACGTTTTCCGCTACCTCCTGCGTCTTTTCCTCACTCCTCACCTTCCCCTCCTTCACACTAATCACTTGTGAAGCATAGG